>NZ_AGFG01000034.1 GCF_000226255.1 Desulfovibrio sp. A2
CCTGAACGGCACGGCCAACTACATCCTGTCCGAGATGACCAGCAACGGCCTGGACTTCGCCACCGCCCTCGCGCAGGCGCAGGAGTTGGGCTACGCCGAGGCCGATCCCACGCTGGACATCGAAGGGCACGACACCGCCCACAAGCTGGTGCTGCTCATCCGCCTGGCCTACGGGCTGGACTACCCTTACGCCGAACTGCCCGTGCAGGGCATTGCGGGCATCGACCGCATGGACATCGAGTTCGCGCGCGAACTGGGCTTTCGCATCAAGCTGCTGGCCCAGGTGCGCGACATCGACGGCAGGCTGGAGGCCGGGGTGTTCCCCACCCTGGTCAAGCACACCTTCCTCATCGCCCGGGTGGGCGGCGCGTACAACGCCATCCGCCTGGAAGGCAACGCCGTGGGTCCCGTGTTCCTGCATGGGCTTGGCGCGGGCAGCCTGCCCACCGCCAGCGCCGTGCTGGCCGACCTGATGACCGTGGCGCGCGGCGCGGCCCCGCACAACACCGGCTTTCAGCGCCAGGTGCCCCCCCGCGCCAACATCCTGCCCCCTGCCGACGCCGAAAGCAGCTACTACGTGCGCGCCATGGTGCCGGACAACCCCGGCGTGCTGCGCGACCTGGCCGGGGCCATGGCCGACCATTCCATCAGCATCGCCCAGGCCATCCAGAAAGGGCAGCACCCCCAGGGCGTGCCCCTGGTGTTCATGACCCACGCCGCCAAGGCCAGCGCCATCCAGGGCGCCATCGCCCAGGTGCGGGCCGCCGGGTTGTTGCTGGCGCCGCCGGTCTGTTATCGCGTGTTGCAGTAAGGATTGAAGAGGCAGGAAAAGGGATAAATTCGCGGGGAAGGGGAACCTTTCGGAAGAGGTTCCCCTTCCCCGCACCCCATCCCCTCCAGAACTTTTTGATTGGGGGAATGCTGGTGCCGCGAGGCGACAGCCCTGCTTGCCCCCTTACCTCGCCCGATACGCCCTACAAATTCCATGGCCGTTCTCTCGTCGCATTTCATCCATGAAACTGCCTTTCTTCCTTATACTCCGCGCCGGTCTTCCGGCGCGGATGGCTGGTGCGGACACGGTGCCAGAAATTACGAGTTTTTCGCCGGGCAAGGCGGGTTGCCATTTTTGAGCGGAGATCGGCAGCCGTTAGGCGAGCGCAACGCGCGAGTCTTACGGATGGCGAAAGCAACGCTGTACTTTGGTACGTGAGCATCAAAAATGGCAAACCAACGCCGACCGGCGGAAAAAGGCATCAGCCGTTAGGTGAGCGCAACGCGCGAACCTTACGGATGACGACCGCAACGCGCGGATTTTGCAAGCAACGTGACCGCGCTACCCCAAGCGCCACCACCGCCACCGCCATGCACACGCCCTGCATCATCTGCATCCTCGACGGCATGGCCGACCTGCCCGCCCGCGACGGACAGCCCACCCCGCTGGCCGCCGCCCGCACGCCTACCCTCGACCGCCTCGCCGCCACCGGCACCGCCGGTCTCTGCCAGGTCATCCCCCCCGGCGCGGAAGCCGGTTCCGACGCGGGCATCCCCGCCCTGCTCGGCTACGACCCGCTGCGTCACCCCGCCGCGCGCGGCCCCCTGGAAGCCCTGGCCGCCGGGCTGCCCCTTGGCCCCCACGACACGGCATGGCGCTGCAACGTGGTGGCGCTGGACGCCCACGGCCGCATGGCCGACCCCGCCGCCACCCTGAAGGCCGCCATGGAGCAGGCCGTGGACAGCATCGTGCGCGCCGCCTTTCCGGCACCAGCCCACGGCACGGCCCACGGCGGGGGGTTCCGCTTCACGGTGGTGGAACGGAACGACGGCCACGCCGCCGCCCCGTCTCCTCCCGCCGCACCCACGTCGTTCACGCGCGCCTCCTTCACGCCCGCCGGGCCGCAGGACGTCATCGGCCAATCCCCCGCCCACGCCCTGCGCGATCTGGCCCGCCACCACCCGGGTCTGCACGCGCGCATCACGACGGCCAACGCCCAACTTTCCCGGCTCGCGCAGCCCACCGCCCCGCACGGCCTGGCCCTGTGGCCGTGGGGCTGCGGTCACCGGCCCGATTTGCCGTCATTTTCCGCCCGGCACGCCGCTGCCGCCTCTTCGGCGGTGCCCCATACGCCCCTGACCGCCGCCATGGTCGCGGCCGTGCCGCTGGCGCGCGGGCTGGCCCTGGCCGCCGGGCTCACCGCGCCGGAAATCCCCGGGGCCACCGGCGGCGCGGACACCGACCTTGCCGCCAAGGCTACCGCCGCCCTCGCCCTGCTGGCCGACCACGCCGTGGTCTTCATCCACGTGGAAGGCCCGGACATGTGCGCCCACGCCCGCGACGCCCGCGCCAAATCCGCCCTGCTGGCCCGCATCGACGCGGAACTCGTCGCCCTGCTGCGCGCGGCCCGGCCCGACGCCGTGCTCTGCGTCACCTGCGACCACGTCACCCACTGCGGCGACGGCCGCCACCACCCCCATGCCGTGCCCTTTCTGCTGCACGGGCCGGGCGTCTTCCCGCATCCCGGCACCCTCGCCGTCGCCCGCTTCGACGAAGCCGCCTGTGCGGCCACAGGCCTGCGCATTCCCTCCGGCCCCGCCTTACTGGACCTGATCCTGCGGAAGGCCACGCACCGCCCAGACATGTAGCCCCCGTTCCCCACCGCCGCACGCCTTCCACCAGATTTCCACGTGGCACGCAAAAGGGGCGTCCCAGCGGGACGCCCCTTTGCCATGCCTTCGATATCTGTCCGTTGCGCGCATGCCCGCTTCACGGTAGGCCCCAAAAAAAGGAGGCTCACATGCGCGACACGCACTCCCAGTTCCGTTCCGCCCCGTGCGCACCCGCCGCACCGCGCACCCTGGTCGCCAGAGCAATCGCGGGCGCCCTGCTGGGGCTGCTGCTGGCCGTGGGGGCCATGGCCGCGCAGGGCGCGGTCTACCACGGCAACGTGCAATCGCACATTTTCCACCAGCCGGGCTGCACCTACTACACCTGCAAGGCCTGCACGGCTGTGTTCACCACGCGGCAGGCCGCCATCGAGGCGGGATTCCGTCCGTGCAAGGTGTGCCGACCGTAGCAACGGCTACCGACCGACGGCGGTAAAGGCTCTAGGCCATGATGCGCTTGCGGTACGCGTACAGATGATAGGCGTTGAAGGCCAGAAACAGCCCGCCCGCCACGATGTGCGCCCGCTCGCGCCCGGCCAGCCCGAACAGCACCAGCGCCGCCAGCGATCCGGCCATGCCCCGCTTGGAAATGCGCATGGCCTCGGCCTTGGTCAGGCGGCGGCAGCAGCACGCCTTCTTCGGGGCCGCCTGCTCCTGCGCGACAAAGGCGTCGAGCATCTTCGCCGCCTCCAGCAACTGTTCCTGGGTCACGGCGTCCGGATCGTATTCCACCAGCAGGCCGCCGGTGCGCGGGTTGGCCGTGGCGGAAAGCACGCCCGGTGTTTCGCGCAGGGTGCCTTCGATGGCGGCCGCCGCGTCCGGGTTGCGCAGCGCGTCGCACCGGATGCGCACCCTGCCGTCGATGAAGCTGCTGATCATTATCCACCTCTCCTTGCCGCGCCGGGCGCGGCCCTGCTGCGGATGCGTCCGTTATGCCGCGCCGGAATTCCGGGGCTTGCGGGCAGCCTTGCCCGTGGCCTTGGCCCCGCCTTTGGCGGACTTGGATTCTGTGGACTGTACGGCTATGGCGGGCTTGACCGACTTGATGGGCTTGGCGGGCTTGACCGCAGCCGGAGCCGCAGCCTTGTCCGATCTGGTGGGCCTGGCCGGTTTGTCCGCCTTGGCCGGAGCCGTTGCCGAGGCCTTGTCCGGCGTGGCAGCGTCCGGTTGCCCGGCGGCCTTGCCCTTGCCTGCCATGGCCCCCACGGCCTGCACCGCGCCCTGCACGGTGGCCTTCAGCGCGGCCCCGATGGCGGCCCCCGCCCCGGCTACTCCCGCCGCAACCCGTGCGGCGGGCGAAACCACGACGACAGCCGGGCCAGCGACAGGCTCTCCGGTAACGCCAACGGGCAGCGCCATCATGCCCGGCCTGCGCTCCGCCCCGCGCCGTCCTTCCGGCGCGCCGTTGCCCAGCATGGGCCGCATGGCGTTCAGCGCCACGCCCACGGTGGTCAGGTTGTGCAGCAGGGCCAGCATGCCCGGCTGTGCCCGGCCCACCAGGCCCAGGGCCATGAACGCCGTGTTCAGCCCCATGATGGAGCTGAAATTGACGTGGATGCGCCGCAGGGTGGCCTTGGCCAGCCGCCGCGCCACCAGCAGTTCGGCAAGGTCGTTGCCGGAAAGCACCACGTCGGCCACCTCGCGGGCAAGGTCCGCCCCGTCGCGCAGGGATACGCCCACGTCGGCGGCGGAAAGGGCGGGCGAATCGTTGATGCCGTCGCCCACCATGACCACCTTGCCGCCCTCGGACTGCAACTGCCGCACGATGTCGGCCTTGTCCGCGGGCAGCACCTGGGCGCGCCATTCGTCCACGCCCACGGCGGACGCCACCGCCGCCGCCGTCACCGGCCCGTCACCGGTCAGCATGATGATGCGCTTCACGCCCTGCTCGCGCAGGCCGCGCACCACGTCGGCGGCCTCCGGCCGCAACGGGTCCTCTATGCACAGGATGCCCGCCAGCTTGCCGCCGATGGCCAGATGCAGGATGGAGTAGCCCTTGGCGGCCCACTGGTTGATCACGGGCAGGAATTCGTCCAGCGGCACGCCCTCGTCCTCGTGGACGAAGTGGCGGCTGCCCACCAGCACCCGTTCGCCGCGCAGGCGTGAGGCGATGCCGTGGGCCACCACGTATTCCACCTCGGCGTGCTCTTCCTGATGGTCCAGCGCTTCCTGCTCGGCCTTGCGCACCACGGCGCGGGCCACGGGGTGGGGAAAATGCTCTTCCAGGCATGCGGCCAGGCGCAGCACGTCGTCACGGCCATGCCCGTTCAGCGAGATGACCTCGGCCACGCGGGGCCGCGCCTCGGTGAGGGTGCCCGTCTTGTCGAAGACCACGGTATCCGCGCCAGCCAGCCCCTCGATGAACCGGCCGCCCTTGATGAGCACGCCGTGGTGCGCCCCTTCGCGCATGCCCGTCAGGATGGCCAGCGGCGTGGCCAGACGGATGGCGCAGGAATAGTCCACCAGCAGCACCGACGCGGCCCGGGCCACGTCGCGGGTGACGGCCCACACCCCGCCCGCCAGCAAAAAGCTGTACGGCACGATGGCGTCGGCCAGGCGCTCGGCCTTGCCCTGCACGTTGGCCTTCAGGGCCTCGGAACGTTCGATGAAGCCCACGATCTGGTTGATGCGCGTCTCCGACCCCACGCCGGTGGGCCGGATGTCCAGCCGCCCTTCCTCCACCACGGTGCCCGCGTAGACGGACGCACCGGCCCGCCGGGCCACGGCCAGCGGCTCGCCGGTCATGGAGGTCTGGTTGACCATGGCCTCGCCCTCGGCCACCACGCCGTCCACCGGGATGGACGAACCGGCGCGCACCACCACCAGGTCGCCTTCGGCCAGGGCTGAAAGGGGCACCTGCACCTCTGCCTCGCCGCGCTTCACCCACACGGTGTCCACGTCCACGGCAAGGCTTTCGGCCAGACTTTCGCGCGACTTCTTGCGGGTCCATTCCTCCAGGAACTCGCCCACGGCGAACAGCGCGGTGATCAGCCCCACGGAGCGGAAGTCGCCCCGCACCAGCGAGATGCCCAGCGCCGCCGCGTCCAGCACGTCCACGTTGAGACGGCCCGAGGCCAGCGAACGCCCCCCCTTGAGCAGGAAGGGCAGCGCGCGAAAGAAGGCGGACACCATGCGCACGATGCGCGGCAGGAAGGGACGCAGGATCAGGTAGCGGACCAGCCCGCCCGCGCCGGGCGCGGCGCTGGCCATGGCAAGCCCGCCCAGACCTGCGACGCCCGCAGCCCCGGCGGCTCCGTCCATCGCAACGGCTCCCATGCCGTGCAGCCCGGCAACGGCGGGAGCCCCCGGCGGCAGGTGCGCACCCATGGGGCCGCGCGCCTGGCGGACTGCCCCGGCCGCAGCCCCGGTATCGGACGCCGCGCCGCGCATGCGGCGTTTGCCGGAGGATCGCGCGGCAGAGGCTGCCTCGCGGCCGCCTTCCTGCGCCCCGCCCCCCCGGCCGGATTGGGTCGGCTGGCCCGCCCTGGCGCGCGCGCGCCGCGCCGGGCCGCCACCGGCCACGAAGCCATCCACCACGGTCAGCACCTCGCCCCGCGCCGCGGGGCTTGCGTAGCGCACCAGCACGCTGCCGGTGCTGACGGTGGCGTGCGCCTCGGCCACGCCGGCCACGGCCACGATGCGGGCCACGAGGTCGTGCGCCCGGTCCTGGGAAAGCGAACCGGGGGCGCAGCGCAAGCGCAGGCGCCCCGGCAGTTCGTGAGCTATGCGATAGTCCATGCGCCTCGTCCGTTGCGAAGTTGGTCCGGTTAAGCCTTGGCCGCTTCAGCAGCTTCGGGGGCGGAGGCTTCGGCGGCGTCCTTGCGCTGCTTGTGCACGTGTTCCGCCTCGGCCACGATGTCTTCCATGTGCTCGCGCACGGTTTCCGCGTAGGCGGACGCCTTGTCCTTCAGGTCGAAGCCGTGGCTCAGCAGGTCGGCCATGGCCGGGCGGATGTCGAACTTGCCGCGACCCAGCATCACCGCGCCCAGCGCGCCCAGCGCCACGCCGCCCACGAAATACAGCCCGTACTTGTAATTCTCGTTCATTCCCGACTCCTTGTGATGAGTGCGCCGTTGCGCGTCCGCTCGTATCCGGCCATCCCCGGCCGTGCCCGGCAGCCACACCCGCCAGCCCTGTGCCGTGCGGAAGGGCCACCCTAAATGATATCGAAATTCACTGTCAACACACCTTCTCCGACCCAGCCCCGGACGGGCCTGCGACATGAAACGGAGGGCAAGGGATGCCCCCAACGCTACCACCCGTAACCGGACCGTGACAATCTCTTTTCATTTTTGTGCATGATTATCACGCTCAACCTCTACCCTCCGGTTCCTTTGCACAAAAAAACACACGCCCTCCAGCGAAGCCGGAGGGCGTGGGCAAGTGGCATCGGCGGGGCGAATCGCGCCGGTCGGTCATTCGGGCTGGCCGGTGGGCCGGGTCGATGCGGACGGTTGCCGGTTAGGGGGTGCCGCCAAAGCGGGACGCCTTGGTGACTCCCTAGTGCTTCACGAGCTTGGAGTACATGAAGTACCCGATCAGGCCCAGCACGATGACGCCAACGACAATGGAACCGATATCCGCGAAACTCATGGTGCCTCCTCGGGCCTTGCCCGTCAGGATCGGCAGGCGGCTTCCGTCGTCCACCGGGTTTTGCCCGTCACCGGGACGGGCGTTGCTGGACGCCGCCGGAGTGGCGCGCCCATGGAAGGGGATTCGACATGACGCGAAAAGGCCCCGCCACGCACACGGGCGCGAGACGGAGCGGAAAACGGCCCGGATCGCCACGCGGCACGCAGGGCGGGCGCGGAGCTGGCCGGAAGGGACGGAAGGGACGGAAGGGACGGATAGGGACGGATAGGGCTGGGGAATCTTTCTGCTGCCGAAACAGGAGGACCGCCGAGGCTGGCGCGAACGCGCCGGGAAAGACGGCCGCGCCATGCCTACACAGGGGGTGGCGCAGGGGGCGGGAATAAACACCTGAAGCAGGACACGGCTTGGACGCATCGCCTGGCCTCCCGCGCCGGACGCGGCGCAGAACGGAGATTTCGGCAGGCATCGGCCGTCTGGCGCTCGTTGAGCGTCCGGTCGGTGCAAGGTCATGTTCCGCCCGGGGCCCCGTGAAGTCAAGGCGAAACCGGGCGGATGGGAAAAAAAGAACATAGACTGACGTAAAAATGCCGTAGCATCACCACCTGACGCCGCATGCACGGCAGCCCATGACCGCAAGCACCCGCCTGCGCCACGCCAGGCATTCGAGAACCGCCCGCTGCGCCACGCACTCCGGAAACGCCCGGCTCGGGGGGCTCGGGGTCAACGTGCCGCCTGTCCTTACCCGTCCGCCACGACGAAGCCGCCGGACAGTTCCGGTGCTGCGTCTCCCCCGTCGGGCTCGGCCTCGCTCGCCTCGAACTGCACGGTGAAGCAGGCCCCGCCCGCGTCGCCCGCGCCAGAGGCGACATCCAGCCGCCCCCCCAGTTGCGCCACCAGGCTGCCCACCAGCTGCATGCCCAGCGTGCCGCCCCCCGTGGGCTCGAACCCTTGCGGCAACCCCGCGCCGTCGTCGGCCACGCGCAGTTCCACCTGTCGCCCGTCGCGCCGGGCGCTGACCGAAATGCGCCCCGCGTCGCGACCGGGAAAGGCGTGCTTGATGGCGTTGGTGACCAGTTCGTTGAGGATGAGCCCGCAGGGGATGGCCGCCGATACCGGCAGGAACAGCGGCGACAGGTCCAGCGCCAGTTCCACCTCCACATCCACCGAGGACAGCACCAGCTTGCGCGCCAGCCGTTCCACGTAATCGGTAAAGTCCACCCGGGCCAGATCGTTGGCGCGGTAGAGTTCTTCGTGCACCAACGCCATGGAGGCCACGCGGTTGCGGCTTTCGATGAACCGCTCGCGGTCGGCCGCGCCGCCCGCGTAGGCCGCCTGCAGGTTCAGCAGGCTGACGATGAGTTGCAGGTTGTTCTTTACCCGGTGGTGCACCTCGCGCAGCAGGATTTCCTTCTCGCGCAGCGATGCGCGGATGTCCTCCTCTGCCTGGCGGCGCGCGGTGACGTCTTCCGCCACCCCGGCCACGCGGTACACGTTGCCGTCACCGTCGCGCACGGGAAAGGCGCGGACGTGCACCCAGCGCACCCCGCCATCCGGCCGCAGGATGCGGAACTCCGCATCCACGGGCGTGGCCGACGTGGCGATGCCCGCCATGGCGGCGGCCACGTCTTCCCTGTCGTCGGAGTGCACGGTGTGCAGACGCGTGGCCCCGCCCTGCATGGCGGCAGCCACGGGCCGCCCCCACACCGTTTCGTAGGCCGGGGAAAGGTAGAGCAGCCTGTCCGTGGCCAGATCGCGCACCCAGAACACCTCGCTGGTGTTCTCCATCAACTGGCGGAAGCGCTCCTCGCTTTCGGCCAGGGCCCGCTCGAATTCCCCCCGCTCGGCGATCTCGCGGCGCAGCCGCCGGTTGGCCTCTTCCAGGTCCTCGGTGCGGCGGCGCACCAAGCCCTCCAGGGTTTCGCGGCGGCGGCCCTGCTCGCGCAGCAGTTCCGCCCGCAGCAGGCAGCGCACCAGCCCCCGTTCGAGCACGGCCATGTCCTCGATGGGCTTGATGACGAAATCCCACGCCCCCAGGCGCAGGGCGCGCGCCAGTTCGCGCACCTCCGTGGTGCCCGACACCACGATGACCGGCACCGTGGGGTTCTGCGCGGCGATGCGGGGCAGCACCTCGGCCCCGCCCGTGTCGGGCATGCGCCAGTCCAGCAGCACCGCGTCGGCGCCACGCTCGTCGAACAGGGCCAGCGCGTCGGCCCCGCCGGCCGCCTCGCGCACGGCGTAGCCCGCATCACGCAGGTAGCCGGAGACGGCGGCGCGGGCCACCGGGTCGTCGTCCACCACGAGGATGGTGGAAATTCGTTCTGCGGGTTGGCGGGGGGCCATGCGTTCTCCTACCGGTTGCGCGGCAACAGCAGCCACGCCGGGCCGGGGGCGTCCAGATGCCCCGCCACGGCGGCCGCGCGCTCGCCCGCGCCGCAGAACAGGTCGATGCGGTAGCCCTTGATGGCCCCGCCGGTGTCCTGCGCAAGGCCCAGGCCGGTCACCGCGCCGCCGCCCGCCGTTTGCGGCACCGGAGCGGAAAAGGCCACCAGCGCGCCGGAGGGCAGCACGGAACGGTCGGTGGCCAGGCTCACCCACGGGGTCAGCGGCCTGCCCATGCAGCCCAGCGGCCCCATGCCGCCTTCCGCCAGCCTGAAAAAGACGTAGCTGGGGTTGGTGTTCATGAGGGCCTGCGCCTCGCCGGGGTGGCTTTCCAGCCATTGCCGGATGGCGGGCATGTTCACCCCGTCGGGCGGCAACTCCCCGCGTTCCTTCAGGATGCGCCCGATGGACACGTAGGGCCGCCCGTTCTGCGCGGCGTACAGCACGCGGGCCTCGCCGCCGTCGGTGAAGCTGAGCCTGCCGGAACCCTGCACCTGCAGGATGTACACGTCCACCGGGTCGGCCGCCCAGGCCAGTTCCAGCCCCTTACCGCGCAGCGCGCCGCCGGTGTCGATTTCCGCGCGGTCGTAGTAGGGCCGCAGCACGCGGCCCTTGGGTCCGTTCACCACCCGGTAGGTCATGCGCTGCTTGCCCGCCCCGGATGCTGCCAGTTCCGTGACGTGCATGTCCACGGGCGTGCGGTAGATGGGGTGGTTGTAGCCGGGCGCGGGGCGGCGGCTGGCGCGCAGCACCGGCTCGTAGTAGCCGGTCCAGGCGGTGTCCACGCGCAGCCAGCGAAACCGCTCGGCCAGCAGGCCGGGGTTGGCGTCCAGCGCGGGCAGCAGTTCGGACAGCTGCCGCAGGGCGGCCGTGAATTCCGCGTTGGTCACGCGCGCCCCCGGCCGGTCCAGCGCCACGCCGTCGGCCGGGCGGGTGGCCATGTACGACAGGCTCTGGGCCAGCGCGGGAGCGAGGTCGTTCCACGAGGACAGCCCCTGGCTGCGCGGGTCCATGGCCGCGATGGCGGCGCGGATCTCGTCGGGCGAAACCTCCGTGTACGCGGGCAGGGGCGGCAACGACAGGGCCGGGCGCGCCGGGGCCGGAGCCTGGACGACGGGGGGGGCTTCCGGCGCGGGAGCCGGAACCTCCGGCGCGCGCGACGCGCAGCCGGACAGATACAGCGAAAGCGCCAGCACACCGGCGGCGCGCAGGGAGAAGGGGTGGCGAAACGCCGGGACCGTGCCGCCAACGCGGGCGGCTTTGGCTTTCGGGGCGAAATGGCGTACGAATCGACACGCCGCGTCAGGCGGCAGGAGGTTGCGAAACATATGGACGGCTTTCCCGTGCCGGAAATCTGGTTGGCCCACCGCGTGTCCTACGGTGAAACGGACATGATGGGCGTTGTGTACTATGCCGAATACCTGCACTTCTTCGAGCGGGCCCGCAGCGAGTTCATCCGCTCGCGGGGCATGGGCTACGCCACGGTGGAGGAACGCGGCATCATCCTGCCGGTACGCGAGGCACGCTGCCGCTACCGCAGCCCGGCGAAGTTCGATGACCTGCTGCAGATACGCGCGGGCATCAGCGAATGGGGCCGCGCCTCGCTGACCTTCGTGTACGAGATTCGGGACGAGGGACGCAACAGGTTGCTGGCCGACGGCATGACCCAGCACGCCTGCATCAACCGCGACGGCAAGCCGGTGCCGGTGCCGGACTGGCTGCGCGACCTGCTGCAATAGCAGCCGTACCCCCTTTTGCGGGCGGCCCGCCCCGAATTGGGCGAAGGGCGTTGGCGACCATTCGGACACACTTCACGAAGCGGATGTGTTTGCTCGCTTGACTGCCCAGTGGACCGGGGGTAGGGCAAGGCCCATGTTCCTCGACGTCCACACCCACGCCTTCCATCCCAAGATCGCGTCCAAGGTCCTGCAACAGCTGGAAGCACACTACGGCATCTCGCCCGTGGGCGAAGGCGTGGTGGAAGACCTGCTGCCCCGCGCCAGACGCGCCGGGCTGGACGGCGTGGTGGTGCACTGCGCCGCCACCGCGGCCGCGCAGGTGGTGCCCGCCAACGCCTTTGCCGTGGAATTGCAGCGCCACCACCCCGAGGTGGTGGCCTTTGGCACGGTGCACCCCGAATACGCGGACTGGGAACATCAGCTCGACCGGCTGCGCGCCGCGGGCATCCGGGGGCTGAAGCTGCACCCGGAATTCCAGGGCTTCCGGCTGGACGACCCGCGCCTTTTGCCCATCATCGAGGCGGCGCAGGACGACTTCGTGTTCATGTGCCACATCGGCGACAAGCTGCCCCCGGCGGAAAACGCCTCGTGCCCGTACAAGCTGGCCGCCCTGCTGGACGCCTTTCCGCGCGCCCGGTTCATCGCCGCGCACCTTGGCGGCTACCTGCACTGGCAGTACGCGCTGGAGGTGCTGGTGGGCCGCGAGGTGTGGATGGACACCTCCAGCAGCCTCTCGTTCATCGACGACGCCACCCTGCGCGCCATCTTCAACGGGCACGACCGCGAGCACATCCTGTTCGGCAGCGACTATCCGCTGTTCGACCCCGCCGACGAATGCCACCGCCTGCAACGGCGGCTGGACCTTTCCGACGGCGAGGTGGAGGTGCTGCTGTCCAGCGCGGCCACCCTGCTGGGCCTGAACGGACAGCAGAAGGCCGCCACGCCCCCAGCATGACCACGGGCACGGCGGCCGCTACGGTTCCGCAACTGGGAGCGCCCTGCCGCCCCGCCGCTCACACCAGCTGCAAGTATCCTATGAAGTTGTCGATGCCGCGCATCCGGCAGTCCACGTAGCGGCGCGCGTAGTCCTCGAAGGTCATGCGCCGCCCGTAGATGTTGTATGCGGCGTCCGGCCCGCCGAATGCCAGCCCGTGGTGGGCGGCCACCTGCGGGTGGATGGGCAGTTCGAATTCCGGGTACGGATCGGCAAAGCCGTCGCGCACCGCCGGGGGCAACGGATCCATGCCCAGCGCCGCCAGCACGCCTTCCGCCACGTGCAGCACCAGCCGCCGGTTGGGGTGGTTGATGGTGGCGAACAGCCGCTCTTTCGTCCACAGCGCTTCCACCACGTCCACCGTGGGGGCCACCACGGCGGGGATGCTGCCAGGCACCGTGCCCCCTCCCGCCCCGCGCTCCTTGTCCCGCTCCACGTCCAGCGATGCGCGCAACATGGCGTCCAGGTCGTACTTGGCCGCGATGTCGCCGTGCAGGTAAACGTGCAGGATTTCCGCCATGCTCAGCCCCATGGACACCAGCCGGTCCAGAAAGGCATCGCCGAAATCCATGGGGCTCTTGTTGGTCCAGAACGGCCAATAGCCCGTGAACAGCATGTTGGGCAGGCGCAGCACCCTCGCGGCCGGATTGACCATGGCCAGCAGCCTGTCCGAGGCGTGGTCGTCCCACTTCTCGCCCAGGTGCTGGTACAGGAACAGGCCGCAGCCGGAAAGCTCGGCCGGGGCGATGCGCTCGCGCAGGTAGTTGGTGTACCGGCGGATTTCGTAGCGCTCGGCAAACTGCGGCGCGGCGGCCAGCAGGGCCGCCAGCGGGTCGCCCTGGCAGTTGGCGTGGATGAGGCAAAGGCTGCGGTGCGATGTGGTCATGAGAGTATGGGGGAAGGTACGGCTGCGGTTGCGGCGAAAACGCGTCATGAAAAATGTCGGGCCAGATGCCTGGCGAAATGCCCGCGCGGACGGCTGACGGCCGACGGGCCGGACCCGCCGCGCGCGTGCCTTTCGCCATCTTTTTCGGCGGACGCGCCCGTTTCTTTACATCCCCACCCGATTGTGGAACACTATCTTGTGGGCATGCGTCCAACGCCATGCACCAAGTGCCGGAGGCCCCGTGCCCGGCTTGTACACCCAACCCCCCCGTACAGACAATGCTCATCGCCGTCCGCGCGCGACGCGTCATACCCCTCGCAGGTGAGGGTCCGTCACGAGACCCGCGCGACCTGTTTTCGCCGCCCCGCGTTCTCGACGACCACGTCGTTGTGATCCGGGGCATTTTTTCGGGCGAGGCGGGGCAGGCGGCACTGGCGGACGGCCCGTGCGCGCCCCCACCAGATGCGGACAGCGCGACCCGTGTGCTTTCCGGGCTGCGCGGCGGCGTCATCGAAGCCGTGGAGCCCGTGGACGCCTTCCGCCGCCGCGCGGGCGTGCCCCTGACGGACCTTGGCGAGGTCACCCTGGCGCCCGGCGTGGTCAACTGCCACGCGCATCTCGAACTTTCGCACCTGGCCGGGCGCACCGTGCTGGGAGGCGGCTTTGTCCCGTGGGTGAAAAGCCTGCTGCCGCTGGCCGGGGCCGACACGCCTCCGGACGTCCGCGCCGCCGCCCTTGCCGACGCCGCGCGCCAGCTTGCGGCCTGCCACACCGCCCACGTGGGCGACATCACCGCCGTGGCCCCCGCCGCCGTGCGCCGGGCCATGCGGGGCGCGTCCATCGGTTGTTCGCACTTCGCCGAGGTGTTCGGCTACCGGTTCGTCACGCCGGGCGGTGAACCGGCAGCCCCGGCCGACACCGCCGCCCTGTGGCCCAGGGCCATGGCGGAACTGGCGGCGGACATGGCAACGGACAATCTCGCGGACGCGCCAGCACCCGCTTCCGCCCCGTCCCCCGCCCCCGGCGCGCCCTTCCCGGTCCACCCGGACGCAGCCCTGGCCGGGCATGCCCTGTATTCCACCCATCCGGTGGCCCTGGCCGCCGCCCGCCGCTGGTGCGAACGCAACCACCGGGTCTTTTCCCTGCATCTGGCCGAACACCCGGACGAGGTGGAATTCCTGACCACCGGGCGCGGCGCGCTGGCCGACCTGCTGGCCGTGCGCGTTCTGCCGCCGGGTTTTTCCGCGCCGGGCATGCGCCCCGTGCCCTACGCCGCCGAACTCGGCCTGCTGGACGAGGGCACCCTGGCCGTACACTGCGTGCAACTGGACGCAGCGGACATCCGTCTGCTGGCCGATTCCGGCACGCACGTCTGCCTATGCCCCCGCTCCAACGCGGCCATCAACGTGGGCACGGCCCCGGCCCGCGCCCTGGCCGAGGCGGGCGCGCTGCTGTGCCTGGGCACCGACAGCCTGGCCTCGAACCACGACCTGGACCTGTGGAACGAGGCCCGCGCCCTGCGCGACCTGCCCGCCGGGCACGACCTGCCGCCCGCCGCGCTGCTGCGCCTGCTGACCGTGGGCGGCGCAGCCGCCCTTGGCCGGGGCGACATCGGTTCCATGGCCCCCGGCCGCCGCGCGCGGCTGGCCCTGCTGCCCGAAGATTTTTCCCAAGCACTGGGGACAACCCCGTAACCCCCCACACCCACATGCAGCACGCACAACGCCCCACGTGGCCCCACAAGGACCTGCTGGACGTCACCCAGCTGACGCGGGCAGAGCTGTTCCACCTGCTGGACACGGCGGCCCAGTTCCACGACATCAACCGCCGCCCAGTGAAGAAGGTGCCCACCCTGAAGGGCAAGAGCGTGGTGCTGTTCTTCGCCGAGCCGAGCACCCGCACCAAGACCTCGTTCGACGTGGCGGGCAAGCGGCTTTCCGCCGACACCTTCTCGCTGGCCAAGAGCGGGTCCAGCCTGTCCAAGGGCGAAAGCCTGAAGGACACCGCCCTCACCCTGCAGGCCATGACGCCGGACATCATCGTCATCCGCCATTCGTCCAGCGGCGCGGCGCAGTTTCTGGCCGAACGGCTGGACTGCTCGGTGGTCAACGCGGGCGACGGCTGGCACGCCCACCCCACGCAGGCCCTGCTGGACTGCTATTCGTTGCGCCAAGTCTGGGGCGACACCTTCGAAGGGCGCACCCTGCTCATTTTGGGCGACATCGCCCACAGCCGGGTGGCCCGCTCCAACGTGCACCTGCTTGCGTCGCTGGGGGTAAAGGTGCGGCTGTGCGCGCCGCGCACCCTGCTGCCCGCCGGGGTGCACAACTGGCCGGTGACCATCTTCAACCGGCTGGACGACGCCGTGCAAGGCGCGGACGCGGTGATGTGCCTGCGCCTGCAACTGGAACGCCAGCAGGCGGGCCTGCTGCCCGACCTGCGGGAATACGCGCAGCGTTTCTGCCTGTCGCCCCGGCATCTGGCCATGGCCGCGCCGGGCGCGCGGGTGCTGCACCCCGGCCCCATGAACCGGGGCCTGGAAATCTCGTCCGTGCTGGCCGACGCGCCCGAAAGCCTGATTCTGGACCAGGTGGCCGCTGGCGTGGCCACGCGCATGGCAATCCTTTTCCTGCTCGCCACCCGCACCGGCGTGGAGCAGACAGCCGACACCGGAGGCCGCGCATGACCGCCACCACTTCCCCTTCCCTGTTCCTTCGCAATGCCCGCCTGCTGGGGCGCATGGTGGACGTTGCCGTGGCCGACGGGCGCATTGTGTCTGTCATGGACGCCGGTTCCGGTGCCGCGCCCGCCGGGGCGGAGAGCATCGACGCGCGCGGCATGGTGCTGTTCCCTGCCTTCATCGACGCGCACACCCACATGCGCGAGCCGGGCTTCGAGTACAAGGAAGACATCGCCAGCGGGCTTGCGGCAGCCGCCCACGGCGGGTTCGGGGCCGTGCTGTGCATGGCCAACACCCGGCCGGTCAACGACGACGCCTCCATCACCCGCGACATGATCGACACCGCCCGCCGCCACTGGCCGCACGGCCCGCGCCTGCACCCCATCGGCGCTGCCACGGTGGGGCTGAGGGGCACCGAGCTTGCCCCGCTGGCCGAACTGGCCGAGGCGGGCTGCGTGGCCTTTTCCAACGACGGCGCACCCGTGCCGGACACCGAGATGTTCCGCCGCTGCGTGGAATACGCCGCCGACCAGGGAAAGGTGGTCATCGACCACTGCGAGGACCCGTACCTTGCCAAGGGCGCGCACATGAACGAGGGCGAAACCAGCGGCCGTATCGGGGTGAAGGGCCAGCCCGACATCGGCGAGGCGCTGCACGTGGCGCGCGACATCCTGCTGGCCGACTACCTGAAGCTGCCCATTCACCTCGCGCACATCTCGTGCCGCCGCTCGGTGGAGCTGATCGCCTGGGCCAAGCAGCGCGGCGTGCCGGTAACGGCGGAAACCTGCCCCCACTACCTGCTGCTGACCGACAAGGAACTGCTGGGGTACGACACCAAGGCCAAGGTGAACCCGCCCCTGCGCACCGACGACGACGTGGCCGCCCTGCGCGCGGCGGTTAAGTCCGGCGTCATCGACATCCTGGCCACCGACCATGCCCCGCACGCGGCGCATGAGAAGGAAACCCCGCTGGACGAGGCCCCCAACGGCATCACCGGCCTGGACACCGCCGTGGCCCTGACCTGGGGGCTGGTGCGCGAAGGCGTGCTGACGGAGGCCGACCTGATGCGCCTGTGGGCGACGGAACCTGGGAAAATCTTCGGGCTGCCCGTGAACGGATTTGGCGTGGGCGACCCGGCGGATTTCTTTCTGCTGGACCCGGAAGAGAAGTGGGTGGTGGCGCGCGAGACCATGCACTCGAAGAGCCTGAACACGCCGTTTTTGGGGAAGGAATTGGTGGGGAAGGTCAAGGCGTTGTGGCTTGGCGGGGTGAAGGTGGTGTAGGGGCTGGGTAAGCCGTGTCCGGCGGGGAGAAATAGTGTCGCGCCCCACTGAGAAGGCTTCTACGTATACAGTCCTGCCCTGTTGATCCCCCTCGATTTCGCTATGTCTCCGACGGACAGGGGGCCGCTTAGCGGCGGCCCCCTGTACCCCCGCGCTCCGGGGGGCGCTGCCCCCCTGGTCCCCCCAGCGTTTCCTGCACCGCATTCTCACCGGGCAGCTTCCCTCCGGCGAAAGACGCCTTCGGGCGATCTGCCCGGCGGAATGCGTATGTGCGCCAAACTCCCGTTGCCCCCATCCTACCTGGGCGTCCCTACCCATGCCCCCGTTGCGACGCATGTGCCGCCGTCAAAGCCCGGCGTCACACGCTTTTACGCACTTCACGTTTCCTTTGAACCGGCCCAAATACACACGCGACTCATAGCCTAATCGCGCCACCGGGAGATTGGTGCGCATTGGCGGCACCGGCGGCAGATCCCCCGGAGGCGCCCCTGCGCCGACGGGAAGCTGCCGCCGTAGGGACGCCGCGCAGGAGACGTGTTGCAAGGGCACCCTCGTTACGCCGCAACGACGAAAGATTGGCGCACATACGCATTCCCGTCGCCAGATCGCCCGGAGGCGCGCCAGCGCCGCAGGGAAGCTGGCGGCGAAAGGAATGCGGTGCAGGATACGTTGGGGGTCCAGGGGTGGCGAAGCCCCCCTGGAACGCGGGGGTGCAGGGGGTGTTCGTTACAACACCCCCTGCCCGCCGGAGGCATAACGAAATCGGGGGCAATCAACAGGGCAGTACCGCCTTCGTAGAAGCCGCATCCGTCAGGGCACAACCCTCTCCCACCCCTCCCCCCGATAGCCCCCACCCCTCCCCCCGATAGCCCCCACCCCCCTCCCCCTTGCATCCCCGCCCACTTTTGTGCATTTTGGCACAATCAGGCGAGCATGCTTCCCGTGCACACCCGCCCAATGGCTCCGCAGCCGAATCGGCGACGGCATAGGCCAACCATGCCCGCCCCGGCGCGCCCCACCATCCGGGGGCTACACATCCGGCGACGCCACGTCGGCCGCTGGCCGCACCGCGCCTTGACTTTTCGGGCCGCGCCTGTGATGCACGGGTGGCACCGCGCCGGAGGGCGCGCTTTCCATCACTTTCAGGAGGACAGGGATGAGCCAACCTTTCAAGGACGCCATAGCCATCTGCAAGGCCATCCTTCGCAACGGCTACGACGCCTACGTGGTCAACGCGCAGTTGCAGAAGGAACTGCTGGACGGCCGCGAAACCGAAATCGACATCGCCTGCGAGCCCGACTACGAAGAGCTCGGCAAGCTCTTCCCCAGCCTTGAGCGCTCCAACGAAGAAGGCGTGGTCGCCACGCTGCGCGAAGGCGGCGCGCTGATCCGCTTCTACCACACCGATACCGAGGAATCCTCGCACCCGGAACACACCCTTGCCCGCATCACCCCGCGCATGCTGCGCGTGCTGGAAGAGCAGGGCAAGATGCCGCCCGCCCTGGCCTGCCCGTACATCGCCCACACCGGCGACGTGTACGAAGGCTTCGAGGATTTCTCGAAGGGCAAGGTGGAACTGCGGGGCATTCCGGACGAAACCCTGCGCCGCAACTACCTTTTGGTCATCCGGGCCATGCGCTTCGCGGCCAACTTCGACCTGCCCATAGAGCCCAACTCGTGGATGGCCATCATCCGCGCCGCCAGCCGCGTGCTGGACTACGTGCGCATCTCGGACATCATGGACGAGTGGCGCAAGGTGGAAGCCGAGTGCATGTGGAAGTTCGTGCGGCTGCTGTTTGATTCGCAGGTGCTGCACGGCCTGCTGCCCGAAGTGGCGGCCCTGTCCCGCGTGCGCCAGCAACGCAACGACGAGGGCGCGGAAGAAACCGTGCTCGACCACACCATCGAGTGCGTGCGCCACTACCCCGAGGGCGAATACAACTACGACTGGCTGGGCACCTTCGCCATGCTGTTCCACGACGTGGGCAAGCTGTACACGGCGGAATACTTCGACGGTAAGTGGAACTTCTACCAGCACCACCGCGTGGGCGCGAAGGTTACGCGCAAGCTGCTGCGCCGCCTGCACTTCTCGCCGGAAGACGTGGAGCAGGTGTGCCATCTGGTGCGCCACCACATGCGCTTCCACTTCATGCTCACCGACCGGGGCATCCGCCGCTTCAAGTCGCTGGACGAATACCCCCGGCTCATCGAGATGGCCCGCGCCGACCTGGAAGCGCGCGGCGGCAGCTACACCTACTTCAATCACAACATGAAGTACCTGGAGCGCGCCGAAACGCCGGAACAGATGCTGGAGCCGCTGCTGAACGGCAACGAGATCATGGAGTTCACCTGCCTGCATCCCGGCCCCCAGGTGGGCATGCTGCGCGATGCGCTGCTGAAGGCGCAGGTGGCGGGCGAAGTGACCAGCGTGCCCGAGGCCGTGGACTACGTGCGCACTTACAAGGCGAAGAATTTCGGCTAACGCCGGAAGTTGATTCATTCCTTGCGAGGCGCGGGGGGAGGGACGCAGGTTCCTTCCCCCGTTTTTTTGTTGGGGGGAGGAAGGGAGAGGGGCCGGGGGAGGGGGAAGAAGAGGGGGAGGGGGAGAAAGAGGAGTTGCGCCCTGTTGGGTGCGGCTTCTACGAAGACAGTCGTGCGCTGTTGTGAACGCTCGATTTCGTTATGTCTCCGACGGGCAAGGGGCCATTGAGCGATGGCCCCTTGCATCCCCGCGCTCCAGGGGGGCTGCGCCTCAGCTCTGCTATCTTCATCCGTAAGACTCGCGCTTCGCGCTCGTCTAACGGCTGGAGTCCTGGACCCCCAACGCATCTTGCACCGCATTCCTTCCGCCGCCAGCTTCCCTGCGGCGCTGGCGCGCCTCGGGCGATCTGGCGACGGGAATGCGATGTGCGCGCGGCTCTCGTTACAGTGGTGAAGGTCTGGGGCGTGCGTGTATCAACAATTGTCTTGCGCGGCGTCCCTTCGGCGGCAGCTTCCCTCCGGCGCAGGGCGCCTTCGGGCTATCTGCCGCCGGTGACGCCAATGCGCGCGGTGCTCCCGGAGTGCGGACGCAGGTCCGGGTCGTGCCTTGCCCGAAAGATTGGTCTGCGGTGCACCCGCGACGCCGGAGCTTCCGCCGTCGCAAGGCCTCCGGCGGCGATTTCCGGCTGCGGGCGCAATCCGCGCGGAAGGCCGTCGTTAGCTGGGGCGGGAATAAAGCAAGACGCAGCTGAACGGCTGGATATTCACACGCTCCAACCGCCCCCGGATGAAGGACAGCGCCCTACCGCCAACCGGTAAGCGCCCGCGCCACCTCGCGGCCATCGGAGCGGCGGGTGAGGATGTGCACGAAGCGGGCGGTGCCCGGCGCTGGCGCATCGGCGGGCGCGGGCAGGCACTGCGCCTCCACCGTGTCGCCGTACACCGTCTCGGCCCGGAAGTGCATGTCCAGCCACACCGGGCGGGACGATTCCTGCACTTCGGCGGGCACGCCTTCCAGCGCCCAGTCCAGGTAGCGCACGTTGTTCACGTGCCGGTTGCGGTCCATGTCGGCCCGGCGCACCGCGAAGGATACGGAAGAGAGCGGCGTTGCGCCGTCTTCGGGGGCGGGTGGCCGCCGGTCGCCCAGCAACCCGCCATCCAGCGCCAGCGGGGGATTTTCCGGCAGCAGGGCCGCCACCGTGGGCGGTATGCGCTCCGGCCGCCGGGTGTTCAGGTTGATGACCACCCAGAACGACACCCCACGCGCCACCACCGCGCCGTCCCCACCCAGCATCAGGTAGTCGCGCCGAAATTGCAGCCGCTCCACCCCGCACGGCCAGGTGCGCACCGTCACGGTCTCCCCTTCCGCCGGGGCGCGCTCCACCTGCACCACCAGCCGGGCCAGCACCCAGGCCAGCCCCTGCTCGTGCAGCGCGGCCAGTGACAGCCCCAGCCTGTCCGCATGCACCCCGGCCGCTTCCTGCAAATAGTCGCAGATGATCTGGGGCGAGACGGTGCCCTCCGGCCCCACCTCGTACCCGCGCACCCGAAAGGTTTCGTGATGCACGCGCAGGTCGGCGGGTGTGGACGCATCCGATGAACCGAAGATCGTCGCGGCGTCAGGCGCGGCATGCGAGTCGGGAGCGGCGGCAACGTCAGGTGCGGCTGATGCGGCGGCGGGGCCTGCGGGAAAATCGTGGCGGCGGGTCATGGGCGGCTCCTTGTCCTGTTGGCCGGGTGTCCGTGCGGCATCGGCGGTACGGGCGGGACGGATGGTGTGCGCGGTGCACCGCCACGGCATAGCGCCGTGAAGGAACGGCGTCCACTGCCGATCGCGCGGGTGATGCTGTCATGCGCCTGCGGGACATGCCAGCCCGGCATGTCCCCTCGTCCGTAAGTTCCTCTCCCTGCCCATCGCGCCGCCACGGGGCGCTTTGCCCCTTCCCGCGCCATCGGCTCTCGCACTGAAACCACCCTTCCCACCATGGACGGCACGGGCCGCCATGCCTCGTCATGCGCGGCGTAGGCAACCCCGCGCAACCGCGCCACATTGGGGGACGCCGGGCGCTTTCCCCCTCTCCCGGCTTGACACCCGCCCGCAGTGCGCCTATTTGTTGCCGCTTCAACAGTTGCAACGGCAACAATTGGGCGATTTTCATGGAACAGAGACTCACATCCTTTGCCTACCGCGTCGGCCAGTTGCGCCGCCTGGTCGTGCTGCTGGCCATTGAACGCATCACCCCGCTGGGGCCGGTGGGCAAGGGGCAGATACCCTTCCTGGCCGAACTCTTTCAGGGGGGCGACGGCGTCTCGCAGGAAGAGCTGGCCGAGAAGCTGCACTTCGACAAGGGCTCGGCCGCCCGCTCGCTGGCCAAACTGGAGGCCGCCGGGCTGGTGGCCCGCACCGTGAACCCGCGCAACCGCCGCCAGATGGTCATCACCCTGACCCCGGACGCCGAAAAACTGCGCGAACCCTTTCTGGTCGCGCTGCGCGAACTGACCGAAACCATGGTGCGCGGCTTTTCCGCCGAAGAACGCGAACAGGCCCTCGGCATCCTCGACCGCATGATCTCCAACGTGCTCGCCGCACTCGGCAGGGAGGCGAAATGAGCCCCGCCTCCTTCCCCTTCCGCACGCCGGGCCACGGCGGCGACGCCGCTCCGGCCCGGCAGGCCGTGTCGCGCGGGGCGGTGCTGTTCGTGGTCAGCACGTCCATGATCCTCATGCCGCTGATGATGTCGGCCGTGGGCGTCTCGCTGCCCGCCATCGGGCGCGACCTTGACGCCACGGCCATGCAGGTGGGGCTGGTGGAGACCACCTACGTCATGGCCCTGTCGGTGTTCCTGCTGATCATGGGCCGGCTTGGCGACATCTTCGGGCGGCGCAGGCTGTTCCTGACGGGCCTTGTGCTGTTCACCACCATCACCGCCGTGCTCTCGCTGTCGCAGTCCATCCGCATGGTCATCGGCCTGCGCTTTCTGCAGGGCATGGGCGCGGCCATGATCGTGGCCAACAGCTTCGCCATCATGCTCGAAGTGTTTCCGCGCGAGGAACACGGCCGGGCCATCGGCATCGTTTCGGCGGCGGCCTATGCGGGCATCTCGTGCGGGCCGCTGATCGGGGGCTTTCTGACCACCCACTTCGGGTGGCGCTGGGTGTTCCTGATGGTGCTGCCCTTCGGCATTTCCGCGCTGCTGCTGGTGTTCACCAGGCTGCGCGGCGAATGGCGATCCGCCAGGGGCGAACCCTTCGACCTGCGCGGCAGCCTGGTCTACGGCGGCGCCATCGTGCTGCTTACCCTGGGGTCATCGCATCTGGACGCGGGCGCGCTGGCCTGGGGCGCGCTGGCCGCCGGTCTGGCCTGCGGCGGGCTGTTCCTGTGGCTGGAATCGCGTACCCCCTTTCCGCTGCTGGAAGTGACGCTGCTGTCGCGCAACCGGCTGTTCACGCTCAGTTGCCTGTCCGCGCTCATCAATTATGCCTCCACCTTCGGGGTGCTGTTCTTTCTCGGCCTGTACCTGCAGTACGTGCGCGGGCTTACCCCCAGCGACGCGGGCCTGCTGATGATCATCCAGCCGGTGATCCAGATGGTGCTTTCGCCCATCGGCGGGCGGCTGGCCGACCGCTTTCCGGCCGAGCGGGTGGCCACCGTGGGCATGGTGCTGTGCGCCGTGGGCCTTGGCGTGGCCGCGTTCATCGGGCAGGACACCTCCACCGCGCTCACCGTGGTGGTGCTGGTGCTGCTGGGCGTGGGCTACGGCCTGTTCGCCTCGCCCAACGCCAGCGCCATCGTTGGCAGCGTGGAGCCCCGCCACCTGGGCGTGGCATCCGGCATGACCAGCACCATGCGCACCTTGGGCATGATGGCCTCGATGATCGTGGTGACCATCGTGTTTTCCGTGTTCATGGGCGGGCAGCCGGTGTCGGCGGCCACCCTGCCGGGCTTTCTGGCGTCCATGCGCACGGCGCTGTGGACCTTCTGCGCGCTGTGCGCGGTGGGGGTGCTGCTGTCCCTGGGGCGCATGCAGGACAAGGGCCGGACGCCGGGCTCCCCGGCACTGGCCGACCCCAACCCCTGACGCACGCCACGCGCGCGTGCATGCCCGCGTGGGCTGCGGAACATCCTGAATTGGCAGCGCTGGCGGAACGGGCGGACAGGCGGGGGCTTCCCCTCGCGGCCGTTCCGCTGTATTGCCTGCGGGCCGCGCACCCGAATCCCGCGTACCCGCGCCCCATGCACTGGACGAACCCGCCGCGCGGGCTTACCCATACCGTCATGCCGCCCGTGCGGCCCACCCCTTGCCCCCCATCACGCATGATCGACATACTGAACCTGACCTACGACGAACTGGAAGCGTGGATGACCGACGAACTCGGCGAACCGCGCTTTCGCGCCCGTCAGGTGTGGCAGTGGCTGTGGCAGAAGAACGCCCGGTCCTTCGACGCCATGACCAACGTATCCAAGGCCACCCGCGCCCGGCTGGCCGAGGCGGCCCGCATAACCTGGCCCGAGGTCCGCACCGTGAAGACCAGCAGCGACGGCACGGTGAAGTTCCTGCTGGCCCTCTCCGACGGCGCTCTGGTGGAAACGGTGCTGATTCCCAGCGAATCGCGCGAGGGCAAGGTGCGCATGACCCAGTGCCTGTCCTGCCAGGTGGGCTGCGCCATGGGCTGCACCTTTTGCAGCACCGGCAGCATGGGTTTTGAACGCAACATGACCATGGCCGAGATTCTCGGGCAGGTGCTGGTGGCGCGCGAACACCTGGGCGACGACCGGCCGGACCACCCCATCGTGCGCAACCTGGTGTTCATGGGCATGGGCGAGCCGCTGCTGAACCTGAACGAGGTCATGCGCTCCCTGCGCACCCTCAACGACGAGTTCGGGCTGTGCTTCTCGCCCCGGCGCATCACCGTGTCCACCTGCGGCATCGAAAAGGGCCTGCGCGAACTTGGCGAAAGCGGCCTTGCCTTCCTGGCCGTGTCGCTGCACGCGCCCAATCAGGAACTGCGGGCCCGCATCATGCCCCGCGCGGCGCGCTGGACCCTGGACGACCTGATGGCCGCGCTGGAATCGTACCCGTTGAAGACGCGCGAACGCATCACCTTCGAATACCTGCTGCTGGGCGGGGTGAACGATTCCATCGAGCATGCCCGCGAACTGGTGCGTCTGGTCTCGCGGACCAAGGCCAAGCTGAACCTCATCGTGTACAACCCGGCCGAGGGCCTGCCCTACGAGGCGCCCAGCCAGGCGCGCATCCTGGCCTTCGAGCAGTACCTGTGGTCCAAGAACGTCACGGCCATCATCCGCAAGAGCAAGGGCCAGGACATCAAGGCCGCCTGCGGCCAGTTGAAGGCCTCGGAACTGGCGGACCTGGCGGGCCTGGCCGGGCAGGAGGAAGGGACCGACGGCCATGGCGGACCTGGCGGGCCTGGCGAGGCTGACGAGACATAGGGATGCCCCGAACCGGCAGCCCGGAGGACCAGCGGGGCTCCGGACCGCCGCCGCGCATGGTGCCACGACGCGACAAAGCCCGGCCGAAAGGCCGGGCTTTGTCGTTGCCCGAAAGCGTGAACCAACCGGGATGAGCCGACCACGGGGCACCCCGCCGGGGCAGCAGACGGCCCGAGGCGGAACCTCGCGACGCCGCGCCTAGTGCGCCGCCGCGTCCTCCTCCTGACCCACGTTTTCCAGAAGGCGGGCCAGCAAGCCGCGCTGCCGGTCGTCCTGCCGCACGAAGCCGCCGCCCACGAACACCACGTCGCCCTCGCGCCGCAGCGATTCCACGCGCAACGCGAACAGGGTCCAGCCCCTGCCGTCCGCCATGGGCATGGCCAGTTCGCACAGGGCGGACTCCGTGCCCTCCAGCCACGGACAAAGGACCCCGCCGTCGCCGGAAAGCTGCGCCCCATACAACGACAGGCGGTGCACCCGTACCGGCTGGGGCATCACCTGCCGTCCCATCGGACGCAGGTGGGCCGTGTGCGACACCGCCACCCCCGCATCGGGGGGTGGGGCCTCGCACACGCAGGGGGCCATCATTTCCGCGTCGGGCGGCAGACCGCAGACAAAACGAGCCTCTTCGGCGGTGTTCCACGCCTCCACGGCCAGCGGCGCGGAAAGCACGCCCGGCCCGGCCCGGCCGCAGCGGCGGCAGCCCACCAGATACAGCACGCCGTCGTGCAGCAGCCAGACGTCGCGGCTGCCGCAGGGACAGCAGCGGGTCTTGCCCGTGCCCTCGGGAGCGGGGGCTCCCCCTGTGCGAACATCGCGGCCGCCGCGCAGTGCGAGCGGATCTGCCGCGTCAGCCAAATCGGGCAACCCGCGCGGCGCGGAGCCGTGCGCGGCCTCCTGCGCCAGCGGCAGTGCCGCCCGCACCAGCCGGTCCTCCCGCCGCCGGTCGTCCTGCCGCCGGTCGCCCTGGCGGCGATCCTGGCGGCGGCTTTCCGTATCGTCCGCTTGCGAACCGGGATCGCCGTCCGCCGCTGCGGCGGGCGTCCCCCCCGTTATCCGTTCCGTGCCCATGCAGACCTCCACCCACCGGTCCCGCCGGTGATCGGCGGCGCGCATCCCCCCGCGCCGTTGCCGCCCGCATCCGCACCGTGCCCCTTCGCCCGCGCGGACGAAGGGCCTGCTCCGCGTCACAACGACGCGCGAAACACCCGTTCCACCCGTTCCGCCGCCAGTTGCAGCGGACGGGGGTATTCCTTGGCCAACTGCACCAGGCGCGGAATGTCGCCCTTGGTGACGCCCCAGTGGGAGAGCCCGGCGGGCGCGCCCCAGTGCGTGAACAGCGCGCGCAGCAGCAACGCGCAACGCTCCGGCGCATCCCGGTCGCCAGCGGGCAGGGCCGACGGGTTGCCGTCCTCGCCCGGTTCGGCCAGGGCCTCGGCCACCGTGCCTTCCAGCGCCGCCGCCAGCCTGCGCATGGCCGGGGCCTTGTCCTGCGCCACCTCTTCCATCCAGCGCGGGTAGATGACGGCCAGGGCCAGCCCGTGCGGCACGTGCGGATGCAGCCCGCTGACGGCGTGCTCCAGCGCGTGCGATTCCCACGACCCGGCTCCCAGACCCACCCCGGTCAGGCCGGACAACCCCACGCCCGACGCCCAGGCCAGCGCCCCGCGGGCCGCCGCGTCATGGACATCGGCACGCAGGCGCGCGGCGGCGCGCACGATGGTGCGCAGCAGGGCCTCGTTCTGGGCCAGCACCGCCTCTTCCGCAAAAAAGGGAAACTCCGTGTCCTTGCGCCTGACGCCAGCCGAGGCGGACGCGGCGGGCGTGCCCACCACCGAAAATTCCAGCACGTGGCTCATGGCGTCGGCCGCGCCGTTCACCGTCAGGCGCCAGGGCAGCCCCTGCTGGAACGACACGTCCACGAACGCGACCACCGGAGGGGGGCAGCGCATGCCCCACTTGTGGCCCGACGCGCCACGGGTGATCACGGCATTGCCGTTCATTTCCGAACCGGTGCCCGACAGGATGGACACCGCGAACACCGGCAGCGAGCGGGTGACCGGCGTGCGCTCTGCAAAGGGGCTCCACGGGTCGCGCCCTTCGGCCAGCAGGGGCGCAAGGGCGCCCGCCGCCTTGGTGGCGTCGATGACGCTGCCGCCGCCCATGGCGATCAGGCCGATGCCGCCCTCCGTCCCGGTTCCCGCCGCCGCGGCGATACGCAGCACGGTGCCCAGGTCCGGGTTGGCGGCAACGCCCCATACCTCGGTGCGGCGCACGCCCGCCGCATCCAGCGAGGCCACGCCCTGGTCGTACGCGCCCACGCGCCGCGCCGCCTCGCCCCCGCCCACCAGCACCACGCGGTCAAGGCCCGCCGCGCGCACCCGCGCGCCGAGCCCGGCCAGAACGCCGGGGCCGAAGCGCACCTCCACCGGGTTGTGATAGACGAAATCCTTCATGGCTGTTCCTCGTGGCGCCATGGGCGCGACACGCCCCGATCCTTGCCGCCGCCTTCCCGCCCCTTCGCGAAGCGCCGCCGACCGGGCCGGGACACCGGAAAGGGAACGAAAGGGAAAACGCGGCGACAAGCGGGCCGTGCCACCTGCATAGCGCAGTAGTTTGTCGGAATGACGTCGGGCGCGAAGCACTGCGGTTCTAAGCGCCCGTGGCGCATCGCACGGGCAATGCACGCGGTCGTGACGCGGGGCCATGCCGCCACGGGGCCGATTTGCGAACCCGGCCGGGGCCTGATCGCGTCGGGCCAAAGGGGCACAGCCCTTGAACTGGCCCGGCGGGCGAATCACTTGCACAGCGCCTCGGCCAGTTCCTTCCACGCCGTGGTGCGGCGCGGCGAACGGCGCCGCTGGCGCATGTGCCAGAGGGCCTTGTCGTCCAGGCCTTCTGCCGCGTGGCGCAGCTTGCCGCGCCCATGCCGGGCGTTGATCCGGTCGGCCACGGCCATCAGCCGTTCACGCGCGGCGTCGCGCCCCGCCGTGCCGTCGGCCAGGGCCAGCAGGCTGCCCTGGCGGGTGTCGGCCCGTTCCAGGCCGTACAGCATAACCCCGGCCTTGGCGTAGGGATACCCCGGACGGAAGACGCGGTCGAGCCCTTCGTGGGCCAGCCGGATGAACGTCGTGGTGTCGGCCGTGGGCACCGGCAGGGACAGGGACACCCCATCGTCGCAGCGCAGGGCGGCTTCCTCGTCGTGGCGGGCGGTGCGCACGTGCACGGCCAGCCCCCCGGCCACCAGCCCGGCCCGGCGCAGCTTGGCCCCGGCCAGGGCGGCATGGGTGGCCAGCGCCTCGCGCAGCATGGCCACCTCGGTGATGCGCCCGGCGAACGAGCGCGAGGACACCACCGTGTGGCGCGGCGCGGGCGGCTCGCCCTGTTCCGCCGCCCCGATGCACGGCAGCCCGCGCAGTTCCAGCACGGTGCGCAGCCCGGTGACGCTCATGCGCCGCCGCACCCAGTCGTCGCCCGCGTCGCGCAGGGCGCGGGCCGTGGTGATGCCCGCGCCGCGCAGCATGGCCGCCAGCCGCCGCCCCACACCCCACACCGCATCCACCGGCACCTTGCCCAGAAAGTCGTCCAGCCCCATGCCCAGCACCTCGCGGCAACTGGCAAGGTCGAACACGCCTTCGCAACGCGGGGTGCGCTTGGCCACCCGCCCGGCGAGCTTGGCCAGGGTACGCGTGGGGGCGATGCCCACGGAAATGGGAATGCCGGTCCAGCGGGTCACCCGTTCGCGCAGGGCACGGCCCACGCCGACGGGGTCGGCCGCCAACGGTCCGCGCAGGGGCAGGAAGGCCTCGTCGATGGAATACACCTCCACTTCCGGTGCAAGGGTGCCCAGGGTGCGCATGACCCGGTTGGAGAGGTCGCCGTACAGGGCGTAGTTGGACGAGAAGACGTGCACGCCCAGCCGGGCCAGTTCGCGCCGCACCTTGAAGGCCGGCGCGCCCATTTCCACCCCCAGGGCCTTGGCCTCGTCCGAACGGGAGATGATGCACCCGTCGTTGTTGGACAAGACCACTATGGGTTTGCCGCGCAGGTCCGGCCGGAACAGCCGTTCGCACGAGGCATAGAAGTTGTTGCAGTCCACCAGCGCCCACAGCGGCCCGGCGGACTGGGGGGAACAGCCGCAGGGGTGGGGACCGGGGCCGGGCGCGGGGCCAAACGCGCCCATCCCCGCATGGGAGCGATGCGTGGAGCGCCGGGAGGGCAGGATGAAAGGAGGAACGGCGGATATGGCGGACATGGCGGATAGCCGGGGCTCTGGGCCGGGCGGTACGGCACCTTGCTGCATGGTTCCTGAAATTCCGCGCGATGCCAGGACAATCCCGTCCCGCGCATCGGCAACCTTCCGGCAGGGCACCGTGCCGGGGCGCCCTTCCCCGCGTCAGGGGCTGGGCCGCCCAAGGACACAGACCATGGAAGGATGCCCTACAGCGCGTGCACCACGTAGGTCACCACGCCCCAGACATGCACGTCGTCCCGGCCGGTGACGTCCAGGGGGGCGTAGTCCGGGTTTTCCGGCAGCAGCACCACCCTGCCCCCGCGCAGGTGCAGGCGCTTTACGGTAAGCTCCCCATCCACGGCCACGATGGCCACCTTGTTGTGCACCGGCTCCACGGCCCGGTCCACCACCAGCAGATCGCCGTCGTGGATGCCCGCGCCGATCATGGACTGCCCCTGCGCCCGCAGGAAGAAGGTGGCCTCCGGATGGCGGACCAGGTGTTCCGCGATGTCCAGCGGCCGGTCCAGATAGTCGTCGGCGGGCGAAGGAAACCCCGCCGCCACCCGCGTCAGCAACAGCGGACAGGCGACCGGGCCGGACGCCCCGGAGAGGGCCGGGCGGCGCGCGCCGGGCGGGACGGATGGGATGGGCGGGCCTGACGGAACGGGCGGGATGGACGAAACGGCGGGCATGGAACCTCCTGCGGCCGGGCACGCGGCGCGGCCCGTTTGCGGATATGCGGGGACCCGGCTACCATAGGCCGCGTCCGCGAGTGCGGCAACGAGGCCACGCGTCTCGGGACGGTTCTTTCGCCCAGTGAACGCACCGGCAGGGCGCACCCCAAGCCGCCCGACCAACGCTGACGCTCCACTGCCCGGATGCACCGCATCCGAAGCCCCTCGATGCCGCCGCATCCGGCACACCCGTCTTGCCGGGTCGGGGATATCCGCATCGAGGCCTTGCCCGTTCCGGGGGCCTGCCGCCCGCATGTCCGGGCTATTCCGGGGCGCTCCGGGCATGCCCGAAAAAATCAAGAAAAACCTTAACTCGCGACGGTCGTTATAGTTTCATGCAGGATCATTCCTCCGCCCCCACAACCGCCTCCTCGCCCGAACCGGCCGACCTGGCCGCCCCACCAGGGGGCGCGCGCTTGAGTGCGCCACCGGGAGCCCCCCCCGAGCTGCCCGCCGCCAGCCCGCCGGACCCGCGCCTGCACCTGCTGCTGGCCGGTTGTTACGGCGTGCTGATATGGCGGTTGCCGCCCAGCGGGCTGGCCGTGGTGGCGGCGGGGCTGGCCGCGCTGTTCATGGCGACCCCGCTGCGCCGCAGGCTGCGGCCGGGCATGCTGCGCGGCCACGCCTGGTTCGTGCTGGCGTGGATGGCCCTGCGCTTCGCGCTGGCCTGTCTGGGGCCGATGGAGGGCGCGCCCGCAACACCCGGCGGAGACGGCGGCGTCTTCGGCAACCTGCAGTTCGCGTGGCCGGACGGCCCGCTGCTGGCGCATGCGGCGCGGGAATCCGCGCTGCTGGGGCTGCGGCTGGCCCTGCTCATCGGCATCGGCCTCGCGCTGGCGCTGGCCGCATCGCCCCGCGCGCTGGGGCTGGCGCTGGTGTGGCTGCTGCGCCCGGTGCTGGGCGCGCGGGCGTGGCAACCGGCGCTGGGCGTGGCCCTGATGATCCACTTCCTGCCCATGGCGCAGGGCACCTTCGCGCAGGCATCCCGCGCGGCCGACCTGCGCGGCCCGCTGCCCCTGCGGCGGCGCGCCGTGCTGCTGCCCGCCGCCGTACTGCGCATCCTGGGCCAGCGCACCTGGACCCAGACCGTGGCCGTGGCCGCGCGGGGGCTGGACCGCCCCGAGGCATGGCGACCGGACTTTCCGTTCCGGCCCGGACAATGGGCCATGGCCTTGCTGCTGGTGGGGCTGGGCGTGGGCATGACCTTTCTGCCGGGGTGAGGGGCGCGGACATCGGCAAGCCACCGGCAAGCGCCGCGCGTCCCTGCCCGTCCGGGACCGCCATGCGTCTCTCATCCCGTCTCCCCTCCGCCCTTGCCCCCGCACCCGCCGGTGGCTATAAGGGCCGGGCGCGCCGCCGCATCCAAGCGCCGCCCGCGCCCCTTGCGCCATCCGGCGTCCACCCTCCCGCCCGCAGGCCCGCCATGTCCGACACCGGCAAGCTCACCCACGCCATCGTGGAGTTTTATGAAAAGCTCTCCTCGTGGGAGCACGACGTGGTGCGCGAACAGGGGCTTACCCTGCCCCAGACGCACACGCTAGAAATCCTGGGCATTCACGGCGCGCTGCCCATGAAGGAACTGGCCGCGCGCATGGGCGTGACCACCGGCACCCTCACCGTGCTGGTGGACCGGCTGGAGGACAAGCAACTTGTGGTGCGCCGCCCCCACGAGCACGACCGGCGTTCCATTCTCGTGGCCCTGACCGAACGCGGCCGCACGCAGTACGAAGAACACGACCGCCTGCACCGCCGCCTGACCGACGACCTGACCGCAGACCTTACCCCCGAGCAGAAGACGGCCCTGCTGCACTGCCTGGAAACCATGAACGCCTCCTTCTAGGCCTGCCGCCGGACACCACATGACCACCATCGAACTTCTGGCCCTTGCCGTGGCCCTGGCCATGGACGCCTTTGCCGTGTCCGTGGCCACCGGGGTGCAACTGCGCTGCGTTTCGCCGCGCCAGACCTTTCGCCTGTCCTTCCACTTCGGCCTGTTTCAGGCGCTGATGCCCGTGGCCGGGTGGGCGCTAGGCCTTACCGTGCGCGAGTACATAGAGGCGTGGGACCACTGGCTGGCCTTCGGGCTGCTGGTCTTCATCGGCGTGCGCATGATGCGCGAAGCCCTGGAGGGCGACGACGAGGACGCCGACTGCCGGTGCGACCCCACGCGCGGCATGACCCTGCTGGTGCTGTCGGTGGCCACCAGCATCGACGCGCTGGCCGTGGGCCTTTCGCTGTCCATCCTCGGACTTTCCATCTGGACGCCCGCCGTGGTCATCGGGGTGGTGTGCGCGTGCTTCACCGCCGGGGGCCTGCACCTGGGCCGGGTGCTGGCCAACGCCAGCCGCATGGGCCACCGCGCCGCGCTGGCGGGCGGGGTGGTGCTCGTCGGCATCGGGGTGCGCATCCTGCACGACCACGGGGTGTTCGGGTAGTCTGAGGGCAGCCGCCCCGCGTGCATGGCCGGTCGGGAGCCGGTCGGGAGCCGGTCGCGCGCCCGCCTTTGCACCGCCTTTCCCCAGCCTTTCCGGCCTGTGGCGTTGCGCGCACGCTTCGCCCGCTTGCGTTCGCCCGTCTTCCCGCGCCATCCCCGCGCCATCCCCGCGCCCGCTCGCTCCCCATCCTTTCCAACCCCGGGCCGCCTCGCGGGTTGTGCCTTTCCGCCCGACCGGATATAGAATGCCATGAACCGGGATTTCCGGCGGCTACCCTGCGCCGCCGCCCCCGACGCCGCCACGCAGCACCGGGCCGCAACACGCGCCCCGCAACTGCGACGCGCGGCAGTGTACAGCGGCCCACTCCATGCGGTCCCCCGCATGCGGTCGGGGCTCGTGTCACGCGTACCCGCCGGACGGACCGCCAGCGCGCCCGGCCCGCACAGGGTACGCGCATGGCGCCGCCCGCCGCACGGCCAACCGCAACCCAAACCCCGGAGGCATCGCCATGGGCGAACGCGAACACACCTATTACCGCACTCTCTACGACCTGGTCCGGGTCATCAACTCCAGCCTTGAACCGACCACCGTGCTCGACACCATCGCCAAACAGGTGGCCGGGGCCTTGAACGCCAAGGCCTGCACCCTGCGGCTCATCGACCGGCGCGGCACCACCCTGCTGGCCAGCGCCGCGTGGGGCCTGAGCAAGGGCTACCTGCGCAAGGGGCCCATCGAAATCGCCAAAAGCGGCCTTGACCGCGAGGTGCTGGCGGGCAACGTGGTGCACATCCAGGACGTGGCCACCGACCCCCGCTTCCAGTATCCGGAAGCCGCCCGCGCCGAAGGGCTGGTGTCCATCCTGGTGCTGCCCCTCTTGGTGGAAGGCAAGGCCATCGGTTCCTTGCGCGTCTACTCCGACACGCGGCGGGACTTCACCGAGGAAGAAGTGGAGTTCGCCGGGGCCATCGCCAACCTCAGCGCCATCGCCATCGAGAACGCGCGCATGCATCAGGCGCTGAAGACCGACTACGAGTTGCTCACCGCGTACAACAACACCATCCACGAACTGTAGGAGAACCCCCGATGACCAAACTCCGCATTGCCATCAACGGGTTCGGGCGGATAGGCCGTCAGGTGTTCAAGGCCATCCTGGACCGTTACCCCGACACCATGGAAGTGGTGGCCGTCAACGACCTGTACGACGTGGCCACCAACGTGCACCTGTTGCAGTTCGACACCTGCTACGGCCGCCTGAAGGTGGACGCCGAAGTGAAGGACGGCAATATCCACGTGGGCGACTGGGTGGTGCGCAACTACGCCGAGCGCGACCCCAAGGTGCTGCCCTGGCGCGACCTGGGCGTCGACATCGTCATCGAATCCACGGGCATCTTCCGCACCGGGCCGCAGTGCAAGGCGCACATCGACGCCGGGGCCAAGAAGGTGATCATCACCGCGCCCGCCAAGGAAGAAGACCTGACCATCGTGCTCGGCGTCAACGACGCGGACTACGACCCGGAAAAGCACCACGTCGTGTCCAACGCCTCGTGCACCACCAACTGCCTGGCTCCGGTCACCCTGGCGCTGCACAAGGCCTTCGGCATCGTCAAGGGCGTGCTGACCACGGTGCACTCGTACACCAACGACCAGCGCATCCTGGACCTGCCGCACAAGGACCTGCGCCGCGCCCGCGCGGCCGCGCAGAACATCATCCCCACCTCCACCGGGGCGGCCAAGGCCGTGGCCAAGGTCATTCCCGAGATGAAGGGCAAGTTCGACGGCATCAGCCTGCGCGTGCCCACGGCCACGGTGTCCATCGTGGACTTTGTGGCGGAGCTTGAAAGGCCCACCACCACCGACGAGCTGCGCGCCACCCTGAAGGCCGCCGCCGAAGGGCCGCTGAAGGGCATCATGGCGTATTGCGAGAAGCCGCTGGTGTCGTCCGACTTCATCGCCGACCCGCATTCCAGCATTGTGGACGCCGAGTTCACCACCGTGATGAACGGCGACATGGCCAAGGTGCTGGCCTGGTACGACAACGAGTGGGGCTATTCCTGCCGCGTGGCGGATCTCTGCGCGCTTATGGCGAAGAAGGGGCTTTAGCCACGCACCGTCTTTTCGCCTCCGGCGTCGTCAGATGTCGCCTTTTGCTCCGGTCACGTACCAAAGAGTACGCTCCCTCCGCAAAAGACTCATCTTCCTTGCCGGAAAACGAAAATACGGCGCGCGGCGGAAACAAGTCCGCCCGCCCCGTTACCTTTACGCTCCGCGCTGGTCTTCCGGCGCGGACGGCTGATGCGGGCGCGTGGCCCTGCGCATCACCGACACGCCTGTCCCCTTTCCCTCTCAAACAAGACATCCCCCGGACAGCAACCGTCCGGGGGATGTCTCATCTCAAAACTGCCAATCTCGAAAGCAATCAGCAACAGGCATTAGATACTCACACCATTTTATACAATTTCTCCGCCGCATCTTTTGCAATCCTATGCCAGACCTCAATGCGAAAAATCATCCCGGGATCACATTGCACAGCAGTCCAAGATTTTTCAAAAACGCCGATATAACGCTCAATAAACATATAAACAAACATCGTCGCAAACCAAGCAGATGGCCTACAGTTCAGCATCTGCCCCTGCATATCCGGCGTATTTGCAACCTTACAAATAGCAAATGCCCCGGAATGGGCAAAATCACACATCAACGAATACGTACTATACATCGATTTCAAGCCTGCACGTTTGAATAAATCACTCCAATATGGCTTTCCAAGCCCCTTACCTTTTTTCAATTCTTCAACGGAATCATTTATGCTGCCCTCATCCACACCCATCGCACGTTTAATCTTCCTAAATTGCTCAATAAGAGCATCGCGTTCTTTAATATTCTGAGCAATTATCTCTTTCCCGGCATCGCTCACCACAGCCAGCTTGTTTTCAAATGCCCAAGAGGCAATACGCCACTTCAAATAGTTTTCTTCTGACACACCACTCTCATTATATATCCACCTAAAAATCAAATATTTTTCCATAATTTCTCGACACGCCAGCATGGCGCACGAAATTCCGTGAAACCTCACTCCCCATCCATGCCCTGAAAAATCAAAAGGCGTTTCCCACACGCTACTCAAGGACATCGCACAAAGCCACATGGACCTTGCGAAGTACTCCGCATAGTGCAATATCTCATCAACTTCTTCACCTTGATTAGCCTGTATGACCAGATACAAATCATCAATGGCGCGGCGTAGGTCCTCATTCAACGTCGAAAGTTCGCATCCAAGCGGCTCATCTGCGCACATATCGCCCCCTGACTTAAGCAACCTCACGAAACCTACCGCCGCTGGAACGCCGCCAGATACTCCTGGTTACCCTTGGGACCGGTAATGGCGGAGGGCACCACGCCCTCCAGGTCCAACCCCAGCGCATCGCGGCAGTACGCCACCACCTTGTCCACGGCAGCCTGCCGCAGGGCCGGGTCGCGCACCACGCCCTTCTCGGTCTGCCCCGGTCCCACCTCGAACTGCGGCTTCACCAGCGCCACCACCCGCCCGCCCGGCTTCAGCCATTGCAGGCACGGCGCAAGCACCAACGTCAGCGAGATGAACGACACGTCCGCCACCACCAGGTCCACCGGCTCCGGAATCAGCTCCGGCGGCGCGGTGCGCAGGTTGGTATGCTCGTGCGAAACCACGCGCGCATCGGCCCGCAGCCGCTCGTGCAACTGGTTGTGCCCCACGTCCACGGCGTACACCCGCGCCGCCCCATGCTGGAGCAGGCAGTCCGTGAACCCTCCTGTGGACGCCCCGGCGTCCAGACACACGAGGCCGGTCACATCCAGCGTGAAATACTCGATGGCGGTCAGCAGCTTGTACGCCCCGCGCGAGACGAACCGCTCGCGCCCGTATAACTCGAAGCGCGTCGTCACCGGGTACTTGTGACCCGGCTTGTCCACCTTCACGGCCCGCTCGGGCGTCTTCGCCAGATCCGGCACGCCCGTGCCAGCAGCGTCCTCATCCCCGTCACCCTCCGGCAGCACCACCACCTGCCCGGCCATGATCAGCCGCTTGGCCTGCTCGCGGCTTTCGGCCAGACCGGCCTCGAAGACCAACTGGTCGGCGCGCTCCTTCTTCGGAGGGCGGGCGGGCCGGGGACGCGGGGACGCGCCATCGCCATCGGCGGCTTCCGGTCTGGCCGTGGCGGCGGCTTTCCGCTGGTCCGGGGTACCGGGGATGCCGGGGACACTGGGGGTACCGGGGGCGCCGGGGGTACGGGGGGTACGGGACATGAAACACTCGTCATGGCGCGGCGCGGCCGCGCGTGAAAAATTCCGGGACAATGGGGACAACGCAGGGCACGGCGCGGAGGCATCGACAGAATCCACCCCGCCGCGAACGCCAAGCTCCGCCTTGACAGGGACACGCCCCCGGCATACCTGTTGCCTGCGCCTGCCCGCCCTGCCCCGACGCACGGGGCGCGGCGATGGGCAGACTACACGAGGCCCCGACGGCCCGCAACGCCGTTGCATCGGGGGCCTTGCCAAAACGGGAAGATGGGCGTATCAACTTGCGTTCCGATTTTCCCCACGAGGAGTCCAAGATGAAGGAAAACATCCATCCCACCACGTTCAAGGCCAAGATGACCTGCGCGTGCGGTTACGAAGCCGAAGCCCTGTCCACCAAGGGCGAAGTCGTGAACGTGGAAATCTGCTCGCAGTGCCACCCGTTCTACACCGGCAAGCAGCGCTTCGTTGACACCGCCGGCCGCATCGACCGCTTCCGCAAGAAGTACGCCAAGTTCGGCGAAGGCAAGTAGCCTGCCTTCCTCGGGCGGTGCGCGCAAGCGTGCCGACGTCGATTTTTCCTCCCCGGAGGGGTTCGCCCTCCGGGGAGAAATCTTCATTGCCATCAGCCGCAAGGGGTTCAGCATGGGCGCAATGGGCAGGACATGGGCCACCGGCGTGACCGGCGCGCTCCGCGCGGCGCTTTCCCTCGCGGCCGACGCGCCCTGCACCATCGGCGGCCAGGCCGTCATGGAAGGCGTGATGATGCGCAACGGCGAGCGCCTGGCCCTTGCGGTGCGCCTGCCCGACGGCGAAATACTGGCCGAAAGCCGCCCGTGGTACACCCTGTCGTCCGCGGACTGGCTGAAGCGTCCCTTCGTGCGCGGCTTTCCCACCCTGGTGGAAACCCTGGTCAACGGCATCAAGGCCCTGAACCGCTCGGCCGAACACGCCGCCCAGGGCGAAACCGGCGAGGAACTGAAGCCGTGGCACCTGGCCCTGACTCTTGCGGTGTCGGTGGCCCTGGCCCTTGGCCTGTTCGTGGTGCTGCCGCACATGTTCTCGCTGGGCATGAAGTGGCTGGGCCTTGGCGGCGACGTGGAGGGACTTTCGTTCCACGCCTGGGACGGGCTGTTCAAGTTCGCCATCTTCATCGGCTACATCCTGTGCATCTCGTTCCTGCCGGACATCCGCCGGGTGTTCCAGTACCACGGGGCGGAGCACAAGGTGATCCGGGCCTTCGAGGCGCGCGGCGACGTGACGCCCGAAACCGCCGCCATCCACAGCCGCCTGCACCCGCGTTGCGGCACCACCTTCCTGCTGTTCGTGCTGTCCATCTCCATCATCTTGCACGCGGTGCTTGTGCCGTTGCTGCTGCTGGTGTGGACCCCAGACGGCGCGGTGACCAAGCACGCCGGGACGGTGCTGTTCAAATTTCTGCTGATGGTGCCCATCAGCGCACTTGCCTACGAGGCCATCCGCTACGCCGCACGTCTTGGCGATGGCCTGCTGGGCGCGGCCCTGCGCGCCCCCGGCATGCTGCTGCAGATGCTGACCACCCATGAACCCGACCGGGACCAGCTTGAGGTCGCCATAGTGGCCCTGCGCGAAGCCCTGGGTGACGCCGCCCCCGCCACGGTGCGCGCGCCCGCCTACCGCCATCAGGCCCCCGCCACGGAGTGACGGATGTTCGCCAAGCTTGAAAATCTGGAACGCCGCTTCGAAGACCTGGAGCAGCAGCTTGCCTCGTCCGAGGTCTTCAACGACCAGGACCGCTACCGCAAGCTCACCAAGGCCCACGCCGATCTCAAGGAAGTGGTGGACGTGTTCCGCCGCTACAAGGAACTGCGCCAGAACCTTGCCGACAACAAGGAACTGCTGGACGATTCCGACCCCGAAATCCGGTCCATGGCGCATGAAGAGGCCAAATCCCTCGAGGCGGCCATCCCCGAAATAGAGCAGGAACTGCAACTGCTGCTGCTGCCCAAGGACCCGCTGGACGAAAAGAACACCATCGTGGAAATCCGCGCGGGCACCGGCGGCGAAGAAGCCGCCCTGTTCGCGGCGGACCTGTTCCGCATGTATTCCCGCTACGCCGAAATCCGGGGCTGGAAGGTGGAAATCCTCAGCGCCAACGAATCGGACACCGGCGGGTACAAGGAAATCATCGCCCTTATCGTCGGGGACAAGGTGTACAGCCGCCTGAAGTTCGAATCGGGCACCCACCGCGTGCAGCGCGTGCCCGCCACCGAATCGCAGGGCCGCATCCACACCTCCGCCGCCACCGTGGCCATTTTGCCGGAGGCCGAGGAAGTGGACGTGGAAATCCGCCCGGACGACATCCGCATCGACGTGTTCCGCGCGTCGGGCGCGGGCGGCCAGCACGTCAACAAGACCGAATCGGCGGTGCGCATCACCCACATGCCTTCCGGCATCGTGGTATCCTGCCAGGACGAGAAGTCGCAGCACAAGAACAAGGCGAAAGCCATGAAGGTGCTGGCATCGCGCCTGTTGCAGGCCGAGCAGGACCGCCAGCACAACGAGATGGCCGCAGACCGCCGCTCGCAGGTGGGTTCCGGCGACCGTTCCGAACGCATCCGCACCTACAACTTTCCACAGGGCCGGGTGACCGACCACCGCATCAACCTCACCCTGTACTCCCTGGACCGGGTGATGGAAGGCGAGGCGCAGGCCCTGTTCGACGCCCTGTCCACCCACGCCCAGACCGAGGCCCTGAAGGCCCAGGCTGACGTGCAGTAACCTGCCCAGAGACACGAGAAATAGTACCCATGAAGACGGCCCGTCGCGCAAGCGGCGGGCCGTTTCGCGTGGGGCGGGGTGGGGTGGCCCGCGCCATCCGGCCTTCTGCCCCTGCCCCGCGACGATTCTCCCCACACACCCGCCCATGCGCCTGCCGGAAACCACCCGCCGCTTGCGGAGCGCTTCCGGCTGCGCTACTGCTCGCCCCCATGAACGACCATCGCCACGAAACGTCGCCCGACGCGCCAGACACGCCGGAAAAGGTTGCCGCTGACGGCACGGCATCCGCCCTCGCCGTGCTGGCCCCGGCCGCTGCGCAGGGGTTGCGCGAAGTTGCGCGCGCGGCCGCCGCGTACCTCGCGGCCTGTCCGTCGCCCTCGGTGCGCGACGATGCGCCGCGCCTGACGGCGGAACTGTTCGTGGCGCGGGCGCTGGGCCTGCCGCGCGCGGACCTGCTGCTGCGGCTGGCCCTGCACCCGGCCGCGCCGATACCGCAGGATGCGCTGGCACACGTCGCCGCCCTGCTGACCCGCCGCGCCGCCGGAGAGCCCACGGCGCACATCCTGGGTGAACGCGAATTCTACGGCCGCGACTTTCTGGTCACCCCGGCCACGCTCATCCCCCGCCCGGAAACGGAACTGCTGGTGGAAACCGCCCTGGCGCTGGTCCCGCGCGGGGCGCGCTTTGCCGACTGCGGCACCGGCACCGGGTGCATCGCCGTCACCCTGTGCGCGGAGCGGCCGGACCTTTCCGGCATCGCCTGCGACATCTCGCCCGCCGCGCTGGCCGTGGCCGCGCGCAACATCGTCACCCATCTCGGCGGGGCGATGGAGCCTGACGGGGCGCGCCCCGGCCAGTTCGCCCCGGCCGCCGCACGCATGGCGGCCTTCTCCCGCTGCCAACCCGTTCAGGCCGATTTCACCCTTCCCCTGCTCCGTGACGGCGCGCTGGATCTGCTGGTGTCCAACCCGCCCTACGTCAGCGAGGCGGAACACGCGGGGCTCACCCCCGAAGTGCGCGACCGAGAGCCGCGCACCGCCCTGGTGCCCTGCGCGGGCGCGGGGCTGGACGAAGCCGCCACGGCGCGAGGCCGGGCGGACGGCCTGGGCCATGCACGGGTGCTGGTGGCCGAGGCGGGGCGCGCGTTGCGCCCCGACGGGATGTTCCTGATGGAATTCGGCTGCGCGCAGGGACAGGCCGTGGCCGACCTGTTCGCCCCGCACGCCTGGTTGTGGGCCGACGTGGACATCCGACGCGACCTTGCGGGGCTTGACCGCTTCGTGGTGGCCCGGCGCGCCCGAACCGCGTGACGCGTCGTTGCGCGACATGGGGGGCGTGACGCGAATGTCACCCCAATGTGTGGTTTTCGCACCACGCCCGCGGGTGCGCAAAAGCCACACAGGTGCGTGAAACACACACTCGCGCGTTTTCCATGAACACAAAACAATCGCGATTCAAGACAGATACAGAAGTCTAGAGTTTGGCACGGTTCATGCTCTAACGACAGCGGAGGGGTTATGAACCAGACCACCATCAAGAAAAACATCGAATGCTCGGGCGTCGGCCTGCACGGCGGCAAGATGGTCCACCTGACCATGCGTCCCGCCCCCGAAGACACCGGCATCGTGTTCGATATCCATACCGCCCAGGGCGTGCGCCGCGTGGCCCCCGAACCCAAGGCCGTGGTCGCCACCGGTCTTGCCACCACCCTTGGCGCGTCCGGCAACGGGCATGACGCCTCGGTGGCCACCGTTGAGCACCTGCTTGCCGCCATCCGCGGCCTTGAGATCGACAACATGATCATCGAGGTCGAGGGCGGCGAAGTGCCCATCATGGACGGCAGCGCCGCCTCGTTCGTCATGCTGCTGCGCAACGCGGGCATCCGCACCCAGTCGCGCGCCCGCCGCGTGCTGCGCATCGCCAAGCCCATCAGCCACGAGAGCGACGGCAAGTCCATCCGCGCCCTGCCCTACGACGGCTTTCGCGTGGACTACACCATCGACTTCGCTCATCCGCTCATCGGCGTGCAGCACATGAGCCTGGAAGTGACGCCGCGCACCTTCTCCGAAGTGGCCAAGGCGCGCACCTTCGGCTTTCTGCGCGAGGTGGAGTACATGCACAGCAAGGGCCTAGCCCTTGGCGGCTCGCTGGACAACGCCGTGGTGCTCGACGACTACGCCGTGCTGAACGACGACGGCCTGCGCTTTCCCGATGAATTCGTGCGCCACAAGATCCTGGACTTCATCGGCGACATGGCCATGCTGGGCACCCCGCTGCAGGGCCACTTCATCGTGCACTGCTCGGGTCACGCCCTGAACAACGCCTTTCTGCGCGTGCTGACCGAAAACGCCGACATCTACCTGCAGGAAGTGACGCTGGACGCCGCCGAACAGCCCGCTCGCCGTCCCGCCGTCGCCCCGGCCCATGCGCCCGCGCATGTGGGCCACCCGGCCACGGCCTAGCCGCACCCGCAACCCCATCCATTGCCTTTCCGGGCCGCCTTCGGGCGGCCCTTTTCATTGCGCGACGGGACCGAGCGACGGACCCGCGAAAGGGTGAACAGCCCTGTCAAGAGAAGAGCACCCGCCCGGCGCGCCGATGTCGCCGAGCCCCCCCCCCCCACCACACGCGCCGGGTGCGAACGCGGTGCATAATATAATGATCGGGCGAAACCGCGAGACCGGTGGCGTGCGCCGGGGCCAAGGCCCGCGCAGACCACCCCGGAACACGGCTGGACTCCGTGCGGACGCAGCGGGGGCCCCCCTGCCGCGCAGGGCGGGATGCGCGCTGACGGGCAACGCTGTGCGACCGGTGCGCGCACGGACTTGCCCCAACCTCACCATTGCCCTCCGCCGCCTCGACACCGCCCCCAGTGCACTGCCAGCGGGCGGACCAGCCCGGCCTGCCCCCTCTGTTGCCCTTACGGCAGTTCCATCCGCCGGGCGCATCCTGCGGCCCCATCCGGCTGAACCTTCGGAACCGTCGCAGAGCTGCCGCCAGAGCCGCCGTCAGGACAGCCGCCACCCATGACGACCCGGCGCTCCCCTTGCCCGTACCCTTTTTCGCCCGTGCGCCCCGCATCATCCGGCCCATCCACGTCATAAAAATCCCGCCGCAAATCCGCGCCGGACGCCAATCCGTAACGCAACGCGCAAAAAAAGACGCTTTCACCCCCTTTCCCCCCTTGCCTTTTCCGAAGGGAGCGGGTAGAAGCGCTTTCTCGTTGGCTGGCGTAGCTCAACTGGCAGAGCAGCTGATTTGTAATCAGCCGGTTGCGGGTTCGAGTCCCATCGCCAGCTCCACAGTGGAGGGGTTCCCGAGTGGCCAAAGGGAACAGACTGTAAATCTGTCGTCGTAAGACTTCGGTGGTTCAAATCCACCCCCCTCCACCACTTGACAAGCTATCTTGGCTGTAGGAGACAGGAAGGCCTGTCGGAGAACTACGGCTTCCTGGAAGTACGGCTTAATGCTGGACGTGCGGGAATAGCTCAAGTGGCTAGAGCATCAGCCTTCCAAGCTGAGGGTTGCGAGTTCGAGTCTCGTTTCCCGCTCCATCCTAGCCCGGGTTCTCCTCAAGCAAGCAATCGGCCCACATAGCTCAGGCGGTAGAGCACTTCCTTGGTAAGGAAGAGGTCATGAGTTCAAGTCTCATTGTGGGCTCCATTTCCGCGCCTAACGATTAACGCAAGAAGAAAACCACGCCAGGGAGAACACCTATGGGTAAGGAAAAATTTGAACGCAAGAAGCCGCATGTCAACATCGGCACCATCGGCCACATTGACCACGGCAAGACCACTCTGACCGCCGCCATCACCAAGGTGGCCGGTCTGCGCGGCAACGGCAAGTTCGTGGCGTTCGACGAAATCGACAAGGCTCCCGAAGAAAAGGAACGTGGCATCACCATCGCCACCGCCCACGTCGAATACGAAACCGCCACCCGCCACTACGCCCACGTGGACTGCCCCGGCCACGCCGACTACATCAAGAACATGATCACCGGCGCCGCCCAGATGGACGGCGGTATCCTGGTGGTCGCCGCCACCGACGGTCCCATGCCCCAGACCCGTGAGCACATCCTGCTCGCCCGTCAGGTCGGCGTGCCCTACCTGGTGGTGTTCCTGAACAAGTGCGACATGGTGGACGACGAAGAACTGCTCGAACTCGTCGAGCTCGAAGTTCGCGAACTGCTGTCCCTGTACGGCTTCCCGGGCGACGACATTCCGGTGATCCGCGGTTCGGCCCTGAAGGCCCTTGAAACCGACGATCCCAACTCCGCCGAAGCCGCTCCGGTCGTGGCCCTGCTCGACGCCTGCGACAGCTACATCCCCGAACCGCAGCGCGACATCGACAAGCCCTTCCTGATGCCCATCGAAGACGTGTTCTCCATCTCCGGCCGCGGCACCGTGGTGACCGGTCGTGTGGAACGCGGCATCATCAAGGTCGGCGAAGAAGTCGAAATCGTCGGCATCAAGGACACCGTCAAGTCGACCTGCACCGGCGTTGAAATGTTCCGCAAGCTGCTCGACCAGGGCCAGGCTGGCGACAACATCGGCGCCCTGCTGCGCGGCATCAAGCGTGAAGACGTGGAACGCGGCCAGGTTCTCGCCGCTCCCAAGTCCATCAAGCCGCACCGCAAGTTCAAGGCCGAAGTGTACGTTCTGTCCAAGGAAGAAGGCGGCCGTCACACTCCGTTCTTCTCGGGCTACCGTCCGCAGTTCTACTTCCGCACCACCGACATCACGGGCATCATCGCGCTGGCTGACGGCGTCGAAATGGTCATGCCCGGCGACAACTCCACCTTCACCGTGGAACTGATCGCCCCCATCGCCATGGAACAGGGCCTGCGCTTCGCCATCCGCGAAGGCGGCCGCACCGTTGGCGCGGGTGTTGTCTCCGAAATCCTGGAGTAAGCGATGCGCGTCAATCTCCTGCTCGCCTGCACCGAGTGCAAGCGACGCAATTACGCGACCGTCAAGAACAAGAAGAATACTACCGGTCGTATCGAACTGAAGAAGTATTGTCCCTGGGACAAGAAACACACGGTTCATCGCGAAACCAAGTAGTATCCTCATAGTGCAGGGCAGTAGCTCTAACGGCTAGAGCGCCGGTCTCCAAAACCGGATGTTGGGGGTTCGAATCCCTCCTGCCCTGCCATCTCCTTTCTTCGCGGGACAGTGCACGGCAACGTGCCAAGGCGCCCCAAGGCACCTTTCCGCCCGGCTCGGCGAACCGCTTGGTTCGCCCGCCGGGCGGGCCGGTCCCCCCCAAAAGTTGACAAGTCGGCAAGTCGAAATGGCTCCAGAGGCGACCATGGCGAAAAAGCAGCAGAACGCGCCCGAGGCGACCCCGACCGATTCCGGCAACGGCATCGGCGACAAGATCACCCAGCTCAGGGATTACTTCGAGGAAGCCAAGGGCGAACTGCGCAAGGTCACCTGGCCCACGCGCAAGGAAACCACGGCAACGGGCATCGCCGTGCTCGTTCTCGTTTTCGTCATGTCCCTGTTCCTCGGTGTCGTGGACCTTGGGCTGACCAAGCTCGTCGAATACATCCTCTCGTGACGGACACCCCAATGACCGAATCGATTCCCACAACCACCAAGGGCCGCTGGTTCATCGTCCACACGTACTCGGGCTTCGAGCAGCGTGTGGAGCAGACCATTCGCGAGATGATCCGCACCGGCCAGGCGCAGGGGCTCATCGAAGAGGTCGTGGTGCCCACCGAGAAGGTCATCGAGCTCGTCAAGGGCGAGAAGCGGACCTCCACGCGGAAGTTCTACCCCGGGTACGTCATGGTCAAGATGACCATGACCGATTTCTCGTGGCACCTCGTCCAGTCCATTCCCAAGGTTACCGGTTTCGTCGGCGGCAAGAACCGTCCGACCCCCATGCGTGACAGCGAAGCCGAACGCATCCTGACCATGATGGAATCGCGGCAGGAGCAGCCCCGGCCGAAGTTCAACTTCGAGCGCGGGGACGAGGTTCGCGTCATAGACGGGCCTTTCGGCGGCTTCAACGGCGTCGTCGAGGACGTCAACTACGACAAGGGCAAACTCAGGGTGTCGGTCTCCATCTTCGGCAGACAGACCCCGGTCGAGCTGGACTTCGTCCAGGTTTCCAAGGGCTAGCCCCCTTTCGATGATTTTGCGCGGTAACCATCGCGGCCCGCGCCGCCCATAGAGGGACAGAACAATGGCTAAGAAAGAAGTTGCCAAGATCAAGCTGCAGATTCCGGCCGGGGCGGCCAACCCCTCCCCGCCGGTGGGTCCCGCGCTCGGCCAGCACGGGCTGAACATCATGGAATTCTGCAAGACTTTCAACGCGAAGACCATGGAGCAGAAGGGCATGATCACCCCCGTGGTGATCACCGTCTACTCCGACCGTTCCTTCACGTTCATCACCAAGACCCCGCCCGCTTCCGTGCTGCTGCTGAAGGCCGCCAAGCTCGAAAAGGGCTCTGGCGAACCGAACCGCAACAAGGTCGGCTCGGTGAGCATGGCGCAGGTTGAAGAGATCGCGAAGCTGAAGCTGCCCGACCTCACCGCCAAGGATCTCGATGCGGCCACCCGCTCCGTTCTGGGCACCGCCCGGAGCATGGGCATCGAAATCAAGTAGCGTTTCGGATCAGTTGCACTGCCGTCCGCCGACATGTTCGGCCTTCCCGGCCAAGCCGGGGCGCATCCCTTCGGAGACTCTCCGGGGAGCGTGACCAAGGCGGCAGGAGATTGCGAACGTCAGCAAAAGGAAAAGGTGGGTACAATGCCCAAGCACGGCAAGAAATATCGTTCGGCGACGGAAGGACGCGACATCGCCGAGCGTTTCGCTCTGGAAGACGCGGTGGCCAAGTCGCTGTCGGCCTCCTTCGCAAAGTTCGATGAAACCGTCGACGTGGCCATCTGCCTCGGCGTCGATCCCAAGTACTCCGACCAGATGGTGCGCGGCGCCGTCACCCTGCCCCATGGCCTCGGCAAGACCGTGCGCGTGGCGGTGTTCTGCAAGGGTGACAAGGAAGCCGAAGCCAAGGCCGCCGGCGCCGACTTTGCCGGCGCCGAAGAACTGGTCGCCAAGATCAAGGAAGGCTGGCTGGACTTCGACAAGGCCATCGCCACCCCCGACGTCATGGCCCTGGTCGGCCAGATCGGCCGCGTGCTCGGCCCCCGCGGCCTGATGCCCAACGCCAAGACCGGCACCGTTACCTTCGACGTGGCCACCGCCGTCAAGGAAACCAAGGCTGGCCGCGTCGAGTTCAAGGTCGACAAGGCTGGCGTGCTGCACGCCCCGCTCGGCAAGGTGTCCTTCGGTCCCGAAAAGATCCTGGACAACCTGAAGTCGCTGCTTGAAACCGTGAACCGCCTGAAGCCCGCCACGGCCAAGGGCGCCTACATGAAGGCCATGGCGGTTTCCACCACCATGGGCCCCGGTTTCAAGGTCGACCCCAGCACGATCAAGAAGTTCCTCGAAGGCTAGACCGCCTTCGCGTGATATTTGGCCCGGCTGCTTGCAGCCGGGCCTTTACCGGCAACAGGCCCGGAAATACGAGTCGAAGAAAGCAGGCTGCACGGGTTCTTCGCCCTTGCGTTAAGTCCTGCCGAGACCACAGTGTCTTTGGCTCGGCATTTCCACCCAGACACACCCGAACCTGAGGAGAGTCACGTGAACAGGTCCGAGAAGGCAGCCATCATCGAGCAATTGAAGGCTCGTGCTGAAGGCGCTTCCATCGCGGTCGTGACCGACTTCAAGGGTATGTCGGTGGAAGAGCTGACCCGTCTCAGAGTGAAGCTTCGTGAAAACGGCGCGGAATACCACGTCGTGAAGAACACCCTGGCACGGATCGCCTTTACCGACGGAGCGCACGACGTCATCAAAGACGCGTTCAAAGAGAACTGCGCCGTCGCCCTTGGGTTCGCAGATCCCGTCGCGGTGGCGAAGGCACTCACCGACTTCGCCAAGACGAGCAAACTCTTCGCGGTGCGCCATGGCAGCCTTGAAGGCAAGTTCCTCACCGAGGGACAGGTCGCCGACCTCGCCAAGCTGCCCAGCAAGCCCGAACTGATCGCTCGCGCTCTTGGCACGATGAATGCCGTGCCCACCAACTTCGTTTCGCTGTTCGCCAACATCATCCGTGGCCTGCTCTACGCCCTGAAGGGCATTGAAGAGAAGAAGGCCGCGGCCTAGGCGACCCCGAACCCAACACCTTACGCCAAAGACACCCGAAAGGAGCAAATCATGTCCAGCATCACCAAGGAACAGGTCGTCGAATTCATCGCCAACATGACCGTCCTCGAACTCTCCGAGTTCATCAAGGAACTTGAAGAGAAGTTCGGCGTGTCCGCCGCCGCCCCGGCCATGGCCATGGTGGCCGCCGGTCCTGCCGAAGCCGCCCCGGCCGAGGAAGAAAAGACCGAATTCGACGTCATCCTGAAGGGCGCCGGCGCCAACAAGATCGGCGTCATCAAGGTTGTCCGCGCCCTGACCGGCCTTGGCCTGAAGGAAGCGAAGGACAAGGTTGACGGCACCCCCTCCGCCATCAAGGAAGCCGTCTCCAAGGAAGAAGCCGAAGAAGCCAAGAAGCAGCTGGTGGAAGCCGGCGCCGAAGTCGAAGTCAAGTAGACTCGGTTCGCTTCGCCGCACAGGCGATCGGAACAGCGCGGGCGAGCCAATCGCCCGCGCTTCTTCTGCTTTGTCGCCCTGTACGGCCACGGTGGCATTTCGGGTGGCGGCCATGCCCAACGGCTACGGCGGACACGCTCCGGCGGATGCGGGTGGACACGGCGTCACGGGACGGGACGAGGCGGACAGGAAGCGGGACATGTGACAAGTCGCACGGACTTGCAAAAATTTCCCGAACCGACTATAGTTGCAATTTGGTCGAACTCACTTCGCACCAACCCAGCTCCTGACCCGGGCGGTACGTTGTACGCTGCACCCCTCTTTCTTTCCCCCCGAACCGACAGCCTTTCCGGTGGGCGCGTCGCTCTTGTCGCGCGTCCGTCATGCCTCATGCGCGGCACGGCGTTGAAGGGACACCCCCTTCACGCGGCCGCCTTTCGTTGTCGCTTCGCCCTGGCAGCCTCGCGCCGCGCGCCTGCTGCCCCCGAAACGCGGAACCCTGATTGCGCCGCCGGTTCCGCTGCCTTGCGTGCCGTGCACGCGTCCGCTTCATCCGACCCGCACGGGTCGTTCGGCCTCTCGCGCTGAGAGCCCCGCCGGAAAACCGTCTTTCTGAGGTGAAACCATGGGCCAACTCACGAAAAAGTTCGGCAAGATTCCCGTATCGCTCGGCATTCCGCACCTCCTGAACCTTCAGGTGGACTCGTACGTCAAGTTCCTTCAGGAAGGCATTGCCGAACGCAAGCCCGACGAGGGCCTTGAAGGGGTCTTCCGTTCCGTGTTCCCCATAGAGGACTTCAACCGCACCGCCAGTCTCGAATACGTCAGCTACGACATCGGCGAGCCCAAGTTCGACCAGGCGGAGTGCATCTCGAAGGGCCTCACCTACGAAGCGCCCATCCGCATCAAGGTGCGGCTCGTGGTCTACGACGTGGACGACGATTCCGGCAACCGCACCATCCGCGACATCAAGGAACAGGACATCTATTTCGGCACCCTGCCGCTGATGACCGAGAAGGGCACCTTCATCATCAACGGCACCGAGCGCGTCATCGTCAACCAGTTGCAGCGCTCGCCGGGCATCATCTTCGAGCACGATTCGGGCAAGACCCATTCGAGCCGCAAGGTGCTGTACTCCTGCCGCGTCATTCCCATGCGCGGCTCGTGGCTCGACTTCGACTTCGACCACAAGGACATCCTGTACGTGCGCATCGACCGGCGCCGCAAGATGCCCGCCACCATCCTGTTCAAGGCCATGGGCATGAGCAAGACGGACATCCTGGACTACTTCTACAAGAAGGAGTTCTACCGCCTTGCCGCCGACGGCCGCGTGTTCTGGGAAGTGCAGAAGGACATGTTCCGCAAGGATTCGGCCTTCGCCGACATCGCGGGCGCCGACGGCACCGTGTTCGTCAAGGCGGGCAAGCCCATCACCAAGCGCGCCTGGCGCCAGATCTGCGAAGCGGGCCTCGAAGCCATCGAAGTGGCCGCCGACACCCTGGACGGCCTGTTCCTGGCCGAGGACGTGGTGAACCCCTCCACCGGCGAAGTGCTGGCCGAGGCCGCCGACGAAGTGACCCCCGGCGTGCAGGAACGCCTGCGCGAGGCGGGCATCGAACGCCTGCCCATCCTGCACACCAAGGGCATCGACACCTCGTCCTCGCTGCGCGACACCCTGGTGCTGGACAAGACCGCCGACAAGGAAGCCGCGCAGGTGGAAATCTACCGTCGCCTGCGCCCCTCCTCGCCGCCCACTCCCGAGATCGCGGAAAGCTTCTTCGACAACCTGTTCCGCAGCCCGGACTACTACGACCTTTCCCCCGTGGGCCGCTACAAGCTGAACCAGCGCCTTGGCCTTGACCAGTCGCTGGACCTGCGCGTGCTGACCGACGAGGACATCCTTACCGCCATCAAGGTGCTGCTGCACCTGAAGGACAGCCACGGCCCGGCCGACGACATCGACCACCTGGGCAACCGCCGCGTGCGGCCCGTGGGCGAACTGGTGGAAAACCAGTACCGCATCGGCCTCGTGCGCATGGAACGGGCGATCAAGGAACGCATGAGCCTGCAGGAAGTCTCCACGCTCATGCCGCACGACCTGATCAACCCGAAGCCGGTGGCCGCCGTGCTGAAGGAATTCTTCGGCACCTCGCAGCTCTCGCAGTTCATGGACCAGACCAACGCCCTGTCGGAAGTGACGCACAAGCGCCGCCTGTCCGCCCTGGGCCCCGGCGGCCTGACCCGTGAACGCGCGGGCTTCGAAGTGCGCGACGTGCACACCTCGCACTACGGCCGCATCTGCCCCATCGAAACGCCGGAAGGTCCGAACATCGGCCTCATCGTGTCGCTGACCACCTACGCCAAGGTGAACGACTACGGCTTCATCGAAACGCCGTACCACGTCATCCGCGAGACCGGGATGACCGGCGAGGTGGTCTACCTCGACGCCTCGCGCGAACACGGCGAAGTCATCGCCCAGGCCAACGCGCCCTTCGACGCGGAAGGCAAGCTGGCCGACGAGTACGTCACCACCCGCGTGAAGGGCGACGTGCTCATGTCCCCCCGCGAGGAAGTGACCCTGATGGACGTTTCGCCCAGCCAGATGGTGTCCATCTCGGCCGCGCTGATTCCGTTCCTGGAACACGACGACGCCAACCGCGCGCTCATGGGTTCGAACATGCAGCGCCAGGCCGTGCCGCTGTTGCAGTGCGAAAAGCCCATCGTGGGCACGGGCATGGAAGGCCCGGTGGCCCAGGACTCGGGCGCGTGCATCATCGCCGAAGGCCCGGGCATCGTGCGCTACGCCGACGCCGACCGCATCATCGTGAGCTACGAGAACGGCCTGTACCCCGAACGGGGCGGCGTGCGCGCCTACGACCTGCAGAAGTTCCACAAGTCCAACCAGAACTCCTGCTTCGGCCAGAAGCCCACCTGCCACCCCGGCCAGATCGTGACCAAGGGCGACATCCTCGCCGACGGTCCCGGCATCGAGGACGGCGAACTGGCGCTGGGCAAGAACCTGGTGGTCGCCTTCATGCCCTGGTGCGGTTACAACTTCGAAGACTCCATCCTCATCTCCGAGCGCACCGTGAAGGAAGACACCTTCACCTCGGTGCACATCGAAGAGTTCGAGGTGGTCGCGCGCGACACCAAGCTGGGACCGGAAGAAATCACCCGCGACATTCCCAACGTGGGCGAGGACATGCTGCGCAACCTGGACGGCAGCGGCATCATTCGCATCGGGGCCAACGTGAAGCCGGACGACATCCTCGTCGGCAAGATCACCCCCAAGGGCGAAACCCAGCTGACCCCGGAAGAAAAGCTGCTGCGCGCCATCTTCGGCGACAAGGCCCGCGACGTGAAGAACACCTCGCTCAAGGTGCCCCCGGGCATCGAGGGCACCGTCATCGAGGTCAAGGTGTTCAACCGCCGTTCCGGTGAAAAGGACGAGCGCGCTCGCCTGATCGAGGAATACGAACTGGCCCGCCTGGACCGCAAGGAACAGGACCACATCCGCGGTCTTGGCGACGCCACCCGCGTGAAGCTGATGGCCGTGGTTGAAGGCAAGCAGATCGGCACCACCCTGGCGGGCAAGAAGAAGGGCGAGGTCATCGCCGAGGCCGGTGCCTCCGTCACCGCCGAGATGCTGGCCGACGTGCCCCTGAAGAAGCTCTCCGGCCTGTTCAAGAACCGCGAGGTCAACGAAGCCGTGGACGCCCTGCTGGAAAGCTACGACCAGCAGGTGCAGTTCATCAGCAACATCTACGAGTCCAAGCGCGGCAAGGTGACCGAAGGGGACGACCTGCCCCCCGGCGTCATCAAGATGGTCAAGGTCTACATCGCCGTGAAGCGCAAGCTTTCGGTGGGCGACAAGATGGCCGGCCGCCACGGGAACAAGGGCGTCGTCTCCTGCATCCTGCCCGCCGAGGACATGCCGTTCTTCGCGGACGGCCGCCCGGTGGACATCGTGCTGAACCCCCTTGGCGTGCCTTCGCGTATGAACATCGGCCAGATCATGGAAACCCACCTCGGGTGGGCCGCCAAGGAAACCGGCCGCCAGCTCGCCGAAATGCTGGAGCGCAACGACCCCATGAAGGCGCTGCGCACCGAGGTGAAGCGGGCGTTCGATTCCGCCGCCATCGATTCCCTGGTCGATTCCATGGACGATGACGAGTTCCGCGCCGCCGTGTCCAAGCTGGGCCGGGGCATCGTGACCAAGACGCCCGTGTTCGACGGCGCGGCCGAAGAGGAAATCTGGTCGTGGCTCGTGCGCGCCGGCATCGACGAGGACGGCAAGACCGTGCTGTACGACGGCCGCACCGGCGAGCGGTTCCACAACCGCGTCACCACCGGCGTCATGTACATGCTCAAGCTCCACCACCTGGTCGACGAAAAGATCCACGCCCGCTCCACCGGCCCCTACTCGCTGGTGACCCAGCAGCCCCTGGGCGGCAAGGCCCAGTTCGGCGGCCAGCGCCTGGGTGAAATGGAAGTGTGGGCGCTGGAAGCGTACGGCGCGGCCTACCTGCTGCAGGAATTCCTGACCGTGAAGTCGGACGACGTGACCGGCCGCGTGAAGATGTACGAGAAGATCGTGAAGGGCGACAACTTCCTGGAAGCCGGCCTGCCCGAATCGTTCAACGTGCTCGTCAAGGAACTCATGTCGCTGGGTCTCGACGTCACGCTGCACCAGGAAGAAGGCAAGAAGCGCCCGAAGCGTGTCGGCTTCATGAACGCGCTGTAGGAATATGCATTCAAGCCCGGCGGACGGAAGTCCGCCGGGCACATGCGGCGCCGCCCGGTACGCGCGCGCACGCCGGGGCACGCAAAGGCCCGCAAACCACCTTTTCGGGTAGGGACACGATATGACCTTAGACGATCTGTTCACCGTCCGGGGCTCGTCGGCCAACGTCGCGAACATCCGCAACCTGAAGGCGATCCAGATCTCCATCGCCGCGCCGGAAAGCATTCGCGAATGGTCGTACGGCGAGGTGAAGAAGCCCGAGACCATCAACTACCGCACCTTCAAGCCCGAGCGGGACGGCCTGTTCTGCGCCAAGATCTTCGGGCCCGTGAAGGACTACGAGTGCAACTGCGGCAAGTACAAGCGCATGAAGCACCGTGGCATCGTGTGCGAAAAGTGCGGGGTCGAGGTCATCGCCTCCAAGGTGCGCCGCGAACGCATGGGCCACATCGAACTGGCCGCGCCCGTCGCGCACATCTGGTTCCTGAAGACCCTGCCCTCCAAGATCGGCACCCTGCTCGACATGACCATGGCCGACCTTGAAAAGGTGCTGTACTTCGACTCGTACATCGTGCTCGATCCGGGCAGCACCAACCTCGCCAAGATGCAGGTCATCTCCGAGGACCAGTACCTTCAGGTCATCGACCACTACGGCGAGGACGCCCTTGTCGTTGGCATGGGCGCCGAAGCCGTGCGCAGCCTGCTCGAGGAACTGAACCTCGAGGAACTGCGCGCCATGCTGCGCGAAGAATCGCAGGCCACCAAGTCGCAGACCAAGAAGAAAAAGCTCACCAAGCGGCTGAAGATCGTCGAAGCGTTCCTGGAGTCGGCCAACAAGCCGGAATGGATGGTGATGGAAGTCATCCCCGTCATTCCGCCCGAACTGCGCCCCCTGGTTCCGCTGGACGGCGGCCGCTTCGCCACGTCGGACCTGAACGACCTGTACCGCCGCGTCATCAACCGCAACAACCGCCTCAAGCGGCTGATGGAGCTCGGCGCGCCCGACATCATCATCCGCAACGAAAAGCGCATGTTGCAGGAAGCCGTTGACGCCCTGTTCGACAACGGTCGCCGTGGCCGCGCCATTACCGGCACCAACGGCCGCCCGCTGAAGTCGCTGTCCGACATGATCAAGGGCAAGCAGGGCCGGTTCCGCCAGAACCTGCTCGGCAAGCGCGTCGACTATTCCGGCCGTTCGGTCATCGTGGTGGGTCCGAAGCTCAAACTGCACCAGTGCGGCCTGCCCAAGAAGATGGCGCTGGAACTGTTCAAGCCCTTCATCTATTCCGAGCTCGAGAAGAGAGGCCTCGCCTCCACCATCAAGAGCGCCAAGAAGATGGTGGAGCGCGAGGAACTGGTGGTGTGGGACATCCTGGAAGAGGTGGTGCGCGAGTACCCCATCCTGCTCAACCGCGCCCCCACCCTGCACCGTTTGGGCATCCAGGCCTTCGAACCGCTGCTGGTCGAAGGCAAGGCCATCCAGCTGCACCCACTGGTCTGCTCGGCCTACAACGCCGACTTCGACGGCGACCAGATGGCCGTGCACGTGCCCCTTTCGGTCGAAGCACAGATCGAATGCCGCGTGCTCATGATGAGCACCAACAACATCCTTTCCCCGGCCAACGGCTCGCCGGTCATCGTGCCCTCGCAGGACATCGTCCTCGGGCTGTACTACATGACCGTGGAACGTTCGTTCGAAAAGGGCGAGGGCATGGCCTTCTGCGCCCCGTGGGAAGTGGTGGCGGCCTACGATTCCGGCTCCGTCTCGCTGCATGCGCGCGTCAAGGTGCGCATGGAGGACGGCAAGACCGTGGACACCACCCCCGGCCGCATCCTGGTCTGGGAAGTGCTGCCCAAGGGCGTCGGCTTCGAGTTCGTCAACTGCACCCTGACCAAGAAGAACATCGCCCGTCTGGTGGGCGCCGCCTACCGTGACGCGGGCACCAAGGCCGCCGTCATCCTGTGCGACCGCCTGAAGGACGTGGGCTACGAATACGCCACGCGCGCGGGCATCACCATCGGCGTGAAGGACCTGCGCATCCCGTCCAAGAAAAAGGCCATGCTCGAAGCCTCGCAGAACGAGGTGGACGACATCGAGCGCCAGTACCGCGACGGCATCATCACCCGTACCGAAAAGTACAACAAGGTGGTGGACGTCTGGACCAAGGCCACCCAGGACATCTCCAACGAGATGACCAAGGAGATCTCGCACGACATCCTCGTGGACCCCAAGACCGGGAAGCAGGAAGTGAACAGCAGCTTCAACCCGATCTTCATGATGTCCACCTCGGGCGCGCGAGGCAACCAGGACCAGATGCGCCAGCTTGCGGGCATGCGCGGCCTGATGGCCAAGCCTTCGGGCGAAATCATCGAAACGCCCATCACCTCGAGCTTCCGCGAAGGCCTCGACGTGCTGCAGTACTTCAACTCCACCCACGGCGCGCGAAAGGGCCTTGCCGACACCGCGCTGAAGACGGCGAACTCGGGTTACCTCACCCGCCGCCTGGTGGACGTGGTGCAGGACGTCATCGTCAGCGAGCTTGACTGCGGCACCGTGGACGGCATCGAGATCGGCCACTTCGTCAAAGGCGGCGACATCAAGGTCCGCCTGGCCGACCGCGTGCTGGGCCGCGTGCTGCTGTACCCCGTGTACGACCCCGAAACGCGCGACCTGCTGTTCGACGAAAACACCCTGATCGACGAAAACGTGGCCCAGACCCTGGAAGCCACGGGCATCAGCACCGTCACCATCCGTTCTGCGCTCACCTGCCAGAGCGAACGCGGCGTGTGCGCCCGCTGCTACGGGCGCGACCTTGCGCGCGGCCACCTCGTCAACATCGGCGAGACCGTGGGCATCATCGCCGCCCAGTCCATCGGCGAACCGGGCACCCAGCTCACCATGCGCACGTTCCACATCGGCGGCACCGCGTCGCGCGAAATCGAACGTTCCAGCATCGTGTCGCAGCACCCCGGCCGCGTGATCCTGTCGCGAGTGAAGGCCGTGCGCAACCGCGACGGCCAGATGATGGTGCTCGGCAAAAGCGGCCAGATCGCCATCGTGGACGACCAGGGCCGCGAACGCGAAAAGTACATCCTGCCCAACGGCTCGCGCCTCAACGTCACCGACGGCACCGAGATCAAGAAGGGCGTCGTCCTGGCCGAATGGGACCCGTTCAACGAACCCTTCGTCTCGGAAGTGGAAGGCACGGTCAAGTTCACCGACATCGTCGAGGGCAAGACCTACCAGGAAAAGATGGACGACGCGACGCGCATGACCACGCAGTCGATCATCGAATACCGCACCACCAACTTCCGTCCGTCCATCTCCATCTGCGACGAGAACGGCGAGCCCAAGATTCGCGGCGGCAACCTGCCCGCCACGTATTCGCTGCCCGTCGGCGCGCTGATCATGGTGAAGGCCGGCCAGGAAGTGCAGGCCGGCGACATCATCGCGCGCAAGCCGCGTGAATCGTCCAAGACCAAGGACATCGTGGGTGGTCTGCCCCGCGTGGCCGAGCTGTTCGAAGTGCGCAAGCCGAAAGACATGGCCGTGGTGTCCGAAATCGACGGCACGGTCACCTTCGCGGGCGAAACCAAGGGCAAGCGCAAGCTGGTGGTCACCCCCGAAACGGGCGAGGCCAAGGAATACCTGGTGCCCAAGGGCAAGCACATCACCGTTTCCGACGGCGACTTCGTGGAAGCCGGTGAACTCTTGACCGAAGGCCATCCGGAACTACACGACATCCTGCGCACCAAGGGCGAGAAGTTCCTGGCCCGCTACCTGGTGGACGAAATCCAGGAAGTGTACCGCTTCCAGGGCGTGGGCATCGACGACAAGCACATCGAAGTCATCGTGCGCCAGATGCTGCGCAAGATCACCGTGCTCGATCCGGGCGGCACCAGCTTCCTGGTGGGCGAGCAGGTGGACAAGGGCGAGTTCCGCCAGGAAAACTCCCGCGCCATGGGCGAGGGCCGCACCCCGGCCACGGCCGAACCGCTGGTGCTCGGCATCACCCAGGCTTCGCTGACGACCTCGTCGTTCATCTCGGCGGCGTCGTTCCAGGAAACCACCAAGGTGCTCACCGAAGCCTCGCTGCGCGGCAAGATGGACTACCTGCGCGGCCTGAAGGAAAACGTCATCGTGGGTCGCCTGATCCCCGCCGGGACCGGCTACCGCGAGTACGTGCACTCCGACATCTCGGTGCCGGAACAGAAGGAACGCCCGGACAAGTTCCTGGAAGACCTGGAAGAAAATCCGCTGCTGGTGGATATCTTCTAGGAAGGGCTTGCGCCAACAAGAAGAGAAGACAGGGCCTCCGCTTTCGGGCGGGGGCCCTTTTTTTATCCGGCGGTGGCGGAGGGGGAAGGGAGAAGGGGGGTGGCATGGTTGCACCCGGCTTCTACGAATACACACCAGTCCTGTTGATTACGCTCGATTTCGTTATGCCTCCGGCGGGCAAGGGGCCATTGAGCGATGGCCCCTTGCATCCCCGCGCTCCAGGGGGGCTTCGCCTCCCCTGGACCCCCGACGTATCATGCGCGGCGTCCCTCCGGCAGCAGCTTCCCTTCGGCGCCAAGGCGCCTTCGGGTGATCTGCCGCCGGTGACGCCAATGCGCACATGACTCCCGCAGACATGGCTATGCTTGGGTGCCCTGACCGTCTGCTTTCCTGCGCCGCGTTCCTTCCACCGCCAACTACCCTGCGGCGCTGGCGCGCCTCGGGTGATTTGGCGGTGGGACCGCGCATGCGCACGTGGCTCCCGGTGGCGTGGAAAGCCAGGGGCCTTTACTCATGCCTCGTTGCGACGCATGTGCCGCCGTCAAAGCCCGGCGCACAAAACATAGGCGACGAGCAAACATGGTATCGTGGGGTTGCCTGCTCGCTTCCATGAAGACGCACCCTCTTCGTCTACGCACAGAAAACCTCCGTGCGGCGATACGCATCCGCAGCCGGAGATCGCCGCCGAGGCTTTGCGAGGCGGAAGCACCGGCGTTGCGGATGCGCGCCGCAACTAATGCAAAGGTACGGGCACCCGAGTGAGATGGAGGCGGCGAGAGATGCGGGCACATACGCATTCAGACGGGCAGATCGCCCGAGGCGCGTTAGCGCCGCAGGGAAGCTGCCCGGCGTAAGAATGCGGTGCATGACGACACGGGGTTCCAAGGGGCGGAGCCCCTTGGAACGCGGGGGTGCAGGGGGTGTTCGTTACAACACCCCCTGCCCGCCGGAGGCATAACGAAATCGAGCGGCATCAATCGCGCACGACTGACTTCGTAGAGGCCGGATGCAACAAGGCACGACGCCTCTCTTGCCTCCCGCCGGAGGCATGCCGAAATCGGCCGGGTTCAACAGGGCGAGACTGTCTTCGTAAAAGCCGTGCCTGTCAGGTACATTCCCTCTTATTCCTCGCCGAAGGCATACCGATATCGAGCATGGACATGGTGGCTGGCGTGTCTTCGTAGAGGCCGTGATCAAAAGACACCGCGCCTTCTCGCCGCCAAAGGCATCCCTGTCCAGCGCCAGCACCAGCCCTAACCCCCGTCACCTTCTTGCCATCATTGCCCGGCTGTGCGAAAACGTGGTGCCTTGAGCGGGCATCCAAGACAAGGACATCGAATGCCGCCGCACTTCCTCGCCAGCGTTTTCCGCAACCAGCCGCGCCGGTCCGCATCGGCCCGGCCTTTTGGCGCACGCGCCCTGTCCGCCGTCAACGGCCTCGCCTCCCCCCTCACCCTGCTCATCCTGCTCGCCCTGTTCCTGCTGCCGCAGGCCACGCCCGCGCAGGCCGCCGCGCCGCGCCAGTTCGTGCTCGACACCTTCGCCATCGAAACCCGCGAAGACACCCTGGTGCTGCGCCTGGGCGTTGGCGTGGACGACCCCGACGGCCTGCGCGACCTTCTGAAGGACGGCGCGGAAGTGGAACTGCGCGGCACCGCCACGCTCACCCGTCGCCGGGGCGTGCTGCCCGACGTGACCCTGGCCGAAAAGGTCTTCGCCTGCGTGCTGCGGCACGACACCCTGACCCGCGAATTCGAACTGCGCCTTGAAGGCCGCGAGGCTCCTTGGCGCGACAAGAACCTCACCCGGCTGCTGGAAGGCACCTGGAAGCGCTTGGTGCTGCCGCTGTCCCCCATCACCGCATTGGAAAAAGGCGAGCCGCACCGCGTCTCGCTGGCCCTGTCGCTGCGCCACACCGACGTGCCGCCCTGGCTTTCGCGCACGCTGTTCTTCTGGTCCTGGGAAGTCGTGCCCGACGCGACCTTCACGCAGGACTTCACCTACTGACCGGCCCCGCCATGCCCCGCCGCACCGTGACGCCCGAACAGCCCTCCGGCCTCCCGCCGGATGGACGCGGCTCCGTCGGCGCTGCGTCCGGTCCGCCGCACGGCGCGTCCGACGCGTCCGGCGGCCATCCTTCCGCCCCTTCCCACGGTTCCCCCGCCGGCCCGGCCTCCCCCCCCCGCCGGGGCACGACGGGCCGGACTCCCCGCAGGTCATCCGGGTAAACCCCACCGACACCCGCGAGCGCAAGCGCCGCCAGCGCGAAATCTACGTGGCGGCGGGCGTGCTGGTGGGCATGCTGGTGGCCACCTGGGTTGAATTAAACCTGTTTGGGGTCGATTCCTACATCTTCCTCGTCCTGCTGAACATCAACTTCATCCTGTTGCTGGTGGTGCTGTTCATCGTGCTGCGCAACGGGGTGAAGCTGATCCTCGAACGCCGCCGCAGGGTGTTCGGATCGCACCTGCGCACCCGGCTGGTGCTGGCCTTCATGGCCCTGTCGCTGATCCCCACGGTGATCATGTTCCTGGCCTCCAACCGGGTTGTGGGCACCTCGGTGGACTACTGGTTCAACAACCAGGTGGAAGTCTCGCTGGACAGTGCCCTGGACGTGGGGCGCAGCTTCTACACCGCCGCGGCAGACCGCCTGCGCGCGCGCGGCGAATCCATGGTGTCGGAAATCACCGACCGCCACCTGACCTGGGGCGGCCAGACCATGGATGCCCTGCTGGAGCGCAAGCGCAAGGAATACGGGTTGTCGCTGACCGGCATCGTCACGCCCGGCCGGGTGGAGCAGAACTGGCACGCCCCGGCGGACTTCGCCCCCACCTGGAAGGAGGCCCGGCGCAAGATCGCCTGGGACCAGGCGGCCGCGCAGCGCTACGTGTCCCTGCTGTGGAAGGGCGAAAGCGCCGACTACGTCATCGGCGTGCTGGCCATCGACGGCGGCCGCGCCGGGTACCTGGTGCTGGCGGAATCCATCGGCGAAGGGGTGATGCTGAAGCTCGAGCGCATCGCCCAGGGCTTCGACGACTACAAGAAGCTGAAAACGCTGAAGCGCCCGCTGAAGGTCTCGTTCCTGTTCATTCTCGCGGTGCTCAGCCTGCTGATCATCCTCGGCTCCATCTGGTACGGCTTCCGGCTGTCCAAGGAACTCACCGCGCCCATCCTGGCCCTGGCCGAGGGCACGGAACGCATCGCGCGCGGCGACCTTGCCTTCCGGCTGGAGGATGCGGCCACCGACGAACTGGGACTGCTGGTGCGCTCGTTCAATCGCATGGCCGAAGACCTTTCCGTCAGCCGCACCCGCCTGACGGACGTCAACGACATGCTGGCCCTGCAGAACGTGGAGATGGGCGAACGCAGCCGGTACATCGCCACCGTGCTCGACAACATCGCGGCGGGGGTGGTTTCGTTCGGGCCGGACGACAGGGTGGCCACCATCAATGCCGCCGCCTGCGCCATGTTCGGGGTGGAGCCGGGCTCCATCGTGGGGCGCGACCCCCGGGAATATCTCTCGCCCGAAGACGCGACCATAAATCGTCAGATGCTGGACGAGGTGCGCGCCCGGCCCGGCCGCCGCTGGCAGCGCCAGATAGACTACGGCCAGGGCGACCATGCCCTGAAGCTGCTGCTCACCGCCGTCAGCCTGACCACGCCGGAAGGCGAATACAGGGGCACGGTGGCCGTGTTCGAGGACATCACGGAACTCGAGCGCATGCAGCGCATGGCCGCGTGGCGCGAGGTGGCGCGGCGCATCGCCCACGAGATCAAGAACCCGCTCACCCCCATCAAGCTCTCGGCGCAGCGGCTGGAACGCAAGTTCGCGGGCTCGGTGGACGACCCGGTGTTCGGCCAGTGCACCGACCTCATCGTGCGCCAGGTGGAGCACCTGCAGCAGATGGTGGAGGAATTCTCGGCCTTCGCCAAGCTGCCGGAGGTCACCCCCCGGCCCGGCGACCTTACCCCGTTGCTGGAGGAACTGACCGCCCTGTTCCGCAACAGCCACAGCAACATCGCGTGGACGCTGGACATCCCCGCGCCGCTGCCGGTGTTGCCCATGGACCACGAGGCGCTGCACCGGGCCTTCCTGAACATCCTGACCAACGCGGCGGAAGTGCTGCAAGGGCGGGACAACGGCGTTGTGACCATCACCGCCGTGCACAACACCGCCCTGAACCTGGTGCGGGTGGACGTGGCCGACAACGGCCCCGGCCTCACGGCCGAGGAACGCTCGCGCCTGTTCGAGCCCTACTTCTCGCGCAAGAAGGGCGGCACCGGCCTTGGCCTGACCATCGTGAAATCGGTGGTGTCGGACCATCGCGGCTACGTGCGCGCCCACGCCGTACCGGTCACGCCCGGCGTGACCGACACAACGGGCACGACTGGCGCGACTGGCGGCGGCACCGTTGTCACCGTCGAGCTTCCTGTGGCATAAGGGAACGTATACCGGTGCTCCATGCGCCGCGCTGGGTGCGCGGCGCACGGGCGCCCCGCCCTTTTCGCGGCCACGCGGCATGCGCCCCCCTCTTGCAGGGGCACGGCCGCCGCCCGCCACACCACGGGGGTTTTCGCATGCACGTCGTCGTTCTTGGCGGAACGGGCTTCATCGGTTCGGCCCTCGCCCGCGCGTTGCTGGCGCGGGGCGACGCTGTCACCGTGCCTTCGCGCGCGCCGCGCGCATCCGGCGCGGGGGCCGCGTCGGGCGTCCAGGGAGCCGGGCCTTCCGTTACGCCCGCCGTCTGGAACGGCCGCGACCCGGAACCGCTGACCCACCTGCTGCACGGCGCGCACGCCGTGGTCAACCTGCTGGGCGAAAACATCGCGGGCGGCCGCTGGACCGCGCAGCGCAAGGCGCGCATCGTGGACAGCCGCGTGGCGGCCGGACAGGCCGTGGCCGCGGCCCTCGGCTCGCTGCAGGCCTCCGGCGCGGGGCGTCCGGCGGTGCTGGTGCAGGCGTCGGCGGTGGGGTATTATGGTGGTTGGCCAGACATGGCCACGGCCCCGAAATGCGGCGAAGCAGACCCGCCGGGCTCCGGCTTTCTGGCGGAAACCTGCGCGCGGTGGGAGGCTGCGTCCGCTCCAGCCCAGGCCATGGGCGTGCGGCGCTGCGTGATCCGCAGCGGGGTGGTGCTGGGCGCGGGCGGCGCGCTGGCGCGCATGCTGCCCATCTTTCGCGCGTGGCTGGGCGGTCCGCTGGGCAGCGGCAGGCAGCCCTTTCCGTGGATCCACCTGGCGGACGAGGTGGGGGCCATCCTGCACCTGCTGGATACACCGTCCTGTTCCGGGCCCTACAACCTGGCCGCGCCGCAGGCCGTGGCCAACGCCGGGTTCTCGGCGGAGTTGAACCGCGCCGTGGGCCGCCCGTCCTGGCTGCCCGCCCTGCCCGCGCCCGGCTTCGCCCTGCGGCTGGCCCTGGGCGAGATGGCGGACGAAGCCCTGCTGGCCGGACAGATTCCCCCGCCGGACCGGCTGGCCGATTCCGGCTACGTCTTCCGGTTTCCCGCGCTGCGCGAGGCCCTGGCGGACCTGATGCGGCGCTGACCACCCCGCCGGACGGCAGCCCGACGACATCCAAACGGCAATCCGCGCCCGCCGGAAGCGCACCGGCGGAACAGGCACGACATATTCACGAAGCTCCGGAGCGGGCATGGCATATTGCAAGATACTGCTGGTCGAGGACGAGGCCGTTTCGGCGCTGGACATGCGCCGTCGGCTGCGTTCGCTCGGCTACGGAGAACCGGTGCTGGCCACCGGCGGCGACGAGGCCGTGGAAAAGGCCCTGGCCGAACGGCCCGACCTCGTGCTGATGGACATCGTGCTCGGCGAAGGCACGGACGGCATCGACGCCGCCGGGCGCATCCTGGCCCGCCACCCCGTGCCGGTGATCTACATGACCGCCCATGAAGACCCGGAAATCCTCCAGCGCGCCAAGATCACCGAACCCTTCGGCTACCTGCTGAAACCCTTCGAGGACCGCGACCTGCGCACGTCCATCGAGATGGCGCTGTACAAGCACCAGATGGACCACGAAACCCGGCGCAAGGAACGCTGGTTCGCCACCACCCTGCGCTCCATCGCCGACGCGGTGCTCACCGTGGACCGCCACGGCCGCATCACCTACATCAACGCCAGCGCGGAGGCCATGACCGGGGCGGACCACCATGCCTGCATCGACCGCCATTTCGTCGACCACGTGGACATCCGCCCCGACGGCAACGGCCACCGCCTGCACGACCCCAACGAGCTGCTGGCCCAGCCGCCCGCCCCTGCCGCGGCGCATGCCCCGGCCCCCGCGCCGCCTCCCGTGCCTGCGCCCCCGGCCTTCATGGCCCCCTCGGCCGTGAGCGAGGCCTTCGTGCACGGGCCGGACGGCCGGGCGCACCCCATCGAGATGAGCGCCTCGCCCCTGGCGGACCCGGACGGCCGCCGCGTGGGCACGGTGCTGGTGTTCCGCGACATCACCGAGCGCCGCCAGTCGGAAGAAGCCCTGCGCAACAGCGTCGAAGATCTGCGCCGCACCCTGCGCCAGACCGTTTCCGCCCTGGCCACCGCCTCGGAAAAGCGCGATCCGTACACGGCGGGGCACCAGGCCCGCGTGGCGGAACTGGCCCACGCCATGGCCGTGCGGGTGGGCCTTTCCGGCGACAGGCTGGAGGGGCTGCGCGTGGCGGGCATGCTGCACGACATCGGCAAAATCCACATTCCGGCGGAAATACTGGCCAAGCCCACCCGCCTCAGCGACCTGGAAATGGGCATCATGCGCACCCACAGCCAGGTGGGCTACGACATCCTGAAGGAAATCGAATTTCCGTGGCCGGTGGCCCACATGGTGTTGCAGCACCACGAACGGCTGGACGGCACGGGCTACCCCAACGGCCTTTCGGGCGAATCCATCCTGCCGGAGGCGCGCATCCTGGCCGTGGCCGACGTGGTGGAGGCCATGTCGTCGCACCGGCCGTACCGCGCCTCGCTGGGCCTTGGCCCCGCCCTGGCCGAGATAGCGGCCGGGCGCGGCACGCGCTACGACCGCACCATGGTGGACGTGTGCGTCAGCCTGTTCCACGACGGCTTCGTGCTCTCCTGACCATCACCTTCCCGCACCAGCAAACGGACACCCCATGCACGCCCGCATCCTGATCATCGACGACGAAGACGGCATCCGCTTCTCCCTGCGCGGCATTCTGGAAGACGAGGGCTTCGAGGTGCTCGAGGCCCCCAGCGGAGAGGACGGCCTGGCCTTGCTGGCCCGCGAGACCCCGGACCTGGTGTTCCTGGACATCTGGATGCCCGGCATGGACGGCCTGGCCGTGCTGGACCAGTTGCACGCCCAGCGGCCCGACCTGCCGGTAATCATGATCTCCGGCCACGGCACCATCGAAACGGCGGTCAACGCCATCCGCAAGGGCGCGCACGACTTCATCGAAAAGCCCCTGTCGCTGGAAAAGGTGCTCATCGCCACGCAGCGGGCCCTGGAATACGGCGACCTGCGCCGCGAGAACGAGGCCCTGCGCGACAGCCTGCCCACGGCCCACGCCGACGAGATGAACGGCCGCTCGCCGGTGATGGAGGCCCTGCGCGGCCAGATCGCGCGGGTGGCCCCCACCGACGCCTGGGTGCTCATCACCGGTGAAAACGGCACCGGCAAGGAACTGGCGGCGCGGGCCATCCACGCGGGCAGCCGCCGGGCCGACCGGCCCCTGGTGGCCGTGAACTGCGCGGCCATTCCGGAAGAACTCATCGAAAGCGAACTGTTCGGCCACGAGAAGGGCGCGTTCACCGGGGCGGACGCGGCCAAGGCGGGCAAGTTCGAGATGGCCCACAAGGGCACCCTGTTCCTGGACGAGATAGGCGACATGAGCCTGAAGACCCAGGCCAAGATACTGCGCATATTGCAAGAGCAGCAGTTCGAGCGGGTGGGCGGCCACCGCACCATGCGCGTGGACGTGCGGGTCATCGCCGCCACCAACAAGAACCTGGAGGACGAGATAGCGGCCGGAACCTTTCGCGAGGACCTCTACTACCGGTTGCGGGTGTTTCCGCTGGTGCTGCCCCCCCTGCGCGAACGCGAGGGGGACGTGCCCCTGCTCATCGACCTGTTCGCGCAGCGCCTGGCTCGCGACTACGGCGTGCGCCCGGCCGCCTTCGCGCCCGACGCCATGGAGGCGCTCTCGCGCTATCCGTGGCCCGGCAACGTGCGCGAGTTGCGCAACTTCGTGGAGCGCATGCTCATCCTGCACGCCGGGCTGGAGGTGACGCGGAACATGCTGCCCCCGGAATTCCTGCCCCGCGCGGGCATGACGGGGGCGCGGACCGCGTGCGGCACGGAGGCCGGGCAGCGCCCGGGCATGGGACAGGAACAGTCCCACGACGCCTCCGGCGGCCCCGACATGCCCGGCGCGACGGATTTCGGGGCGCTGCTGGCCCCCGGCATGGACCTGAAGGCGGCCCGCGCCGCCTTCGAGGCGCACTACCTTGCCGCGCGCCTTGCCGAGTGCGGCGGCAACGTCACCCGGCTGGCCGAGGCCGTGGGCATCGAGCGCAGCCACCTGTACCGCAAGCTGAAGGGCTACAACATCCAGACGGCCGACTGACGGGCGATCGCCTGACGCGACCGCCATGAGCCCGGCGCGCCAGACCGCACGCGGCCACGGGAGGGAAACATGCACACGCTGGTACTTCTGCGCCACGGGCAAAGCGCCTGGAACCTGGAAAACCGCTTCACCGGCTGGACCGACGTGGACCTTTCGCCCGAGGGCGAGCAGGAGGCCCGCGACGCGGCGCGCCTGATCGCCGACGAAGGGCTGGCCTTCGACGTCTGCCATACCTCGGTGCTTACCCGGGCCATCCGCACCCTGCACGTCGTGCAGCACGAACTGGGGCTGTCCTGGCTGCCGGTGCACAAGCACTGGCGGCTCAACGAACGCCACTACGGCGCATTGCAGGGCCTCGACAAGGCGGAAACCGCCGCCCGCTTCGGCGAGGACCAGGTGTTCGAATGGCGGCGCAGCTACGACACCCCGCCCCCGCCCCTGCCCCCCGACGACCCGCGCAACCCGGCCGGCGACGCACGCTACGCCAGCCTCGCGCCCGACGTGCTGCCCGCCAGCGAAAGCCTGAAGGAAACCGTGGCCCGCGTGCTGCCCTACTGGCACGACGTCATCGCGCCGCAGGTGCTGGCTGGGCAGCGGGTGCTGGTGGCGGCCCACGGCAACAGCCTGCGCGCGCTGGTCATGCACCTGGACGGCATGACCCAGGAGGCCATCACAAAACTGAACATCCCCACCGGGCTGCCGCTGGTCTACACCCTGGACGAAAAGCTGCGCCCGCTGGGCCGCCGCTACCTGGGGGACGCGGCCGTGGCAGAAGCCAAGGCCAGGGCCGTGGCCGCGCAGGGAACGGCAAAAAAATAAGGGGGGCAGCGGGGGGGGGGCCAGCGGCAATCTCCGTGACGCAATGCATGGAGCGGCGGCGCACGGCTCGCCACGTCTCATAGACTGTGCTATGCTTGCGGGCGGAGCATTCCGCGCAGCCCGTACCGCCAGGACCGGGCACACCCCGGTGGCGGCGGGCGGGCCGTTGCGGGCGGCTTGCCGCGAATGGCAGCGACATCGGCGACCGTTCACGTTGACAAGCCCCGGAGGCATACCTACCGTTCCACACCGCGCCCGGAGCGGATGACACACTCAGAGGCCAGCGCCCTCGGCGGGGGGAAGCGTGCCGCAAGGAGCAAGCATGGCGAGCAACATCAACCTCAAGCTCAAGCAGAAGCAATACGAGAGCACGGTGGTCGAGTTCATCAACGAGAAGAAGGGGTACTTCCTCGTGGTGAGCGACGACCAGAACTTCATCTCGCTGTTGCGCAACACGGTGACCAAACATCTCGCCATCACCACCGACGCCATCTCCGTGGTCACCAACACCGACTACATCATCAAGTCCATCCGCGACGTCTCCATGCGCAAGAAGAACGTGCTGGTGTTCATGGAGCGGATGATCGAAGGGCGCGATACGGGCATCCTGGTCCGGCAGGTCAAGAACGCCTACTCGGACGTGAAGATCATCATCCTCACCGGCGAGACGGAACGGCAGCGCCTGGTGCTGCTGCACGAGATCGGCGCGGACAACTTCATCAGCAAGCCCATCTCCATCAACACGTTGATCGAAAAGATCGCCTTCACCATCAAGCCGCAGGGCAAGCTGGGCCAGCTCATCGACACCGCCCGGGCCATGGTGCAGCAGGGCTCGCACGAAAGCGCACTGAAGGTGTGCCGCAAGATATTGGAACTGAAGCCCAACAGCGCCGCCGGGCTGCTGGTCATGGGTGACGCCTACCAGGCGCTGGGCAAGATGGATCGCGCCCGCGAATGCTTCGAAGAGGCCAGCCGCAACGCCGACCTGTACCTGGAGCCACTGAAGAAGCTGGCCGACCTGAACAAGCAGATCGGCGACAGCGAAGCCCAGCTGGGCTACCTGGAAAAGCTCGACCGCCTCTCGCCCCTCAACGTGGAACGCAAGGTGGACATGGGCGAGATCCACGTGGAAATGGGCAACCAGGAAAAGGCCGAGGAACTGTTCGAACTGGCCGTCACCCAGGCCACGCGCGAGGCCATGGCCTACATCGGCGACATTTCCGAGCGTATCGCCAGCATCTACAGCGAGCGCGACCCGGAACGGGCGGAACGATTCCTGCGCAAGGCGCTGGACGCCAAGGGCGACATGCTGGACCGCAGCGACCTTGGCACCTTCAACCGCCTGGGCATCGCCCTGCGCAAGCAGGGCAAGTGGCGCGAGGCCACCATAGAATACCAGAAGGCCCTGCGCGTGGCCCCGGACGACGAAAACCTGTTCTACAACATGTCCATGGCCTTCGCCGAGGGCAAGGAATTCCGCGAGGCGCGCGCCAACATGCTGAAGGCCATGACCATCAACCCCGACCTGCCCCGGCGCGACAAGACCATCGCGTTCAACATGGGCCTCGTGTTCATGCGGGCGGGCGGGCGCGACTACGCCGAACGCTGCCTGCGCGTGGCGCTGGAACTGGACCCCGACTTCGATCTCGCGCGCCAGGCCCTGGAACGGCTGGGGCAACAGGGCTGACCCGGTTGCCGACCAAACCGCCGAACCAAAGGGGGCCTGCACGGGTCCCCTTTTTTGCTGGTTGCAATCCGGACTGCTTTTCCATATGCTGATATCCTGATTTATCGAAACGGCGCGACGCGCCACCAACGGAGGTTAGCAAGATGGCGAGTTTCAAGGTGAACAAGACGATCGCGGAAATCAACGAGCGCATCCGCCAGGGCAAGGCCGTGGTGCTGAATGCCGAGGAGATGACCGAGGCCGTCCGTCGAATGGGCAAGGAAAAGGCCGCCCGCGAAATCGACGTCGTCACCACCGGGACTTTCTCGCCCATGTGCTCCTCCGGGCTGCTCTTCAACATCGGCCAGCAGGACCCTCCCACGCTCAAGACCGCCAAGGTCTGGATGAACGACGTGCCCGCCTACGCGGGGCTTGCCGCCGTGGACTCCTACCTGGGCGCCACCGAACCCACCGAGGACGACCCGCTGAACAAGGTCTACCCCGGCCGGTTCAAGTACGGCGGCGGCCACGTCATCGAAGACTTGGTGCGCGGCAAGGCCGTGCACCTGCGGGCCGAGGCCTACGGAACGGACTGCTACCCGCGCAAGTCGCTGGACAAGAAGATCACCCTGTCCGAGCTGCCCTACGCGCACCTGCTGAACCCGCGCAACTGCTACCAGAACTACAACGCGGCCGTGAACCTGACGAGCCGCATCATCTACACGTACATGGGCCCGCTGAAGCCCAACCTGCGCAACGTCAACTTCGCCACGGCGGGCCGCATCTCGCCGCTGTTCAACGACCCGCTGTTCCGCACCATCGGCCTTGGCACCCGCATATTCCTGGGCGGCGGCACGGGGTACGTTCTTGGGGCGGGCACGCAGCACGTGGCCGCGCCCAAGCGCACCGAACGCGGCCTGCCGCTTTCCCCGGCGGGCACTCTGATGCTGAAGGGCGACCTGAAGGGCATGAACCCGCGCTACCTGCGCGGCCTCTCGTTCCTTGGCTACGGCTGCTCGCTGGCGGTGGGCGTGGGCATTCCCATCCCCATCCTGAACGAGGAAATCGCCTGGTTCACCGGGGTGGACGACAGCGACATCCAGATGCCGGTCAAGGATTACGGGCACGATTACCCCAACTGCCTGCCGCGGGTCATTCAGCACGTGACCTACGAAGACCTGAAGAGCGGCGAGGTTGAGATCATGGGCAAGAAGGTGGAAACCGTGCCCATGACCAGCTACCCGCTGTCGCTGGAAGTGGCCAACACGCTGAAGTCGTGGATCGAAAAGGGCGAATTCCTGCTTACCGAGCCGGTGGAACTGCTGCCCTCGGCGTAAGGATTTCCCCCGAATCACGCACACGCACTGAACAACCCGCCGGACGCGCGCAAACAACGCGCACCCGGCGGGTTTCGTTTTTCGGTTGGCGGGGCTTGCCACAATGAAACTGCCTGCGGCTCGGTCTTATTCCCAACGGCAATCTTGCCGATCGGCATGGCGGGCACTACATCTTTGCGTGGCGTCCCCGCAACACGCGCGGACCCCCTAGCTTTCGACCCATGGTTGTTCTCTTCCTGTCCGGCAATTGCCTTTCTTCCTTATACTCCGCGCCGGTCTTCCGGCGCGGATGGCTGTGCGGGCAGAATGCGAGAAATTACGTTTTTTTGTGGCCGGGCAAGGCGGCGCGCGATTTCCGCGCTGAGATCGGCAGCCGTTGGACGAGCGCAAAACGCGAGTCCTACGGATGGCGAAAGCAACGCTGTACTGGCGTACGTGAGCAGCGGAAATCAAGCGCCAACGCCGCCCGGCCCAAAAAGGCGAATTTCGACGGCAGGCTGCACGCGCACCTTCAGGCCCAGACACACCGCATGACCAGCATCGCCCCCCAGCGCACCAACACGCCCCCCGACGCCCTGCCCCCTGACCTGCTGCGCCTGCTGGCCACCATGCCGGACCTCGCCGTGGCCCTTTCCGGCGGGCTGGACAGCCGCTTCCTGACCCACGCCGCCCTGCTGGCAGGCTGCTGCGTCACCGCCCTGCACATCACCGGCCCGCACATGCCCCCCCGCGAAACGGAAGAAGCCCGCCGCTGGGCCACCGCGCGCGGGGCCACCTTCACCGCCGTGCCGCTGGACCCGCTGACCATCCCGGCCATCGCGGCGGGCGACCGCGACCGCTGCTACCACTGCAAGCACGCAGCCTTCACTGCCCTGCTCGCCAAGACCGCGCCCCTGCCCCTGTGCGACGGCACCAACGCTGACGACCTGACCGCCCACCGCCCCGGCCTGCGCGCCCTGCGCGAACTGGCCGTCCGCTCGCCGCTCGCCGAGGCGGGCCTGTCCAAGACCGACATCCGCACCCTGGCCGCGCGCACCGGCATGGACCGCCCGGACCAGGCCGCCCGCCCCTGCCTGCTCACCCGGCTGGCCTACGGCATGCCCCCCCACGCGGCCATCCTGGCCCGCCTGGCCGCCGCCGAAGGCGAACTGGAAGACCTTGGCCTGTGGGACTTCCGCCTGCGCCTTGCGCCAAACTCCCCGCCCCGCCTGCAACTGGGCCCGGCGCACGCGGCGCTTTCCCCGGCCCGGCGCGACGCCCTGCGCCCGGTCCTTGCCCGGCACGGCTTTGGCGATGCCGCCATCGACGCGGACGGCCCGGTAAGCGGCTACTTCGACCGCTGAGCCGGTCAGCAAAGGGGGCCGGTCAACCAGCGGCAAAACCCGGTCGGCGACGGGCTCGGCCGCATCCGGGCCCGCCCCCCGATCGCCCGCCCGCACTCAAGCCTTGCCCAACCCGCATCCACCCCGCGCGCGCCACTGGACAAAACCCACGGTTCGCGATAGGTGGTCCCTCTTATCTCACGCGATTTCACGGAGGAGTCCCATGGCCCACAAGAAGATCGAGCGCAAAAAGGAACTGGACCGTCGCCGTCAGCGCCGCGAAAAGCGCCTGAAGCAGCGCGTGCGCGAAGCGAAGGCCGCCGCCAAGTCCTAAGGCATCCAGGTTTTTCGTTCCGCTGCAAGAACGCCCCGCGCTTCGCGCAACGTGCCCCCGGTGGCACGTCGCCCGAGGCGCGTGTGCTTCCTGCGGTACGGAGCGTCCCGCTCTCCAGCGCCACGACGCCGCAATGCATGCGGCGCATGCCGGGTTCGCGCGACGTTCCATGCAGCATCCGGAACATATACCTCGCCATGCATGCAGCACCAGACAGCGGGCATGGCGGTGACCACGCCCCGCCCGCCGCGCGACGCCACACCGTCGTGCATCCGTCCCGTGCTCCATCGCATGGCCTTCCCGTTTGACAACGCGTGCGACGCTGTTTAGGCTCGTCCATCACGCGTAGGTTCTGCAAGGAGGGTAGCATGCCCATCTACGAATATCGTTGCAGCGACTGCGAGCAGATCTTCGAGGAATGGCTGAAGACCTTCGACGAAGCCCCCCGCTCCTGTCCGGTGTGCGGTGGCCGCGCCGACCGCATCGTGTCCAACACCAGTTTCGTGCTCAAGGGCGGCGGCTGGTACGTCACCGACTACGGCAACCGCTCGTCCACCGATTCGCATGCGGGCGCCAGCGCGGAAGCCGCCACCGGCGACGCCGGGTCCAACGGGAAGGACGGCGCCGACGCATCTTCCGCCACGGCGGCTCCGGCTTCGGCCGAAGGCCCGGCCAAGTGTGCCACGGCCGCCCCGTCGGGCGGTTGCGCCGCAGCGACGGCCACAGGTTCGTAGCACCCCAGGGGCAGCCTCGGCTGCCCCTTTTCATGAACAAACGCAGCCTAGGCTGCCCCTTTTCATGGACAACCGCAGCCCAACGGCGGTCATCTTTCCACTCCGGACGGCCCTGTGCCGCATCCCGGCGACCGCCCCGGCTCAGCCGACCTGACGGCCAACATACGGCCGGGGACGCACCAGACGCGCAACCAGACACGCGACCGGACCGGCCCCAAGCCGACCCGGCAGCCATACGCAACAGACCAGCAAGGAAGCCCCGATGATCGACCGTTATTCCCGCCCCGAGATGGCCCGCATCTGGACCCTTGAAAACCGCTTCCGCGCCTGGCTCGACGTGGAGCTGGCCGTGTGCGAGGCTTGGCACCGCCTTGGCGTCATCGGCGCGGACGACATGCGCGTCATCCGCGAGAAGGCCGACTTCGACGTGGACCGCATCCTGGAAATCGAGCAGGAAACCCGCCACGACGTCATCGCCTTCCTCACCGCCGTGGAAGAAAAGGTGGGCCCCTCGGCCCGGTTCATCCACCTGGGCTGCACCTCGTCCGACATCGTGGACACGGCCAACGGCCTGCTGCTGGCCCAGGCCGGGGAACTCATCCTGAAGGGCTTCGAGCGGCTGCTGGCAACCCTCGAAACGCTGGCCTTCGCCAACAAGGGCCGCCTGTGCATGGGCCGCACCCACGGCATCCACGCCGAACCCACCAGCTTCGGCCTGAAGATGGCGGGCTTCCACGCCGAATTCCAGCGCCACGTGGCCCGTTTCCGCGACGGGCTTGAAAGCGTGCGCGTGGGCAAGATTTCCGGGGCCGTGGGCACCTACGCCATGCTCGACCCCAAGGTGGAGGCCATTGCCTGCGAAATCCTGGGCTTGGCGGTGGACCCCATCTCCACCCAGGTCATCCAGCGCGACCGCCACGCCCATTTCTTCACCTCGCTGGCGCTGGCCGCCGGGGGCGTGGAACGGCTGTGCGTGGAACTGCGCCACCTGCAGCGCACCGAGGTGCTGGAAGCCGAGGAAGGCTTCGCCAAGGGGCAGAAGGGGTCGTCGGCCATGCCGCACAAGAAGAACCCCATCTCGGCCGAGAACATGACCGGCCTTTCGCGCCTCATCCGCACCAACTCGCTGGCCGCCATGGAGAACATGGCCCTGTGGCACGAGCGCGACATCAGCCATTCTTCGGTGGAACGGGTGATCATGCCCGACTCCACCATCCTCATGGACTACGTGCTGCACCGCCTGTCGGGCCTGCTGGCCAACCTGCGGGTGATCCCCGAGAACATGGACCGCAACCTGGCCGCCTCCTACGGACTATACTATTCGCAGCGCGTGCTGCTGGCCCTGGTGGAATCGGGCATGGCCCGGCAGGAGGCCTACGTGCTGGCGCAGCGCTGCGCCATGCAGAGCTGGGAGACCAGAAAGCCCTTCCCGGACATGGTGCGGGCCGACGCGGACATCGCCGCGCGCCTTGCCCCTTCCGTTCTTGATGAACTGTTTGATCCCGGCTACTATCTGCGCCACGAAAACATGATCTTCGAGCGGGTGTTCGGCCGCAGCTAGGGCCCGCCCGGCGTGGACCACGCGGCGCCAGCGCCGCATGCACACGCAAACCCATTCCATGATCTTTCCCACGAGCATTCCCAAGAGCATTCCAAGGACACCCATGAACGACCTGCGCATCCGCCTCGCCCGCCTGCTGGTGGAAAAATCATACCGGGAAGGCGATTTCACCCTTACTTCGGGCCGAAAGAGCGACTACTACTTCGACTGCAAGCAGACGGCCCTCAACGCCGAGGGCTCCTGGCTGATCGGCTCGCTGTTCAACGATCTGCTGCGCGACGTGCCCGTGGTGGGCGTGGGCGGCATGACCCTGGGCGCGGACCCGCTGATTTCGGCCACCACGGTCATCTCGCACGAACGGGGCCGCCCGCTGGCGGGCTTCATCGTGCGCAAGCAGCCCAAGGGCCACGGCACCGACCAGTACGTGGAAGGCCTTGCCAATTTCGCCCCCGGCGACCCGGTTGCCATGCTGGAAGACGTTGTCACAACTGGCGGTTCCCTGCTAAAGGCTTGCGAACGGGTGCAGGCTGCGGGCCTGCGCATCGTGGCCGTGTGCACCGTCCTCGACCGCGAGGAAGGCGGCAGGCAGGCCCTGAAGGATGCGGGGTACGACCTCATCTCCATCTTTACCCGCAAGGAACTGGTGGAAGCCGCCCGCTCGTAGGCGCTTCCGCCAGCACCAGTCCGGTTCAGTCCGGCCCTGCCGGGCCGGTGCAACAAAAGGCCTCGGCGGCCACGTCCCCCCGGCGGGGCCGCGCTCATGCGACGGTCCACCGGCGTATCGGCCAGGCCGACCATGTCGGCCATGTCCGGCTAGTCTGGCCGGTCAGGCCAGACTGGCAGGGGGGAGCACAGGTTCCACATCCGCCGTTCCGACGGATCACCGCGCCCTCTCCGGGGGGCGCACAGCCCGCGCACCGAGATGCATCGAAGCACCATCCGCGCCCTTCACCGCCTGTTGCCCGCCGCTGCCCTGCTGCTTTCCCTTCTCTGTCCCCTTTCCTCCGCCGCCGAGGGCTGGCACGTGCGCATCCCGGACGATCCGGGCACGCCCCGCCGCCTGGTGGCCGTGGACAAGGAAGACCAGAAGCTGCACATCTATGAACGCCACAGCCCGCTGAAGCTCGCCGCCAGCTACGTCTGCACCACCGGGCAGGCCACGGGCGACAAGCAGACCGCGGGCGACCTGAAGACGCCCGAGGGCATCTACTTCGTGGTGGGCAAGCTTTCCGCCGGGCTGGACATGGAAATGTACGGCGGCATCGCCTACACCCTGAACTACCCCAACCCCGTGGACAAGCTGCGCCGCAAGACCGGCTCGGGCATCTGGATCCACAGCAAGGGGCACGACATCATCCCCCGCGAGACCAAGGGCTGCATCGCCCTGAACCGCGCGGACATCGACAGGGCCGGCAAGCTGTTCGCCCCCGGCACGGCCGTGGCCGTGGCGGGCGACGTGGCCACCGACGCATCCCCCTCCAAGGACGACAAGGCCACCGCCCGCAAGCTGGAAGACAAGGTGAAGGGCTGGGCCAAGGCGTGGGGTTCGCGCTCGCCCGCCATGTTCGACTACTACGACGCCGATGCCTACACCGCCGCGCAGGAAGAATCCTTCGCCGCGTTCCGCAGCCAGAAGGAACGGCTGTTCAAACAGCTGGCGTGGATCCAGACCTCCGTTTCCGACGTGCAGGTGATGCAGGGCCCCGGCTACTGGGTGACCTGGTTCAACCAATACTACCGCGCGCCCAACATGACCACCGAAGGCATCCGCCGCCTGTACTGGCAGCCCGACAAGAAGGGCGAGTACCGCATCGTGGGCATGGAATGGGTGCCCGCCGACGTGGGCATGGAAGCCAACTACCTTGAAACCGTCTCTCCGCAGGTCACCGCCTTTGTCGAGAAATGGCGCAAGGCGTGGGAGCGCGGCGACGTGAAGGGCTACATCGCCTGCTACGCCGACGACGCCGAACAGGCCCCGCGCAAGGGCGCATCGTCCATCCGCCAGCAAAAGCAGGAACTGTGGCGCAAGGCCAAGCCCGCCAAGGTGCAGCTTAAGGGCCTGCGCATAGAGGCCGTGGCCGGCGGCGTGCGCGCCGACATGACCCAGGAGTACCGCGACGTGACCGGCAACGGTGACCGGGGCGTGAAGACGCTGCTGCTGCGCCAGGACGGCCAGGCGTGGAAAATCGTGAAGGAAGAATGGAGCCCCGCCGCCCGATGATGACCGACGAGAAATACAGCCTGCTGCTCATGCGCGACGACTGCCGCGTCCGTCGCCTGCGCGTGAGCCCCCTGGCCCTGCGACTGCTTACCGTGTCGCTGGTGCTGCTGCCGCTGCTGGCGGCCTTCGGGGTGTGGGCCGGTTTCTCGTTCTGGCAGGCCAACCGGGCCCTGGTGAGCCAGAACCAGTCGCTTGACCGCGACCTGAAGGACGCGCGGGTGGAACTGGAGCGCCTTTCCAACCTGGAATCCCTGCTGCGCAGCAGCGACCCCGAGGAACTGCGCGCCCTGCTGGGCAGCGCGGCCCTGGCCTCGCCGCCTGCCCCCGCTCCGGCGAAGCCGGGCGATGCCAATGGCGCGGGCGACGGCGTGGTGGCCGCCCCCGGCCAGATTCCCGCCCCGGCCGGAGCCCAGGCTGGCGAGCAGACTCCGCCCGCCAGCGACGACCCGGCACAGGCCGGGGTTGACGCCCGCGTGCCGGACGCCGCCAGCCAGGCCGTGGCCGCCGCCGTGGCCGACACGCCGGGCGAGGCGCGCGAGGCGCTGAGCACCGGCGAGGCCCGCGTGGACAACGTGGCCGTGCGCCACGGTTCGGGCAAGCGGCTGCGCATCAACTTCGACCTGACCAACCCCGACCCCAAAAAGCAGCTTGGCGGCCAGGCCCTGTTCTCGGTGGTGGCCGCCGACGGGCGCATCCTGCCCCTGAAGGTGGAGCCGGACACCAACCGCTTCCAGATCTCGCGCTTCAAGAAGATCGTCACCTCCGCGCCGTTGCCCGATGGACTTGCCCCCGCCGACGTGCAGACCCTGGTGGTGGAACTGGAAGCGGAAGGCCGCATCATCTACCGCGAACAGTACCCCGTGCCCGCGCCCGAGAAATAGCCCAAGGCTCCGCCCGGCATCCCCTTGCGCATCCCGCGGCCGCCCTTGTGGCGGCCGTTTGCATTTCACGGCCGCTCCCGCCGCCCGCCGTGCTGCCGCCGCCCTGACCGGGCCGCGAACACGGCCGCGCATGCCCCCTTTGCCGGACGCAAGACCGCCCGGCACGCATTGGCATGCCGGGCGGTCATTGCTGCATTCCTCTTCATTCCAAGCCCATGCCGTGACCGGTGCGGGTCACTCGCGCAGGGGGGCGTCGCCACCATCCGGTCCCACCAGGGGCTGGCGGGCATCCGGTTCGGCATCCCGCCCGCCGGGGCCGCCGGGCGCATGCCCGTTGCCGTTGCGCCCATCGGCGGGACGCACCGCGTCCAGCACCTCGCGCACCGTATCCAGCGCTTGGCCGCGTTCCTGGGCCAGGCGCTGCCACTTCTTCTTTTCCTTCTTCAACGCCTCCACGGTCTGCAACAGGTCGCGCACGGTATGCGCCGGGTAGCCCGGCGTGGCGTGCGCGCCCCGACGCAGTTCCTCGTCGTTGCGTTGGCGGATGGCTTCGAGCTGGGTGGCGTTCAGGATCACGGGGTCACGGGTGGAACCGTGGGCGGTTCCGGGTTCGGGTCAGGGTTCGGGCCAGAAGACGGCCATGGGCGATGGCGGCCGTGGCGGCGCCGCGTCATCTCGTGCTAGTCCGCAGTGGCGGGTTCCGGCAGCTTCATGTCCACTTCGGTCGCGGGCGCGCCGCAATCGCAGAACGAGCCCATGCCGTACTCCACGCGTTCCTTGTATTCCTGCTGCTTGCCGAGGTTCCATCGGCTCACCGGGCGGTAGTAGCCCACCACGCGGGTGTACACTTCCGCCTCTTCGCCGCACTCGGGGCAGTTCATGTGCTCGCCGCGCAGGTAACCGTGGGTCTGGCACACCGAGAAGGTGGGCGTGACCGAGATGTACGGGATGCGCGTCTTCTGCATGGCCTTCAGCAGGTAGTTCTTCACAGAGGCCTCGTCGGGCGCGGCCTCGCCGAGGAAGGAGTGAAACACCGTGCCGCCGTTGTACAGGGTCTGCAACTCGTTCTGGTGCTCCAGCGCGGCGAACACGTCCTCGGTGAAGCCCACGGGCAGCAGCGTCGAGTTGGTGTAGTAGGGGGTATCCCCGCCCGAGGTCGCGATGTCTTCGTACAGGGCGCGGTCGATGCGCGCAAGGCGGTAGCAGGTGCCTTCGCCGGGCGTGGCTTCAAGGTTGTACATGTGCCCGGTTTCTTCCTGGAAGCGCACGGTCAGCTCCCGCAGGTGGTGCAGCACGCGCTTCATCAGGCGCAGCCCGGCCTCGGTCTCTATGCCCTTGCCCAGCAGGTTCAGGCAGGCCTCGTGCCCGCCGATGAGCCCGATGGTGGAGAAGTGCCCCGCGTAGCCGTTCTTGAGGTAGCGGCGCGAGAACGGGAACATGCCCGCCTCCAGCATCTGGGTGCACAGCTTGCGCTTGTATTCTAGGGCGTCGCGCGCCATTTCCGCGTACTCGGTGATCATGTCCAGGAAGTCTTCCTCTCCCTGGGCCAGGTACGCGAACTTGGGCAGGTTCAGGGTGACCACGCCGATGGAGCCGGTAAGGTCGCCCGAGCCGAACAGGCCGCCGGTGCGCTTGCGGATCTCGCGCAGGTCCATCTGCAGACGGCAGCACATGGAGCGCACGTCCTCGGGGTTGAGGTCCGAGTTGATGAAGTTCTGGAAGTAGGGCGCGCCGTACTTGGCCGTCATGCGCAGCAGCATCTTGCCGGTGTCGGTGTCCCACGGAAAGTCGGGGGTGACGTTGTAGGTGGGGATGGGGAAGGAGAAGATGCGCCCGTCGGCGTCGCCTTCCAGCATCACCTCGATGAACGCCCGGTTGAACATGTCCATCTCTGCGGCGTAGTCGCCGTAGGTGGAATCCTGGAATTCGCCGCCGATGATCACCGGCTCGTTGGCGATGTGCCTGGGCGGGGCCATGTCCAGAGTGAAGTTGGTGAACGGGCTCTGGCCGCCCCAGCGCGAGGTGGTGTTCAGGTTGTACACCAGCTTCTGCACGCCCTGCTTGACCTCGTCGTAGGTCAGCTTGTCGTGGCGGATGAACGGGGCGAGGTAGGTGTCGATGTTGTTGAACGCCTGCGCGCCCGCCCATTCGTTCTGCAGCGTGCCAAGAAAGTTGACGATCTGCCCGCACGCCGCGTCGAAGTGACGCGCCGGCGAAGCGCAGCAGCGGCCCTTCAGGTTGAAGCCTTCCAGCAAGAGGTCGCGCAGGCTCCAGCCCGCGCAGTACCCGGCCAGGCCAAAGGACAGGTCGTGGATGTGGAAGTAGCCGTGGGTGTGGGCCAGGCGGATTTCCTCGGGGTACTTTTCCAGCACGTAGCGTGCCTGGACCGAACCCGCCATGTGCAGGATAAGCCCCTGGAACGAATGGCCCATATTGGAATTTTCGTTGACGCGCCAGTCGGACCTGTCGAGGTAGCTTTCGATCATCCGGGCCACGTCAAGATAGGCCTCGTTCTGGCTGCGCAGTTCGCGGCGCTTTTCGCGGTAGATGATGTACCGCTCGGCCACGGCGTACAGACGGGCCTCCATCAGCACGCGCTGGACGAGGTCCTGCACCTGCTCCTGCTCGGGCACGTCCACGCCCTCGAGCTTGGCTTCCACCCGCTGCGCCAGACGCTTGCCCAGCAGGGGGTCCTTGATGCCGCTGGCCTTCAGGGCCTTGTTGATGGCGTGGGCCACCCGGTCCACGGACCAGGTTTCCACGCGGCCGTCGCGCTTCTGGATATGCAGGGGCATGGGGAATGGCTCCCGGACGGCGGGCCGACGGATTTCCGCGCGCCAAAGGCGCACGGCGGCGGGCCGCCCGTGGTAGGGCGCATCCGGGGGTACGTCGGTAACGTCCCTCGGCGCGCGGCGTGTTCCGTGAATCTTCTTGAGTCCGTTCCGGGCATCCGCGTGCCCGTGGCGGCAAGAAGCGCTCCGGCCAGGTCTTCTGGCTTTCCCCCGTCCGGCCCGCCTTCCCGGCGCAGGCGGAACCCGGTGCCAGTGGCGCTGCGGCTGCGGGGCGAAGCATGAGCCTCGTACCCGTGCCGGGGCGGACGTTGCGCGCCGTGCGCGCGGGGATCACAGCGGCGGGACCGCTCCGGTCTTGCACCGGATTCCCTTCGCCGGAGATCCTTGTGAATGTTCTTGCGGCGGGCGGCGCGGCCGTGCGGCGCGCGTCGCCAATGCCCCCAGCATGTAGCAAAACCGGGTGTCGGCTTCAACAGCCGAACCCGCCGCAGGTCGCCCTGAAAGGCCCCGCAGCGGCCCGCAACCCTTGCCGCCCTAGGCGTAAAAAAAGCTCTCCGTCAGGCTGCCCAGCCGGTCCACGCCGCGCCCCCTGCCGGAGAGTGCGCCCCCGCACGAAACGCCGTTCAACCCGAAAAAAACCCTAAAGCCCGCGCAAAACCCGCCGATAAGCGACATGAGGCGTAGTGTTTTCACACGCCGGGGAGCGGACGTGGCCGACAAATCGCTGAACACCATGCTGGTGGAATATTCGCTGCAACTCCTGCAGCAGGACATGCTGACCAACTCGCTGTTCATGGGCGGTTCGGTGGGAAGATCACTGCGTGATCTTGTCCTGACCGAAAGCCAGTCGCTGAAGCTCACGGACCCCACCGCCGCCGCGCTCACCGGCCGGTTGCGGTCGGACGCGGCCATGCTGCGCCAGGCGTCCAGCAACGTGTCCGAGGCCAAGTCCATCGTGGATCTGGCCAACGAAGCCACCACCACGCTCAAGACCGCCTTTACCCGCATGAAGGAACTGGCCAACGGCGTGGCCACCGCCACCATGACCTACGCCTCCGTGCAGGCGGAATACAATTCGCTGGCCTCGCAGATAACCCAGACCATCGCCTCTGCCTCTTACAACGGCATCGCCCTGCAGGACGGCACGGCCTGGGCCGCCGACGACCGGGTCACCGTGTCCGGCGGATCGGGCACCATCGAGATACAGTCCGGCACCGGCAGTTTCGACTTGGCCCTGTACGACTTCTCGTCGTTCAAGAACGCCTTCAACAGTACCCAGATCAACACGGTGGGCAAGGCCGCCGCCATGGTCACCACCCTTTCCGGCCACATCACCACCGTGAGCACCGTGGCCTCCAACTACGCCTCGCGCTCCACCATCCTGGACGGCCAGGCCGCGTCGCTGGCCTCGCAGGCTGACATCATGGACACGGCCGCCGAAACCCGCGCCAGGGCCAACGAAAGCCGCTCGCTGGAGGAACTGGTGCTGGACCTTCTGCTGCGCGAAACCGGCACCATCACCGACGAGGAAGCCTGACCTTCAGTCGGCCGAGCCCACCGCGCCACGCCCCCCCCGGCAGGCCGCCCTTCTTGTCGTGCCTCTTGCCGCTCTCCCCGTCGTCCCCGCCCCCGGGGACGTATGGGGCTGCCTGGGAAGCCCAAAACGCCCCACCCGCAGGGCCCCTGTCCATCTCCCCTCCCCGCCGTCTGCGGCGTCACTCGCGCGCGCAACACAGCCTCACGCCGCCCCTGCCCGCCATGGCGCATCCCTTCTCGCAAACTGCCTTGATAGTCCAACCATCTCCGTAACGGCCCATTGCCGCCACGCAACGCGATGTTACGAAATGTAACTTGTGCCCCGCCGCCGTTGACTTCGCGCGGGTTCGGCGCGATATGCGCGTCGTCGTGCCGGTGTGTCCGGCACGCGCGGCCCCGCCGACGCCTCCGGTTTCCCGGTGCGCGCCGGAACCGGAAGCCCAACGCCATCAGCCGCCGCACCCGCGGCGCACTTCCCCGGTTTTCATGAAGGAGAACCGCCATGTTGAAGAAAACGACCGCCCTGTTCGCCTCGCTTGCCCTTGCCGCCGCCGTTGCGCTGCCCGCCCTTCCCGCCATGGCTGATGATGCCACGCCCCCCAACGATCGCCCCGACCTGCGCAAGGAGCGCAAGGACGACAGGCAAGACCAGCGCATGGAGCGCAGGGATGACCGCCGCGACCAGCGCGACGGCCGCAAGGACGATCGCATGGAACGCCGCGATGATCGTCGCGACCAGCACATGGAACGCAAGGACGACCGCCGCGACCAGCGTGATGACCGCAGGGATGACCGCAAGGAGCGCCGCGACGACCGCAAGGACGACCGCCCCGTGCCCCCCGCTGCCGCCCAATAGCACCCGGATGCGCCGCCGGATGTCCGGCCGCGCATGGTGATGACGGACAGGGGCCGCCGACCTTCACCGGTCGGCGGCCCCGCATCGTTGCATGCCCCGTGGCGGCGGGCACGCCCCGCCTTGGGCCGCGCTCCACGCGCATCCGGCCTATCCGTTCCCGCCCGCTCCCCTCCGTTCCTGCCACGCCATTCCCCGCGTCTTGCCAGCCGCCGCGCCGCATGCGAAAAGGCGTCGGGCCAACGGGGCTTGCCGCCCCGCCTGGCCGAACACCCCGCGCGCCCCGCGCGCGTTCCGCAACCGGAGCCTTCCCATGCCCGTCCCTTCCACGCTGCCCGTGCCGGTGGTCACCATTGGCCTGCTGCTGCTTTCCAACGTGTTCATGACCTTCGCCTGGTACGGCCACCTGAAATTCCGGGCCACGCCGCTCATGGTGGCCATACTGGTGAGCTGGGGCATCGCCTTCTTCGAGTACTGCCTGCAGGTGCCCGCCAACCGGGCCGGATACGGCCACTACAACGCGGCCGAACTGAAGACCATCCAGGAGATCATCTCGCTCTCCGTGTTCATGGTCTTCTCGGTGCTCTATCTGGGCGAGCCGCTGAAGTGGAACTATCTTGTGGGGTTCGGCCTGATCGTGGTGGCCACGTTCTTCATCTTCAAGGAATGGTGAGCAGGGAATCGGCCTCGTCGCCCGGTCCGCAAACTCCAGGCAGATCGAAGGCGCGCTCCACCCGGTTGCGGCCGCCCGCCTTGGCCCGGTAAAGCGCCCTGTCCGCCTCGCGCAGCAGCCCGTCGGCCCCGTCGCAGGGCGGGCTTGCGGCAACGCCCAGGCTCAGAGTGACGGTAAGCGGCCCGCCGGACGTCAGCAGGGGCGCGGCCTCCACGGCGTACCGCAGCCGTTCCGCCACGGCCATGGCCTCCTCGGGCGCGGTGTCCGGCAGCAGCACGGCGAATTCCTCGCCCCCGATGCGCCCCACGGTGTCCACGTCGCGCACCTCGGCCCGGCAGATGGCCGCCAGCGCCCGCAGCACCTCGTCGCCCACGGCGTGGCCCCAGGTATCGTTGACCCGCTTGAAGCGGTCCACGTCGATGGAGACAAGGGCCAGGGGCGTGCCGTAGCGGCGGTGGCGCTGCACCTCGTGTTCCAGCGCCTCCAGGAACCGCCTGCGGTTGGCCAGCCCGGTCAGCCCGTCGGTGGTGGCCAACTGGCGCAGGCGTTCCTGCGCCTCGCGGTGCTCGGTGGTGTCGGTGATGATGCCGCAGTACACGATACCGGGGTCGCCGCCCCCCCCGTCGGACAACTCGCGCCCCCCATCGGGCAGGCCCGCGCCGTCCCCCGCGTGCACGGGCTTGGCCTCGCCCCGCCACCAGCGCACCTCGCCGCCGGGCAGGGCCAGCCGCCCCTCGAACACCCAGTCGCCGCGCCGGTCGGCCGCGTCGCGCAACGAAAGTTCCCACACCGTGCGGTCCGCCGGGTGCACCGGCAGAGCCTGCCAGTCTTGCTGCAACGCTTCCGGCTCGATGCCCAGTATCTCGCGGCTGCGCGGGCTGACGTAGGTGAACCGCCGCTCGCCGAGCGACTCGCGCCACTGGAAGACCACCCCCGGCACCGTGGAGGCGATGGCCCGCAGCCGCGCCTCGCTGGCGCGCAACTCCTCCGCCGCGCGGCGGGTGGCGGTGACGTCGCGGCCCACGCCGTAGATCAGCCCCTGCTCGGGCACGGCTGCGGAATTCCACGATATCCAGCGCCATGAACCGTCACGGCACAGGTAGCGGTTTTCCATGTCGGTCAACACGCCATCGCGCAGCAGTTGCTGCAGGGCCTGCGCGGTGGACTCCTGATCGTCCGGGTGCACCAGCGACACCCATGTCCGGTCCAGCAATTCTTCCTTGGACCAGCCCAGCACCGCCTGCCACGCGGGGTTCACCTCGCGGAAATAGCCGTCCAGGCCGCCGATGGCCATCAGGTCGGGCGACAGGCTGAACAGTCGCCGCCGGTCCTCCTCGGCGCGCCGCCGGTCGGACACGTCGCGCACGATGCCCGCCACCCGCAGGGGCGATCCGTCTTCGGCACGCTCCACCACCCGCCCGGTATCCTGTACCCAGCGCCATGCGCCGTCCGCCCCCCGCACGCGGTATTCGGCCTCGTACCGCTGCGTGAGGCCGGAAAGATGCCGCTGCCGCGCCCGTTCCAGCCCCGGCAGGTCGTCCGGGTGCACCAGCGCCCGCCATGATGCCATCAACGGGGCACACTCCACGCTCCCCAGGCCCAGCACCTCGCCCCAGCGGGTGTCGCAGGCCACCTGGTCGCCGGCCACGTCCCAGCTGAAGCTGCCGATGCCCGCGCCGTCCAGGACCATTTCCAGGTGCTGTTCGCTGCGGCGCAGGGCTTCCTCGGCCCGGGCGCGGTCGGTGATGTCGTGGATGATGCTGTACAGCAGCGTGCGGTCGAAAAGCCGCACGGGCACGGAATGCACCTCTACCTCGCGCACCTCGCCGGTTGCCAGGCGGTGGCGCGAGACGAAGCGCGTCAGCCGCCCCCCGCGCAGGTCGGCCAGCCGGGCGGTTTGTTCGGCGGAAGGCAGGGTGCTGATGTCGTGAATGGACATGCCGCACAGCCGCTCGGCCGGATGGCCGTAAAAGGCGGCGGCGGCGGGATTGGCCTCGATGATGCACCCCGCGTCGGCGTCCACCAGCAGCATCACCGCGGAATGGCGCTGGAACAACTGCTCGTACAGGGACACGCCCGGCGACAGGGATAACGGAAGGGCCGGGGAGGATTGGGGAGGACAGGCGGAGGAAACAGGGGGGACAGCGGCCGGGGATGGCGAACCGGCCGGGGCTGGCGGAACGTCACGAACCGGCTCGTGCGCGCCGCCATGCGCGGCGTCGCGCTTCGTGCCAGTCGCGCCAGTCGCGCCAGTCGCACCGGTCCCATCGGCTTCCCGTCCGCCGGGCATCGCCCGCTTCATGCCGCGCACCATCTGCCGCCTCCCTCTGGTGCGGTATTCTATGACCTCTCCGGTGAAGATACGCAAACCCGTTATAATGCCGGGGCACCCCCTTCCGCCCGTTCCAGGAGGTGCTGCAGAATCCGGCAGGACGGCGCAACGGCCTGCACGAACAGGGCAAAAACGGGGCATGGCCGGAAACCCAGGTCAACGTGGTCGGCGGAGACGACGCGAAAAGCCCGAACAACACGGACTACGCGAAAGCGCGCGGAAAGGGGCCACCCTTCCCGCGCGCCGGCATGTCGCGTCACGGACTACGCTTCGTCTATTCCACCATCACGAACTTTCCGCCCTTCACCTGCAGCATGACCATGGAATCCTCGCCCAGGCCGTTGTGATCCTGCGGGCCAAGGTTGAACACCCCGCTCACGCCCACGAGACCCGTGGTGGCCTCCAGCGCGTCGCGCACCTTGGCGGGGTCGGTGCCCACCTTGCGCATGGCGTCCACCAGCAGCAGCAGGGCGTCCCACGCGTAGCCGGAGTGGGTGTTGATGGGGTACTGCGCGTCGTACTTGTACTCGTCGCGGTACAGGCGCACGAATTCGGCGATGACCTTCTTCTGCGGGTCGCCGTCGGGCAGGGCTTCCCAGGTCATCAGCTTGGTGGCGGGCATCAGGTCGCCCTCGGCCGCCTCGCCCGCCAGCTTGATGTAGGCCGGGTCTGGCAGGCCGTGGCATTGCAGCAGGGGCATGGTCAGGCCCAGGGCGTGATGATTCTTGGACACGATGGACCCGGCGGGTCCGATGGTCCAGCAGATCACCGCCTGCGGCCCCTTGCCCGCCAGCGCGGTGAGCTGGGTCTTCATGTCCACGTCGGTGGGCTTGAACTGTTCCGCGCCCACGATCTCCACGCCGTATTCCGGGGCCAGCGAGCGCAGCCAGCGTTCGCCGTCCTGCCCGAAGTTGTCGCCCGAAAGCAGCAGGGCCACCTTGGTCAGCTCATGCTTCTTCAGGTAGCCAAGCACCTTGCGCACCGCCGTGGACGACCGCTGGGGCGACTTGAAGACATGGCGGGCGCTGCCGAAATCCATGTTGCCCACCTTGCCTTCCATGATCACCGGATCGCCGCCCACGGTCATCACCGTGGGTATCCCGGCGGACTCGATCTGGCGCTTCACGGCCATGCCCTCGTCGGTGCGGGTGGGTCCGATGACGGCCACCACCTTTTCCTCGCTGACGAAGCGCTTGAAGGTCAGCACCGCCTTGGTGGGGTCGCCCTCGGTGTCGCCCAGCACCAGTTCGATGGGGCGGCCGTTGATGCCGCCTTCCTTGTTCACCTTGTCCACGAACATCTGGGCCACCAGCTTGGTGGGAGTGCCCACGGGCGCGGTGGGGCCGGACAGGGCGAAGAACGCGCCGATCTTCACCGGTTCGGCCGCCCGCGCGGGGGCGGCGGGCAGGCCCGCGCCCAGCGCCAGCGCCGGAACGGCAAAGGCGGCAAGGCGGCATGCCTTGCGGAACATGGTCGCGAAGTTCATGCGAATCTCCTCTCCCACACGGCGCGGGGGGCGACGCATGGGTGCATGGTTGCGCGCCGCCCTCGGCCAGGGCCACGGCGGCGCGGGTGGGTCATTTCAGCGGCGGGGTTTCGCCTTCGGCGTGGCGCAGGGTGTCCAGCACCGCCTCGCCGCCGTGCAGCACGTGGGCGCGCATGGCCTTCGCGGCCGCATCCGCGTCGCCCGCCTCCACGGCGGCCACGATGCGGGCGTGGTCTTCATCCGACCATTCCCCGGCCTCGCGCAGGGGCACCAGCGCGCGAATGATGCGCTCCACCACCCCTTCGATCTCGTCCAGCAGGCGGGCCAGCAGCAGCGATCCGCCCGCGGCCCGCAACAGCAGATGGAATTCGGCGTTCAGTTCGGCCAGCCGGGCCAAGTCGGCACCGGCCGCCGCCTCGCGGAATGCGGCCAGGTTGGCGCGCAACGCCGCCACCTGTTCCGGCGTGGCGCGGCGCGCGGCCAGCGCGGCCACGCGCGCTTCCAGCAGGGCGCGCACCTGCACTGCCTCTTCCACCTCTTCGGCATCGAAGGGGCGCAGCACGTAGCCCCCGGCGGCGCGCTTCTGCAGCAGGCCCTCCTGCTCCAGCCGGTGCAGGGCCTCGCGCAGCGGCGTGCGGCTGATGCCCAGCTCCGCCGCCAGGCGGTCCTCCACCAGCCGCTGGCCGGGCTCCAGCTCGCCGTCGATGATCATGCGCTTGAGCATGCGCGTCACTTCCTGCCCCAGCGACTGCTTGACCAGTCTCGCCATCAGTTGCCCTCCTGCGTGGCGCTGCCGCCCCGCGTGTCGTCCCGCATGCCGTCCGCAGTCCCGGCCTCTCCGTTAACGGGACCGAGAAACGCCTCGCGCAGCAGTTCGTCGGAAAGTATGTCGGCGGATGTGCCGGAAAAGCGGATCTGCCCGCTGGTGATGATGTACCCCCGGTTGCAGATGGCCAGCGCCCCCAGCGCGTTCTGTTCCACCAGCAGCACCGAGCAGCCCATGGCGGGCAGGTCGCGCACCACCCGGAAGATGGCCGCCGTCACCTTGGGCGCAAGGCCCAGGCTGGGTTCGTCCAGCAGCAGCAGGCGCGGCCGGGCCATCAGGGCGCGGCCCATGGCCAGCATCTGCTGCTCGCCGCCGGACAGGTTGCCCGCGGGCTGGCCGATGCGCTCGCCAAGCACGGGAAACAGGTCCAGCATGCGGGCCAGGTCGTCGGCCACCGCCGCCCGTTCCGCGCGGCCGCCGTTCTTCAGGCGCAGATATGCGCCCATTTCCAGGTTCTCGCGCACCGAAAGCTGGGTGAACACCCGCCGCCCCTCGGGCACCTGCACCACCCCGGCGGCCACGATGCCCGCCGGGCGCGCGGGCAGCGGCCTGCCGTCCAGCAGGATGGCCCCGGACGCGGGCCGGGCCAGGCCACTGATGAGCGAAAGCAGCGTGGTCTTGCCCGCGCCGTTCATGCCCAGCAGGCACACCGCCTCGCCCGCGCCCACGGAAAGGGACACGTCGAACAGCACCTTCGCGCCGCCGTAGGAAAAGGAAACATCGCGCACCTCAAGCATGCAGGCCGAACTCCTCGCCCCCGCCCAGGTAGGCGTTGACCACTTCGGGGTTGCGTTTCACCTCGCCGGGCGCGCCCTCGGCGATCTTGGCGCCGGAACACAGCACCACCACGGCGTCGCTCACGCGCATGACCAGCGACATGTCGTGCTCGATGAGCAGCACGGCCACCCCACGTGCGCGCAGGGCCAGGATGAGCCCGCCCATCTCGTGGGTTTCCGCCGGGTTCAGGCCCGCCACCGGCTCGTCCAGCAGGATCATGCGCGGGTCGCCCACCAGGGCGCGGGCCAGCACCAGCCGCTTCTGGTCGCCGTAGGGCAAGAGCCCGGCGGGTTCGTCGGCCCGGCCGGAAAGGCCCGTGAAGTCCAGCGCCTGCAGGGCCGCGTCGCGCATGGCCCGTTCGGTGCGGCGCACGCCGGGCAGACGCAGCATGCTGGAGAGCATGCCGGTGCGCACGTGGCCGTGCAGCCCCACCATGACGTTTTCCAGAAGGCTCATGGAGCCGAACACCCGCAAATGCTGGAAGGTGCGGGCCAGCCCCAGGCGCGGCAGACGGTGGGCCGCCATGCCGGTGATGTCCCGCCCGTCGAAGGTCACGTTGCCGGAATCGGGGCGCACCATGCCGGTCACGCAGTTGACCAGGGTGGTCTTGCCCGCCCCGTTGGGGCCGATGAGCGCGGTGATGGCCCCGGCCCGCGCCGTGAAGCTGGCCGCGTCCAGCGCGCGGATGCCGCCAAAGGCCACGGAAAGGTCGCGTACCGCCAGCAGGCTCATGGCCGGGCCTCCCGGCCTTCCGGCCCATTGCCCGGCGCGCCTCCGCCCCCCAACCCGACACCGGCCCCGCGCCGCATCCTGCCCGCCATCCCGCGCAGCCAGGGCGAAACCCCGCGCGGCATGAAGATGAGCATGACCAGCAAAATCGCGCCAAAGATCAGGTCGTGGTGTTCCTCGAACACCCCCAGCATCTGGGGCAGCACCGTGAGCAGCAGCGCCCCCGCCAGCCCGCCCCACAACGAGCCCATGCCGCCGATGAGGCACATGGTCACGAACTCCACCGACTTGAAGATGTCGAAGGTCTTGGGGGCCACGATGCCCAGGTAGTGCGCGTGCAGCGACCCGGCCAGCGAGGCGAACACGGCCGACAGCACGAACACCTGCACCTTGTAGCTGGCCGTGGGCACGCCGCAGGCCTCTGCCCCCGGCTCGGAATCGTGGATGGCCCGCAGGGCGCGGCCCACCGGCGAATGGACCAGGTTGCGGGCGGGGATGAGCAGCAGCAGCGCCACGCCCCAGGCCAGCCAGTAGAACGAGCGATCGGTGTCGAACGACATGCCCGCCACGGACAGCGGCGGCACGCCCACAAAGCCGCTGGACCCGCCGGTGACCTCGCTCCACTGCACCAGGATCACGTCCACGATGAGGTTGAAGCCCAGGGTTGCCATGACCAGGTAGTTGCCCTTCAAGCGCAGGGTGGGCACCCCCACCACGGCGGCGGCCACGGCCACCCCGCAGGCGGAAACGCCCATGGCCAGCCAGGGGTCCACCCCGTGGGTGGCGGAAAGGATGGCGCTGCCGTAGGCTCCCATGCCGAAGAACGCGGCGTGGCCATAACTGATCTGCCCGGCATATCCCATCAGCAGGTTCAGCCCCGTGACCACGATGAGGTTCACCGCCACCACGTTGAGCACGGTGAACTGGTAGCCGGAGCGCAGGGCCAGCGGCAGCAGCGCCACGGCCACGGCCAGGGCCAGCCACCCCCGCGCGAAGCGGCGGGCGGGCGGGGTGAGCAGCGGGTGGCGGCCGGACGCGGGTGCCACGCCCTTGGTCTTCGCGGTTCCGGGGGCGGTCATGCGCGCCTCCCGGTGGCGCCGAACAGCCCCTGCGGCCGCACGAACAGGACGAGGATGAGCAACCCGAACACCAGCACGTCGCGGTAAGCGCTGGTCACGTAGCCCGCGCCATAGCTTTCGAACAGCCCCAGCAGCACCCCGCCCGCCACGGCCCCGGCAAAGCTGCCGTAGCCGCCCAGCACTGCGGCGGCGAAGCCCTTGAGCCCCAGCATCAGGCCGATGTCGTAGGAAAGCGAGGTGATGGGCGTGATGAGCATGCCGCCCAATGCCCCCAGCGCACCGGCAAAGGCGAAGGACAGCGTGGTCAGCCGTTCCACCTCCACCCCCATCAGCCGGGCGGTGCGCGGGTCTGCCGCGGCGGCGCGCATGGCCTTGCCGGTCACCGTGGCGCGAAAGAACCAGGCCAGCGCCGCGATGCCGCACAGGGTCATGCCCATCACCCACAGGTTCTGCGGAGTCAGCACCGCGCCCATCAGGCGAAAGGGCACGTCGGGCGACAGGGGCGGCAGGGCCAGGGGCAGCTTGCCCCAGCCCTGCTTCATCAGCCCGCGCATCAGCGTGGAGGCGGCCATGGTGATGAAGATCAGGATGATCATCTGGCGGCTGCGGGCCGGGCGCAGGCACACCCGCTCCACCAGCGCGCCCGCCAGGGCCACGATGGCGATGGTGGCGGGAAAGGCCACGACAATGGGCAGCCCCTGTCCGACCAGCAGGCTGTACAGCACAAGCCCCCCAAGGCTCAGGAAGTCGCCCTGGGTGAAGTTGACGATGCCCGTGGCGTTGAAGATGAGGCTGTAGCCCAGCGCGAGCAGCGCGTAGACCGACCCCGTGGTCAGCCCGCTGACGGTGTACTGCGCAAGGGCGTTGATGGCGTCTGGCGGCATGGAAATGTGCGTCCGGTTGAAGGGGCGGCGGAGCCGCATGCGAAACGGCCGGGCATACGGGCTCGGCCTGCTGCATACCGTATACAAAATACGAAATGGGGTCAATGCGGCGCCTTGGCGCGAGCCTGGTCGACCAGCCCGCTTCCGGCGCATTGACATGGCAATCCAATGCAGACACACCGGAATCAGGTGCCCGGCCGCGCCCCGCGCGACGCCTGCCGTCCCAAGGTTCCCTCAGCCAAGGAGCCGCCCATGGCCCCGACCAAATCGTCCCCGCCCCCGTCTGCCGCCGCCTCATCCCCGTCCCTGCCATCTTCCCGTCCCGCCCTCAGGCTTGCCCCCCGCGTGGTGCGCACCTCGTGCCGGGGTTGCCACGGGGTGTGCCAGGTGCTGGTGCACCTGGACGCGGCGGGCAACCCCGCGCGCGTCACCGGCGATCCGGACAGCCCCACCAGCAGGGGGTACATCTGCCCCAAGGGCGCGGCGGGGCCGCAGGTCATCGCCCACCAGAACCGGGTGCGCCGCCCCCTGCTGCGCACCGGACCGCGCGGCGCGGGCCAGTGGAAGGAAATCGGCTGGGAGGCGGCGCTCACCCTCATGGCCTCCACCTTCGACCGGGTGCGGCGCGAATCCGGCCCGGAATACATCGGCCTGTGCCAGGGCACGGGCCGCCCGTACACCGAATTCACCGGGCGGTTCATCCACGCGCTGGGGTCGCCCAACTTCGTCTCGCCGGGGCACAACTGCTTTCTGCCGCGCGTCATCGCCTCATCCATCACCGTGGGCTGGCTGCCCGTGGCCGACGTATACGGCCACGGCGGGACCATGCCGCGCTGCGTGCTGGTCTTCGGGGCCAACGCCATGGAAACCGGAGCCGCCGACGGCATGTGCGGGGCCATGATGCGCCGCGCCCTGCGCGGGGCGGAACAGGTCATCGTGGCCGACCCGCGCCGCACCTCCGCCGCCCGCGCGGCCGCGCTCCACCTGCAACTGCGCCCCGGCACGGAATGCGCCCTGGCGCTGGCCCTGCTGCACGTGATCATCGGCGAGGGGCTGCACGACGCGGACTTCGTGGCCTGCCACTGCACCGGCTTCGCCGAACTGGCCGACCACGTGCGCGCCTTTTCGCCGCAATGGGCAGCGCCCGTCACCCGCGTGCCCGCGCACGACATCATTGCCGCCGCCCGCGCGCTGGCCACGGTAAAGCCCGCCTGCATGCTGTGGGGCAACGGCATAGACACCAGCGTCAACGCCTTCCAGACCGGACGCGCCCTGCTGCTGCTCATGGCCGTCACCGGCAACCTCGACGTGCCGGGCGGCATGGTTCACTGGGTGCCCCCGCCGGACATCCGCTGCAAGTCGCCGCTGGAAGACAAGAAGGTGCTGGGCATGCACCTTTTGTCGCCGGAGCAGAAGGCCCGCATGATCGGCGCGGGGCGCTTTCCCTTCGGCCCCGGCTGCCACCAGCCCAGCTTCTGGCGGGCCTGCGTCGACGGCGAACCCTACCGGCCCCGCGCGGTGTGGCTGGTGGGCACCAACCCCATGCTTACCGCCACCCGTGGCGACGTGGTGGAGTCCGCCCTGCGCGACCACGTGGAGTTCAGCGTGGTCTCCGACTTCTTCCTGACGCCCACGGCCCAACTGGCCGACCTGGTGCTGCCCGCCGCCCACTGGCTGGAACAGGACGACGTGGTCTACTTCCACAAGCTGTGGTGCGTGCTGGCCCGGCGCAGACTGGCCCATGGCCCGCATTCCGGCGAGGCCCGCGACGACCGCGCCGTGATCCTGGACCTGGCCCACCGCCTGGGCCTGGACGAAGCCTTCCCCTGGCCGGACTGGGACGCCTACCTGGCCTGGCTGCTGGAGCCATCCGGCATGGATTTTCGCGCCTTTTCGGAAAAGGGGCTGGTGCTCGGCCCCATGCGCTACCGCAAGCACGAGACGGACGGCTTTCCCACGCCCAGCGGAAAGGTGGAACTGCGCAGCTCCGTCATGGCCGGGGCAGGCCGCCCGCCCCTGCCCGTGTACGTGGAGCCGCCCCTGTCGCCGGTTTCCACGCCGGGGGTGGCCGCCGAGTACCCGCTCATCCTCATGTCCGGGTGCAAGGTGTTGCCCTTCTTCCATTCCGAGGGGCGGCAGATCGACTCCCTGCGCCGCCTGCGCCCGGAACCCCGCGTGGCCGTGCACCCGGACGCGCTGGCCCGCCTTGGCCTTGCCGACGGCGATGCCGTGCGGGTGGTTTCCCCGCACGGGCAGGCGCGCTTCGTGGCCGCCGCCGACGAGGGCCTGCCGCCCGACGTGGTGCAGGCCGACCACGGCTGGTGGTTTCCCGAACGGCCCGGACCGGACCACGGCTGGCGCGAAAGCTGCGCCAACCTGCTGTACGGGCACGATCACTTCGACCCGGACAGCGGCGCGGAACCGTTGAAGTGCGGGTTGTGCCGCATCGAACCGGCCTGACGGCCACAGGATGGACGCGCGCGGCATTAGAAACCGGCGCGTCCCGTTGCGCGCACCGCGTGCCGCGCGCTACACTGGCGGCAACCTGCACTGCGCAGCCCCGCCGCACCCCGCACAACGGACCGGTCCATGCCCACCCGCCGCCGCAGCGTCTCCGCCCCCCTTGCCGTCTCCCTGGCCGTGGCCGCAGCGGCCCTGCTCCTGCTGCTGGGCTTCTGGCTGGCCGCCCGCGAATTCAACCAGCGCACCGTGGCGGCGCAGGGGCAGAACCTGCGCGAACGGCTGCTGCTGCGCGTGGCCCCGGCCATCACCGCGTTGCAGCTCGCCGGCGATCTGCTGGCCTCTGCCGCGCCGGGCCGCCCCACCCCGGCGGACGCGCGGGAACTGGCGCTCTCCTCGCTGGACAACAATCCCGGCGTGGACACCGCCACCGTGTGCGACGGCGCGGGCCTGCTGGCCATGGCCGTGCGCGCCAACGGCGGCATGCTGCTGTACGTGCGCGGCCCGAATGGCTCGACGGGCAAAGACGTCACGGACGGCGCGCGGGAAACCCCGTGGCAGCGCATCCACACCGACGCCACCCCGCCCGGTCCCGAAGCCCCCATGAACCCTGCCACCGGCGAGCTGTGCGGCCGCATGGCCGCCGCCACGGACACGCAGGCGGCCCGCCCCGCCGCCGGTCGGCACGCGGCCGCAGCCTGGACCGACGTGCATCCCTTGCCCACCGCAAGCGCCCCGACGAACGGCACGGCCGCGGCTGCCGGAAAGCCCTCGCCCAGCGGCGCGGCCATGACCGCCGTGGTCGATGCGCGCGGCCGGCAAGACGGCGGGCCGCGCTACATGGGCTACAGCTTCCTACTGGACGGGTTGCTGGCCTCCCTCGCCCTGGGGCTGCCCGAAGACGCACGGGTGTTGGTCACGTCGCCGCGCGGCGGTGGGCGCACCCCCAACGAGACGCCATCCCTTGCCGAGGATGGCGACCCCGTGCGCGAGGCCGCCTTTGCGGCGTGGCGCGCGGCGGGCACGCCGGGCGACGCCGCGTTTACGTTCAACGCGCAGGGTGCCCGCTGGTGGGCGCAGCTTTCGCCCCTCACCGATTCCGACACCCGGACCTTCGCCGGGGTGGCCCTGCCGCAGGGATTGCTGTTGCGCATGCTGCTGCGCGACGCCGCCATCCCCCTGCTGCTGGCGTGCGGCGGGCTGGCCGTGTTGCTGGGCGCATGGGTGGTGCACGCCCGGCGGCAGCGCACCGCCGGGCCGGACGCCAGCGCCCCCATGTCCGACGAGGCCCTGCGCGCCCTGCTGGCCGGGGGCGAAAGCGACCGCCTGGAATTCAAGTCCACCCTGCGGCACAACCTTTCCAGCGGCAAGCACGGCAAGGAGATAGAACTGGCCGCCCTGAAGACCGTGGCCGCCTTCCTGAACACCGACGGCGGCACCCTGGCCGTGGGCGTGGACGACCGGGGACAGGTGCTGGGCCTCGCGCCCGACGGCTTCGAGGACGCGGACCACGTGCTGCGCCACTTCAGCGCGCTGCTGGCCCAGCACATCGGCGTGGAGCACCAGCCCCACGTGCGTTTCACGGTGCGCGTGCTGGACGGCAAACAGCTGCTGCTGGTGGAATGCGCCCCCGCCACGGAACCGGCCATCCTGAACACCGGCAAGGAAGAGGAATTCTACGTGCGCATGGGCCCCACCAGCCGCAGGCTGGCCCTTTCGCAGGTCATGCGCAGGCTGCGCGGCAATGGCGCGCCGCCGGAATGACGCTGGCGGCCCTGCCGCCCGCGCCGCGAACCCTCCACCGTTGCCCCGCCGCGCCGAATTGGCCCGAACTGGCCTGAATTGACCGCCCACACCACTTCCCGTATCCTGCCCCATCTTTCTTCGCGTCGTCCCGGACGGACCGCCTGAACGGCCGCCGGAAAACCCCCAGCAGGAACGCACGATCATGAGCGATCACAACGCCAACGAGCCCGACCGCAAGGCCGAGCCGGGTCTCGACTTCATCCGCACGTTGATTACGGCGGACAACGCAAGCGGCCGCTTCGACAGCCGGGTGCACACCCGCTTTCCCCCGGAACCCAACGGCTACCTGCACATCGGGCACGCCAAGTCCATCTGCCTCAACTTCGGGGTGGCGCGGGAATTCGGCGGCAAGTGCAACCTGCGCTTCGACGACACCAACCCGCTGAAGGAAAGCCAGGAATACGTGGATTCCATCCGCGAGGACGTGAAGTGGCTTGGCGGCGACTGGGAAGGCCGCGAATTCTACGCCTCCGACTATTTCGAGCAGCTCTACCAGCACGCGGAACAGCTGATCCTGGCGGGCAAGGCCTACGTGGACAGCCTGTCGGCCGACGAAATCCGCGAGCATCGCGGCACGCTCACCGCCCCCGGCACGGAAAGCCCCTACCGCAACCGCGGCGTGGAGGAAAACCTGGACCTGTTCCGGCGCATGCGCGCGGGCGAGTTCAAGGACGGCGAACACGTGCTGCGCGCCAAGATCGACATGGCCTCTCCCAACGTGGTCATGCGCGACCCCACGCTGTACCGCATCCGCCATGCCCATCACCACCGCACCGGCAATGCGTGGTGCATCTACCCGATGTACGACTACACCCACTGCATCTCGGATTCCATCGAGGGCATCACCCACTCCATCTGCACGCTGGAGTTCGTGAACAACCGCGAACTCTACGACTGGACGCTGGATACCCTGGGCATCTACCACCCGCAGCAGCTGGAATTCGCCCGGCTGAACCTGACCTACACCGTGCTGTCCAAGCGCAAGCTGATCCAGCTTGTGGAAGGCGGCCACGTGAACGGCTGGGACGACCCGCGCATGCCCACCATCAGCGGGCTGCGCCGCCGGGGCGTCACGCCCGAGGCGTTGCAGGACTTCTGCGCGCGCATCGGGGTGGCCAAGGCCGATTCGGTGGTGGATTTCTCGCTGTTGGAATTCTGCATGCGCGAACACCTGAACGCGGTGGCCCCACGCGTGATGGGCGTGCTGGACCCCATCAAGGTCGTCATCGAAAACTACCCCGACGGCCAGGTGGAAACCTTCGACATGCCCTACCACCCGGAAGACGCATCGCACGGTTCGCGCACGGTGCCCTTCTCGAAGGTGCTGTACATCGAGCGCGACGACTTCCGCGAAGACCCGCCCAAGAAGTACCACCGCCTGGCCCCCGGCGTGGAGGTGCGGCTGCGCTACGCCTACTACATCACCTGCCGCGAGGTGGTGAAGGACGCGGACGGCAACATCACGGAACTGCGCTGCACCTACGACCCGGCCACCAAGGGCGGCTGGTCGCAGGACGGACGCAAGGTGAAAGGCACCATCCACTGGGTGTCTGCCGCGCATGCCCTGCACGCAGAGGTGCGCCTGTACGAGCACCTGTTCAGCGTGGAAAACCCCAACGCGGCGGAAGAAGGCAAGACCTTCGTGGACTATCTGAACCCCGATTCGCTGAAGACCGTCACCGCCATGCTGGAACCGGCCCTGGCCGACGTGGCCCCCGGCACCCGCGTGCAGTTCGAGCGCATCGGCTATTTCTGCGCCGACAAGGACGGCACCCCCGGCAAGCCGGTGTTCAACCGCACCGTGGGCCTGCGCGACAGTTGGGCCAAGATCGAGAAGAAGGAAGGAGCGTAAGCACGCCAACCGAAGATACAAGAATGCACGACACCCCGGCGGGAGCCATCCCGCCGGGGTGTTTGCATTTGACAAGTGTGCGGACGCGACAAGCTGATGCATCAACTAATCAGTATTTATCTAGATCAGATAGCAAATCTTGTGTCGGCAGGCCTACGGTTGCCAAGCCGTGCTCGATCTGGAAAAGCAAAATTGCACGTTTCGTCTGCACCCCATACACCCCGTCAACAGCCCCTGAATAGTACCCCTTAGCCTTAAGTTTCATCTGTATACTCGACACCAGCGTCTTGTCATGATCACCAAGTGGGGCTGCTGGAATGGTTGCTTTCGAGGCATTTTTCGGAGGGACAACAGCAGGAGTAGAAGGCGTTGAGCCATACGAAGGCGTCGATGGAGCAGAGTATGACGGCGCGGAATACGGCGTATAATACCCGCCTCCGCCTGATGATGAATAATGGCTACGATGGCTTGAATGACTTCGATGACTCGAATGGCTTCGGTGACCCGCCAGAAGCATCTGACTGTCCACCATGGCGGAATCAAGGGTAAAATTTTGAATCTTTTCCTTGTCCACACCGGGGTCAGCCACGTGATGCACTGCAAGACAATCCGAACTTATTGCCAATCCTGATGACGCCAGAATTGCTATGGCAATCTTCTTTGCGCTGTCCATATCAACTCCTTATGGGAACGACGTATTTTTCAACATATTTCAAATTCGAAAAGAAAATCCCGCAACATTCACTCCTTACACTGCACTCAGAACACTTCTCCGCATGCACGACCTTCCACTCCGATATCGATCGTGATGCATATTTCCATAAATTTTCAGGAAGCATACAAAGAGGAATGTTATATATCGACACATTAATTCGAGAATCATCAAGTAGCTCAACAGCGTCAACCAAGACCCCACCATACTCTGACGGCTCTACCCACACCCTATCCATATTGATTCGTGCGTTTGCAATCATCTCCTGCCCCATAAGCGCCACATGCCCTGCAAAAGGGAAATTCTTACAAATAAATTCTACAAGGCTACGAAATCTGTGCATATTATGCGAAAGCAACACCGTTCTGATCTCTGTATCTATTCCCTCGCAAGCAAGATGGTGGACACCTAACGTTGCCTTCCATAGCCCACCATGACTACCTACAATTTGATCATGAACCGATGCAGAATCCGAATAAATTGGAACACAGAAAACCGCCCTTCCCTTCAAATATCCAGCCAACTGCTTGGCAAGCTGGTAATCCGCACATGCCGTGGCGTTTGTAAGCACCTGAAAAGACCAATTCGCGTTACTGTCGAGACACGTTTCGACGAGCCCAACGAACTTGTCAGGGGCAATAAGCGGCTCCCCACCAGTTATCCCCACAAGCGGACTACTATCCTCCACGAGGCGTGCAACTCTACAGCATTCTGCATACCTATCGACAGCACCTCCACTTATAACCACATGCTGCGGACACATTATACAACGGTGATTACACCTATCTGTAACGCAAAAAACATTGTCGCGTGACCCCGCTGAATATTCGACAATCAAGCGACCGTCACTGCTCAAACAAATCACGTCACCAACACTCAAATGCATACGTTCATGAGCATGCCACGATCTTTTTAGAAAAACGCCTTCCAGCAAGCTCCCAGACCGAACGTACGCATATCCACTATCGTCAGCACAGGTCACAAGGCATGACTCACCAAGTGCGTCACTCTTTACGGCGTCAACCCTACCGTAAAGTGAACCTGCAATATTATATGAAACGCCCCTGAAACCTCGCATAGCTTTTGCCTGCCCACCTCAGCGTTGCCAAGCCCAAGACCGTACCAATCTCCTCACAAAGGCATCTTCAGAATATATCTTTGAAAAAATATACTCGAACAAAGCCTTCTTCCCCCCGCAAATATCTCTTGAAATTCCATCCATCCGCGTATCGCGATAAATTCTTACCGGGTCTACCCCGCAATATGGAGCAAAGACACACCACCCACATCCCGGAATACACTCAAGAACAGAATCACGTAACATTCTCTCGACATTTTCGCTCCTAAACCACTCACTCCTCGTATCTACATGCACATTACCAAGAAGAAACGCCGTATCTGCATGGGACCGATACATCATCCGCGCCTCATCAGAGACGAACACATTCCCATCGGCATCGTACATCAAACCACATATCGCACCACCAGCTGGTGACTGCATATCAACAAAGCCACAACCAAAAGGCGTCAGTATCCTCCTGGCCATCATTGAAAAATACTCTTCAGAAACTCGAACACCCTTCTTATTAAACTCAATTATATATTCCATGATATTTTTATATGCGCTTATGAACTCTTCTTGCTCATACGCAAGGATGTCAGCATTCTTTTCACACCGCCCAAAAGGATTGAGCCCCCTTATAAACACAGACTCAAATCCCAATCTTAAATATTCATCAACAACATCATGGAGACAGGAAATATTCCCTTTATGCACCGTCAAAAGCGCGGCAACGTCATCGTGACCATTCTCCCTAAACCTGGACAATGTATTTACAACTTTGTCGTGCGTTCCCCCTCCGGAGTTGATCACCCGACACTGATCATGCAAATACGCCGGGCCGTCCAACGAAGTTGAAATGGACACCTTGTTGTCTATTAAAAATTTCATTTCTTCATCGGAAACATTCAGAAGATTGGAACAGACAACAAAACTAACAGCCTTGCCATGCCCCTCAAGAACACCTCGCTGCGACACCACATGCCTTATGATTTCAAAATTTAAAGTTGGCTCTCCCCCCTGAAATTCTATTTTTATATGCCTTGATGGAGACATAAGTATGTTTTTTACAGTCAAATCTGCCGTATCCACACTCATATCACCAGAAGTCATATATGCATCATCAGAAGATGCATGACAATAAACGCATGATTGATTACACCTATTAGTAACAACAATCATATGCAACGACGTCGACTCAAATATGAAATATTTCTTAGTCCGATATCGTGTTGCATAAATTTCAATCATCTCTTGCGTCATTTTTTTTACACAAAAAAATTTACCCTCTAATTCGCAAAGGATATCCGCATGAATACCTTTTTTTGTTTTTACGAATTTTTCAAAATCATCATCCTCCAAGACATGATGCTCACCGATGTCATTCGTCAATAAGACCCCATACGGCGTTCTTTGGAAAAAGAATGGCAAATGAATGTACTCATTCATCAGCGTATCCCTGCAAATATCCCTCAACCGCACCAACTCCCACGCTCGATTCGATTGCCTTTGCTATTAACAATCCACGAATCTTGGCATTTGAGTCCTCCAGCTCAACCCTCAACTGATTATCCACAGCGGAATTAACGATCGTCTTACGAAGTTCACTCTCTTCAAGCTGTGGATTATTCACAGTAACGATATAATCGACATGGCCAGCGACCACATCCACATCACCATAGCGTGCCACCTCATGCATAGTCCTAAGAATCGCAGCACGTGTGAATATTCTTCCATCTAACGTCACGGCCACAAAACCATCACGAGACATACAAAACCCTTTCCCATCCGTAGGTTATGAAAATTCACACCTCCGCATCACGCCAAAAAAATCCATAACCATATATTCCACAACCCGAAACAGGATTATTTTTCCTTTTACACCCAGATACCAGTCCGCACGATAGTTATTGAACGACTCAACAGTCCGTCATATCAAAACTATCCTCTTGAACCCCCTCTACGACCTCTTGCGCATTCATATGCTCCTGCCACTCCTAGTACATCCTGATCCCTCAAGACTTGGCTGGCCCCAGTTAAAAGCTGCGACACCCCGGCGGAAGCATCCCGCCGGGGTGTTTCTGTTCAGGGGAAGGACGAGGTTCCCTGTCTGCCACGCCCCCCGAAAAGAGAGGGGGAGGCAACAGCAGGAACGCCTCAGTATCCCATGTGTTTCTTGACCGACTTCACCATCTTGCCGAAGGCCTTGTCCTTTCTGCGCCGGTCGAGCCGCGACATCTCGTTGAACTCGGCCTCTTTCCGCAGTTTCAGATAGTTGCGGTAGTGCTCGGGGGCCAGTTCGCCACGGTCCACGGCGGCCCGCACGGCGCAGCCCGCCTCGTGTTCGTGGCGGCAGTCTGCGTAGCGGCAGTGGTCCGCCAGCAGGGCGATGTCCGCGAAGCCCGCGTCCACGCCGTCCGCGCTGGCCACTGTGCCCACCTCGCGCATGCCCGGCGTGTCCACGACCAGCCCGCCGCCGTCCAGCATCATGAGCTGACGGCGGGTGGTAGTGTGCGTGCCTTCTCCGGTGGCGCTCACAGCACGTGTGGCCCGGTCGGAGCGTGTGGCATACGCGTGCCCGTTCAGCGCCCCCGTCCCCGCCTGCCCTTTCGTCAGCTGGTTGAGCAGGGTCGTCTTGCCCACGCCCGACGAACCGAGCAGACAATAGGTCCTGCCCGGCGCAAGCGCCTGGCGCAGCGCATCCAGCCCGTCCCCGGTCACGCTGCTAAGCGCGATCACCCGCGCGGGCGTGACGGCGGCCACCACCGCCAGCAGGTTCGAGAGATCGTCCGGGGTGACCAGGTCCGTCTTGGTCAGCACCACCACAGGCTCCACGCCCCCGTCCGCCAGCATGACCAGATAGCGTTCCAGCCTGCCGGGGTTGAAGTCGTAGTGGCACGATTGCACGACGAACGCGGTGTCGATGTTGGCCGCGATCATCTGCACGGCGGACCCTTCGCCCGCCGTCTTGCGCCGCAGCACGGTCCGGCGCGGAAACACCCGGTGAATGATGGCCGCCGTTCCGTCGCTGTGCCACTGCACCGTCACCCAATCCCCCACGCAGGGCAGGTCGGCGGGGCTGTCCACATGGTAGGCAAGCCTGCCCGCCAGTTCGGCCGGAACCTCGCCCCCCTCGCCCCGTATGCGGTACGCCCCCCGGTCCACGGCGCAGATGCGGGCAAAGCCGCAGCCTGCCATGGTCATGTCCGGCGCGTGCGCGGCAAACCACGCATCAAAACCATATGCTTGCAACATGATCGTATACCTCGTGCCATATCTCATGAAGGACCGGGCGCATGCCTTGGCCCCTCCGGATTGTCGTTGTTGGCGCTATGCCAGTTCCGCGAAGGCCGCGTGGGCGATGATGTCGCCCTGCGGCAGCCGCTGGCCGAATCGCACGGCCAGCACGTACTGGTCGGGCACGCCCGGATAGCCAAGGCCCGGCACGCAGGCGAAGCCGAAACGGGTGTAGTAGCCGGGGTCGCCCACCAGCACCACGCCCAGGGCCCCGGCGTCGCGCATGCGGCGCAGCGCCTCGCGGATCAGGGCGGAGCCGATGCCCCTGCCCTGCATGGTCGGCAGCACGCCCACCGGCCCCAGCAGTTGCCAGCCGGTCTGGTCCGCTCCCACCACGGCGGGCGAAAGAGCCACGTGGCCCACGGGCTCTCCGTCCACCTCGGCCAGCAGGGACAAGGTCAGGTCGCCGCTGGCGCGCAATCGCCCGACAATGAGGTGTTCCGTGGGCTCCGCGCCGGGGGCGTGCATGGGGTGGCCCTTGAAGGCCGTGTATTCGACGTGGGTGATGGCCCGGCTGTCCTGTTGGTTGCCGGGGCGTTCGTCCCTGATGTGCATTGTGGCACTCCTGAAGTATGGCGCGCGACATGACGGGCGCGGACCGGGCAGGCGGCCCGGCGGCGCACGACCGCCATGCGGCGCGCATGGCGAAAGATCGGCCTTGAAACGTCAGAAGGATGGTTGCGGGACGAAAGCAAAGACCACCATCCGATGACATCGGACGGAATCGGCAGGGCGGGATGGGGTGGAGCCGGGTGACGGCCCCGTGCGGACAGCTACCCCTTCAGGCGAGGGGCGGCATGCCGTCGCGCCTACCGGGTGCGGCTTTCGCCAGCGATTTGCTGGCAATTTTCCCGCAACCGGGGGGCGACAATCTCTGGTGCGAATCGCTGCAAAAAAACCTCGGCGCGTACGCCTGCAAGCAGAAAGACGTGTGCCGGACGGGCAACGCCGCAGCCGCCAAGGCCGCGCGCGGAGCAAACCGCCGGGTGTCCGATGCGGACGGCCCGAGCATAGTACGAAATTTCGCGTTGGCAAAGCCCCGGCGGAGCGGCGGCCCTTCCGCCCCCGGCATCCCGCCGGGGCATGCGCCGCAGCCGCAGGGCAACGCCTCATCCCGCGATTTCAGCACATTATGCGCATGAAAGAAAAATTGCGCGACCCTCGCGCATTTCCCGTTGACAACCGAAGGGCTGACGGATAGATACACAACCTCGTTGTTGGGCTGTCGTTCAATTGGCAGGACGGCGGATTCTGGCTCCGCTAATCTAGGTTCGAGTCCTAGCAGCCCAGCCAACATGCGTTCCCATCGTCTAGCCTGGCCTAGGACAACGGCCTTTCACGCCGTCGACGGGGGTTCAAATCCCCCTGGGAACGCCACCACGCCATCAAAGGGGTCACGGTTCGCCGTGGCCCCTTTCGCGTATGCGCGGGGCGCGCCGCGAAAGCACCAAGCGCAGGCTCGCGCCGCCGCCCCATCCACGCCCGCACACCGCGCGGCATGCCGGTCCGCTCCCCTTCTCCTCCGGCCGCCCGCGCACAAGCAGGAGGCCCCATGGACATCACCGCCTTTTTCGCCGCCGAAGTGAAGCCCGCGCTGGGCTGCACCGAGCCGGGGGCCGTGGCCCTTGCCGCCGCAGCCGCCGCGCGCCATCTGCCCGCCGCGCCGGAGCGCATCCACCTGCGTCTTTCGGCCAACATCTACAAGAACGGCCAGTCCGTGGGCATTCCCGGGGCGCAGGGCCTGCGCGGCAACATGCTGGCCTCGGCGCTGGGCGCGCTGGCGGGCGACGCGGACATGGGCCTGCAAGCGCTGGCCGCCGTCACCCCCGACGACGTGGCCGCCGCCCGCGCCCTGACCGAGCGCGGCGCGGTGACGCAGGAAATCGTGCAGGACGTGCCCACCGTGTACGCTGAGGCGGAACTGTACCGTCCCGGCCACCTGGTGGTGGCCGTGGTGGCCGGGCGGCACGACCGCGTGGCCGAGGTGCGCCACAACGGGCAGGTGGTCTACCGGGCGGAAGACGCCCTGGGCGGCGACAGCCTGCCCCCGTACATGGCCGACCTGCAGCGCGCCGCCTTCGACGACCTGTGGAACTGGGCCGACGGGATCGACGCCGACCTCGCCCGCGACCTGCTGCACGGCGCGGAAATGAACCTGGCCGTGGCCGAACAGGGGCTGGCCAGCCCGTGGGGCCTCGCCGTGGGGCATACTTTGGGCATGGCCCTGCGCGGCGGGGACTGCGCGGACACCTGCGCGCCGGATATCGGCGCGCGCGTGAAGGCCACCACGGCGGCCGCCGCCGATGTGCGCATGGCCGGGGCCAACCAGCCGGTCATGAGCAGCGCCGGGTCCGGCAACCACGGGCTTACCGCCATCATTCCCCCGGCCCTGGCCGCGCGCGCCTGGGGCCGCAGCGACGCCGAATTGGCCCGCGCGCTGGCCCTGTCGCACCTGGTCACCGGCGCGGTAAAGGCCCGCACGGGCCGCCTTACCCCGCTGTGCGGCTGCGCCGTGGCCGCCGGGGCGGGTGCCGCCGCCGCGCTGGTGCGCCTTGCGGACGGCACGCCCGCGCAGGCCGAGCAGGCAGTGGCGCTGGTGTTCTCGTCGGTCATGGGCATGATCTGCGACGGGGCCAAGGGCGGCTGCGCGCTGAAGGTAGGCACCGCCGCGGCGGAGGCCTGGAGCGCCGCCCAACTGGCCCTGCACGGGCCGGGCATGACCGGGGCCGAGGGCATCGTCTCGCCCGATTTCCGCGCCTCGCTGCGCTCGCTGGGCGAAGTGTCCAGCCTGGGCTTCGCCGCCGTGGACGTGGCCATCATCCGCCTGCTGGAGCGGGGCGTACGCTAGGGCTGCACGTTACCGGCCGCCCATCTTGCGAATGAAAGACGGGCCGCGTCACCACGACGCGGCCCGTCTCCTTTCGTTCAGGCGCATTCTTCCGGCCCGTCACTACGGGGCGCGGCACGACGTCACACGCCACGGCCCGACCGTGCGCAAGGGAGCGCCGTCCGCGTCAGTCCACCCAGACCACACCGGGCACGTCGCGCGGGGGCACCCGATGGTACTTCATGGCGGGCATGCCCAGCATCATGGCCCCCACCACGTCCACGTCGTCGGCAAGGCCCAGCGCGACGCGGGTGGCCTCGTGGTTGCGGGCGGCCCACATCACCAGCCCCGCCCAGCAGGTGCCGATGCCCCGCGCCGTGGCCGCGAAATCCAGCGTGGTGGCGGCGATGCCGCCGTCGCACGCGCCGAAGTTGTAGGTTTTCGGCGCGGTACAGTAGGCAAGGTGCGGCGCACCACGCAGCACCTTGTCGCCGCCGGCGGCGAACGCGGCCAGCGCATCCGGGTAGTAGCCCGAAACACTCAGCCATTCGGAAACCACCCCGGCCAGCGCCCGCGCGGCGGCGGCGGAGCGGATCACGTGCCAGCGCAGCAGGCGACTGTTGCGGGCGGTGGGCGCGTGGCGCACCACGTCCATCAGTTCGCCCAGGGTGGCGTCCGGCAGCGGGCGGGGCGAAAAGCGGCGGATGGAGCGCCGGTTGCGGATCAGGGCGTCCATGGCCGGGGCGTCGGCCTGACCCGGCTGCACCGGCAGGAAGGACGCCAGCGGCAGGCGGGCGTGGCGCAGGGCATTGGTGGGGCACACGGCCACGCAGTGGCCGCAGTCGATGCACTGCGCCGCCGCGTCGGGCACGGGCACGGGATGGCCGTTGCCGTCAGGTTGCAGCAGCCCCTTGGGGCAGGCGGCCATGCAGTGGCCGTCGCCCGTGCAGGCATCCGTATCGAGGGTGAACAGTTCCATGCGGGCCTCCTTGGGCGATATGCCCATGGAGCCCTTTTGCCATGTACGGCGGATTCGGCAAGAAGGCACAATTGGGGAAGCGAGTACCCGGCAGGAAACAGGGGCACCGGCGCGAGACCGCCCCCGTCTCCCGCAAATCGGGGGGACGGGGGCGGACAAGGAGGTAAAGGGGAAGCGAACGGCGCTACCTGTCGGACAGGGCCAGCCCCGCCCCGCTGCCGATGAAGGCGACCCCCACGGTACGGTTGTACCAGCGCGCGGCGCGGGTGGTGGCCAGCAGCGCCGCGATGCGCGACCCGGCCACGGCGTAGAGCATCATGCCCAGAAAGGCGATGACGGCCAGGTCCGCCACCAGCAGGGCGCTGCGGGCCAGGGTATCGCCGGGGGCCAGGAATTGCGGAAACAGCGCGGTGAAGAACACGATGGCCTTGGGGTTGCCCGCCGCCACGAAGAACGCCTGCGCGAACAGCTTGCGGGCGCCGGGGCCGCCGTCGGCATCGGATGCGTCGGCGGCGCCGGGCACACCGGGCGCGCCCGCGTCAGCCTCCCCGTCCATCACACCGGACGCCGCTGCCGCCGCGTTCAGGGGCACGGCCGGGGCGCGCAGCATGCATATTCCCACGTACACCAGATAGGCCGCGCCCGCGTAGCGAACCACCCGGAACAGGTCTTCGGACGCGGCCAGCACCACGCCCAGGCCAGCCACGGCCACCAGCGCCTGCAACACCGACGCCACGGTGTTGCCCAGGGCCGACGCCAGCGCGCGCCGCACGCCGTAGCGCACCCCGTGCGTCAGGGCCAGCAGCATGCTGGGGCCGGGGGTGATGGTGGCCACCAGCACCGTCAGCGTATACACGATCAGGAAATTCCACGAGATGGACACCATGATGGGCTCCCATGTCGAAGGGGAAGGCGGAACACGGCCCGTGGGCCAGGCCGCTCCATGCGGCCCTTCGGTTCCACCGTCACCCTCTAGCGCGACATGGGTGCCCCGGCAAGGGCAATGATGCCCCATCCGGCCCGTGCCTCACGCCCCCCCACGATGCCCCGCCACCGGGAAACGACGAAGGGCGCTCCCCGATGGAGCGCCCCCGTGTCGTGCCTGTGAAGGAGAAGGCATGGCGAAGTCTGCATGCGCCGCGCGGGCGGCATCCACGGCCCATTGGCCCCGGCATTCACCCCCGGAGGGGGAATCCCCGTATGGCTGGCAGGCCGGCGGGCACGCCGTGTGAAATCGATCCGGCGCGTTCCGCCCGCCGCCCGCGCGGCGCGTCAAGTCATCCGTCGGATGACGTGGGCCGTCGCCGGCCCCCGCCATCCATTTATCATCCCCGCTTACTGGGCGGCGGAAACCAGCTTCTTCTGACCGTCCCACACCTTGTCGGCCTTGGGCAGCGTGGGCAGGTACTTGAACCACTGGTGCGTCTTCATGTGCTCGGGGTCCTGTTGCAGCTTGCGGCTGTGCTTCAGGATGGGCGGCACGATCTTGTGGATGTCGCCCGCGAGGTCCTTGGCGATGGCGAAGCCGGTGGCCTCGCTGGCCAGGTCCACGGCCTGCTGGCTGTACTGCTGCGAAGAGGCCAGCGTATCCAGCGCCTTGGCCGGGTTGTGGAAGCCCACGCTGTTCTCGGCGGACACGTAATCCCAGAAGAACTGGCCCTTGCGCACCATGTCGCGCGCCTGGATCATCAGGTCGTCATAGTTGGCGGGCTTGGCCCCCTGGAATTCCGAGGCCAGGCGCACGGCCTCGTGCGCCTTCACCGACAGGTCCTGGGCCTTCAGCAGCTGGTCGTAGGTCTTCTGCTGGCTGAACAGCACGCGCGAGCGCAGGTAGTCGGGGCTCTTGTCCGAATGGCACTGGCGGCAGGCGCGCAGGTCCGGATCCTTGAGGGGCGAGGTCCACCAGTGGCCCGAGATCTTCTTCTTGTCGTCGGTGCGGGTGTAGCCCATGTGGCAATCGGCGCACGAAACGCCCGCCGCGCCGTGCACGCCGTTCTGCCACATTTCGTATTCGGGGTGCTGGGCCTTCAGCATGGGGGTCTTGGACACCGGGTGCACCCAGTCCACGAAGTTGCCCTCGAAGCCCTTGGCCTGCGAGTTTCCGTGGCTCTTGTAGTAGGTGTACATCTGCTGCGGGTCGTAGCCTTCGCCCCACGGGAACACCGGCTTCTTGGCCGGGCCGAATTCCTTGTCCTGGAAGTAGTATTCCACGTGGCACTGGCCGCAGACCAGCGAACGCTTGTCGTTGCGCGAAAGCTTGTCCCAATCCTTGCCCTGCGCCTTCAGTTGGTCCTTCAGCGGTTCGCTGTACAGGCGCAGTTCCATGGTCTGCGGGTCGTGGCAGTTGGCGCAGCCGATGGTCTCGTCCTTCATGTCGATCTTGTCGCGGAACTCGTTGACGTCCTTGGCCCAGAAGTCGTCGCCGTACTGCTTCACCCAGCCCATCATCTTGGGGGTCTTGCAGTTCCAGCAGGTGGCGGGCAGGCCGCCCTTCTCGGCATAGGTGTTGATGCGGTCGATGTGCAGGAAGTCTTCCAGCGCCTTGGTATGCCCGCGCGCGTTGCGGTACTCGTAGCTGAACGGGTAGCCCAGCCACAGGTTCTTCAGGTACGGCTGAGCGTTCTTGTAGCCCTCGGGCAGGGGGCTGACGTTGTCGTTCTTGTTGAACGGCACCGAGCCGTTGAACTCGGTCATCACGGTGCTTTCGTCGTTGCGTTCGTAACTGGCGGCCTGCTGCGGAAATTCCTTCTTGAACGCGCTGTTGCGGGTCTCGTCCGCCGCCAGCTTGGTCTTGAACACCGGAGTCTTCAGATCCGACACGTCGGAACAGCCCGACAGGATGAACGGAACGAGCGAAACGGCAAGCAGCAGGGCCCCCCTTCGGGCCATGCCGCACGCCTTGCGAAGCGACAGCTTATCCATCGGCGACCTTCCTTGTGCTGATCGGCGTCATGCGCATGTGCTGGACATTGCGGTGGCAGTCCACGCAATAGGGTTTGGAATCCATGCTGGCCACCTGCGTGTTGGTCATGGTGTGACATGCCTTGCAGTTGGCGTTGACCACGTCCTTGGTGGACTGGCCCGAATGGATCACGTCGTCCGGCCTGCCCAGCGTGTTCATGTACACGTCCTTGGCCCCCGCCACCGCCTTGAAGGGCAGCTTGGCGGCCAGGTTTTGCGGAGCGTGGCACTCGTTGCAGGCAAGCTTGGCATGGGTGGACGCCTTGTGGGTCAGCGCCGCCTCCTGCATGATGTGACAGCTCGCGCAGAACGGACGCCGGTCCGTGACCTTCATCCCGAAGCCCGCCCCCGCCGCCAGCACGACCCCAAGGGTCGCCCCGACGACGATGAGCCGCAGCCCGGTGCGTCCGTTGCGAGGTGCTTCCTCTGACATTTCCGCCTCCTTGCTGTGGAGCGCGCCCGCCCCGCCGCGCGCGGCCGGGGGTTCGCCTCTCCGGGTGCATCCGTGCCCGCGCCCGTTCAGCCCGACGGGTGCGCACGGCACATGGTAGGGCACAGTCTTCAAGACCCGTGCCGTTGCGTGAAATCCCGCACATTCTTTCGTTCAAAAATAATTACAGCGAGTTGTCACATGTCCCATAATCGCCTGGCGGTGGTTTGGGCCTTGTGCTTGTCAGATAAACATGACAATCAGACAGAAAAATCTGACCGAGTCAGCCTTTTCAGACAAGGGGAATGCCCCATGACACAACCTGCGAACACCCCGGCGGGCGGCCCCGGAAAAAGCCTGCGGGCGCGGCTGCGCCGCAAGCGGCCCACCCTGCGCTGGAACATCCAGACCTTCATCGTCCCCGCGGTGCTGGTGGCCCTGTGGGGCGTGCTGCTGCTGGCCCTGTACCAGTGGAACGCCCGCAACGAGGCGGCCCACGTGCGCGAACTGGCGCTGCTGCAGGCTCGGGCGTTCTTTTCGCAGATCGTCTCCACCAGGGCCTGGAACGCGGCCCACGGGGGGGTGTTCGTCCTGTCCAGCGACCTGGGCCAGCCCAACCCGTGGCTGCCGCCCGACGAACGCACCCTGCTGGCCGCCGACGGCACCATGCTCACGCGCATGAACCCCGCCTACATGACCCGGCAGATCTCGGAATTCCTCACCTCCAGCCAGGGCGTGAGCTTTCGCATCACCAGCCTGCACCCCTTGCGGCCCGAAAATGGGGCGGATGCGTGGGAAACCGAATCGCTGCGGGCCTTTGGCAGGGGCGAGCGGGAAACCTTCACCCTGGTGCAGGCCCATGACGACGCCGGGCTCGACGCCGTTGCGGTCCCGGTCCACGCCGAGACGCGGCACGGCCCCAGCTTCCGCTACATGGCCCCGCTCATGGCCGACCAGTCGTGCCTGGGCTGCCATCGCACCGCCGACGACACCGTGGGCGGGCTGCGCGGGGGCATCAGCGTTTCCATCGCGGCCACGCCGCTGCTGGCCCTGGAACGCCAGCGCCTGGATCAGATGGGCCTGGCCTACGCCATCATCGGGGTGGTGGGACTGCTGGGCATCGGCGGGGCGTCGTTGCAGGTAAGCCGCAAGAAGGCCCTGGCCGAGGCGGCCAACCGCATGAAAAGCGCCTTTCTGGCCAACATGAGCCACGACATGCGCACTCCGCTCACCGGCATCATCGGCATGGCGGAACTGCTGTCCGGCTTCCAGCCGGAGGCCGCCACCGACCGGGCCGACAGTCCCCCCAATCAGGGGAAGCCGGGCGGACAGGGGAAGCCGGACGGACAGGGAACACCGGCTGCGACAACGCTGGGAGAAGAGGGGGCCGCCCCGCCGCTGGAACGCCGCGCCCGCTACAACGAATATCTTGGTCAGTTGCGCTGCGCCGCCGCGAATCTTCTGGAAATCGTCAACGACATCACGGACTTCTCCTGCCTGGAATCGGGCCGCATGCGCCTTGCGCCGCGCACCTTCCGGTTGCGCCCCTCGCTGGAGGCGTGTCTGGGGCTGTTCCGCTTCGCGGGCGAGCGCAAGGGGCTTTCGCTGTCGCTGCACGTGGCCGAAAACGTGCCCGACGCGCTGTTGGGCGACGACTTCCGGCTGCGCCAGGCCTTGGGAAACCTTATCGGCAACGCGGTGAAGTTCACCCGCGAAGGGGGCATCGCCGTGGTGGTGAACCGCGTGCCCGCCCCCACCGGGTCGGCGGCCCTGTCCGGGGCGGCGGCTCCCGCCGGAACGGGCGGACGCGGCGTGCTGTTGCGCTTCGCCGTGGTGGACACGGGCGTGGGCATCCCGCCGGAACAACAGGAATCGATCTTCGAGAGCTTCGTGCAGGGCGAGGCGGCCAGCGCCCTGTGCCTTGGCGGCACCGGCCTTGGGCTTGCCATCTCGCGCGAGATCGCGCGGATGCTGGACGGCGACATCGGCGTGTCCAGCACGCCCGGCCAGGGCAGCGAGTTCTGGTTCACCGCCTGCTTCGACGTGGCGGGTCCGTTCGTCAAGGACGACGTCCCCACCGCCTGCGACGCGACGCAGGCCGCCTGGCCTGCCGGACCTGCCACTCCTTCCGCCCCGTCCACCCTTTTCGGGCACCGCGTCGATGCTCGACGCTCCGCCCCCCACCCCCCGCTCCGGCTGCTGGTGGCCGACGACAACCCCGTGAACCGCCTGTTCATGCAGGACGTGCTGCGCAGCGCCGGGCACGAGGTGGCCGTGGCCGAAGACGGCGTGCAGGCCCTGCGCCTGCTGGAGGAAATCCGTCCGGACATGGCCCTGCTTGACGTGCGCATGCCCGGTTGTGATGGCACCGAGGTGGTGCGCCGCCTGCGCGCGGGCCAGGTGTCCGGCGTACCGGCAGACCTGCCGGTGCTGGCCGTCACCGCATCGGCCGTGGGCCGGGAAAGCGCCGCCCTGCTTGGCGAGGGCATGACCGGCTGCGTGTGCAAGCCGCTGACGGCGGCCATGCTGCTGGCGGCCGTGGCCGACGCCGCCGCCGGGGGCACGCCGCTGGAATGTCCCGGCACCGGCGGCTACGCGGACGACATGCACCACTGGCGCGATGGAGACGCCGGGGTCAGGCCCGTCACCGGGGCCGCTCCGGCAAGCCCCACCCGGCAACCCGCGCATCCGCCGTCCAGCCCGCTTGGCCAGTTCGGCCAGGCTGTTCCGCCTGCATCGTCTGCTCCGTCTGCTCCGTCCCCTCCGTCTGGCCCCCCGCCCGACCCAGCGACTTCGGACTCTGCATCAACAGATATCATGGACGAGGCCGCCGCCCTGGATGCCCTGGGCGGCAACCGCCCCCTGTTCGTGAAGCTGTGCCAGGCCTTTCTGGACGAGGTGGCGACGCGGCGCGCCGCACTGGTGGATGCCGTGCAAGGCGGACGGCGGCAGGATGCCCTGCGCGAGGCGCATGCCCTGCGCAACTCGGCGGGCATGCTGCGGCTCTCGGCCCTGCACGGGCTGTGCGACGCCATGGAGGCCGAGGCGGGCCGCGCCGCGCCGGAAGGCGATGCGGGTTCCGCCGCCACCGCCGGGCCATCGGCCAACCCTCTGGCCGACCTGCTGGCGCACCTGCTGCCGGTGCTGGACGCCGGGGTGGCCCGCGTACGCACCGTCACCACGGGCGCGACCGACACCGCAACGCCGGGAACCGCCCCGGCGAAGGAGACACACCGCTGATGGCCCGCATACTGGTGGTGGACGACGAGGCCATGGTGCGCACCATGCTGCGCGAGGTGGCCGTGGGCATGGGGCACGAAGCCCTCACCGCCGCCACCCTGGAGGAAGGATTGCGCCTTGCCGTCTCCGGCGAACCGGACGTGGTCTACCTGGACGTGCTGCTGCCCGACGGCAACGGCCTGGCCCACGTGACCACCTTCGGCCGCCTGCCGTGCGCCCCGGAGATCATCGTAGTCACCGGCTTCGGCGACGCCGACGGCGCGGAAACCGCCTTGCGCCACGGGGTGTGGGAATACCTGCAAAAACCCCTGCGCGTGCAGGACATCACCCTTTCGCTGACGCGCGTGCTGGCCTACCGCGGCGGCAGAAGCAGGCGCGGGGCCAATGGAGGCAACGGCGGCGCGGCGCACGGCATGCCGGGCAGGGGTGACGTTCGGGCCACGGAGGCCCTGGCTGCGCCGCCCCCCCCGACGCTGTACCGCGAGGGCATCGTGGGTTCCAGCCCCGCCCTCGTCGCCGCGCTGGACCTGATGGCCGAGGCGGCGGCCAGTTCCGTCAACGTGCTGGTGCTGGGCGAAACCGGCACCGGCAAGGAACTGTTCGCGCGCGCCGTGCACCACAACAGCGCGCGCGCCGCCGGTCCCTTCGTGACCCTGGACTGCGCCTCGCTGACCGAGAACCTGGTGGAAAGCCAGCTCTTCGGCCATGTGCGAGGGGCCTTCACCGGCGCGGACCGCAGCCGCGAGGGATTGCTGCGCCTGGCCCACGGGGGCACGCTGTTCCTGGACGAAATCGGCGATCTGCCCCTGTCCATCCAGGGGGCCTTTCTGCGGGCGCTGGAGTTGCGGCGCTTTCGCCCGGTGGGGGCCAGCAAGGAGGTGGAGAGCGATTTCCGCCTGGTGGCCGCCACCAACAAGGACCTGCACGAAATGGTGCGGCTGGACATGTTCCGCAGCGACCTGCTGTACCGGCTGCGCGGCCTGACCATCCCCCTGCCCCCGCTGCGCGAGCGCACGGAAGACGCGCCCGACCTGTGCCGCTGGGCGGCGGACCGCTTCTGCGAGCGGCACGACCTGCCGCCCAAGCATCCGGCCGAAGACTTTCTGGAGACCGTGGCCAGCTACCCGTGGCCGGGCAACGTGCGTGAACTGGTGCACGCCGTGGAGCGCGCCTGCGCCGCCGCGCGCGATGAACCCACCCTGTACGCGCGGCAACTGCCCACGGAAATCCGGGTGCGGGTGGCCCGCGACAGGATGGACGGGCACGGCGCGGCCACGCCGCTGCGGCAACCCGGCCCCATGCCCCAGGCCCCCACGGCCATGGGGGGTGACGCGCGGCCCTCGGCCGCACGGGCTGCCGCCGGGGGGACGGTGATGGCCCGGAGTGTCCCCGCCGCCCGAGACGCATGGGATGCTCACGGCATCACCGGCGCGCCTGCCCCGTCAGTCCCGCCCGGCGCACCCGGCACCCCCGGCGCACCCAACCCTGCCGCCTCCATGTTCACGGGCTTCGCGCCCGATGCCGGGCCGCCCAGCCTGCGCGCCCACAAGGCCGAGGCGGAACGCGCCTACGTGGCCCACATGCTGGCCCACTGTCGCGGCGACATCCGCGAGGCGGCGCGTCTGGCCGATGTTTCGCGAGGGCACTTCTACGAGCTGCTCAAGAAACACGGCTTCGGCAAGGCCGATTGACGGGGGCGGCCCGCTCCCCCCGCGATCTGTCGCTCGGGTCAGCCCTGCCCGGCACTGGCGTGCGAGACGGCCCGAAAGCCACGCCGACAGGCGTACCCGCCGGGCTGCCTCCCTGCCAACGCGCGCCCGCCGTCCCGTGAGCCGCCCGATGATCGCCGTTTGGCCGGACGACTTCCGCCAGCCCGACACCGCCACGCAGCCTACCCGAACTTTTTTCGCGTCCGGGCCCGGCGGCTCCAAACGCAAAGCCCCCCTTCCGGCGCGGAGCGGGCAACCGGAAGGGGGGACAATACGGAGCCTGCCACGGGTGGGGGGAACCCGTGACGATTGTACGTTATGCCGACCCAAGACAGGCATCCATTATTTTTGCATCTTTTTCATGAAAAGACCGGGCATGCGAAAAAAACGCGGAGCGGGAAATAATATCGCCCACCGCAATCGCAACACCGTTCGCAAGACGCGCCAGCGCATATCCATCCGGATTTCGACATGCCCTGCCACGCGCCCCGCGCCGCCACCGCAGTGCCCAGGGCCATGATTGCCTTTCCGCCCCGCCGTGCACGGCCCCTCCCCGTCCTCCCCGGTCGGGCGGCCCGGTCGGGCGGCCCGGCCGGGCGACCCGGTTGCGGCGCAAACGCAAAATCTTCCCGAAAAACCTGCCAGCTTTGCGACTAACCCTATTGCGCATGACGAGCGAAACAATGTATTGTTGCGTGTAGTAGTACCGTAAAAGCGGAAAGTGTGGGCATGCCCGCACCCAGTGCAAGGTATCAATACGCGCTCTCCGATCCGCGTGCACGGTGGGGGGCCAAAGAGGAGGACTGTCATGAAGGAAAGGAAATCGCAAAAACGGCGCTGGCTCGCGTTCTGCGCGCTGGCCGCCGTGCTGGGGCTTGCGGTCGGGGGGCCGGCGCAAGCGCAGGAAGTGACGCTGAAGGATTCAGTCGTCAACACCCTTGAAACGCATCCTCGCCTCAAGGCCTTCCAGGAAAACCGCCAGGCCGCCGAACACGACGTTGACCGCGCGCGTGCCGGCTGGTTCCCGCGCCTTGACGTGCGCGGCGGCGTAGGCGTGGAACAGTACAACGACCGCTCCACCCGCGCCACCAACAACGAAAACGACTGGTACGACCGCAGCGAAGGCTCGGTGACGCTCAGCCAGACCATCTGGGACGGCCTTGCCACCGCCAGCCGCGTGGACATCAACAAGAACAAGCTGGGTTCGGTGGATAGCCGCCTCATCGACAACGCCGAAGCCCTTGGCCTGGACGCCGTGCTCGCGCACATCGAAGTGTTGCGCCAGCGTGAAATCGTCCGCCTGTCCGAGATCAACGTGCAGCAGCACGAATCCATCCTGGGTTCGCAGCAGGAACGTTCGCGCATGGGCGCGGCCAGCGTTTCCGACGTCACCCAGACCCAGGGCCGTTTGGCCCGCGCCCAGTCCACCCTGACCGAATCGCGCGCCGCCCTGCAGGTGGCCGAGGCCGCCTACTTCCGCCTGACCGGCCAGATGGTGCCCGAAACCCTGGGCCCGGCGGAAGCGCCCACGGCTACCCCGCCCAGCGCCGACGCCGCCCTGGCCGACAGCCAGTCCAGCAACCCCAAGGTGCAGGCGTTGATCGCCGACGTGCGTACCTCGGAAGCGGAAATCGACCTCGCCAAGTCCAACTACCACCCCGTGATCTACGCGGAAGTGGGCCCCACCTACAAGGACCAGGTGGAAAGCAGCCGTGACCACGAATGGGGCACGGCCGCCATGCTGCGCATGAACTGGAACCTGTTCAACGGCGGCGCCGACGTGGCCGCGGTGAAGGGCGCTTCCGCCCGTTCGCGCCAGAGCCGCCAGGAACTGCAGAACCAGATCGACGAACTGGGCCGCGAAACCCGCGCCACCTGGAGCCAGATGCTGTCCGCCCGCGAACAGCAGCGCTACTTCCTCTCGGCCATCGACTACAACGTGCAGACCCGCGACGCGTACATGCAGCAGTTCCTGGTGGGCCAGCGCAGCCTGCTGGACGTGCTGGACGCCGAAAACGAACTGTACAGCTCGTCCATTCAGGAAGTGACCGCGCGCATGAACGATGCGGGCGCCCAGTACCGCCTGCTGGCCCTTGGCGGCAAGCTGCTGGATAGCTTGGGCATCGACCGCGACGCCCTGCGCAAGAACACCGAGCAATAGCCGCTCCCGCAGAGAACGGCATACCCGAAGGGGCCGGTCGCAAGACCGGCCCCTTTTGCGTGGGCAAGAGCGTGACCGGATAACAGGCCGCCAAGGACCGAGGGGAAGGCGAGAATTTCACGCAGACAGGGCGCCCCCCTGCGGGGCAACGGGCCGAGTAACGCCGACGTACGCCTGACTGGTCATGGGTTTGGCCCGCGTGCAGCAGGGAGCGGCCCGCGCACGCCATCAAAAGTGACCAATACTTGACTTTTTGGCATAAAAGTATATTTAGGTGAAAAATACATCACTTTTCACTGGAGCATGTATGGACGCCTTCGAGATCGGCCTGGCCATCAGGAGCGCCCGGAAGGAGCGGCGGGTCACCCAGGCAGCACTCGCGCAGGTTGCCGGGTTGTCCCGCGAGACCCTCATCCGTCTCGAAAAGGGAACCATCCACGACCTCGGATTCAGGAAACTGATCCGCGTGCTGGAGGCCATGGATTTCGAACTGCATATCCGCCCTGCCGGGCACCTGCCGGTCCTTGGCGAAACCATGGAGGACGACCATGCTTGACGTCTGGGCCGGAGACACCCCGAGCGGCATACTGAACCGCCATGGCCAGTGGGAATGCTCCTTCACCTACCGGCCAGGAACCCAGCCCGGCACAGCCGTATCGGTCATGATGCCGCCCCGCCCGGAAAGCTGGCTGCACCATGGGCTGCACCCCATCTTCGAACAGAACCTGCCCGAGGGGGCTCTGCGCCTCTGGTTCGATACCGTGGTCGCAAAAACCCTGCCCCGGTACGACGACCTGGAACTGCTGCGGCTCACCGGGCGTTCCCAGATCGGTCGCCTGCGTTACACCGCACCGGGCGAGCCGCTTGCGGAGCCGCCAGATCAACCGGGTCAACCAGACCGGGGGAGCGACATGCCCGCCGTCAGCCTTGGCGACATCCTGCGCGCCAAGGGCACGGAGAATCTTTTCGAAGACCTGATGCGCATGTACGCCCTGCATTCCGGCCTCTCTGGCGCGCAGCCAAAAGTCATGATCCGGGCGGCGGAGTTGGATCGCGCGGAGGCCGAACCGGCCCGGCTGACCGTGCGGATGCCCACGCATATCGTAAAGACCTGGCAGCCGAGGGAGTTTCCCGAACTCGCGCTCAATGAAACCCTGTGCATGCTGGCTGCTGCCCGCGCCGGTCTGCAAGTGGCCCGCACCGAGATGTCCGATGACCGCCGCTTCCTCGTGGTCAGCCGGTTCGACCGAAACCCCGACGGCAGTTTCAAGGGGTTCGAGGATTGCTGCGTCCTGCTCAACAAGTCGGCCCGGCAAAAGTACACGGGCTCGTACGAGCAGGCCGCCAGGGCGTTACGCACATTCGTCGTGGCGAACGCCCGTCCGGCGGCCCTCGCGCAGTTCTTCAGGACGGTGGCGCTCTCCGTGGCCATCCGGAACGGCGATGCCCACCTGAAGAACTTCGGCATCGTCTATGATTCGCCAGCCACCCGCCAGGGCACCATGGCTCCGGCCTTCGACCTTGTCACGACCACGCCGTATCTCCCCCAGGACGCCATGGCGCTGACCATGCAGGGCACCAAGCGCTGGCCGGACAGAAGAGCCCTCGTGGAGTTCGGGCGCACGGCGTGCGGGCTGAATGCACGGGAGGCGGGCCGTTGTCTGGAAGATGTGGAACACGGGGTTTCCCGAACCATGGAAGACCTGAACGCCTGGATACGGGATGAACCGGCGTTCCGCCATGTGGGGCGCGCCATGCGCTCGGCATGGGAGGCTGGCTTGCAGACGTTGGCGCCGCATCCTGCCTGAAACGCCCCCTTCCCGCCTGAGTGAACACGGCGCTCGCGGGCACGGCGGGAATCCTCCTGTGCCGCGCCCGCAGCACCATGTCCGCGACGCCTCGCAACGCCCTTGTGCGTGGAGGATCGTGTGTGCGGGGAAGCACCCCGCGCCGCTACAGCCCGCACCACGCAAGACGCCCCGGCCGAAGCCGGGGCGTCCGTGTGTGCATGGTGTGCCGCCGGGGGCGGCGCGCCGGTTAGCTGTTTTCGGTGATGATCTTGTTGGTCAGGATGTGCTGCTCGATCTGGTCGAGGGTGTTGGTGTTCAGCGCATCCTGGATCACCACGTACTGGGTCTGGGCCCCGTTGTGCAGGGTGACCACCGCGTCGTTGGCGTCGGTACCGGCAAGGGCGCCGCCAGCCACCACGTCGGGGTTGTTGCCGATGAGCACGTCGCTGAAGCGCAGCACGTCACCTTCACCCATGTTGAAGTCGGTCACTCGGTCCACCGCGCTGGTGGTGAAGTCTTCCGCGTTCCACACGAAGGTGTCGGCGTCGGTACCACCGTTCAGGATGTCGCTGCCCTGACCGCCGATGAGGGTGTCGTTGCCCGCATCGCCGTAGATGGTGTCGTCACCGGCATTGCCGTGCAGGATGTCGTGCCCGGCGTTGCCGTGGATGGTGTCATCCCCGTAGTTGCCGAAGATGACGTCGTTGCCGTCGCCGCCGTTCAGGGCATCACCGCCGGTGCCACCGAGGTGGAAGTCGTTGGTGTTGCCGACGCCGGTCCAGTTCTCGGCGCTGGCCGAGAGGTGCGTGGGGGTATCGCCAATGTGCACGTTGAGGGTTGCGTAGTCGCTGTCGGAGGTGCCGGTCAGCTTGTACACGAAGGCATCGTCGTTCCCGGCAGCAACGCCGCCATTGGCGTGGTACTCGTACTGGCCGAAGGCGTTGATGCTCAGCGTGCCGTAGTCGCCCGTCACGTCGTGGTAGTTGCCGTCGTTGGGGATGGCCACGCCGTTCACTTCGGTCACCAGGGCCGTCTGCCCGCCGATCTGGTCGGCGATGTCCGTGCCCACTTCGTCGGTGACCACGTTGCCCAGCAGGGCCGCGCCAGCCAGAGCGTGGGTGAACACCACGTCGTCGATGTAGACGTTGAGGTGCTTGTTGTTGCCGCCGTAGTCACCAAACCCGCCGTCCACCACACGCAGGGTCACGGTGTAGGTGCCCGCCGTGTTGAAGGTGTGGGTGTAGGTACCGCTGCCATCCGTGCCACCGCTGGGCACGGTGTAGATGGTGTAGGTGCCGCTGCCGTCGTTAACCTCGATCTGGAACTTGTCATCGTCGTGGTTGTTGCCGCCGGTAGCGTCGGCCCTCCACGCGAAGCTCACGGTATCTCCTGCGCTCACGGTGAAGGACTTGCTGCTCGCGATGCTCGGTGCCACAGAGCCTGTGCCCATGCTCCAATCAGTGGAGTCGTCATCGAGTTCGATACGCAGTTCGCGGTCGCCGCCAGAGGTGCGGGTGATCTCGCCGTCGCTGTCGCTGCCATGACTCCAGCCATTCCAGCCGCTGTCGTAGGAGCCGTTCTCGAACGTGTCCGTCGAGGTGCCGCTGCTGCCCGGCTGCGCCGTGGCGTAGTTGTCGTGCGCGTCCAGTTCGGCCGCGCGCAGGTTCAGGGTCAGGGTGGTGTTGGCCAGGGTGCCGTCGGCGTCGCGGACGTCGTAGTTCACAATTTCCTGCCCAACGGGGTTGGAGCCCGGCGTGAACACGTAGCTGCCGTCGTCGAAGTCGATGGTCAGGGTGCCCTTGTTGTCGCCAAGGTCGATGGCGACCTTGTGGTTGGCGTCCGTATCACCCAGGTCGTAGACGTTGCCGTCCACGGTCACGCTGTTCAGCTTCAGGCCACCGTCCGCGCCGCCGCTGTCGTTGGCGAGCAGGTTGCCGGAAGTGGGCACGGTGGCCAGCAGGGCCTGGGTGAAGTCGTTGAGGTCGTCAACGACCACGATGTTGTCCGCGCTGCCATCCGCGTTCCACGCCACGGTTCCCAAGGGGCCGGTATCCACGCTGGCGCCGATGCCGAAGGAGTACACCGCGTCGATGGGGGTGCCATTGAGGAAGGTTTCCCACGCGGCCACTTCGCCAGCGTCAAGCCCGTCGGAATCCGGGTCGGGGTTGCCGTCGGACAGGAAGTACACCACCGACTTGTCTGCGGGCGGCATGCCGTTGGCGAGGTCCGCCATCACCTGGTCGGTGGCGGCGTCGTAGCTGGTGCCGCCGTCCGGATCCTTGCCGTTCAGGTAGGTCACGGTGCCGGACGCGGCGTCGTAGTACCACGAACTGGAGCTTGCCTCGCCGTCGTAGAAGTCCACGATCTTCACGTTGACGGAACCGAGATCGGCGTAGGCGTCGATCAGTTCCTTCATGCCTTCCAGGGCCACTTCCCACTTGTCCATGCCCGGTATGCCGGACGGATCGTCCATGCTGCCGGAACGGTCGATCATGATGACCAGGTTGGTGGTGATGCCGCCGTTGAAGTCGTCCACTTCCGGGGCCGCCATGGGGTTGGCGTCGTCAACGCTGACGCTGACGGTGCCGTGCACGGCCGGGCTGGTGCCGTCATTGGCCGCAACCTTCACGCCGCTGACCACGATGTCGGTCACGCCGTCGTCATGCAGCAGCGGATCGATCAGGGTCGCTTCCACGTGCACCTGCACCGACTGGCCGGTGGTGTACGGGCCAGCTTCCGGAGCCAGGGTCAGGACGATGGCGGGTTCGCCGCCGATGCTGCCGATGAGGTTGCCGGTGCCGGCATCCACTTCCCAGGTGATGGGCGTCGAGGGGTCGATGCCGCTCACCACGGGGTCGCCGCCGCTGAGGTCAAACTCGAATTCCAGCTGTTGGTTGCCCGCCGTGAAGTCGAGGTCGCCGTCGTCGGTATCCACGTCGCCGGGGGCGCTGCCCTCGGCTTCCACATCCTGCAACGAGAGGCTAAGTTCGTCACCGCCGATCGGCGGCACGATGATGGGCGCATCATCGTCGATGATGGTGCCGTCTTCGGTGCCGTCAAGGATGGTGCCCCCGGCAACGCCGTTGAACTTCGGCGAAGACAGGGTGAGGTTGGCGATTTCGTCGTCCTCATCGTGGTTATCGCCCTTCACTTCCGCGTAGAAGGTCAGGCTGGTGGGCGGGGTGTGCACGCCGTCGTTGTAGAACGTCAGCGTGTTGGTGCTGGGGTCGTAAGACACGCCGTCGTTGGGGCCGGTGGTCACGGCGTTCAGCCACGCCGCGAAGTTGTTGGAGGCGTTCACGAAGTCGCCTTCGCCAGCCGAGCCGGTGGGGCCGGTAATCACGATGGACACCGATTCGCCGGGCAACAGCGTATAGCCGGTGTAGCCGACGGTGAAGCCCATCATGGGACCGGAGCCGGGGCCCGGATCGCCTTCGTTGACCACGTTGGTGAACGAGGTGGCGTCTTCGATGTACCAGCCGATGGCCCGGCCGCTGTTGACGACGGCCGCGTCGGTGGCCGCGTCGGAAACGGCGAAGTTGTTGCTGCCGTCAAGGCCGTCGCCCGAGAAGTTGACTTCCTGGGCGTAGGACTTGGCGGTGAAGTCGTGCGAACCGTCAGCGGCGCCGTTCTGGGTCACGGTGATGGTCTTGTCGAGCGAGCCGCCGGAACCTACGTTCCAGGTCACGGTGCGATCAGTGCCATTCCACGTACCGCCCTGCAGGTTGCTGACGTCGAAGCCCACGGGAACGTTCAACACCACCCAGTGGGTTTCCGAGCCGTCCGTGTCGGGGAAGCTGGCGGTAACATGCACGCTGCCCGCCTCGCCGATCTGGAAGCTGGCCCCGCCGTCGCCGCCGTCGTTCACGTCCACGGTCACCGTGGGCTTGTCGGCCACGGCGTCGATGACCATGGTGTGGTCAACGGTCTTGTCGCCAAGGTCGCCGCTGTTGGGGTCATGGAAGTTGGCGGTGACCTCGATGGGGATGTCGCGGTCGCTGTTCAGCGCGGTCTTCACGTACAGGTGGCCGATTTCCGCCGGGCTGACCACGGCCGAATCGCCCCAGTGGTCGAGCACGATTTCGCGGTAGCCGGGGTCGCCGGGGTTCTCGCCCACCACCAGAGTGAACGTCCGCCCGTCGTACTTCACCACCAGGTTGTCGAGCACTTCGTTTTCATCAGGGGTGAAGCTGATGTTCAGCGCGCTCTTGAAGATGGTGGTTTCGCCCAGGTGCGCGTCGGGCATCCAGTCTTCGTAGCCGCCGCCGGAAACCCGCAGGCAACCGTCCGCGCCGTCCACGGTCACGTTCACGTCACCATAGGTGTAGGCGGTGTTGTTATCGGTGGTCAGTCCGTTCCAGTCGCTGTCGCCCGGCTCGCTGTCGGTGGCGATGGCCACGGTCTTGAAGTTGGTGGTGAAACGATCATCGGTGTTGTTCACCAGGTCGAGGTGCAGGCTCTTGGTCACGGTGCCCGCGTCATCCATCGAGGTGACTTCGTACACCTTGTACTTCACGCCGTTGATCCACTGCTCGGAACCGCCCGAGGGGTAGTTCCAGCCGGACTTGACCTCGATGCCGATGAAGTGCCGTTCGGAGCCGTCCAGCACGTCGGCGAAGGTGGCCGTCACGTTCACGGTCGCGCCGTTGGGCGGATCGATGGCGTCGTGGCCGGGGCCGTAGTTGACGGTTTCGAACAGGTTGACGGGCTTGTCGGCCACCGCGTCGATGACGATGGTGGCGGTATCGGCGCGGGTGGCGTAATCGCCGCTGTCCGGATCCTGGATGAGGGCCGTGGCCTCGATGCGGATATCCTTGCCGTTGTGCTCTTCGGGGATGATGTAGACGCTGTTCGCCTTGGAGCCGTCAACGTTGATGCTCTGCCCCGTGGAGAGGTGGGTGGGCACGCCGTCCACCACGATGGTGAAGGACTGGCCCAGGGCCTTGATGCTGACGGAGTCGATCACTTCGTCGTCGGCTTCGTGCAGGTCGATGTTCAGCTTGATGGGCTGAATCCAGTCGTTATGGGGATTGTTGTCGTGCGTATTGGGCCTGAGGTCTTCGTAGCCCTGGCCGGACACCTGCAGGCAGCCGTCCGCGCCGTCGACCAGGATGGTCACGGAGTCGGTATCAGACGCCTGGTTGTTGGCCAGATTCCATTCCACGCCGCTGAAGTTGGTTTCTTCGGCGATGGCGATGGTCTTGAACTCGGAGTAGTAGCGGTCGTCGGTGTTGACCACGCCCAGGGTGATGGGCAGGGAAACCGAGCCGTTGCCGGCGTCCACTTCGTCGGTCACGTCGTAGATGGCGTACAGGCGGCCATTGACCCACTTGTAGCCTTCGTTATCCGGGTAGCTCCAGCCGTGCTTGACTTCGATGCCCACGTACTGGCGCTCGGAACCGTCCTGGTAGTCGCCGAACGTGGCATTGAGGGTCACGGTCAGGGTGCCGCCGGGGTCGCCCGCCGTCGGGCCGGGGGTGTAGTCCACTTCGGCGTCGTGGGCGATGGGCTTGTCGGCCACGGCGTCGATGAACACGGTGTGCTGCGTGGTGTCGGTGCCCACGTCGCCGCTGTCCGGGTCGTGGAACACGGCGGTGACGGTGAGCTTCACGTCAACGTCGCTGTCCTTGGCGGGCATCAGCGTCACGTGGTCCTTCAGGTGGGCAGGCACGATGTAGTAGCTGCCGCCTTCGCCGTCGGGAACCAGCAGGGCTTCACTGCCGAAGATCAGCACCTTGGCCGGGGTTTCGGGATCCACCGCGATGCGCAGGTAATCGAGATGCTCGTCGTCGGCGCCGCTGAAGTGGAAGTCGAGGTCGATGTCCTTGGTCGAGAACGGGTCGTACCAGCTGGGCGGATCGTGGGCGAAGGCCTGCGGATCTTCGTAGCCGATCTGCTGACCGGTGACGTAGATGTGGCCTTCGGCCGCGGCTACCCACACGTCGGTGGAGCCGAACACCAGCGAATTGTCGTTGACCGCCACGAGACTGCCGTCCGCGTCGCTATCCACGGCCAGAGCGCCGGTGACGAAGGTTTCCTTGTAGTCGTTGCCGCGCCCGCAGTGTTCGCCGTCGCCGTTGTAGCCCTGGTCGAGCGTGGCGATGACGGGGCCTTCGTAGTCGCCGTTGCCTTCGTAGCCTCCGTTGCCGCCGGACACGTAATCTTCGTCCGGGGCGTACAGGGTGAGGGTGACGGCCTTGGTGGCCAGTTCATGCGTCTGGCCCTGGCCGTCCACGGACTGCGAGGTGGCCACGATGCTCTCGTCGCCCACGGGGATGACGTAGTAGTAGCCTGCGGGGTTGATGACGCCGTCGCCCTGCGTGGCAGAGGCGGGGATGTCCGCGCCCAGGGTCAGGAACTCGGAGAGGTCCAGTTCCACGCCGCCGATGTTCACGGTGTCATAGGTCCAGCCTTCCTTGGCCTCGATGAGCAGGAAGTGGCTTTCCGAACCATCCTGGTAGTCGCCGAAGGTGGCGGACAGGGTGATCTTGACCGCGCTTTGCACGTGGTCGCCGTCTTCGGTTTCGGTGGGGTTGGCGGCCGTATGCTTCCACCACGGGCCGTCGGGGGCGTCGTGGGGGTTGTGATGCCAGAACGACCGCTCATCGCCTTCGGAATCCATCACGCGGGCGTTGATCACTTCGCCGTCGCCGTTACCGCCGTCGCCATGGTCGCAGTAGAACGGACCGTAGCTGACCGTTTCATGCACGCCGGTGGGCTGGTCGGCCACCGCATCGACCACCGCCGTGAAAGCGAACGGCACGGTGCCGCTCAGGCCGGAGTCGGGGTCGGTGATGGAGGCGAAGCCGGAGAGCGGGATGTCGGTGCCGCTGTCCGCCAGGGGCAGCAGGGTGACGTCGTCGATGTCCGCAGCGGAAATGACGAAGTTGCCCGCGCCGTCTGCCGCCAAGGGAACACCGCCCACCAGCAGGGTGCCCGCGATGGGGCCGGTGATGGTGATGCTGTCCAGCACTTCGTTGTCGGTGGGGGTGAAGATGAAGCCCAGCACCGCCTCGAAGGTCAGGGGCGAACCCAGGTGCTGGTTGGGAGCCCAGTCTTCGAACACGCCCGCGTAGGTGCCCGGGGGAACCGCGTCGGGGTGTTCGGGGTATTCGCCGTTCTGCTCGATGGTGGTGCTGATGTTGGTGTTGATGGTGATCACCAGCGAACCGGTGGCGAGGTCGAGCGGGCCTTCATCCTCGATGCCCTGCAGGGCCGCCGTGCCGATGCCGGTGGTGCCCAGGGGGTCAAGGCGGTCCACGCCGCCGATCAGGTCGCCAGCGTCGTCGGCGTAGTCGCCCACGCCGCCGCTGCCCGCGGCAGCGCCCGCGCCGGGACCGGCGGCGGGCAGCAGGTCTTCGCGCAGGGCCGCGAGAAACGCGTCGCCCGGCAGCGACTGGCCGTCTTCAAGGTTGAAGGCGGGCAGCTGGTTGGATTCGAACAGGCCGAAGAAGTTGGAAAGGACGATTCGGCCGCCGTTCTCGAACAGGAACACGAGGTCCTGTCCGGACTGCTCGAGCTGGGCCGCCTCGGACGGGAAGCCCATTTCCAGCGTGGCGCCAGCAATGTTGTCGATGACGACCTGCTGGTTGGCCTGCGGCGAGTTCAGCCTGATGCGGGCGCCGGTGGGTGCCGCGCCCGCGGCGGTGGTGGTGTTCTGCGTAACCATGGCTTTCTCCCCTTGTTGGCGAAGGCGCGCTGCGACTCCGACCTTGCGTTGTGCGGGAATGCCGATCGGAATCCGATTCCGGGCGCGCCCCGCCTGCTTTCAGCCTGTTATCCGGATCCGCCGCGTTTCGTCCGGCTTTTCCGGAATCCCCAAATCCATCCGTAAATTTGTTCCGGGCCGTGCCCGACTCCCTGTTTTCTTAAGGAATGCCGGGCTGTTCTTTCATTCCTTCACGGTGCCGCCCGAATCTCGGGTGTTGTCCGGACAAGCCGGATTCGGGCCAGCGACTAACGGCTATTTTGCAACCGCGATGCCAATCCCGTTAGTCCAGTAATACGAGTGTAATACGCAGCTTGCGCCAGCACGGACGGCGGGCTGCCCGTCCGGCCCGTCCGGGCTGTCCGGGCTGTCCGGGCTGTCCGGCCGCTTCCCGCATGCCCGGCCATCAGGGTGACCGAACGGCCAAGGAGCGTGCGGAACGGCAAGGCGGGCCTGCGTTCTTCCATATGTGGAACGGGCGACATCCCCGCGCGCGGCGGCCCGCCCGTTGCCCACGCCCCTTCGCGCCCGCCAGCTTGACAGCGTCGCCGCGCGGGGCCTATCCATGACCCTTCAGGTGTCCTTGGACTTGATAGGGAATCCCGTGTGAATCGGGAGCGGACCCGCCGCCGTAAGCCCGCCAGAACGCCTGCTCCCCCGAGCGCCACTGGACCACGGTCCGGGAAGGCCGGAGCAGGTCGGGCAAGCCGGAAGACCTGCCTGATGCGTCATCGGCCATGCCCGGAAGGCAACGGGGCTTTTGCCCTTCCGGGACCGGCGGCCACGAACCGCGCGCCTACGCGACTTCACCCCATTGGCCCGCCGCGACTTCGGCGGGACCGCAACGGGGTCGCACCGGGCCGCATCCGCAGTGTCCGCCTTCCGCCCATTGCCCGCCTGCCTCCTTCGGAGGTCCCATGTTCCATCTGCCTGACGGCACGCCCGCCCTGCGGCGGGGCGTCCTTTCGCGCGCGCGCCTGCGCGCGGCATCGTCCGCTTTCTCCCGCGCCCTGCCCCTGCCGCTGCTGGCGGCCCTGCTGCTGACCCTGTGCCTGGCCCTGCCGGACGCCGCCCTTGCCGGGCACGGTGGTGAAGCCGCCCGCAAGGACGGCATCCTGCTGGTGGCCTTCGGCACCACGGTGGAAGAAGCCCGGCCAGCGCTGGACAACATCGAACGGCTGGTGCGCGCCGCGCATCCCGGCACCGAAGTGCGCTGGGCGTGGTCGGCCCGCAAGGCCCGCGCCGCACTGATCAAGGAAGGCAAATCCGCCGCCTCGCCACAGCAGGCCCTGGCCGACATGGCCGAGGCAGGCTTCACCCATGTCGCCGTGCAGTCGTTCCACACCATTCCCGGTGAGGAATTCCACGGCCTGCTGGCCACCGCCCGCGCCATGGAAGGCCTGCCCAAGGGGCTGACCCGCATCACCGTGGGCCTGCCGCTGCTGGCCTCCACCGACGACGCGGAATCCGTGGCCGTGGCCCTGAAATCGCTGCTGCCCAAGGAGCGCAAGCCCGGCGAGGCCGTGGTGTTCCTGGGTCACGGCAACCCGCACCACCCGGCCGCGCTGTCCTACCCGGCCCTGCAATTCTACCTGGCCAAGGCCGACCCGCTGGCCTTCGTGGGCGTGGTGGAAGGCTCCCCCTCGTTCGACGACGTGGCCGGGGCCCTGGCCTCCCGCAAGGCGCGCACCGCGTGGCTGGTGCCGCTGATGGCCGTGGCGGGCGACCACGCCCACAACGACATGGCCGGTGACGATCCGGAATCGTGGGCATCGCAGCTGCGCGAACGGGGCATCACGCCGCGCCCGGTGCTGCGCGGCACCGCCTCGTCCGACGCCGTTGTGGCCATCTGGCTGCGCCACCTGGACGCCGCACTGGAGCAACTGAAACAGTAATGGATAACGCCACCGCGCCCCGATCCGTGCCGCAACAGGCGCGGACCGGGGCCGCGCGGCAGCGCCGCGCCCTTCGCATCATCCTGCTGGCCGCCCTGTGCTGGGCGGCCACGGTGGTGCTGGCCTGCCTGTTCGGGCCGTTCCGCATTCCCGTGGACGACGTGCTGCGCGCGCTGGCCGAACTGGCGCTGCCGGGCGCACTTGCCGACGGGGCCGCCACCGTGCCCGACGCCACCCACATGCTGGTGGTCACCCGCATCCGGCTGGCCCGGGTCTGCCTGGCCCTGCTGGCGGGCGGGGGGCTGGCCGTGGCAGGCACGGTGTTCCAGGGCGTGCTGCGCAACCCTCTGGCCGACCCGTTCACCCTGGGCGTGTCCGGCGGGGCGGCATTCGGCGCATCGCTGGCGCTCACCCTGGGCATCGGCCCGCTGACCGCGTGGCTGGCCATGCACCTGCCCGCGCTGGCCGGGCTTTCCCCGCAGGCCCTGCTGCCGCTGGCCGCGCTGGCCGGGGCGCTGGCCTCGCTGGGCGCGGTGCTGCTGCTGGGCGGCGCGGCCGGGGGCGGGGCCTTTCGCCGCGAAACCGTGGTGCTGGCGGGCGTGGTGGTATCCACCGTGCTTTCGGCGCTGGTCTCGCTGGTCAAGGCGCTGGACGAGGAATCGGTGTCCAGCATCGTGTTCTGGATCATGGGCAGCCTGCAGGGGCGCGGCTGGGCGCACGCGGCGGTGCTGCTGCCGTGGCTGGCGCTGGGTCTGCTGCTGGTGCTGCCGCGCTTTCGCGAACTGGACATCCTGGCCCTGGGCGACGTGCAGGCCCGGCAACTGGGCATGGACACGGCCCGCGTCCGCCTGCAACTGCTGGTGGGCGCAAGCCTGATCACGGCAGGCTGCGTGGCGGTGAGCGGGGTCATCGGCTTCGTGGGGCTGGTGGTGCCGCACTTGGCCCGGATGCGCCTGGGCGCGGCGCACGGGCCGCTGCTGGCGGCCGGATGGTTCGGCGGCGGCGTGCTGCTGGCCTGGGCCGACGTGCTGGCCCGCACCCTGCTGCCCGGCGGAGCGGAGCTGCCCGTGGGGGTGGTCACGGCGCTGCTGGGCGGACCGTTCTTCTGCCTGCTGCTGGTGCGCGGCGGGGGTGACGGACGCGGCCCGGCAACCCGACCCGCCGCCCATGTCCCCGCCTCATCTCCGGATACAGCTTCGGCCGCGGCTTCGGGCCCATCTCCGATTCGGACCCCGGCGGGGGGCGCAGAATGATCGAACTTTCCAACGTGCATGCCGGGTACGGGCAGTTGGCGGACGCGCGTTCCGACGCGGGCGACGTGCTGCACGGCGTGTCCCTTTCCGTGGCCCCCGGCGAACTGGTGGGCCTGCTGGGCCCCAACGGCAGCGGCAAGACCACCCTGCTGCTGGTGCTGTCCGGCGTGCTGGCACCGCGCACGGGCACGGTGACGCTGGACGGTGCGCCCCTGCGCCGCCTGCGCCCGCGCGAACGCGCCCGGCGCATTGCCGCCGTGCCGCAGCGGCCGGAACACATCCCCGACCTGGACGCCCTGTCGCTGGTGCTCATGGGCCGCTACCCGCACACCACCCTGCTGCGCGGCTACGGGCCGGAAGACCATGCCGCCGCCGGGGCGGCCCTGCGCGACACCGGGTGCGCCCACCTTGCCGCACGCGACGCGCGCACCCTGTCCGGGGGCGAACTGCAACGAGTGCTGCTGGCCCGCGCGCTGGCCCAGGGCGCGGACACCCTGCTGCTGGACGAGGCCACGGCCGGGCTGGACGTGGCCCGCGCGCTGGACATCCTGGATTTGCTGCACGCCCGGCACCTGGCCGGGGCGCGCATCGTGGCCGCCGTGCACGACCTGAACCTGGCGGCGCTGTACTGCACCCGCTTGATATTCCTGAAACACGGCCGCGTGGTGGTGGACGGCCCCGTGGAGCGCACCTTCACCGCCGCCGTGCTGTCCGAGGTGTACGAGACGCCGGTGGTGGTGCGGCCGCACCCGGTCACCGGCGCGCCGCAGGCCAGCTACGTGCCGGGCGCTGCCCGCGTCAGCCTGCCCATGGACGTGGCTTCCGGCGAGTACGCACACAACGCACCGGGTGTGGCACTTTCGAAATCTGAACTTGCACTGTCCGACTTTTCCGGACTCGCATGCGCCACACCCGGCACGCCGGATACGGAGCCCGGCATGTCCGGTGATTCCACACTCGCGCCACGCGCCCCGGCGGGGAAAGACAATGGCTGACCGCACGCCGCACGCCGTATCGGCCCGCACCCGCCTGCTCCCACGCCCGGCGTCGGGCATGCCGCTTCCGGCGTGCACCCTTCGTTCCGGCCGAACGCTCGTTCCGATTCTGCTCCTCTTGCTGGCCCTGGCAACGCTCTTAGCCACGCCTCCGGCCGCCCGCGCGGACCAGCCCGGACAGCCCGGCGTGACCACCAACGCATCACACGGCCCGGACGCCGCCCCCCCGCCCGACAGCCCCGTGTCCATCACCGACGATACGGGCCGAGAGGTGCGCCTGCCCCATCCCGCCCGGCGCATCGTGGCCCTGTACGGGGCCTTCAACGAACTGCTGGCGGCCATGGACCTGACCGACCGCATCGCCGCGCGCACCGCCGCAGACCAGGAGCCCGCCGCCATCCGCCAGTTGCCGGTCATCGGCACGCACATGCGCCCCAGCCCGGAAATGGTGGCCGCCGTGGCCCCGGACCTGGTGTTGCAGATGGAGGGTCGCCGCGAGGCGGGCGAGGCCGTGGAAGGGCTGCGCGCGCTGGGCATACCCGTGGCGGTGTTCCGGGTGGGCTCGTTCGACGAGCTGTTCGGCGTGCTGCGCCGCATGGGCACGCTGACCGGCCATCCGCAACGCGCCGCCGGGCTGGAATACGCCCTGCGCGCCCGGCTGGACGCGGTGGCCGCACGGGTGGCGGATCGGCACCGTCCCACCGTGTTCTTCGAGGTGCGCCACCCCAACCTGCTGGCCGCCGGGGCCGATTCCATCGTCACCGACATCATCGCCCGCGCGGGCGGCCGCAACTGCGTCACCGCCGAAGGCCGGGTAGCCCGCCTGGGCGAAGAGGAACTGCTGCGCCTGAACCCGGACGTGTACCTGCTGCAGCGCGGCCCCATGAACCCGGAGCCGGAGCCGCCCGCCGCGCGGCCCCACTATGCCGCGCTGGCTGCCGTACGCACTGGCCGCGTGCGCGACGTGGACGAGGCCCGCTACTCCCGCCCCGGCCCCCGCGCCGTGGACGCCGTGGAGGAGCTTGCCCGGTACCTGCACCCCGATGTATGGGGCACCACCCCGGCCATTCCCGCCCCCACGGGCGGGCAGGCCGCTCCCTGAAAAAACCTGTCGTCCGAAACGGGCCGACCGCGCCATAGCACCCTCAAGAGGTTTCCCATGTCCGCCTTCAACGATACTTCCCGGCCCGCCTGCGGCACCCTGTTCGGCATCGGCGTCGGCCCCGGCGAACCCGACCTGCTCACCCTGCGCGCCGCCAACGTGCTGTCGCGGGTGCGCGTGGTGTTCGCCGCCTCGTCCACGCGCAACGACTACTCGGTGGCGCTGGACATCGCCCGCCCCCACCTGCCCGCCGACGCGCGCATCGAGACGCTGGGCTTTCCCATGACCCGCGACAGGACCGCGCTGGCCGCCGCGTGGGAGGCCAACGCCCGCGCCGTGGCCGACACCCTGCGCAAGGGCGAGGACGCCGCCTTCCTGACCCTGGGCGACCCGCTGATCTATTCCACCTTCGGCTACCTGCTGCGCACCCTGCGCCGGGTGGCCCCGGACCTGCCCGAAGACGCGGTGCAGGTGGTGCCGGGCGTCACCTCGTACCAGGCGGCCGCTGCCCGCACCCGCACCATCCTGTGCGAGGCGGACGAAACCCTGCTGCTGGTGCCCGGCGTGAACGGCACGGACAAACTGGCCGCCGACGTGGCGGGCGCGGACAACGCCGTGATCCTGAAGGCGTACCGCAAGTTTCCGGAAATCCGCCGGGTGCTGGACGAGCAGGGCGCGGCGGAGCAGGCGGTGTTCGTCTCGCGCCTGGGGCTGCCGGGCGAGGTCATCGCCCCCTCGCTGGCCGAGGCCCCGGATGCGCCGCACTACCTGACCCTGCTGCTGGTGCCCAAGGCCCGTACCGGCGACGGTACCGACGAGGCATAGCAACTCCCGGTTCCCATCCCCTTTCCGACAACGCCGAAGGGCCGCCCGTTTTCCACGGGCGGCCCTTGACCATGCAAATCCATGCAAATCTGGGCAACGCTGGCCAAAACCGGGCAAAGCCAATCTTCCCCTGCCCCATGGCTTCTCCCGTCCAACAATCCGAGCCATCTCGCGCTTCTCGCCTCCTCTTCCCCGACCGGCTTCCACCGCTGTCCCGCCGTGGCCTTCCACGGCGGGGGGCTGCGCGATGAAGACGGCGCGTGAAATATGCTGCGGCAGCGCTGGCAAGGAAGCGCGCGGGGGCCGAAGGGAGTGAACTCTCGTACATGACCAAGGCCCACAGCCCCCACTACCCACTGACGCCGCCAGCGCCGTCGCAGCTGTTTCCGTTCCGGATGCATCGCCTTCACTCCTCCCCAACATTTCCTCATGTCCTTCCCGGCGTTCCTCCATTCCCTGCTTTCCATTCCCCGCACGCCACGAACGCCGAAGGGCCGCCCGGCATCGCCGGACGGCCCGTCCCTTTGCATCCATAATATATGTGGCGCTACGCGCCGCCTACCCCTGCTTCAACTGCTCCACAAGCTGCCGCAACTCCTGCCCCATGCGGGCCAGTTCCGCCACCGCCTGCGCCGACTGCTCCATGACCTCGGCCGTCTCTGCCGCGATGCGGTTGACCTCGTCGGTGCCCCGGTTGATTTCCTCGCTGGCGGCGGACTGCTCCTCCGCCGCCGTGGCGATGGCCCGCACCTGATCGGCCGTTTCCTGCACCACGTCCACGATCACCCGCAGCGAATCCCCGGCCATGGTGGCCAGCTCGGTGCTGCGCCCCACGGACATGGACGCCTCTTCCATGCCCCGCACGTTCTCGCGCGACGACCCCTGGATGGCCCGCACGGCGTCGCCCACTTCCTTGGTGGCGTTCATGGTCTTTTCGGCCAGCTTGCGCACTTCGTCGGCAACCACGGCAAAGCCGCGTCCGGCGTCTCCGGCCCGCGCCGCCTCGATGGCCGCGTTCAGCGCCAGCAGGTTGGTCTGGTCGGCAATGTCGCTGATCACGTTCAGTATCTGGCCGATGGATTCGGCCCGGTCGCCCAGCTCGTGCAGGCTGCCCCGGAGCAGGGCGGTCTTTTCGTTGACGTCCTCGATGGCCTCCACCACCGAGCCCACGATGCCCGCCCCGTCCTCTGCCTGGCGGCGCGCCTTTTCGGCGTTGTCCGCGGCGGACGACGCGTTGCGGGCCACCTCCATGACCGTGGAGTTCATCTCTTCCATGGCCGTGGCGGTCTCGCCGGTGCGCTCGCGCTGCACGTCGGCGCCCCGGCTGGCCTGCTCGATCTGCGCGGAAAGCTCTTCGGCAGCGGAGCCCACCCGGTCCACGATGACCTCCAGCCGCGCTGCGGCCTGGTGCATGCCCTCGCTCTTAGCCCGCTCTGCGGCGGCGCGGGCGGTTTCCGCCTCGGCCATGGCCCGGCGGGCCTGTTCGCCCTGTTCCTCGGCCTCGCGGGTCTTCTGCTCCGCGGTGGCGATCATGGTCTTCAGGCGGTCCACCATGGTGCGCAACGCGGTGGCCAACGTGCCGATCTCGTCGGCACGGGCAAGGTCCAGGTTGCGCGAAAGGTCGCCCTCGGCCACCGCGCTGGCGAAGGCAACGCCCTTGCCCAGCGCGCCCACGATGTTGCGCACGATGAAAAAGATGACCAGCCCCACCAGCACCAGGATTATCGTGGTGGCGGCCAAGCTTACGTTGCGGATGGCGGCCACCGGGTCGCTGATGTCACTTTCGTCCACGGTGATGCACATGATCCACTTCGTCGTGGGCTCTTCCATGAAATACGCATACTTGTTGATCCCCTGCCAAGGATAGGCGATGCTGCCCGTACGCTGCGCCAGCACCCTCTTGCCCCAGTCCAGCTCGCTGATGTCGGTCTTGAGGATCAGCGAGGGATCGGGGTGGGCGATGATCTTGCCGTTGCCAGACACCAGGAAGCCGTAGCCGGTCTTGCCGATCTTGATGGGATTGATGAATTCCTTGGCGTACTTGCCAAGGTCAACTGCTCCGTAGACAACCCCCGCCACCTTGCCGTCCACCTTCATGGGCGCGGCCACCACCACCACTGGGGTGTTGGTGGTCATGCTCATGAGCGGCTCGGACACCGTGGCCTCGCCCTGCATGCCGCGCTTGAAGTAGTCGCGGCTGGCGCGGTTGTCCTTGCCCACGGACTCGTCCAGGTTGCTGGCCACCACTACGCCGTCCGGCCCCAGCACGTTGACCACCTGGTACACGTCGTAGGTGGCCACCACCTGGCGCAGGGCCTCGTTGGCGCGCCGCGTCACGGCGGCCTTGTCGCTCCCCGGCGGCACCCGCAACACGTCCACCAGCACGTTGCGCATGGCCTGCGTGGCGATGTCCTCGCGCTGGTCCTGAATGCGCCTGCCCAGTTCGCCCGTGGCGGCGCGCACCATCATTTCCGACTGGCCAGTGATGGCCTGGTGCAAGGCGTCTTCCGACACGGAATAGGAAAGCCACGAGGACACAACCATGCCGACGAGCACCAACCCCAGCGTCGGCACCAGAAAACGATTGCGAAGATTCCAGCCCATGGAGCACCTCGCCTGTTGCAGCCCTCCCCCGAGAGCGCCGCAGCAATCCGTCAGGGTGCCAGCATACCATCGCCCACGGCGTGGCGATAGCCCCGTAGGCCAACAAAAACGGGATACGGCGCGAACAAACGGGGCCGGACGCAGGTCCGGCCCCGGAAAACATGCGGGAAGGATGCAAGGGGCACCCCCTATTCCGGGGGGAATGGCATGCACGCCATGGGCGGCAGTCCGAGCCGATGACCCGGCGGCCCCGCTCCCACGCGCGTCAGGAGCGGGCGGCGGCCATGGCGGTCAGGCTCCACGCGGTGGCCCGCGCCAGCACATCGCTCATGGCCGCCTCGAAGGCTGCGGCCACCTGCGGCAGGCCGGACCCCGTGGCGGCCATCCGCCGCTCGACGGCGGTGAAGGCCATGATGCGCCCTGTCTTCAGGTCCACCAGGCGCAGGGCCAGTTCCACCTCCACCTCGGGAACGGACGCACCGCCATCGGCGCGGGTGTTGAAGCGGCGCAGGTCGGTCATCAGCCGGTAGTCGGGATAGATGCCCGCCGATTCCTCTGCCGCGCCGTCCAGCCGTCCGGCGCGCTCGAAGGCCTCCACCAGCAGCCGCTGCACCAGGCGCGGCGCGGGGCTGGTCCACTTGGCCCCGGCGTAGTAGCGCACCTCGCGCCCGGCGCCTGCCCCCAGCACCAGGGCGATGCGGTCGGTATCCAGCATGCGGCTGGTTTCCGGCAGGGCCACGGCCAGTTGAAGGCGCAGCGGCCCGCCCTCCGCCGGGGCGGGCATGGCCGGGGCCAGCAGCAGGTGCGTGGGGGCCGGGCCAGGGTCCAGCACTCCGGCGCAGCCGGGCAGCATCCACGGCAGCAGGAACAGCAGACACAACGCCACCGGCGGCAGCATGGCCAACCGGGTGGGGTGGGCGGGGCGGACGGGGCGCGGATCGGTCGGGGGGGTCATCGGGCGTCATACTCCGGTACGGGGTTGCCGAACAGGAAGCGGCGGGGGTCGCTTTCCACCTTGTGGGCCAGCCGGTCCATGGTGGCCACCAGTTGCCGGGCCTCGGCCAGCAGACGGCGCATGTCTTCCAGCCCTTCGCCCGAAAACTTGGCCACGCCCGGCTCGGCGCTGGCCACCAGCCCGTCCATTCGCCGGGCCATGTCGCCCACGGCGCGGGTGGAATCGCGCAGGTCGGTGCGCAGGTAGTCGCGCATGTCGCCGGCGGCCCCCTCCAGCCCGGCGGAGGCGTTGGCCAGACGGCGGGTGGTCACGTCCAGGTTGCCGATGATGCGGTCCATGGCGTCGGCCCTGGCGGCCAGCCGGGTGGTGAGCATGTCCAGCGATTGCAGCACCTGGGCCAGCGCCCGGCGGTTCTCGTCGTCGGCCATGCCGGACATGCGCTGGATCAGTTCGCGGCTGTCGGCAACCACGGCGGGCAGCCCGGCGAACAGGGCTTCCAGCCGCGAAAGCTGCGCGGGAATGACGGCCACGTCCTCGCCATCGCGGGGCTTGAGCAGCGGGCTGCCCGCCGTGCCGCCGGAAATCTGCACCACGGTCACGCCGGTGATGCCGCGCGCCTCCAGCGCCGCCACGGAATCCTCGCGCACCGGGGTCTGGGCGGCGATCTCGATGCGCACCTTGACCCGGCCGGGGTCGGTGGGGCTGATGGTGATGGCCTTCACCGCGCCCACCTTCACCCCGTTGAACAGCACGTCGTTGGCCACGCTGAGGCCGGAGACGTGCCCGGTGAAGTTGATGTCGTACTGCACCAGGTCCACCCCGCTGCCGCGCCCCGCCGTCCACAGGATGAAGGCCAGCGCCCCCACCACCGCCATGAGCGTGAACACCCCGACCAGCACGTAACTGGCTCTGATTTCCATGCATTCTCCCTTGGCAGAGCTAGCTTGCCCGGTCGCCGACGCCACCCGCCGCGTGCTCGGCTGTCCCGGTGGGCGTACCGGCCCGCGCCTGCCCGTTGGCCGGGGCGTCATGCCCCGCGTGACCGGATACCTCGGCCACCCCGGCGGCCACGCGCCCGCGCGGCCCCGTGAAATATTCGCGCAGCCACGGGTGGTCCACCCGCAGCAATTCCCCGATGGTGCCCACGGCGTAGATGCGCTTCTCGGCCAGCACGGCCACCCGGTCGCACACGGCGTACAGCGAATCCAGGTCGTGGGTGATCATGACCACGGTAAGCCCCAGCGCGGCGCGCAGGTCGGCGATCAGCGCGTCGAAGGCCGCCGCGCCGATGGGGTCGAGCCCGGCCGTGGGTTCGTCCAGAAACACCACCGCCGGGTCCATGACCAGCGCGCGGGCAAGGCCGGCGCGCTTGCGCATGCCGCCGGAAAGCTCGGACGGGTATTTCAGCGCCGCCTCGGGCGCAAGGCCCACCATGCGCAGCTTCATGGCGGCCACGTCGTCCATGGCGTCGGGCGGCAGGTTGGTGAACTCGCGCAGGGGCACCTTGATGTTCTCGATAACCGTCAGCGACGAGAACAGCGCCCCGTCCTGAAACAGCACGCCCCACTGGCGGCGCACGGCGCGCCGCGCGGCCTCGTCGGCATGGATGATGTCCACCCCCAGCACGCGCACGTCGCCCTCCTGTGGGCGGCGCAGGCCGAGGATGGTGCGCAGCAGCACCGACTTGCCCGAGCCGGACCCCCCAATGAGCCCCAGCACCTCGCCGGGCAGCACGTCCAGGTCCAGGTTCTCGTGCACCGTCACCGAACCGAAGCGGTTGGCGATGCCCCGCAGCGAGATGATGGGCGCGTCCGCCATCCTACACCCCCAGCGACATGAACAGGATGGCGAAGCCCGCGTTGGCCACGATGACCAGGAAGATCGCCTCCACCACCGCCTGGGTGGTCAACCGCCCCACCGATTCCGCGCTGCCGGTCACCCGAAAGCCCTGGAAGCAGCCCACGATGCCGATGATCAGCGCGAAGAACGGGGCCTTGACGAGGCCGGTGACGAAGTTGGCCAGCCGGGTGATCTCCAGGAAGCGCACGGCGAACGCGCCGGGCGAGATGCCCAGCGACAGCCACGAGGCAATCCCCCCGCCCAGCACGCCCATGAAGTCGGCGATGAAGGTGAGCACCGGCAGCATCAGCACCAGCGCCACCACGCGGGGAATCACCAGCACCTCCATGGGGTCCAGCCCCATGGAGCGCATGGCGTCCACCTCTTCGTTGGCCACCATGGCCCCGATCTGGGCGGTGAACGACGAGCCTGAACGGCCCGCCACGATGAGCGCCGTCAGCAGCACGCCAAGCTCGCGCAGGGTGGAGACCTCGATAAGGTTCACCACGAACACCTGCGCGCCGAAGCGGGTGAACTGCTCCGACCCCATGTACGCGGTGACCAGGCCGATGAGAAAGGTGAGCAAGGCCACTATGGGCACGGCCTGGATGCCGGTCTGCTCCATGTGGTGCACGATGGACACCCAGCGCAACCGCCACGGCCGGACGGCGGCGGCGGCCAGCGAAACCAGGAACATGCCCAGGAACCCGATGATGGAGCGGGCCTGCTCCCACTCCTCGACGAAGGACGCGCCGATGGCGTTCAGCGCGCGCAGCACCGGGGATATCCGGCGCTCGCGCGGCACCGTGGAAATGTCGATGGCCCGCACCCTGTCCAGCAGCATGGCCCGGCCAGTGTCGGGCACGTGCCACACCACGTGCGCGCCCGCAGCGGCCATGTTGGCGGCTGCCCGGCACAGCAACTGCGCCCCGGCGGTGTCCAGGCGGCTTACCTCGGCAAGGTCCAGATGCACCACGGGGGCGTCGCCCCGCACGCCGCAGGCGGCGCAGACACCGGCGCAGTGGCGCAGCAGCCGGGACGTCATGCGGCTGATGGAGCCCACGTCCCACGCGCCGGTAAAGGTGAACACCTGCTCGTGCGCGCAGGTTTGCGCCAGGCCCGTCCCATCGGGCATCCCGCGCGCGAACGCGCCGTCCGCGCTGGCGGCGGCGGGCGCGCAGGTCAGCCCTGGCTCGTGCGCCCCGGCATGGGCGTCCGGGTCGGGCCGCTGGTAGTCGCCCTTGAGGGTGGGTTCTCGGAACGGAGGGACGGTTTCGCGCATTGGGGCAATCTACCACGCCCCACCAGCCGCGCCAAGGGCAGGCTGCACGTGCGGACGGCGGATCACGCGCCGTGCAGGCCCGGAAACGGAGAGCGCACCGACGGCAGGCGCACAAAAGGACACCGCCGAAATGGACTGGAGGGGAAGGGCGCGGACGTGACGGAACGCCAAACCGACGGGCCCAGTTCGCACTGAAGGGGGCCGGATGCTCCCCCATGGATGAGTCGGATGAGTCGGAGGAGTCGAACGAACCGGGTGAATCGGGCGTGACTGGACCTGACCTGGCAGACCGGGCATGAAAGGACGGGCAAACAAGAAGAGCCGCGCGGCCACGGCCGCGCGCACCATGAAATTACCCGATGGCGGCGATGCGTCGACGGCGGGCTATTCCGCGTCGTCGTCGTACCACTCGTGCTCGTAGCCGTCGGTGAGCTTGTAGCTGCGCACCTGCACCAGCATCTCGCCGTCCTTTTCGCGCACCGTGCCCACGATCTCCACATGGGCGTTGATGTGCGCCGCAAGGTCGGCCCCGGCGCCGCGCGGGATGATGTGGAACTCGGTATCCCCGGCGGCCACGGCCACCTTGGCGGCCATGTCGTCGTGCCCCTTCAGGGTGAGCGGCACGATGTACCCCTGAATAGTCCTGATGCCTTCCATGGTGTTCACAAATGTCTCTCGCGCGAACGGGAAAGGGTCCGCCCTTCGGACCCACACAACATTGCGGAATATTACCCCTTTCCAGAAAATGCAAGCGTTTGCCGGGTAATGGCGCGTAAAAAAAATGCCTTGTGAAAAATTACTCATTATTCCGGAGCATTGCGCACCCAGACGGCGCGACCTTGCGGCCCCGGCACCGCCGTGTCCCCCCCGAAAAGACCGGACGGCGGACGACGCCGCGCCCCTTCCCGGTCAACACTACCCGAAACGATGCGCTGCGATGGTGGCCCCCATGGCCCGGCAGGCGAACACCCGTTGCCCGGCATCGTCGCCCGCAGCCCCCGCTACGACCATCAGCGGCAGCAGGTGGTCCGCGCGGGGATGGGCGTCGCGCGCGGCCGGGGCCGCCTGCCAACGGGCCAGGGCGTGGTCGCGCCGCGCCGGGTCCGCGTCGGTGACCGTGGCGGTGAGCCAAGTGTCGAACACGTCCGAATCGGGCAGGGGCAGGTTGTCGGCGCGGCGGAAGGCCCGCATGTTGTGGTAGCTCATGCCGCTGCCCACCACCAGCACGCCCTCGTCGCGCAGCGGCGCAAGGGCGCGGCCCAGCGCCAGATGGGCGGCCGGGTCCAGGTCGTGGCGCATGGACAGTTGCAGGGTGGGAATGTTGGCCTGCGGATACGAGAGCAGCAGCGGCACGAACACCCCGTGGTCGAAATCGCGCTCCGGGTCCTCGCCAAGTGGGATGCCCGCCCCGCCCAGCAACGCGCGCACGCGGGGGAACAGGCGCGGCGCGGGCGGTGCGGGCCAGCGCAGTTCGTAGGTGTGCGGCGGAAAGCCGTAGTAGTCGAACAGCAGCCCCGGGTCGGGCGTGGTGGCCAGGGTGAAGACGGGCTCTTCCCAGTGGGCGGAAATGACCAGCAGCGCGGCGGGCGGTTCCGGCAGGGTTTCGGGCAGGCCGCGCAACCATGCGGCCTGCGCGTTCCAGGTGTCGGGCGGGGTCCAGTCCATAAAGAAACAGGGGCCGCCGCCATGCGGTATGTAGAACGCGGGTTGCCGGGCCATGGGATGCACCTCGCTGCGCTGCGGCAGGCCGGGGCCCGCCATGAAAAAACCGACGGACACGCCGCATCGCGCCCCGGGGCCGCGACACCGTGTCCGTCCTGTGCCCCGCGCGCACGGCGGGGCGCTGCCCCGTAACCGCCGGAGCAGCGTGAATCGCCGGAACAGGCCTAGATTCGACGTCCCAGATACGCGGTATCCACCCCGTACAGGTGCGACGCCTGCGGCGCGGATTCCCCGTTGTCCTCGTCCACCACCGAATAGCCGGTGACGTCAAGGGTGAAGTAGCCGTCCTCGATCTGGTTGGCGATGCCCGTCACCACCACCTCCAGCCCGTCCAGTTCGAGATCGGTGACGCCCCGCAGCAGAAAGATACGGTCGTCCATGGTCTCCAGCAGCGGGCCGTCGTCCGTGACCACCACCACGCCGGTCACCACCACTTCGGGCGTTTCCGGGGCCATGGTCATGCCCGCCGCGTGAGCCGGGGTCATCGCCAGCATCCCGTTCGACAGCAGCACCAGCAACAGCGCCGCCACGGCCACGAACAGTCTGCCGCCGCGCATTCCTTCCTCCGTCCGCGCCATCATGATCCGGCCCTCGTCCTTGACATTCGCACCGCGCGGGCAACCACCCTGCACGGCCCCTTTCGAGTCCGGCGCGCCCGCGCGCCGTGCCCCAGCACCCTTGATTCCCGCCTGCCGACCCCGCTCCGGCACGCCCGCTCCGGCGCGCCGCCCAGGCGGCCATGCGCCCCCAGATTCACCCCGCCGCGTCCGCCACCGCGAAATCCCGCACGGTGAACAGCAACCGCCCGTCACGCGCGGCCAGCCAGCCCGTGGCCGTCACCTTGCGGCGGCACAGTTCCAGCAGCGCCGGATGCTCCGCCACGTTGCCCACCACCAGTTCGCGTTCGCGGTCATCGGCGATGAGCACCCCCGAAACCTCGAAATTCTCGCCCCAGGCATCCGGCAGGACATAGCCCGTCACGGACACCAGGGAACCGTCGCCCCGCGCGGCCTGCCGCCCCTCCTCCGCCTGGGGCCCCGCCGGGCTCCCCTTGGGAGCCTCGGGCTCTCCGGAGTCTCCGGAAAGCCCGCCGCGCGCGCCAGGGGCAATCACGTCGGACGTGGCGACCGCCAGATCCGCCCCTTTGGGTTCGTTGCGCGGAGAATGACGTGAATCCATTCCGCATGGACAGCACTTTCCGCGCCATACCGCCAACTTGGCGTTCTTTCTAGACTTTCTGTATACGCACGGCAAAAACAGGAACTTTGAATTCCTTTTTTTACGGATTGCCCGTTCAGCCCTGCGTGAAAGAGCACCTAACCAGCCGTTTCTCTGTCCAATACCACAATGTAACATATTGTATATGAAGAAACAGCGCAATAATAAGAACTTAAAGTTCCGAAATTTATAAAAGAGAACCACAACTTCCGCTTTGCCGCACCTTCAGACCATGGCCCACCTGAACGCCGCACGCCGACGGCGGGGAACGATCCCGCCGTCGGCGTGCAGGACGCGTCCGGGCATAGCCCGGCGCGCGGCAGTGGCGACCAGATGGGGGCGGCCCCGCGCGGGGCTCCCGCTATCCGGTGCGGAGTGACGCGCGGCGGTCCTTACCCGCGCAGCTTGTAATCCTCTTTGCGCAGTCCGTGCCGGGTCATCAGCGTGTGCAGTTGCCGGGTGGTCACCCCGGCCAGCGTTGCGGTGCGCTGCACGCTGCCCCCGCACTGGGCCAGCGCCCGTTCCAGGTAGGCCCGCTCGAACGCGTCCACCGAGCGGCGGCGCGCCTCGGCCAGGGGCAGGGTGGTATCCACCGTGGCCAGCCGCCCGCCCCCTCCGGGGCCGAAGAATTCCGCCGGAAAGCTGTCCGGCGTGAGCACCGTGCTGCCTTCAAGGATGCAGGCCCGCTCGATGAGGTTTTCCAGTTCGCGCACGTTGCCCGGCCAGTCGTAGCCCATGAAGGCGTCGATGACCTCCGGATGGATGGACCGGATGTCCTTGACCATCTGGGCGTTGTAGCGGCGCACGAACAGTTCGGCCAGCAGCAGCAGGTCTTCCTTGCGCTCGCGCAGGGGCGGCACGTCCACGGGAAAGACGTTGAGCCGGTAGTACAGGTCGCGCCGAAAGCGCCCCTGCGCGCACAGCGCGGCCAGATCCTCGTTGGTGGCGGCGATGACGCGCACGTCGGCCCGCAGCACCGCCTCGCCCCCCACCCGCTGGTAGGCGCGGTCCTGCAGCACGCCCAGCAGCTTGATCTGGGCCGACTGGCTGACGGTGCCGATTTCGTCCAGGAATATGGTGCCGCCCTCGGCGATCTCGAACTTGCCCGGCTTCTTGCGCACCGCGCCGGTGAACGCGCCCTTCTCGTGGCCGAACAGTTCGCTTTCGATGAGCGTGTCCGGGATGGCCCCGCAGTGCACGCTGATGAACCGCCGCGAACGCCGGTTGCTGTGGTTGTGGATGAGCCGGGCGATGAGGCTCTTGCCGGTGCCTGTCTCGCCCGTGAGCAGCACGGTGCTGCGCGTGCCCGCCACCAGCCGCACCTTGTCGAACACCTCGCGCATGCGGGGGCTGTTGGTGTGGGCCAGGTCCACCGCGTCGCCCGCCCAGTGGCGGTCGCGCAGATAGTCCAGCTCGGACCGCACCAGCGCCGACTCGTGCAGCTTCTGGGCGACAAGGCGCACCTCCTCCTCCAGCAGGGGGTACGGCAGGTAGCCCCCGGCCCCGGCCTGCACCGCGTCCACGGCGTGGCGCACCGCGTCGGCCTCGGCCAGCACGATGATCTCGGCGGAGGGCACCCGGCGCTTCACCTCCCACACCGCCTCGTGCAGCACCCGGCGCGAGGGTTCGCGCCCCTCCAGCAGCAGGCCGAGGTCTATCAGCACCATGTCGTGCGCGCGGCCGGTGGCCTGCGCCAGCGCTTCGGCGCGGGTGCGGCAGGGAATGACCGTGACGTCGTCGGCAAAGCTGGCGCGCAGCACGTGCAGGGCGTCTTCGTGGGGGGTGACGGCGAGCAGGTATTTCATGCGTTCCTCATTGCCCTTCCGCCTATGGGAAGCCGCGACGGAGCGCAAGCCCCGCGAAACGGCGGCGGCGGGCAATGCATTGACCAAGCTTTACACTTTTCTTCAAAATTCATAGAAAAACATAATGAGAAATGCCGGACGCGGCAGACGGGGCGCTGGGGTTTCGTCGCTTCCGCGTCCAACGATCACAGGAGGTTTCGCATGTTTCGTTCGCATCATGCCGCGCGCCGATCGGTATTCGTCCTTCCGCAGCCGCCGGTCCTGCTGCTGGCGCTGGCCCTGGCGGCCATCCTACTGCTGCCCGGCATGCCCCGCAACGCCACGGCCGCCGATGCAGCATCGGTCATCGGAACCATCGACGACGCCGTGCGCGAGGCCGACCGCGCGCGCGATGCCTACGACCGCGTGCGTTCCTCTGGCGATCGCGACGCCATTTCGCGCTACGAGCGGGAATGGCGGAACTCCGAATACAAGCTGGAAGACGCCCGCATCGAAAACCTGTCGCGCGAATCGGGCATGTCGCCCTCGCGCATCCGGTCCATGCGCGAATCGGGCATGGGCTGGGGACAGGTGGCCAAGGAGGCGGGCGCGCACCCCGGCTCGCTGGGCGTGGGGCATTCCAAGAACAAGAAGGGCGGCTGGAACCGCGACGACGACCGAGACCTGTACCGCGACTACTATCGCGACCGGCACGACGGCGACCGTGACCGTGATCGCGGCGGCAAGGACGGCAAGCACGCCAAGGGCGGGCACGCGGACGACGACCGGCAGGGCAAGGGCGGCAAGCCCGACAAGGGTGGAAAGGGCAAGGGCGGCGGCGACTATCCATACGACGACGCGGCAAAGGGCAAGGGCAAGAAGTAGCCGCCACCAATCAGGATGCGCGCGGTACCCCGCCGGGGGCCGCGCGCGACGCTCGTTGCGGCACCTTTACAACCACGGGGCCGCGCGGCTAGGCTGCGCCATCGACGTTCGTTGCCCGCGCGGCGCTACCGCCGCGTTCCTTCCCCGCAACCCGCAGGAGCGCCCCATGGCCCAACGCACCGCCATCATCCCCGCCGGAGCCCCCGCCCCGGTCGCCCCCTACTCCCCCGGCCTCGCCTGCGGCGGGCTGCTGTTCGTCTCCGGCCAGCTGCCCGTGGACCCGGCCACCGGCGCCTTCGTGGAGGGCGACATGGCCGCGCGCACCCGCCAGTGCCTGCGCAACGTGCAGGCCGTGGCCAAGGCCGCCGGAGCGGACCTGGACAAGGTGGTCAAGGTCACCGTGTTCCTCACCAACCTGGCCGACTTCGCCGCCATGAACGCCGCCTACGGCGAATTCTTCGCCGCGCCCTTCCCGGCCCGTTCCACCATCCAGGTGGCCGCGCTGCCGCTGGGCTCGAACATCGAGATCGAAGCCATCATCGATCTTTCCTGACGTTTCGCTCCTGCAACCTCACGCGCCCGGCGGCTCCATTCTTACGGATGAACCGCCGGGCGCGCTTGCCTGTCCCCCCGCAATCGCCAGCACGGCTTGATCTGTCCCGTCCTGACCGGTGCTGTGCTGCCCTGTCCCGTCTGCACCATCCGGCTCCAGCTGGCTCCATTCGGCCCACGCGGAGCGTGTCCCGCAGCCACGCGAGGTCTCGTCCACTTTTTCCGGACAATCCGCCATTCCCCCATTCCGCCCCCATTGACCTTGCCGGGGGATGGGGATATCTCCCTTGTTCATGAGAATGATTTTCAACATCACGATATCGACAGTACATTCCCACGTCCTGCTCCGCCACGGCCGCGCCCGCGAAAAACACCGGAGCGGCGGGCCATGCTGAGCACCCTGCTGCACCAGTTCGCGGAGTCGCTCGGCAACGCCATCGACGCCAAGGACGCCCACACCCGCTCGCATTCCGAGGAAGTGGCCCTGGCCGCCTTTCTGCTGGCGCGGGCCATGGGCCTTTCACCGGCCGACGCCGACCGGGTGCACGTGGCCGGGCACCTGCACGACATCGGCAAGATCGGCGTGCCCGACGCCGTGCTGCTGAAGGCGGGCACCCTGACCCCGCAGGAATGGGAGCACATGCGCGCCCACCCGGTCATCGGCGCGCGCATCGTGAGCCCCGTGGCCGACCTTGCCGACGAGGGCGTGGCCGCCATGATCCTGCACCACCACGAACGGTGGGACGGCCGGGGCTACCCCAACGGCCTGCGCGGCGAGGCCATACCCCTTGGCGCGCGCATCATCGCCCTGGCGGACAGCCTGTCCGCCATGCTCCAGCACCGGCCCTACCGCCCGGCCATGCGCTTCGACGAGGCCGAGGCGGAACTGCTGCGCTGCTCTGGCAGCCAGTTCGACCCCGCCGTGGTGCGGGCCTTCGTGAACGTACGCGACGAACTGCACCGCGCCATCACCGCGCCCCTGCCGCCACGCCCCGAGATTGCCAGCGCCGCCGCCGTGGCTCCCTGCTGCCGCCATGGGCACGCCGCGCCCGATGCCATGCATGACGCCGCCCCCGGCGCGCGCCTTGCCCACTCGCCCGAAACGTCCGCCGTCACCACGGCAATCGCGACCAACGGCACTGGCGCAGTGGGCGGCACTGGCGTGGCGGGCGGCACTGGCGTGGCGGGCGGGTCCGAGCCCCCCCGCCGAAACGATATCACCGCCCCACGGAGCGCCACATGGGAAGACACGTGGGAAGACGGCCGCGCCGCGCCGCGCGGCCTGATGATCCCGGTGCCCGCATGAATCACCTTCATTCCTGCAATACCGGCGGCGCGCACGCCGACGCCGCACACCCCGCGAACCGGACCGACGCCGCCGCGCGCGCATGGGGTCTGCCCCTTGCCGCCCCCCGCTGGCTGCGCCGCCTGACCGACGCCTTCTGGCGCGGCGTGGACGCGCTGAACCCGCGCACCCGGCTGGCCATCGCGCTGTTCCTGGTGGTGGCCGCCCCCGCCGGGGTGCTGCTGCACCACCTGGAATCGCAGGGCCGCGCCGTGCTGCCCGCAGTGCCCGGCCTGCCCCGGGCGTTGCCCCTGGCCGTGTACGACGACATCATCCTGGCCGTGGCCCTGTATCTGGCCGGTGCGCTGGTGCTGTGCATTCCCGTGGCCGGGCTGGTCTGCCGCTTCGTGCTGCTGCGCGACATCCGCGAGATCAACGTGTTCTGCCTGGCCCTGCGCGAAGGCCGCCAGCCGCGCCCCCTGGCGCTGCCCAACGAGCAGGAGGACGAGCACGAACTGCTGCGCCTGAAGCGCAACCTGGAATGGATGGCCCACCTGGTGGCCAGCCGCGAGCGGCACCTGATGGCCCGGCTGGAGGCCACGGACAGCCGGGCCAGGCACATGGAGGAACTGGCCGTGCGCGACCCGCTGACCGGCCTGTTCAACCGCCGCCACTTCGAACGGCGCATGGCCGAGCTGACCGCAGAAGCACGGCTGCGCCCGCCCTTCCATCTGATGCTGGTGGACTGCGACCGCTTCAAGGCCGTCAACGACACCCACGGCCACGCTGCGGGCGACGAACTGCTGCGCCTGCTGGGCGACGTCATCGCCGAGGCGGTGCGAGCGGGCACCGACACCCCCTGCCGCATCGGCGGCGACGAGTTCGGCATCCTGTTCGCCTGCCCGGACGAGAACGCCGTGCGCGCCGTGGCCGAACGCATCCGCCACCGTTTCGCCCAGTGCCAGTCCCACGGCTGCACCCTGAGCATCGGCATCGCCCGCTACCGCCCGCAGGGCGACGGCAACGCCGACGCCGCCTGCCAGCTGGTCCCGGTGACCGACGCGGGCAACGCGGCCTGCGCGGGCGAGGGCGCGCCCCTGGCCGTGCAGGCCATGGTGGCCCGCGCCGACGGCGCGGTGTACGCGGTGAAGCGGCGCGGGGGCAACGGCATCGCCGTGCGCTAGGGGTGTGTATTCCCGTCTGCGTGCGGCTGCACGCCTGCCTTTCCGAACAACGACACCCCCGCCGATGCGCGCATCGGCGGGGGTGTTTCGTCATGGGGCAAGGGCCACTCGCGGCGGATACGGGAATGCCGCCGGGCGCGCTACCCCTGCGCCTGCGTTGCCGCCCGCTGGTTGCCCAGTGCCCGGCCCATCTTGCGCTGCAGCCAGCGGCTTAGCTTGTCCAGGTACATGTAGTACACCGGGGTGATGTACAGGGTCAGCAGTTGCGACACCATCAGCCCCCCCACCACGGCCAGGCCCAGCGGCCTGCGTTCCTCCGCGCCCGCGCCGAAGCCCACGGCGATGGGCAGCGCGCCCATGAGCGCGGCCATGGTGGTCATCATGATGGGCCGGAAGCGCACCAGACAGCCATGGAAGATGGCGTCCGCCGGTTCGCGCCCCTCGTTGCGCTCCGACTCGATGGCGAAGTCGATCATCATGATGGCGTTCTTCTTCACGATGCCGATGAGCATGATGATGCCCACGAAGGCGTACAGGTTCAGGTCGTACCCAAAGAACATCAGCGTGAGCAGCGCGCCCATGCCCGCCGAGGGCAGGCCGGAAAGGATGGTCAGCGGGTGGATGAAGCTCTCGTACAGGATGCCGAGCACGATGTAGATGACGAACACCGCCAGGGCCAGCAGCACGGTCATGCCCTGCAGCGAACTCTGGAAGGCCTGCGCCGTGCCCTGGAACGAACCCACCACGTCGGCGGGCAGCAGGGGCGAGGCCACCTGCTCCACCTGCGCCACCCCTTCGCCCAGGGCCACGCCGGGCCGCAGGTTGAACGACACGGTCACCGAGGGCAGCTGGCCGGAATGGTTCACCGACAGCGGCCCCACCCCTTCGCTGAGGCTGGCCAGGGTATCCAGCGGCACCAGCATGCCGGAATTGGCCCGCACGTACAGCAGCGGCAGCACGGATGCGTCGCGCTGGTATTCGGGCAGCAGTTCCAGCAGCACGGCATAGTCGTTGGTGGGCGCGTAGATGGTGGAGACCTGCCGCGAACTGAAGCCCGACTGCAACGCCTCTTCGATGCGCTGGGCCGAAACGCCCAGGGCCGCCGCCTTGTCGCGGTGGATGGTCACGCGCACCTCGGGGTTCTTCAACTGCAAGTCGCTGGTCACGTCCTGCAAGCCGGGCAGGGTGCGCATTTTTTCTTCAAGCAGCGGGGCCACCCGGTACAGTTCCTCGGTGTCCGGCCCCTGGATGGTGTACTGGTACAGGCTCTTGGTGGTGCGCCCGCCGATGTTGATGGATGGCGGGTTGGACACGAAGGCCTGGATGCCCGGCAGGGTGTTCAGTTTCGGACGCAGCCGCTGGATGACCTGCTCCGGCGTTTCCTTGCGCTGGTGGCGGTCCTTCAGCATGATCACCAGCCGCCCGGCGTTGCCGCCAAGGTTGGGGCCGCCCGGCCCCACGATGGAGGTGAACGAGGCGATGGCCGGGTCCGCCGCCAGTACACCATGCAGGGCGGTCTGGTTGCGCACCATGGCGTCGGACGAAATGGACTGGTCCGCCTCGGTGAAGCCGGAAAGCTGCCCCGTGTCGCCGCTGGGCAGAAAGCCCTTGGGCATGGTCACGAACAGCCACGCCGTCAGCCCCAGCACGCCCAGCGAGGCGAGAAAGGTGATGAAGTGGTGGCGGGTGGTGAAGCGCAGGCTGCGCTCGTAGATGTGCAGCAACCCGTCGAAGAACGCCTCCAGCGCGTTGTACACGCGGCCGTGGCGCTCCGCGCCGTGCGGCTTCAAAAAGCGGCTGCACAGCATGGGCGTGAGCGACAGCGAGACCACGCCCGAAAGGCCGATGGCCACCATGATGACCACCGAGAATTCGCGGAACAGCCGCCCCACCACCCCGCCCATGAACAGCACGGGAATGAACACCGCCGCCAGCGAGATGGTCATGGAAATGATGGTGAAGCCGATTTCCTTCGACCCGTCCAGGGCCGCCTGCATGACCGGCTTGCCCATTTCCTTGTGGCGCACGATGTTCTCGAGCATGACGATGGCGTCGTCCACCACGAAGCCCACGGCCAGCGTCAGGGCCATCAGTGACAGGTTGTCCAGGCTGTGCCCGAACACGTACATCAGGGCAAAGGTGCCCACCACCGACATGGGCAGGGCCAGGCTGGGGATGACCGTGGCCGACAGGCTGCGCAAAAACAGGAAGATCACCAGCACCACCAGGAACACGGTGAGCACCAGCGTGAACTTCACGTCGTCCACCGATTCGCGGATGGTCTGCGAGCGGTCGTACATCACGTTCAGCTGCACCGACGCGGGCAACTGCCGCTCGAACGAGGGCAAAAGCTCCTTCACCGCGTTGACCACGGCCACGGTGTTGGAGCCGGGCTGGCGCTGCACGGCCAGCACGATGCCGCGCGTGTCGTTGAACCAAGTGAACTGCTTGTCCTGCTCCACGCTGTCGATGACCCGGCCAAGCTCGCCCAGGCGCACCGGCGCGCCATCGCGCCAGGCCACCACCATGGGCCGGTACGAGGCCGCGTCGAACAGCTGGCCGCTGGCCTGGATGTTGCGCGAGGTGTGGTCGCCCTGCAGGGTGCCGGTGGGCAGGTTGACGTTGGAATCGGAAATGGCCTTGGCCACCTCGTCAAGGCCAAGGCCGCGCGTGGCCAGGGCGCGCGGGTCCACCTGGGCGCGCACCGCGTACTTCTGCGAACCGTACACCTGCACCTGGGCCACCCCGGCCACCATGGAGATGCGCTGGGCCAGCATCGTGTCGGCGTATTCGTTCACCTGCGACAGCGGCAGGGTGGGCGAGGTGAGCGCGATGTACAGGATGGGCTGGTCGGCGGGGTTGACCTTGCGGAAGTAGGGCGGCGTGGTCATGTCGTCGGGCAGGCGGCGCTGCGCCTGCGAGATGGCCGACTGCACGTCCAGCGCGGCCGCGTCGATGTCGCGGTCGAGGGCGAACTGGATGGTAATGCGCGTGCGCCCCAGAGTGCTCGACGAGGTCATGGAGTCGATGCCCGCGATGGTGGCGAACTGGCGCTCCAGCGGGGTGGCCACGGCGCTGGCCATGGTTTCCGGGTCGGCCCCGGAAAGTTCCGCCGTAACCTGGATGGTGGGAAAGTCCACGTTGGGCAGGTCGCTTACCGGCAGGTTGCGGTAGCCCACCACCCCGAACAGGAACATGGCCAGCATGACCAGGCAGGTGGTCACCGGCCTGCGGATGAAGAACGCCGCGATGTTCACTGGCGCGCCTCCGCAGGGGCCGCGCCCTTGCCGCCGGACTCGACCTTCTGGCCAGATTGCCCGGACTGACCAGATTGCCCGGACGGGCCGGACTGGCCGGACTGGCTGGTCTGGCTGGCCGGGTCGCCGGGGTTGCCGGGCTTGGCCGAGGCCGGATCAGCGCCCGCCGGGGCCTTTTCCTCCACCAGCGCTCCGGGGGTCAGGCGCAGGTGGCCGTCCACCACCACCCGCTCGCCGGGGGCCACGCCCTCTTCCACCACCACGGAACCGCCGTGGGAAAGCCCGGTGCGCACCTTGCGCAACTGCACCGTGTTGTCCTGTCCCACCACGTAGGCGAACAGCCCCTGGCTGCCGGTCTGCACCGCCTGCGACGGAACCACCACCGCGCCGGGCAACGCGCCCAGTTCCACGTACACGTCCACGAACTGGCCGGGCCAGAGCACCCGCGATTCGTTGGCGAAGGTGCCGCGCATGCGGATGGTGCCGGTGGCCGTGTTCACCGTGTTGTCCACGAAGGTCACCGCCCCGCGCGCGGAAACGGCCGTGCCTGTGCCGGGCCCGCCGTCGGCCTTGCCGCCGTCGCCCTTGCCGGGGCCGGGCACCCGCGCCTCCACGGGCACGCCCCCGGCGGCCAGCCGCGCGCGGGCGGCGGCCAGGTGCATTTCTGGCAGGGCGAAGCCCACGTAGATGGGTTCTATCTGGTCGATGACCACCAGCACCGTGTCCGCCCCGGCGCGCACCATGTTGCCCTGGTCCACCTTGACCTGGCCGGCGCGGCCCGACATGGGCGCGGTGATGGTGGTGTACGAAAGCTGCACCCTGGCCGTTTCCACCGTGGCCTCGTCGGCCCGCACCGTGGCCCGCAGCGAATCGGCCGTGGAGCGGTACTGGTCGAACTGTTCGCGGCTGATGTAGCCGTCGGCCACCAGCGCCTCGAAGCGGCGCACATCGTCGTCGGCCTTGGCCAGCAGCACGCGGTCGCGCTGCAGCTTGGCCTGGGCCTCGTTCAGCGCGGCCTCCAGCGCCCGGCGGTCCACCGAGAACAGCAGGTCGCCCTTGCGCACGTCCTGCCCTTCCCGAAAGTGCACGCCCACGATCTGGCCGTCCACGCGCGACTTCACGGATACCGTGGCGTAGGGCTCCACGTTGCCCACGGTGCGCACCACCACGGGCAGGTCGCGCCGTTCGGCCAGGGCCGTGGCCACGGGCACCGGGCGCTTCTGGGGCTTGGCCTTGGCGGCGTCATCGCCGCCGGAACAGCCCGCCAGCACGGCCAGCAGGGCCAGCGGCAGCAGGGTGGACAGGGCGGACAGGGCGGACAGAAGCCGCCGGACGCGGGGACGGGCGGACGGAAGGTTCCGGGCGGGCGCAAGGCCCCGGACGGACGGCGAGGAAGCGATGGGGGATCGGGTGGAGGTGTTCATGCGGGGTTCCGTTTGCGGCTGGGAGTGGGGGTGGCGGATGCGGCGCGCGACGCCGCGTCGTCGGGGGGTTCCGGGTGTCCGTCGCGCAGGCGCGCCCGCAGGGCGGCTATGCCCGCCAGGGAGAAGGCGGTGATGTGCTCCTCCAGCTCGTCAAGGCTGGCGGCGTCGTACGAAATTTCGGGGTACAGCAGCGGGATGACGTGCCGCGCGAAGTGGTGGTGCAGGCTCTGCCCCACCACGCTGAGCGCGCACAGGGCCACGGCGCGGCTGCGTTCCGGCTCGTCCAGCAGTTCGCGCACCGTTTCGGCCAGGTACCCGGCGCGCGCGCCGATGACCCGGCCCACGATATCGCCGATGACGCCGGTGGGGTCGGTCATCTCGCGGATGAGCAGCCTGTTGTACCAGTCGGGCCGACGCGAACCGCGCGTGCGGTGCAACTGCGAATGGATGAAGGCGCGCAATCGTGTTTCCGGGTCGGCAGGTTCGGCGGCGGCGCCGGGCGACTCGCCGGGCGTGCCCGCAGGGGGCAGCGGCGGTTCCGGAAAGGGTTGCAGCAGCACCTCGCGGTACAGCCCCTGCTTGTCGCCGAAGTGGTATTTCACCAGGGCCACGTTGACGCCCGCCCGGCGGCAGATTTGGCGCAGCGAGGCGCGGTGGAAGCCCAGTTCGGCAAAGGTCTCGCCTGCGGCGGCCAGAATGCGCGCCCGGCTGTCCTGGCCGGGCGCATCGGCTGCGTTCCTGTCCGGGCTGGCCGTACCTGTACCAGCAGTGCCCGGACCTGCCATGTCCGGACGCTCAGGAACGGCGGCGTTGTCGGCGGACGCGGCCGGGGCGCGGTCGGGCGGGGCGGAGGGATGGAGGTCCGGCAAGGCGTCGTGCATGGGATGTCCATAGGGCATGTGGGCGTGGCCAAGGCCGAGGCCGGGGCACGGGGGCAGGGTGCGGACCCCGCTGGCGGGCCGCGCATCTCCGGTCCGAACCGGAGGGCGTTCGGCCTACTTAAACGAGTGTTTAAGAAAGTCAATAGCCTGTCAACACATTGTAATAAAAGCTCATCGCCATAAGTTCCGGCGCACCCCGCGCCGCCCTCGCGCTTGTACCCGTTCGCCACATGCTCGCAGGGCGCGCCGCCGCATAGGGGCGGCTGCCCACCGCCTGCCGCCCGCGCCATATCCGCCCGCGGCAACGAATGCACGCGGCTCCACCCCGCCGTGCCGTCCATCGGCCCGGACCCTCAAAACGCACCTCCCGTCACGGCGAGCCCTGTCCTGGCCGGGGCGCAGCCCGCCATCATGCGCACGGCACGCCCGATCCACACCCCACCCCGTGCCCCGCCCGCCGCTGCGCAACGCGCGTTCCGGCACGTTCGCCCATGCCCGCACGCATCCCATGCTCCCGCGAATAAAAGCAATGCTCACATGTGAGACATGCGCTAATTCCTACCTGCCAATTAGACTGTGTGACCAACCACCTGTACTATTTTACAATTCCCTTGACGTTTCCAGGTTGGCGGGACATAGAATCCGTGCGGGAATCCAAGGGCCCATGCCTGTAGGGGCATGCAATCCGTGAGCGGCGACGTCCACCCGGAGGCGGCGCGGCTCTCCTTTGTCCTTTGTTACGAGGTGCGTATGCTGGACACCCTTGTCTTCGGAAGCGTCGTGTTTCCACTTTTAGCTGCCCTGGCGGTCTATTTCGTCAGGGGCGACGCCGCGCGCAGCATCATCGTCCCGGTATCGGTGGCGATAACCGCCGCGGCGGCGGTGGGACTGGCGGGTCTCGGCTCGTTTTCCTACTCGCCCCAAGCCATTCTTGGCATCAGCCTCAACGGCCTCATCACCGTTCTTGATTTCGCCCTTCTCGGGTTCATCTTCCTCATCGCGCTGCGCATGGGGCACCTGCTCATCATGGGGCTGACGGTGCTGCAGGTGCTCGGCATGGTCTATCTGGACTTCTTCCTGATGGATCACGGGGCGCCGGTCACCGGCTTCTTCGCCGACAGCCTGTCGCTGACCATGGTGCTGATCATTTCCATTGTGGGGGGCCTGATCTGTTTTTACGGCCTCGGCTACATGAAGGAGCACGAGGAGCACCTGCACCTCGCCAAGAGCCGCCAGCCGCGGTTCTTCTTTTTCATGCTGCTCTTCCTGGGCGCCATGAACGGCCTGGTGCTGGCCAACAACCTGTCGTGGATGTACTTCTTCTGGGAAGTGACCACCCTGTGCTCGTTCATGCTCATCGGGCATGACGGCACCGACGAGGCCAAGACCAACGCCACCCGCGCCCTGTGGATGAACATGGCGGGCGGCGTCGCTTTCGTGGCCGCGCTCATGTTCCTGCAGAAGAGCACCGGCACCCTTTCGGTGCAGGACATCCTGGCCAAGTCGGCCGCCCCCGGCATGAAGACCGCGGCAATGCTGCTGCCCATGGCCTTCCTGTGCTTCGCGGGCTTCACCAAGGCCGCGCAGGTGCCCTTCCAGAGCTGGCTGTGCGGCGCCATGGTGGCGCCCACCCCGGTTTCCGCGCTGCTGCACTCCTCGACCATGGTCAAGGCGGGCGTGTACCTGGTCATCCGCATGGCCCCGGCCTACCAGGGCACCATGCTTTCCGCAGCCATCGCCATCTTCGGCGCGTTCACCTTCATCACCACCTCCGCCCTGGCCGTGGGCCAGAGCAACGGCAAGAAGGTGCTGGCCTACTCCACCATCGCCAACCTGGGCCTGATCATCGCCTGCGCAGGCATCAACACCTCGGCCGCCATCGCCGCCGCCGTGATGCTGATCATCTTCCACGCCATCTCCAAGGGCCTGCTGTTCCTGTGCGTGGGCGCCATCGAGCAGAAGATCGGCTCGCGCGACATCGAGGCCATGCGCGGCCTGTTCAAGGTGATGCCCCGCACCGCGGTGATCACCGTCATCGGCATCGTGACCATGATGCTGCCGCCCTTCGGCATGCTGCTGGCCAAGTGGATGGCGCTCGAATCGGCCGCCACCGCCACCGCCGCCATGCCCCCGCTGGTGATCATGCTGGCCCTCGGCAGCGCCCTGACGGTGCTGTTCTGGGCCCGCTGGGCCGGGGTGATGCTGGGCTCCACCATGCCGGGCGAAAACCCGCCCGCCGAACACCAGCCCTTCTCGGTGCGCCTGCCGCTCTTGCTGCTGGCCGCCGGGGCCGTGGGCCTCTCGCTGCTCTCGCCCTTCGTCTACAGCATGCTGGTGGCCCCGGCCACGGCCCTGTACGCCAAGGCTTCCGCCTACACCGTGACCATGGGCGTGTTCGAGAACAACGCCGGGGTGTTCGCGGTGTACCCGCTGTTCCTGCTGCTGGGCGTGGGCTTCATGTACGCCCTGCGCGCCGCGAAGAAGGTGGGTCCCGAAGCTGCCAGCCTGCCCTACATGGGCGGCGCGCAGAAGATGGTGGACGGCAAGATCGGCTTCAACGGCCCCATGAACGGGTTCGTGGAAACCGCCGCGGGCAACTACTACCTGGAAGCCCTGTTCGGTGAATCCAAACTCTCGAAGTCCATCAACGTGATCGCCATCGTGCTGCTTGCGGTCATGCTCGGGGGGGTGCTGTAATGCTTACGTTCATCGCCGCTCTCATCGGGCTTGCCCTCACCCCGGTGGTCGGGGGCCTTCTTGCCGGTGTTGACCGCCGCGTCACCGCCCGCCTGCAGTCCCGCTTCGGGCCGCCCATCCTGCAGCCCTTCTACGACGTGCTGAAGCTGCTGGGCAAAGCGCCCATGGTGGTCAACTCGTGGCAGGTCATGTCGGCCTACATCTACGTGATGTCCTCCGCCCTGGCCGTGCTGCTGTTCTTCATGCAGGGCGACCTGCTGCTGCTCTTCTTCGTCATGACCATCGGCGCGGTGTTCCAGGTGGTGGGCGCGCTGTCCGTGCCTTCCCCCTACGCCCAGGTGGGCGCCCAGCGCGAACTGCTGCAGATGCTGGCCTACGAGCCGCTGATCATCGTGGTGTTCGTGGGCATCTCCATGGCCACCGGCAGCTTCAAGATCGCCGACATCTACGCCATGGACAAGCCGCTGCTGCTCAGCATGCCGTTCCTGTTCATCGCGCTCGGCTACGCGCTGACCATCAAGCTGCGCAAGTCGCCCTTCGACATCTCGGCCTGCCACCATGCCCACCAGGAACTGGTGCGCGGCGTGCTGACCGAATACTCGGGGCCGCACCTGGCGCTGCTGGAAATCGGCCACTGGTTCGACGTGGTGCTCATCCTCGGCCTGTGCTCGCTGTTCTGGCACACCAGCATCGTCGGCATGGTCGCGCTGCTGGTGGTGACCTACGCGGCGGAAATCCTGATCGACAACATCTGCGCGCGCATGACCTGGCCGTGGATGCTGAAGAACGTACTGGGCGTGGGGCTTGTGCTGTCGGTGTTCAACCTGCTCTGGCTCTACGTCAGCTAAGGGGAGGAGGCGATAATGGGTCTGCTTGAGAACTGGATCAACAAAGGCCGTCTGAAGTCCCCGTGGGTCGTGCATTTCGACTGCGGGTCGTGCAACGGCTGCGATATCGAAGTGCTGGCCTGCCTTACCCCCGTCTTCGACGTGGAGCGTTTCGGCATCATCAACGTGGGCAACCCCAAGCACGCCGACGTGCTGCTGGTCACCGGCACGGTGAACCACCGCAACAAGAAGGTGCTGAAGAACATCTACGACCAGATGCCCGACCCCAAGGCCGTCATCGCCATCGGGGCGTGCGGCACCTCGGGCGGGGTGTTCCGCGAGTGCTACAACGTGGTGGGCGGCGTCGACCAGGTCATCCCGGTGGACGTGTACGTGCCCGGTTGCCCGGCCAAGCCCGACGCCATCATCGACGGCGTCGTCACCGCCCTTGACGTGGTGAAGGCCAAGCTCGGCCTTGGCGAGATGCCCAAGGTGACCGTCATCGACTAGGCCGCATGGCGGGATGCCCCCGCCGACGTCCGCGCCGTCCTGCCCCCCGTGGGCGGGACGGGCGCGAACCCTCAAGCGCCGGAAGGACCGGCGAGCCCCCCACGGGGCAACGAGGACAGCAATGCCCACGCACAGCGAAATACTGAACGCAACGCCCATCGCCGTCGATGCCGTGGTCGCGCAGGCCAAGAGCATGTTCGACCAGGGCTACCGCCTGGTCACCATGTCCGTGGTGGACCTTGGCGACGGCAACGTGGATATCTTCTACCACTACGACCTGAACAACGAGATGACCCACTTCCGGCTCACCCATCCCAAGGACAAGCCGGTCCCCAGCATCTCGCCCGTCTACTTTGCCGCGCTGCTCGTGGAAAACGAATCGCGCGACCACTTCAACCTGCAGTTCGACGGCCTGGTGCTCGACTTCAACCGCACGCTGTACCTGGACGAGGAAATCACCTCAACCATGTCGGCGCCGTTCTGCAAGATCTCCACCATCCAGAAAAAGGATTAAGAGGTAGGTCTCATGTCCCGCACCATCATTCCTTTCGGTCCGCAGCATCCGGTTCTGCCGGAACCCCTGCACCTGAAACTGGTCGTCGAGGATGAAACCATCGTCGAAGCCATTCCCGCCCTGGGATACGTGCATCGCGGCCTCGAAACCCTCGCCAGCATCCGCGACTACAACCAGATGGTCTACATCGTGGAGCGGGTGTGCGGCATCTGCTCGTGCATCCACGCCATGTGCTACTGCCAGGGCCTTGAAACCATGATGAACGTCGAGGTGCCGAGCCGCGCCAAGTACCTGCGGGTGATCTGGTCGGAACTGCACCGTATCCACAGCCACCTGCTGTGGCTCGGCCTGTTCGCAGACGGCTTCGGCTTCGAAAGCCTGTTCATGCAGTTCTGGAAGATCCGCGAACGCGTCATGGACATCAACGAAGCCACGGCGGGCAACCGCGTGGTCATCTCGGTCAACGTGGTGGGCGGCGTGCGCCGCGACCTCGACAAGACCCAGCAGCGCTGGATCCTCGACGAGCTGGACAAGCTGGAAAAGGAACTGCGCCAGCTGATGAAGACCATGCTCGACGACTACACCGTGAAGAAGCGCACCGTGGGCGTGGGCGTGCTGACGGCCGAACAGGCCCTGCAGCTCGGCGCGGTGGGCCCCACCCTGCGCGGCAGCGGCGTTGCCCAGGACGCCCGCCAGCTTGGCTACGCGGCCTTCGACGAACTGGACTTCGAGCCCGTCACCTCGCCCGAGGGCGACAGCTGGGCCCGTTCCAAGGTCCGGTTCATGGAAACGCTGCAATCCATGGATCTCGTGCGTCAGGCCATTTCGCGCCTGCCCGATACCGAACTGGCCGCCAAGGTTCCCGGCAAGCCCACCGGCGAGGTGGTCTGCCGTGTCGAACAGCCCCGTGGCGAGTTGCTGTACTACCTCAAGGGCAACGGCTCGAAGAACATGGAGCGGGTGCGCATCCGCACCCCCACCTTCGCCAACATCCCGCCGCTTCTGGCCATGCTGCCCGGCGCGCAGCTTGCCGACGTGCCCATCGCGGCCCTGACCATCGACCCGTGCATCAGCTGCACCGAGCGGTAAGCAAGGAGACCTGACCATGTACATGCTCAGCAACGTGCTGCGGAACATCATGGGGAAATACTCCACCCGGCTCTACCCGTTCGAAACGCGGCCGGCGTACGAGGGTTTCCGCGGCAAACTGGTGAACAACATCCACGACTGCATCTTCTGCAAGAGCTGCCAGATCAAGTGCCCTTCGCAGTGCATCACCGTGGACCCCAAGGAAGGCAAGTGGGATTGCGATCCCTTCGCCTGCGTGTACTGCTCGGTGTGCGTCGATGCATGCCCCACGCACTGCCTGTCGATGGAAAACCAGCATCGCAAGCCGGCTCCCAGCAAATTCGTGGTGAGCTTGCAGGGCACGCCCAGAAAGTCCAAGAAGGCCGACAAGAGCGCCGAAAAGCCTGCCGAGGCCGCGCCCGAAGCCTAGCGAATACCGCCGCACGCCCGGCACGGCGAATGCCGGCTGTGCGGCTGCCTTGAGAGCTGACCGGGAAGCGGGGAGAAACGACCCGGAACAGAAGGGGCGCGGCGTAAGCCGCGCCCCGCTCTGTTCCGAAGTGCGGAGAGATCGAGAAGGGGCGTGGCAAGCCGCGCCCCGCTCTGTTCTGAAACGTGGGAAATCAAGAAGGGGCGCAATGCACACCGAGCCCCTTGTTCTGTCTTTTGCCGTGGCCTGCCGCCCTTGCGACGCGGGCTACCCGGCCTCGCCGTCGCCCGCCTTTTGCCGCAGGGCCTTGCCGTCGTGCCATGCCCTGCCCACCACGTCGCCCATGGACCAGTAGCGGTTGTCGGGCATGGTCAGCAGCATGGGGCGCAGCAGCCTGGGGTCTGGCGCGCCGTCACCGTCCAGGCAGTCCTCAGCGCACCACGCCCCGACGATCTCGCCGATGAAAAAGGTGTTGCTGGGCAGTTCCACGGCGGTGTGCACCCGGCATTCGATGCCCAGCGGGCATTCACGGATCAGCGGCGCGGCGTCGAGATGCCCGTGGAACACCTCGAACAGGCCGGACTTGTCCACGCGCGCGCCGGAGGTGATGCCCGTGTAGTCGGTGACCGCCGTCATCTCCACGGTGGGAAAGTTCACGCTGAACTGTCCGGTGGCGGCGATGGCGGCATGGCTGTGGTTGCGCCGGTTGATGGCCACGCCCAGCATGGGAGGCTGGTAGTTGACCCGCGTCAGCCAGGCCACGGCCATGAAGTTGGGCCTGCCGTCGGCCATGCAGCCCACGATGGTCTGGGCCATGGGCACCACGAAGGCGTTGGGGGCGATGTCGACACGCCCCGAGATGGTCGGGGAAATGGTCGTCGTGTTGGGCGTCATGGGGGATTCCTCCTCCCCTTACGGGGGTGCGGAAGTGCAGAAAGCCGTGTCGTCACGGCCCGGCCGGGTATTGTCCCGCTACTTCACCAGCCGCCACAGGCGCACGTCGGCGGGCCCTTCGAAGACCTCTGCCGCCGCCTCGCGGAAGGCCAGTAGTTCGGGCGTGGCCAGGTGCGCGTCCAGGGCCTCCCTGGACGTCCACTGCTCGATGAAGGTGAAGTTGCGCGGTGCGTCCAGTTGCTGCTGCGCCTCGTAGCGCAGCATGCCCGCGTGGCGCTGCGTGGCGGCCACGATGCCCGCGATGAGTTGCGCCGCGCGGGCTTCGCTGCCGGGACGGGCGGTGAGCATGGCGGTGACGGCCACGGGTGAATCTGCCTGGGACATGGGTGATTCTCCTTGCTATGCTGCGGATGATGCTCCCACGGCGAAAAGCGCGTGCGCTCCGTGAGGAAGTGGACGCAGTTTCGCCCAATGGAAACGTTCCGGCAAGTACGCACAAAAAAGATACCGAGGCACATGCGGGTAAGGGGGGTACGCCCCATGCTTTCGCGGCCAGCCTTGTCAGTGCCCGCTTACATGATTAGGGTGCTCCGACGCCCCCCGCCACGCCCTCCATCGCCATTCTCCACGAGGTCTCCGTGTCCGAAACATCCATGGATGCATCCACGCCGCCGCCCGAACGTCACCCGCCCACCCTGCGCGAACTGTTCCTGACCTTCCTGCGCCTGGGGGCCACGGCCTTCGGCGGGCCCGCCATGCTGCCCGTGGTGCGCGCCCTGGTGGTGGAGCGCAAGGGCTGGATGGACGAGGCCGCGTTCCGCTCCGGCGTGGCCCTGTGCCAGGCGGTACCGGGGGCCACGGTGATGCAGGTGGCCTCGTACGTGGGCCTGCGGCTGCGCGGCACGCCCGGCATGCTGGCCGGGTTCTTCGGGTTCACCCTGCCCGCGTTCCTGCTGATCACCCTGCTCTCGGCCATGTACTGGAAAAACCGCGAACTGCCCGCCATCATGGCCGCGTTCATCGGCCTGAAGGCCGTCACCGTGGCCCTGATGGTGTCCGGGCTGCTCGACTTCGGCAAGCGCTACCTGCGCATGGGCATGGACTGGGTGATCGGGGCCGGGGTGTGCGGATTGACCCTGCTGGGCGTCCACCCCATCGTGCCGGTGCTGGCGGCTGCCGCCGCCGGAGTGGTCGTGTACCGCGACGGCGATGCCGCGCCCACCATACAGCCGGGCGGCGGCCCTGGCGCAGCCCCCCGGCCCAACAAGCAGGGCACGCTGGCCGCGTTGCGCGGCCTGCTGGCGGGGCTGGCCGGGGTGGCCGTGGCGCTGGCCGTGCTGGCGGCCCTGCGGCCAGACCTGTTCGCCCTGGCCGTGTCCATGCTGCGCACGGACCTGGTGGCCTTCGGCGGGGCGCTGGCCGCCCTGCCGGTGATGCGCCACGAGGTGGTGCACCTGCGCGGCTGGATGAGCGACGCCGCCTTCCTGGACGGGGTGGCCATCGGCCAGGTGACGCCCGGCCCCATCATCCTCACCGCCGCCTTCATCGGCTGGCGGGTGGACGGCCTGGTGGGGTCGGTGGTGGCGGGCCTCGCCATCTTCACGCCGTCGCTGTTCTTCATGCTGGGCGCGGAACGGCTGGTGGCGCGCATAGAGCATTCGCGCATTTACCGCCGCGCCGTGCGGGCCACGCTGGCGGGCTTCACCGGCCTGCTCGGGTACCTCGCCATCACCGTGGCCCAGGCCCTGCCCCCCACGCCCCTGCCCGCCGTCATCGGCGTGGCGGCCTTCGCCGCCCTGCGCGCCGGAGTGGACGTGTTGTACGTGGTGGGCGCGGGGGCGCTGGCCTCGTGGCTGCTGGCCTGATTGCGGCCCGTTCCCCCGGCATCTTCCCCTTTCGGCATGCGTCTTCGCCCGGTGTCGGGTCCATGCGAAAGGCGGCGGGATCGCTCCCGCCGCCTTTCGCGTTATTCATCGTCATGTCGCCGCGCGCCCGCGCGCGGGAAGATTCGGTGACCCTATGCCGCCTTGCAGGGGCTGGGCAGATAGGGCAAGTCCACCAGCCGCTCGTCCAGCGGAAAGCGCACGCCGCCAAGGCGACTGGCCACCAGGGGCTGCACGCCCCGGCACACGTCGCGGGCCTCGGCCAGGTGGTCGCTGCCGATGGGGTCGATGCCCGTCACGGCGGATGCATACGGGTCGCGCAGCACGTCCAGCACGGCGCGCACGCTGACGTCGATCATGTCGCGCAGGTAGGCCCGGTCCGCCGCGTGCGGCATGACCCGGTGCACCAGGCGCAGTGAACGCCGCCACGACTGCTTGCCGCTGAAGGCCACGCTGCCCTGGAACAGCCGCTTCTTGAAGGCGAAGGGCCAGTGGCCGCCATGGGTGGCCTGGAGCAGGGTGCGGTCCGCCGCGCCGTTGGGCAGGCGGAACAGGCGGGCGGCCTCGGCCGCGTCCCATTCCACCATGCGGTCGGCCTGCATCTCGATGTACACGTGGCTCAGCTTGCCGGTGCCGGGGGTGCCGCCCAGCAGGGTGGGCACGTAGTGATTGTGGGCCACGGTGTCCGCCGCCAGGTGCGCAAGATAGCCGCAGGCATAGGCGTGCAGGCGCGGGGTGTCCGCCGCCTCGTACAGGGCGTGCCCGGTGCTCCAGTTGTGGCTGTGGCCGGGGGTGACGGTGCAGCCCTTGCCGATGAAGATGTCGGCGGAAAGGCTGCCGTACAGGAAGGCGTCTGGATGGGCCAGCAGGGCGGAACCCACGGCGGCGGGCAACAGGGATGCGTTCTGCAGCAGCCAGTGCGCGGCCACCATGTGCACGCCCGGCCCCCAGGCGAAGGCCGCGTCTGGCAGCAGCACCACGCACAGCGCCGCCAGCACGACGCACAAGGTCAGGACGCCGCGCGGGGCCGAAGGCGCGCGCGAGGCCTGAGCGGCACGCGATGCGCGGGGCGCACGGATTCCGGGGACGCCGCGGGCGGCGGGGATGGCGGGAGAATCGGTATCGGGCACGCGCGGGCCGCACGGCATGCCGCACGCAACCGGGTGCAAGGGGGACGTATGCATTCCGAAGGCTACCTTCCGGGAAAAACTGCGTTGCGAGCCCCTTGTAATCCCCCTGCCGGGGGTGTCAACCCCACGGTACGCGCCCCCGAACGGCCCACCCCACCCTGCCGCGCCCTTGCATCATGCCGCCATCATTGCATTCCCCCGCAACGAAAACGCGGCGCGCACCGTGCCCTCGCAAGGGATCGCCACGCGCCATGAAAAGCACCGTGATGCCGGGGGGCTGCAAGACCAGCCCGACGGAGGCAATGCGTGATTTTTTTTTTCCACTCGGGGACGGAGAGGATACCCCTAGAGGTAGGGCGAGAACAGCCAGCACCCGGCGTCGCGCAGGCGCACCGGCATGCTCCGCGCGTTCAGCGACGCGGCCGACACTTCTTCGGACACGGCGCGCACCGCCTCGAAGTGCTGCCCAAGCTGCCTGGCCACGGAGGTGTCCAGCACCTCCACCGCCAGCTCGAAGTTCAGGCGCAGGCTGCGCGGGTCGATGTTGGCGGAGCCCACGTGGGCGTAGCAGCCGTCGATGAGCAGCAGCTTGGTGTGGCAGAACGGCGGCGGCTGGTAGAACACCCGCACCCCGCTTTCCAGCAGCGAGGGCAGCAGGTTGCGGGTGGCCCAGTGCACGAAGGGCAGGTTGTTGCGGCTGGGCAGCACGCAGTGCACGTCCACCCCGCGCAGGGCTGCGGCGCGCAGCCCGCTGATCAGTTCGCGCGAGGGCAGGAAATAGGGCGTCATGATGTGGATGGACTGCTCCGCCCCGGCCACCACGCCCGCCAGCAGGTCGTGCACGCGCTCGAAGCCGAAGCCGGGGCCGTCCAGCACCATGCGGCACAGCGAATCGCCGCAGGGTTCCTCGCGCACCGGGGGGCCGGGGGCGTATTCCCCGGTGACGAAGCCCCAGTCGCGCAGAAAGGCCTCCTGCAACTGGGCCACGATGGGGCCGCTGAACAGGAAATGCAGGTCGGTGACGCAACGGATGCAGCCCTGGGCGGCCATGTGGTTCTGGGCGATGTTCATGCCCCCGGTGAAGCCCACCTTGCCGTCGCACACCAGCACCTTGCGGTGGGTGCGCAGGTTCACCGAAAGCTGCGGCGGCACGAGGTGCGGCGGCAGAAAGCGCTCCACCCGCACTCCCCGCTTCGCCAGCCGCCGCCAGGCGCGCGGCCAGTGGTACAGGCCGCCCACGCCGTCCACGATGACCCGCACGTCCACGCCGCGCGCGGTGGCGTCGGCCAGGGCGTCCACGAAGCGCTGGCCCGCCTCGCCGGTGCCGAAGATGTAGGTGGTCAGAAAGACGCTGTGCTCGGCGTTGTCGATGGCGTCGAGCATGGCGGGGTAGGCCTGTTCGCCGTTGTGCAGGGGCTGCACGTGGTTGCCCCCGGCCAGGGGCCTGCCGGTGACGGCATAGCCCACCTTGGCCAGCCGCTCGTACCGTTGCGGCACGATGCCGGCAGGCATGGCCCCCGGCGGCTCGTGACGGGCCGGGCCGCCGTGCAGGCGGCCGCCCTCGCGCAGACGGCGGGTTTCCGATTCCTCCAGCAGGCGGGCGGCGCGGCTGTGCACGCGATTGATGCCGAACAGGAAATAGAGCAGCGGACCGGCCACGGGAAAGGTTAGGCAGACGGCGATCCACCCCAGCGCCGCGCGCGGATCGCGCTTGTGCAGCAGGGCATGGCCCGCGGCGTACACGGATACCGCGTACATGGCCGCGATGAGCAGCCATTGCAGCGCGCCCAGCGTGAGGGCTGCGGGGGTCATGCCGCGCCCCGCTGCGGCGCGGCGCGCAGGGCGGGTTCAGGCATGGGGCGGACGGGCCGGACCATGACGGAACCTAGCGGACCACGAGAACCGGCACCTTGGCCAGATGCAGCACCTGGTGGGTGACGCTGCCCATGATCACGCCGCCCAGATCGCTCAACCCGCGCGAACCCATGACGATGGTGTCGCACCCTTCCTCGTCGCACACCCGCACCACGGCCCGGCCGGGCGCGCCGTCCACGATGCGCACGGAATTGGGCACCCCCAGTTCGTCCAGCAGGGCGCGCGGCTCCGCAAGCAACTGTTCCGCCTCGGCCGTGCACTCGCGCACCAGTTCCTCGCGCGCCTCGCCGCCGATGAGGGCGGGAATTTCGCCAAAGCTGTGCATCAGCACCACGTGCCCCGTGTCGCCGCAACGGGCCAGGTTCACCGCGTGGCGCAGGGCAAGCCGAGAATGTTCCGAACCGTCCATGGGAAGCAGTATTCGTGCATAGGGCATGTCGCGGACTCCTTCGTGCTGTGCGCGCCGGTGGCGCTGCGTGAGTGCACCCCCAGCGTCCGCCCGCCACGCCGATTCCGGCATGCGGGGCGGCTTTCCGCACCATGGCGGGGGGATGCCGATGCATGCACAATGGCACGACTGGCGCGACCTGCGCAACCCCCGCCACCCCCCTGCCCTTCCTGCCCGCTTCCCGATGGCGACCGGCAGGCAAGCAGCCGAAGGAATGCCCGCGCCCCCGTTGGCGCGGGCGCGCCATGGACGCCCGGCACGGGCTGCCCCGCGCCCCTTCCTGCCCCAACGGCTTTCTGGTATGGCATGCCATTGGGCCTTCCACGCGCGCCATGTTTCCAAGGGGGGATTGCGATGACGGGCGACAAGCTGGACGACGGGGTCATGTTCGCCACCGGCGGCACGCCGGCCGATTCCGCGCCGATGGGATCATCCGCACGGTCAGGGCCGTCCGGGACATCCGGCTTATCCGGTACCCCCAACGCCTCCGGGCTGCTGCGCGCCCTGCTGGACAACCCCATGGTGGCCCTGTTCCTGCGCGACGGCGCGGGCCGTTACCTGGCCGCCAGCCACCTGTACGCAGACCTGGCCGGGGTGCCGGGCGCGCACGTGGTGGGGCGCACCCCGCACGACTTCTTTCCCCCCACCGTTGCCAACGCCCTGCTGGACGAAGACCGCCGGGTGACCGCCACCGCCGCCCCCCTGCTGTGCGAACGCATGATGCCTTTCGGCGGGGCCGAACGGGTGTTCCGCGTGGCCAAGCTGCCCCTGCCGCCCGACGTGGCGGGCGAAGGGGCCGTGCTGGGCCTGGCCTTCGACGTCACCGCCATCGTCCAGGCCGAGATAGAGGAAGAGGTGTGTCAGCGCACCGCCGAGCTGGCCGAAAGCACCGCCCGCTTCCGCGCGCTGTTCGAACTGGCCCCGGACGCCGTGTACGTGCGCGGCAAGGACGGCCGCATCCTGGACTGCAACCGCACCGCCGAACGCCTGTCCGGCCACCCGCGCGAAACCCTGCTGGCCATGCGCACGGCGGACATCCTGCCCGAAGACATCGAGGCGCGCATCGACCATCTGCTGGCCGGGTGCCCCATGACCGACGTCCCTGCCGGGCACGCTGGCGACGCCTGCCCCACCGGCGGGTTCTGCATGGAAGGCCAGTGCCGCACCGCCCGGTCCACCCACGAGGCCGAAGTGAGCGTGGAGCCGCTGCCGCCGTCCCTGTCCCCCGACCATGACCAGAATCAGAACGGGGATCAGGACGGGGGCATGGCCGCGCTGGTGGTGGTGCACGACATTTCCGGCCGCCGCGCGGCGGAACGCCAGGCCCGACTGTTCGAGCGGGTGTTCCGCAACGCGCTGGAGGGCATCTGCATCACCGACCCGGAAGGGGTCATCGTGGCAGTGAACCCGGCCTTCACCACCATCACCGGGTTTCCGGCCGCCGACGCCCTGGGCAACACCCCGCGCATCCTGAAATCGCACCATCACGACGACGCCTTCTACGAGGACATGTGGCGCGCCCTGGTGGAGGAAGGCCGCTGGGAAGACGAGATATGGAACCGCCGCAAGAACGGCGAAGTGTACCCCGAATGGCTGAGCATCAGCGCCATACCCGGTCCCACCGGACGCACCGAATACTACGTGGCCGTGTTCCACGACATCACGGAACTGAAGGCCAAGGAATCGCAGATCCAGCACCAGGCCAACCACGACGCGCTCACCGGCCTGCCCAACCGCGCCCTGCTGCGCGACCGGCTGGGCATGGCCATCAACGGCGCGCGGCGCGAAGGCCGCAAGGTGGCCGTGCTGTCCGTTGACCTGGACAACTTCAAACAGGTCAACGACAGCCTGGGCCACATGGTGGGCGACATCTACCTGCAGCAGGCCGCCGAGCAGATGCGCCAGATGGTGCGCCCACAGGATACCCTGGCCCGCGTGGGCGGCGACGAGTTCGTGGTGGTGCTGCAGGACGTGCAGGGCGAACGCGACGCCGCCCAGGTGGCCGAACGGCTGCTGGCCCGGTTCACCGAGCCGGTGCGGGTGCAGGAACACGAACTGTTCGTGGGCGCCAGCGTGGGCATCGCCCTGTTTCCCGACGATGGCGACGACCCGGACACCCTGGTGCGCAACGCCGACATCGCCATGTCGCGCGCCAAGGAACAGGGCAAGCGCCGCTACCACCTGTTCACCCCGGCCATGAACGAACGCGCCGTGCGCCGCCTGTCGCTGGAAGGCGACCTGCATCGCGCCCTGGCCGCGGGCCACATTATCGCCCACTACCAGCCGCGCGTGGACCTGAACACCGGCCTGATCACCGGCATGGAGGCCCTGGCCCGCTGGACCCGCGCCGACGGCAGCCAGGAGCACCCGGCGGAGTTCATCCCCCTGGCCGAATCCACGGGCCTCATCGTGCCCCTTGGCGAGCACATGCTGCGCCTGGCCTGCGCCAGAACCCGCGCCCTGCACGACGCCGGGCACGAAAACCTGCACGTGGCCGTAAACCTTTCCGTGCACCAGTTCCGCCATGCCAACCTGGTGGGCATGGTGGCCGACGTGCTGCGCGAAACGGGCCTGCCGCCGCATCTGCTGGAACTGGAAATCACCGAATCCACCATCGTCACCGACGTGGATCACACCCTCCGCAAGCTGAATCTGCTGGCGGAGATGGGCATCGCCCTTTCGGTGGACGACTTCGGCACCGGCTATTCCTCGCTGTACCAGCTCAAGAACCTGCCGCTGACCTCGCTGAAGATCGACCGCTCGTTCATCCGCGACATTCCCGACGACCCCAACGACGCCGCCATCGCCGCCACCATCATCACCATGGCCGACAGACTGGGGCTGCGCGTGGTGGCCGAGGGCGTGGAAACGCCCGAACAGCTCAACTTCCTGCTGCTGGAGGGCTGCCACGAGGTGCAGGGATTCCTGTTCAGCCGCCCCTTGCCGCCGGAGGACTTCACCGCGCTGCTGGCGCGGGGCAGGCGGCTGACCGTGCCCCGTGACGGGGGCGAGGGCATGGACGGCATCTGACCGCCAGGCGGGCAAGCCCGCCCCACCCGCCTACCCATCCAGCGCACCACGAACGCCCCGGCCCGGAAACATCCGGAGCCGGGGCGCTGGCGTTGTGGCGCGTGCGGAAAAGAAGCGAGCCGCCCGTGGCGTGCGGCAAAGGGCCGGACCGAGCGCGAAAAGAGCACGGCAAGGGCGCGGCAAAAGGGAACGGAAAACGACGTGCCCGCTCAGCGGCAGAGCCGCTGCACCAGCCCCATGATGTCGTACACCAGCCGGGCCGCCGCGAAATCCGCCGCGTGAAAGCCGTCCAGGGGGGCCAGTTCCACCACGTCGAAGCCCAGCACCTGCCGCCCGGCCATGGCCAGTTCCAGGCAGCGCCGGGCGTCGTACCAGCCAAGGCCGCCGGGCACCGGGGTGCCGGTGGCGGGCATGATGGAGGGGTCCAGCCCGTCCACGTCGAAGGTCACGTAGATGCGCTCCGGAAAGTCCGGCCGCAGCAGCGGGTCGGGGATGCCGTGGCGGGCCAGCGCGGCCGCGTCCAGATGGCCGACCCTTAGGGCGGCACGGCAGTCCACTTCTTCGCGGCACAGGGCGCGCACCCCGATCTGGAACAGCGGCAGGCCAAGGTCGGCCACGGCGCGGCGCATTACCGCAGCGTGGCTGTAGCGCGTGCCGCCGTAGCTGTCGCGCAGGTCGGCGTGGGCGTCGAACTGGACGACACCGAACGTGCCGTGCTGGCGGTGCAGCGCCCGCAGTGCACCCAAAGTGACGGTGTGTTCGCCGCCCAGCAGCACGGGCAGGCCGCCGTGGGACAGGGCCGTGGCCGTGGCCGCCTCGATGCGTGCCAGCACCGCCTCCGCCCCGCCGGAACAGTCCACGGCAGGCGCGGTGTGGATGCCAAGTTCGGCGGGCACCGATTCGCCGTCCCACAATTCCAGTTGGTCCGACGCTGCCAGGATGGCGGAAGGCCCCGCCGCCGTGCCCCCTCCGTAGGAGACGCTTTCTTCGTAGGGAACCGGAATGACATGAAAACGCGCCCCTTCCGGCGCAACGTCGTCCAGTTCAGAGGCCAGGAAACGCCCTTCGGCGTGCCGCATGGCAAGCTCCGGTAACGCCTTCCCGCGCAGGGAGGCGGCTGTGTGCCCAACCGCGCAGCATGACACCCCTGACATGCCGCGCGGCCCTTCCAACATCCGCCGCCCTTCAACGGGGACGACGGCCGAAACAGTGAAACGAAACTCGCTGTCCGCGCCGTGTGCGCGGACATGGCGGTGCTACAACGCCGACTTTTCCGCCGCGATGATGTCCAGATACGGCCACAGCCACAGCAGGCGGCGCAACCGTACCACCACGTCGCCCCCGGCGCGCTCGGGCCGCAGGTCCGGGTCGGACCAGATGGTCACGCCTTCGCGCTCCTCGCGCCGGAACCGGGCGGCGTCGCGCCCCTTGGGCTTGCCCACGCGCACGGCGGGGAGGCTCAGCAGCGAGCCGCCGCCTCAGCAGCCGCGCAGGGGCTGGTAGTATAGCGTGATGTGCCCGCCGCGCCCGGCCACGTGGCGCAGGGCATCCGGCTTGATGTCGATCATGACGGCCTCCGGAAAGATGCGTCCTGCCCGGATGGTAAGCCCGGCGTCCGGGCCGGGCAAGTGCGGCGTGCCCGCCGCATCAGGACAGGCGGTACTTGAACGCCTCGTACCCGAAGGAGCGCACCACCTCGCGTCGCGCGCCCCGCCCATCCGCATTCGCCGGCCGGTAGCGGGCGATGGCGGGCAGTTGCAGCCCGTTGAAGGTGGTGGTCTTGACCATGCTGTAGATGGCCATGTCCAGGAAGGCCAGCCGGTCGCCGGGTTGCAGGGGCGCGTCGAACGAGTATTCGCCGATGACGTCGCCCGCCAGGCACGACTTGCCCGCGAAGCGGCAGGTCCACGCCTTTTCGCCCGGCAGGCCGGAGCCGATGCAGCCGGGGCGGTAGGGCATTTCCAGCACGTCGGGCATGTGTGCGGCGGCGGAGGTGTCCAGGATGGCGATGGGCATGTCGGCCTGCACCACGTCCAGCACCGTGCACAGCAGCACCCCGGCGTTCAGCGCCACGGCCTCGCCCGGCTCGATGTACACCTGCACCCCGTACTTCCGCTGCATGCGCTCGATGCACCGGCACAGCAGGTCGATGTCGTAGCCCGGCCGGGTGACATGGTGCCCGCCGCCGAAATTCAGCCACTTCATGCGGCCGAGGTGCGCGCCGAATTTCGCCTCCACCGCATCCAGGGTGCGGTCCAGCGCATCGGCGTCCTGCTCGCACAAGGTGTGGAAATGCAGGCCGGAAATGCCGTCCAGCGCGTCCTTGCCGCGTGCCGCGGCCTCGGCCAGTGCAGCCTCGAAGTGGTGGGGCCGCACCCCCAGGCGCGAACCGGGCGAGCACGGGTTGTAGATGGCCACGGCCCCTTCCGAGTGCTCCGGATTGATGCGGATGCCGCACTCGATGGGCCGCCCCGCAGCCGCCACCTGCGCGCGGAAACGGTCCCACTGCGCGAACGAGTTGAACACCAGGTGGTCGGCCAGGGTCACCAGCTCGGCCATGTCCGCATCGCTGTACCCGGCGGCAAAGGCATGCACCTCGCCCCCGAATTCCTCGCGGCCCAGCCGCGCCTCGTGCGGTGAACTGGCGCAGGTGCCGTGCAGCACCCCGCCGTGCGCGCGCGACAACAGCGGAAACAGGCTCCACATGGCAAAGCCCTTCAGCGCAAGCAGCACCTTGGCCCCGGTGCGGCGCTGCACCGTGTCCAGGATGGCGGCGTTGGCCTCGATGCGTGCCTCGTCCACCACAAAGCACGGGGACGGGAAGCGGGTGGGGTCGAGCTGTTGCAGGTACTTGCTGTCCATGACGGCACCTCGCGGCGGGGGAAAGGGGGGAACGCGGGGAGAGGGAACCTCTTGGAAGAGGTTCCCTCTCCCCGCACCCCTCACCCTCCGGAACGTTTCACACGGAAATGCTGATGGCGGCGGAAGGAACCGGTCCTCCCGCCGCCCGAATCATCAACGGGAACGATGTGTACCGCTATTTCTCAACGACCACCCACGGCAGCCCGTGCTTGTTCAGGGCGTCCATGAACGGGTCGGGGTCCAGCTGTTCCATGTTGTACACGCCCTTGCCGGACCACTTGCCGGTCACCATCATCATGGCGCCGATCATGGCGGGCACGCCGGTGGTGTACGAAATGGCCTGCGAACCCACCTCGCGGTAGCATTCCTGATGGTCGCACACGTTGTAGATGTAGACGGTCTTGGGCTTGCCGTCCTTCACCCCCTGCATCAGGCAGCCGATGCAGGTCTTGCCCTTGGTGCGCGGGCCGAGGGATGCCGGGTCGGGCAGCAGCGAACGCAGGAACTGGATGGGCACGATCTTCTTGCCGTCGTGCTCCACTTCGTCGATGCGGGTCATGCCCACGTTTTCCAGCACCTTCAGATGGTTCAGGTAGTTGTCCGAAAAGGTCATCCAGAACCGGGCGCGCTTCAGGCCCTTCAGGTTCAGCACCAGCGATTCCAGTTCCTCGTGGTACATGAGGAAGCACTTCTTCGCGCCGATGCCGTCCGGAAAGTCGTAGTTCATGGACCACGACAGGGGGTCGGTTTCCACCCATTCGCCCCATTCCCAGTAGCGGCCGCGCGCGGTCACTTCGCGGATGTTGATTTCCGGGTTGAAGTTGGTGGCAAAGGGGTGGCCGTGGTCGCCCGCGTTGCAGTCGATGATGTCGAGCACATGCACTTCGTCCAGCAGGTGCTTCATGACGTAGGCGCAAAACACGTTGGTCACGCCGGGGTCGAAGCCGCTGCCCAGCAGGGCCATCAGCCCGGCCTTCTCGAAGCGCTCCTGGTAGGCCCACTGCCACTTGTACTCGAACTTGGCCTCGTCCAGCGGCTCGTAGTTGGCGGTATCCAGGTAGTGCACGCCGGTTTCGAGACAGGCGTCCATGATGGTCAGGTCCTGGTACGGCAGGGCGATGTTCAGCACCATGTCCGGCTTGTACGCGCGGATCAGCGCCACCAGCTCGGGCACGTTGTCCGCGTCCACCTGGGCCGTTTCGATGGTGCGCCCGGTACGGGCCTTCACGTCCGCGGCAATGGCGTCGCACTTCGACTTGGTGCGGCTTGCCAGCATGATTTCGGAAAACACGGAGGGAACCTGCGCGCACTTGTGGACGACCACGCCGCCCACGCCGCCAGCGCCGATGATGAGGACACGTGCCATGACGCACTCCTTTGCGCACCCCGCCCGCCCCGAGCACCCATGCCCGGCAACGCGCGACCGCGCGACACTGCTGTGGTTATCCCGAACGGCCAGCCCCACACCATGGGACGGCCCCGCTTGTTGCCTGTATGCGCCGGTGACCGGCGTCAGCATACCATGCGATCCGCACGGCATGCATCAAGGGTATCCTGCTTCGACGGGGTGCGGAACACTTTGAAAGCTCAACGCCTTCTTTGTGGCATCGCGTCACCCGCCGACAGTGCGATATTCACCGCATCGCAGTGGTGCCATGGCGCCCGCATCCGAAAAAGGCATCTTGTTCGCTGGCGAGGAAGGCGAGCCTTTCATGCAGGGAGTGTACTCTTATCGTACTCGACCGGAATGAAAGGCGACGCCTGACGACGCCAGCGGGCAAGAGGCCCTTTCGGAGCGGGGGCCGTTAGCGTTCGAAGTAGGTGTAGCCCCGCAACCCATCCTCATACGCCTGCATCACCCGGTACCGATCCGAGGGGGTGATGCGCCCCTCGCGAACGGCCTGTTCCGCGGCCTCGCGGATGTCGTCGATGATGCGGCGGGGGTCGTATTCCACGTACGACAGGATGTCCGCCACGGAATCGCCGCGCAGTTCGCGCACGAATTCGTAGCTGCCGTCCTCATGTACGCGCACCGAAACCACGTTGGTGTCGCCCAGCAGGTTGTGCAGGTCGCCCAGGGTTTCCTGATACGCCCCCACCAGGAACACGCCGAGGTAGTATTCCTCGCCGGCCTTCAGAGGGTGCAGGTCCAGGGTGCCCTTCACGCCTTGCGGGTCGATGAAGTGGTCGATGCGGCCGTCGCTGTCGCAGGTGATGTCGGACAGGATGCCCTGGCGCGAGGGCAGCTCGTTCAGGCGGTGCAGGGGCACCACCGGGAACAGCTGGTCGATGGCCCACGAGTCGGGCAGCGACTGGAACACGCTGAAGTTGCCGTAGTAGATGTCGGCCAGGGCCACGTCTATCTCGGCAAGGTCCTTGGGCACGTGCTTCAGCTTCTGCTTCTCCTGGGCGATGCGCTTCATGATGGCCCAGAAGTAGCGCTCGCCAAGGGTGCGTTCGCGCAGGGTGATGCGCCCGGTCAGGAACTGCTGGCGCACTTCGTCGCGGTAGTACACGGCGTCGTTGTAGCATTCCTGCAGGTTGCGCAGGGTAAGACCGGCCAGCGCCTCGCGCATGTTGCGCACGGGCTCGGGGCAGTCGTCGGGCAGGATGTCGGGCAGGTTGCCGATCTCCACGCGGCTCACGTCCAGGATGTTGAACAGCAGCATGGAGTAGTAGGCCACGGTGGCGCGGCCCGATTCGGTGACGATGTGCGGATGGGCGATGCCTTCCTCGTCGAGGATGTTCATCACCGCCTCGATGATGTCCGCGCAGTATTCGTCAAGGCTGTAGTTGCGGCTGCTCACGTAGTTGGTGTGCGAGCCGTCGTAGTCCACGGCAAGGCCCCCGCCAAGGTCCAGGTAGCCCATGGCCGCGCCTTCGGCCACCAGGCCGCCGTAGATGCGGCAGGCCTCCATGACGGCGGCGCGGATGTCGCGGATGTTCGGCACCTGCGACCCCAGGTGGTAGTGCAGCAACTGGAAGCAGTCGAGCATGTCGTGGTCCTTCAGCAGATCCACCACGTCCACGATCTGCGCCGTGGTCAGGCCGAAGGTGGAGCGTTCGCCGCCAGAATCGGTCCAGTGGCCGCCCGCCTTCACGGACAGCTTGGCGCGCACGCCGATGAGCGGGCGCACGCCAAGGCACTTGGAGCGTTCGAGGATGAGCGGCAGCTCGCTGGCCATTTCCAGCACGAAGAAGCACTTGTAGCCCATGCGCACGGCGTGCAGGCCAAGGTCGATGAACTCCTCGTCCTTGTAACCGTTGCAGACCAGGCAGGCCTCGCGGTCGCGCAGTTGCGACACGGCGGCGATGAGCTCGGCCTTGCTGCCTACCTCCAGCCCGTGGTGGTAGCGCGAACCGAACTGGGCGATCTTTTCGACCACCTGCTGCTGCTGATTGACCTTGATGGGGAAGATGCCCCGGTATTCGCCCTTGTAGCCGAGCGACCCGATGGCCTTACGGAAGGATTGGTGAAGACTGGTGATCTGGGAATCGAGAATGTTCTCGATGCGCAGGAGCACGGGCATGTCATAGCCGCGCTCCCGCATGCCCCGGATGATTTCCGGGATGCTTACGGCAGGACCGCGGTTGTCTCCGAAAGGATAGACCACGACATCGCCGCTGGCGGCGACATCGAAGTACCCGGCACCCCAATTGCGGATGCCATAGAGCTCAGCGGAGTCTTCGACACTCCACTGTTGCAGCGTACGGTTTCTTGCCAATTCCCGAACCTCATACATACCCCGTTTACAGGTGCATGCCACGGCGCCGCCTTTGCGGCGGGCCGACCAGAGCCTCTCTCTTCCCCCATGCGCTGGTGCAGGACAGGGGCGCGCACGCGTTGGAAGAGTGGCACTATCTATTGATAGCCGGGGGCCTTGTCAACGGTATTTTGCCCCATTTCTCGCGATTGTCACAGCACCCCGCGATCATTGGGACCGCACGATGCGCGCCGCGCACCCGGTGGGCGTTTTCCCCCATTTTGCGGTAGGGCACGAGGCGAGATGGCGATGACCGCTGACAGCCCCCCCCCGCTGTGGTATGGCGGGTAGCGTATTTCGCAAAGATGATATCCGATACAGACTAAAGGCCAGCCGAAATTCCGCCGTAAAGCAGAGGTAGGCCCGGCCGAATGTGCGCCAAGGAGATGCCGGACATCTGCCGGATGGCTTCCGGAAACCGTCCGACCACTGCCTGATGACGGACACAAGCCGGGCGATCGGCAGCAGGCGCGGACACTGCCGCGCCCCGTCTGCACGCGGCACGGCCTTGCGCCAGAGTTCGCACTCCACGTTTTCACTGTTCCCAAGGTTCCATTCCGGGTAGCGCGTACGGCACGTTCGGGGAAACGTGCGGGGAGGACGCCGCTGCCCGCCCCCGGTACCGCACCCTGCGTTTCCCCTCACGCATGGAACAAGCCGCCCGACCTTCGCCAGCGCTTCTGCGCGCGTTGCGGGCATGCGCGGCGTTGCCCGTCCGCATCCTTCCACGAGAGGCACCAGTGATCGACAAAAGCAGGCTGCACCGCTGCGTGAACGCCCTGCTTGCCAATGGCCTGCAGGAAAACGCCGACCCGGAGACCGCGCGCGTCACCGGGGTGGCGAACCTGTTCTATGGCGTCACGGCGTTGTTCGCCTCGGTCATGGGTCTGCTGGACTTCGCCCAGGGGCAGACCGCCTTCGTGCTGTTCCTGCTGGTGCTGCTGGCGCTTGCCCTGTTCGGGCTGTTCTGGGTGCGCCGCACCGGCCGCCACGTGCTGCCCAGCACCGCGCTGGTGGCGGTGCTGTACTGCCTGTCGCTCTACCTGGTGGCCCACGGCGGGGTGGAAGGCAGCGGCTTCGTGTGGCTGTTCATCTTCCCGCCCGTGGTCATGCTGACCTTCGGCCTGTCCATCGGCATCCTGCTGATGGGGGCGCTGCTGGCAGGGGTGGCGGCCATCCTGTTCCTGCCGGGCGATCCCTTCCTGTACGCCGACTATTCACAGGCCTTCCGCATCCGCTACATGGTGGCACTGATCTGTTGCGGCATCTTCGCCGGGCTTGCCGAATACACCCGGCGGCACACCCAGCGCCTGCTCATCCTGCTTACCCAGCAACTGGCCGAAAGCGCCCGCACCGACGAGTTGACCGGCCTCGCCAACCGCCGCGCCCTGTGCGAACGGCTGGAATACGAGCAGGTGCGCGCCCGCCGCACCGGCCGTCCGTTGTCCATCACCATCTGCGACATCGACCACTTCAAGTCGGTGAACGACTGTTACGGTCACCAGTGCGGCGACCAGGTGCTGCAATCGGTGGCCGGGCTGCTGCACGACAACCTGCGCCACCAGGACACCATCTGCCGCTGGGGCGGCGAGGAATTCCTGCTGCTGCTGCCGGAAACCGACGAGGCCGGTGCCGCCCGGCTGGCCGAAAAGCTGCGCGATCAGGTGGAACGGATGGAATACTCGTACCACGGCATCCCGGTCAGCGTTACCCTGTCCTTCGGGGTGCACACCTGCGGCCCGGAAGGCGACATCGACTACCACATCCGCAAGGCCGACCAGAAGCTGTACCTGGCCAAGGAACAGGGCCGCAACCGGGTGTTCGCGGGCGAAGTGCCCGACATCTTCCTGCCCGAAGGGCTGGTGCTAGAAGAAGAGGAAGCCTAGCGTCCTTCCGCCCCCTGCCCGCCCCGTCCGCCTCGTCCGCCCCGTCCGGCGCTTTCCGGACGCTTGCCGCAGCCTCTTTCCATTTTCCGCCCGCTCATCATGCCGCGCGCCTTTCCGGAGCGCGGCGTTCCGCATGGCTCGCTTTCCGGCCGGAACGCATGCGGGCCGCGAAGGTTTCCCCTCGCGGCCCGCTCGTCGTTTTCCGAATTTCGCGCCGTGCGCTACACGCCGCCGCGCGCCAGTTCCAGCAGAGTGCGCACGGCAAAGCCGGTGCCGCCGCCGGGGCAGGTGGACGTCTTCTTGGCGGTGTAGGCCGGACCGGCGATGTCCAGGTGCGCCCAGCGCACCCCCTTGTCCACGAACTGCTTCAGGAACAGGGCAGCGTTGACCGCGCCGCCCTCGCGCGGGCCCACGTTGGCCATGTCGGCCACGTCGCTCTTCAGGTTTTCGAAGTACATGTCCCACAGCGGCAGGGGCCAGAAGCGGTCGCCCACCACGTCGCCCACCCCTCGGATGCGGCCGGACAGGTCATCATCGTTGGCGAACACCGCCGCCACGTCGGTGCCCAGCGCCACCACGCAGGCCCCGGTCAGGGTGGCCAGGTCCACCACCACCTCGGGGGAATATTCGCGCTGGGCCCAGGTCAGGGCGTCGCACAGCACCAGTCGCCCTTCCGCGTCGGTGTTCAGGATTTCCACCGTCTTGCCGGACAGGGTGGTCACGATGTCGCCAGGGCGGGTGGCCCGTCCGTCGGGCATGTTCTCGGTGCAGGGCATGACGCCCACCACCCGGCGGGGCACGTCGGAGCGGCCCAGCGCCTCGAACATCCCCAGAATGGCCGCCGCGCCCGCCATGTCGCCCTTCATCTCGTGCATCTTGGCGGCGGGCTTCAGGCTGATGCCGCCCGTGTCGAAGGTGATGCCCTTGCCCACCAGCACCAGCGGCTTCTGGTCCTCGGCGCCCTTGGGGGCATGCTCGATGACCACCAGCCGGGGTTCCTCCTCGGCCCCCCGGAACACAGAGGCAAAGGCCCCCATGCCCATGTCCGCCAGTTCGGCGCGGCCCAGCGAACGGGCCTTCATGCCGTACTTCTTCGCGATGGCCTCGGCCTGTTCGGCCAGGTGGCCGGGGGTGACGAAGTTGGGCGGGCCGTTGACCAGGTCGCGCGCCAGGGCCACCCCGGCGGCGGCCGCCTCGCCCTTGCGGGCGGCGGCGTGCAGGTCGTCCGGCACCGAGGCTTCGGCGCACAGCAGGGCCAGCCAGCGCGGCTCGAAGCGGGCGTCTTCACCGGTTTCGGAACCGGCGTTCCCGCCCCCGTTGCCGTTGCCGTTGGTCTTGAACCGATCGTAGCGGTACAGGCCCAGCAGCGCGCCGCACACGGCCTCCTCGAAGGGAGACCATACCTGAACCCCATCGCCGGTCGCCGCCACGCGGGCCAGGGCCACCGCGTCCAATCGAGCAAGGGACGAAGCTTCCACCGCAACCGTCTCGATCTTCAGCTCGCGGCAGCGGCGCAGGGCCGCGCCCGCCGCCGCGCGCAGCCCGGACGGGGCAGTGGCCGCGAACGCCTCGCGCTTGCCCAGCCCCGCCGCGATCACGCGCGGCACGGCCAGGTCCGGGTGCCCGTGGAACACGGCAACCTCGTCCTTCTTGCCCCGAAAATCGCGCACCGCCGGGGCAATGCCCAGCCACGGCGCGGCCTCCAGCAGTTCCGGCGCCCCGTCCGACAGGGCCTCGCCCTCGAACAGGAACACGATCACCGCATCCGCACGCCACTGGGCAGGTCCGCCCACCTGAAAGCGAATGTCCACGTCACACCTCCATCACGCGCCTCTCCGGCGACATGGCAATTCTTAAAAAATACGACACCGGGGGCTTCCACGCAACGGCACCGGCGGCAAAAGGCCACCGGTGCCCAACATATCATACTTTGGCCGGAGAGGCGTGTAATGCCTGCTCCCAAGCGTGCCTGGCGTTACCGGGCGCATGCAAACCCGGATTTTTGTTCGCTGGCGAGGAAAACTAGCCTGCCATGTGGGAGTGCGGCAGCCGTTGGGCGAGCTTGCGAGCCTTACGGATGGCGACCGCACCGCATACTCTTATCGTATTCGACCGAGCCTTAGCCGTTAGGTGAGCAAAGCGAACCTTACGGATAAGGACAGCAAAGCCATGGCAGGCGAAGTTTGACCTCTCTGCGCACGATGCCCGTAAGGCTCGCAAGCTCGCCCAACGGGCACGCTTCGCGTCCTTCGGATCGGACGCCAGCGGGCAAAAGGACGGTTTGCAGTACCGGGCTAAAAATCCAAGCCGTACGTATCAATAAACTGCCCGATGCGGGCGCGCGCGGCCTGCATGCGCTCGCGCAGTTCCACCTTGTAGGCGGCAAGATCCAGCTGGCGGCGCGCCACGCCGGTGCGCATGGCGGCTTCGGCCACGGCCGGGGCCACCCATTCGATGACGCGCGGGTCCAGTGCCTTGGGGATGATGTAATCCACCCCGTAGGACAGTTCCGCAAGGCCATAGGCGGCCAGCACGTCGGCGGGCACGGGTTCGCGCGCCAGCGCGGCCAGGGCGCGCGCGGCGGCCAGCTTCATCTCCTCGTTGATGATGGTGGCGCGGGTGTCCAGCGCCCCCCGGAAGATGAACGGAAAGCCCAGCACGTTGTTGATCTGGTTGGGGTAGTCGGAACGGCCCGTGGCCATGATCACGTCGTCGCGCGCGGCCTTGGCGTCCTCGTACGAGATTTCGGGGTCGGGGTTGGCGCAGGCGAAGATGATGGGGTTCGGGGCCATGGAGCGCACCATGTCCTGCGTCACCATGCCGCCCACGGAAAGGCCCAGGAAGCAGTCCGCGCCGTGCATGACCTCGGCCAGGCTGCCGTGGTCGCGTTCCTGCGCGAATTCCAGTTTCTGCGGATTGAGGTCGGTGCGGCCCTTGTGGATGAGCCCGCGCGAGTCGAACATGAACACGTTGCGGCGCAGCACGCCGAACGATTCGAAGAACCGGGTGCAGGCAATGGCCCCCGCGCCCGCGCCGCTGACCACCAGCTTCAGGTCCTGCGGCAGACGGCTGGTCATTTCCAGCGCGGCGATGAGCCCCGCGCCCGAGATGATGGCCGTGCCGTGCTGATCGTCGTGGAACACCGGGATGTTCATCTGGCGGATCAGGGTCTGTTCCACCTCGAAGCACTCGGGGGCCTTGATGTCCTCGAGGTTGATGCCGCCAAAGGTGGGCTCCAGCATCTTCACGAATTCGATGATCTTCTTGGGGTCCTTCTGGTCGATGGACAGGTCGTACACGTCCACGTCCGCGAAGATCTTGAACAGCACGCCCTTGCCTTCCATCACCGGCTTGCCCGCCAGCGGCCCGATGTTGCCGAGCCCGAGCACCGCCGTGCCGTTGCTGACCACGGCCACCAGGTTGCCCTTGTTGGTGTAGTCGTAGCCCAGCGATTCGTCGGCGTGGATGGCCCGGCACACCTCGGCGACGCCGGGGGTGTAGGCCATGGAAAGGTGCTTCTGCGTGGCGCAGGGCTTTACGGGCACCACCTCTACCTTGCCCTTGTGGCCGTCCGAGTGGTAGCGCAGCGCCTCTTCCTTGGTGAACAGGGCCATGAATGCCTCGCTTGTCGTTGACGGTGCGGAAAAACGGAACGAAACCTCACCCGCGACGGACCCCGCGCTCACGTGCCGCGCCGAAGGCTTTCCCTGACTTCCGGCGGGCCGCTTGCTTGCGTCCGGACCACGTTGTCCTTGCGACCAAACCACGTTGTCCTTGCGTCCGGGCAACGTAGTGCAGCCGCGCATCCATTGCAAGCAGCGCCCACCCCGCTTGCCGCGCGGAACGAACCGGGATAGTTTCAGGAATGCTCCACCGTCGCCTGCTCTCGCCCCTCATCCTGCCGGTGTACTCGTTCGCGGCCACCATTCTTGCCGGGGCCGCGCTGCTGTACATGGGCGCCAGCCACGCGCCGTCCGTGGGCGAAGAAGGGCTTTCCTTCGTGGACGCGCTGTTCACCGCCACCTCCGCCGTGTGCGTGACCGGGCTTACGGTGGTGGACACGGGCTCCACCTTCAGCCAGACGGGGCAGTGGATAATCCTGCTGCTCATCCAACTCGGCGGCCTCGGCATCATGACCTATTCCAGCCTGCTGCTGTTCCTGCTGCGGCGGCGCGTGTCGCTCACCGACAGGCTGGCCGTGGGCCAGGCCCTGATGCACGACGCCTCGTTCCACCTGGGGCGGTTTCTGTACCGGCTGGTGCGCACCATCGTGTGCATCGAACTGGCGGCGGCCTGCCTGCTGTACATCTTCGCGCCGCAGGGCATGGGCGCGTTCGGCGCGCTGTTCCATGCCGTGTCGGCCTTCTGCAACGCGGGCTTCGGCCTGCGCCCGGACAACCTGATGCCGTGGCAGGAACACACCGGGGTGGGCCTGGTCATCATGTTCCTGATCGTGGTGGGGGGCATAGGCTTTTCGGTCATCGACGAACTGCTGGGGGCCGCGCGGACGAAACTTTCCGGCAAGCCCTACCGCCCGCTCAGCCGCCATACCCGGCTGGTGCTTTCCACCACCGCTTTCCTCATCGTGGTGGGGGCGGCGCTGATCTGGCTGGCCGAATACTTCAGCGACTACACCGGACTCACGCCCACCGGGCTGGTGCTGCCCGCCTTCTTCCAGTCCGTCACCTGCCGCACGGCGGGCTTCAACACCATGGACATCTCGCGGCTGACCGATTTCACCTTGATGGTGATGATCTGCCTGATGTTCGTGGGCGGCTCGCCGGGCTCGTGCGCGGGCGGCATCAAGACCACCAGCTTCCGGGTGCTGGCCGGGTTCGTGGAGGCGCAGCTGCGCGGCAGGCGGCAGAACGTGCTGCTGGGCCGCGCCGTGGACGCGGCCACCCAGTCCAAGGCGCTGACCCTGTTCCTGTTCGCCATCATCGTGGTGACCGTGGGCACCATGGTGCTCAGCCTGACCGAAGGCGGCATGGCCCCCCACACCCATACCCGGTTCCAGCAGCTGGACCTGATGTTCGAGGTGGTTTCCGCCTTCGGCACCGTGGGGCTGACCACCGGCGTCACCCCGCACCTCAGCGTGCCGGGCAAGCTGCTGATCACCCTGCTGATGTTCATCGGCCGCATCGGACCCGTCTGGCTGCTGGCCACCCTGCAGCACCTGCAGAGCGAACCCAAGTTCCGCTGGCCCGAGGTGGACTACCCCATCGGGTAACCCGCGTGCGCGCTGGCGGCACGCCCGGAGCATACCATGGTCGACATAGCGAAAAAATTGGAAATCGGCATCGTCGGGCTTGGCAAGTTCGGCTTGCAGCTTGGCCGCACCCTCACCGAGATGGGCCATACCGTGGTGGGCCTGGACACCGGCGAGGCCCGCGTGCGCCTTGCCCAGGACGCGCTGGCCCAGGTCTACCAGGCCAACGCCGCCGACATCGCGGTATTGCAGCAACTGCGCTTCCAGGACCTGGACATCGTGTTCGTAAGCGTGGGCGACTCCATGGAGACCTCGCTGCTGGTGGTGCTGAACCTGCAAGAGCTTGGCGCGCGCAAGATAGGGGTGAAGGCGGCCTCCATCGAGCACCGCAAGGTGCTCACTCGCCTTGGCGTGGACCTGGTCATCCTGCCCGAGCACGACGTGGCCACCCACGTGGCCCACCGACTGGCCAACCCCGGCATGCTAGACCTGTTGCCCCTGGGCGGCGGCGTGCTGGTGCAGGAACTGATCGTGGACAAATGGGCGGGCCGCACCCTGTTGGACCTGAAGCTGGTCAACGACTACGGGGTGATGGTGGTGGCCGTGAAGCCCGTGGGCGGCAAGGAATACCGGTTCGTGCCGCAGGCGCACGAGACGCTGGACCGGGGGGATGCGCTGGTGGTCATCGGCAAGCAGGCGGATGTGTTGCGGCTGGCACCTTAGGTGGTGTGTGTGGGGGGGCCGCAGGGCGGTGAGGATGGGGAGGCGTGGCGCGTTGATGGGCGCGGCCTCTACGAAGGCAGTTGCGCCCTGTTAGGCACGCCCGGTTTCGTTATGCCTCCGGCGGTGGGGAAAAGAGGTGCCGCGCGCTGCTAAATGCTGCTTCTACGAAGACAGTCCCGCGCTATTGATGCCGCTCGATTTCGTTATGCCTCCGGCGGACAAGGGGCCATTAAGCGATGGCCCTTGTATCCCCGCGCTCCGGGGGGCGCTGCCCCCCTGGTCCCCCCAGGTTTTCATGCACCGCATTCCCGTGCCGGACAGCTTCCCTCCGGCGCTGATGCGCCTTCGGGCGATCTGCCCGGCGGAATGCGTATGTGCGCAAATCTCTCGTCGCTACGGCATAGCGAGGGTGTCTTTCCCCACGGTTCGTCTGCGGCGCGCATCCGCAACGCCGGAGCTTCCGCCTCGCAAAGCCTCGGCGGGGATCTCCGGCTGCGGACGCGTATCGCCGCGCCAAGGTTATATGCCGGACGGTCGTGCGGCTTCCTCGTTTTCCACAATCCGCAACGGCTCATTAAGCCTGATTGTAATGTTTCGCATTCCGCGCATTGTTCAACGGAAACGGATTGCGCGTAGAAGCGTGTAACGCCGGGCCTTGACGGCGGCACATGCGTGGCAACGAGGGTTTGGGTAAAGGCGCCCATGCACCGCGAAGGCGACGGGAGCTTCGCGCACATACGCATTCTAGCCGCCAGATCACCCGAAGGCGCTTTGGCCGAAGGGAAGCTGGCGGCGAAGGGACGCCGCGCAAGAAACGTCGGGGGACCAGGGGGCGGAGCCCCCGGAGCGCGGGGGTACAGGGGGCCGCCGCTTAGCGGCAGCCGTTAGACGAGCGCGAAGCGCGAGTCTTACGGATGGCGACCGCAGAGCGCGGCCCCCTGTCCGTCGGAGACATAACGAAATCGAGGGGAATCAAAAGGGCAGGACTGTCTTCGTAGAAGCCGCGCCTGGCAAGGCGCGACACCTCTTTTGCCTCCCGCCGGAGGCATAACGAAATCGAGCGCCCTCAACCGCGCACGACAGTCTTCGTAGAGACCATACCCAACAAGGCACAACCCATCCCAACGGCTACGCCCTGTTCGTAATGAACACCCCGCACGTCACCAGCGCAGCGCCCATCAGCAACGACACGGGCAGCGCCTCGCCCAGCATGGCCCACGCGCAGACGATGGCCGTCAGCGGCACGAAGTTGATGAACACCCCGGCCCGGCCCGCGCCTATCTCCTTCACCGCCTCGTAGAACCAGGTGAAGCCCAGCACGGTGCCGAACACCCCAAGGTACGCCACGGACACCCACAGCGCCACGGGGTACTCCGGCAGGGCCGCGCCCATGCCTTCGCTCAGGGCGAACGGCAGCAGCATCACCGTGCCTACGGCGCACGACCAGGTCACCGCCGCCAACGGCGACAGCGCGCGCATGACCACCTTGCCCAGCAGCGAATACGCGGCCCAACTGGCCAGGCAGCCCAGCAGCGCCACGTCGCCCCACGACAGGGCCGACGAGAACAGCGTCAGTGGGTTGCCCCTGGTGATGGCGATGACCGCCCCGCTCACCGACAGCAGGATGCCCGCCAGCTTGCGGCGCGACAACGGCTCGCCCAGGAACAGCGCCGCGCCCACGGCGATGGCGATGGGATTGTTGGTGACGATCACCGCCGCCCGGCTGGCGGGCACGGTGGAAAGACCGGTGAAGAACAGGGCGTTGTAGGCGAACACCCCGGTGGCCCCCAGCAACAGTACCCCGGCCCACCCGTGCATGCCCCACGTGGTCAGGCGCGGCAACGCGCCTTCGCGCTTGCGCACGTACCAGAACAGCAGCCCGGTGGCCACGGCAAAGCGCAGAAAGGCGGCGGAAAAGGGCCCGGCATGGACGGCGGCGATGCGCCCGGCGACAAAGGTGCCGCCCCAGAACACGGTGGCCAGCATCAGCTTGGCGTACAACAGCATGAACGACTCCCGCGGGCGTGAACAAACGCGGCGGCGCGGGCGCACGATGCGCGGGGCTCGTCGCAGGACACAGAAAATAACGCTGCAACGCCGCAACCGGGAACTGTGGGACCACAGCATGTTACAGCATCACGCGGCCTGTAACACCCCGAGATTGCGGCACGTTGACACGTGCGGCGATATACGGGAAAAACACGGTACTGTCGAGATACCGCCCCCACGGTTTGCCCGGCAGCCCGTTGCACGACGGGACACACCGAAAGTTGCCCCAGGGCCGCGCCCTTGCGCCGGGCAGGACGCGACCCGCCACGACCTTCCGTGGCACGCAACCGCAGGAGGATTATGACCCGACGCCACCACCTACGACACCTGACGATCCTGCTGATGCTCTGCGCGCTGGTCCTGACGGGCCTGCCCGCGGCGGCCAGCGAAGCGCCCGCCAAGCGCGGCCGCGCCTCGTGGTACAGCGACGACCTGCACGGCAAGAAGACCGCCAGCGGCGAAGTCTACGACATGAACGCCCTGACGGCCGCGCACAAGACCCTGCCCCTCGGCACCGTGGTCCGCGTGACCAACCTCTCCAACGGCCGCTCCGTGCTGGTCACGGTGAACGACCGGGGCCCCTATCGCGGCAACCGCGACATCGACGTCTCCTACTCCGCCGCGAAACAACTGGGCATCGTCAAGCCGGGCAGCGCCGCCGTGCGCATAGAGGTTCTGGGCGACGCCAGGGGCCGCCCCCTGGACCCCGACAGCGCCTACTTCGTGCGCATCCGGTCGTACGCCAGCAAGGCCGAGGCCGAGCGGCTGGTCCGCAGGCTGGAACGCGAGGGCGAAGCCGCCGCACGCGTCCGCGCGCGCACCGAAAACGGCCGCAAGCGCTGGATGGTCTGCGTGGGCCCCTTCCGCGATTTCGACGACGCGCGCGCCCTGCGCCGCCACCTGATGCAGCGCCACGCCGACATCGACATCGTGGCCAACCGCGCTCGCGACTGATCGCCGCGCTGCGTTCCGGTCGTCATCGTCCGTCACCATCCCCCGCCTTCGCCCGCCTCTTTTCCTTCTCGGCGCAGGCTTCTGCCATGACCTGTCGCACCATTCGCGAACGGTCACGAATGGTTACGTCCGCGTGACATTCGCGCCGCGCCGTCTCCAGCGGCTCCGCACGGGCCGCACCGCCGCACGTCCAGGGCGCAACCATCATGCGCCAGCCATTTTTTTGTGGATAATTTCCGCGCAGCTTGGCAATCTTGGGGCAACGTATCGCCAACATCATTCGCGCAACCCACAGGGAACTGGCGCCCCATGCTGCAACGCCCCCCCCGCATCCTTACCATCGACGACGACATCAACGTCCGCTCCAACCTGGTCGCCTATCTTGAAGACAGCGGCTTCGAGGTGTTCGAGGCGGAAAACGGCCGCCGTGGGCTCGAGGTGTTCGCCGAACACGCTCCCGACCTCGTGCTGGTGGACCTGCGCATGCCCGTCATGGGCGGCATGGAGGTGCTGGAGCACCTGCGCGCGGAAGCCCCGGACGTGCCGGTCATCGTGGTGTCTGGCGTGGGCGTGCTGGAAGAGGCAGTGGAGGCCCTGCGCCACGGCGCTTGGGACTACGTGACCAAGCCGGTCACGGACATGCGCGTGCTGGAACACGCCGTGAACAAGGCGCTGGAGCGCGCCCGCCTGCTGGAGGAGCGCAAGCGCTACCGCGAGCACCTCGAACAGGAGGTGCAGGAACGCACCCGCGAACTGCGCGAGACCAATGAACGCCTGGTGGAATACCAGGCCCTGCTGCAGGAGAAGAACCAGTTCCTGGAGGCGCTGGTGGAGGGCATGCCCAACCCGGTGTTCTACAAGACGCTGGAGGGCAACTACATCGGCTGCAACCGCGCCTTCAGCAAGCTGATCGGGCGCACGCCCGAAGATATCGTGGGCCGTTCGGTGCACGAAATCCTGCCGCAGGAGCTGGCCTGCCGCGTCGATGAGTCCAGCCGCCGCCTCGATAACGACGACGACGGTGCGGGCTACTCGTGCATGATCGACCTGCGCGACGCCGACGGCGAGGACCGGGTGCTGGTGCTGTACAAGAGCTATTTCCGCGACCGCACCGGCCAGCGCGCGGGCGAGGTGGGCACCTTCCTCGACGTCACCGAGCTGAAGCGCAAGGAAGCCCAGATCGTCCACCAGGCCACCCACGATGAACTGACCGGCCTGCCCAACCGGGTTGGGCTGCGCCAGCGCATGGAAGACCACGCCCGCACGGGCGGGCCAGCCGCGCGGCTGGCCGTGCTGTATCTGGACATGGACAATTTCAAGACCGTCAACGACAGCCTGGGCCACGCCGTGGGCGACGAACTGCTGCGCGCCGTGGCGGGCCGCCTGGTGGGCATGGCCCCCCGGCGCGAGATGGTGGCGCGTCTTGGCGGTGACGAGTTCGTGATGCTGCTGCCCCTGTCGCCCGACGGCGACGGCGAGGCGGCCGAGGCGGAATCGACCCGCATTCACGAGGCGTTCTCCCGCCCCTTCAACGCCGCCGACCACGAACTGTACGTCATGCCCTCCATCGGCATCAGCGTGTCGCCGGACGATGGCCGCGACCCCGCCACCCTGCTGAAGAACGCGGAAATCGCCATGTACCGCGCCAAGGAACAGGGCGGCGCGCGGTTCCTCCGCTTCACCCAGGCCATGAACGACGACGTGACCCGGCGGCTGGCCATCGAAAAGAGCATCCGCAAGGGGCTGGAAAACGACGAATTCGTGGTGTTCTACCAGCCGCGCGTGGACATCATGGCCGGGCAGGTCACCGGCATGGAGGCGCTGGTGCGCTGGGCGCGGCCCGACGGCACCCTGGTGCCGCCGCTGGAATTCATCCCCGTGGCCGAGGACACGGGCCTCGTGGTGGCGCTGGGCGAACGGGTGCTGCGCGACGCGTGCATCCAGACCCGGCGCTGGACCGACGAACTCGGCCCCCTGCGCATTGCCGTGAACATCTCGGCCCGGCAGTTCCAGCCGGACCTGCTGGACCGGGTGGAGGCGGCGCTTGCCGAATCGGGCCTGCCGCCCTCGCAGTTGGAGCTGGAAATCACCGAAACCACCATGATGCGCGACCTGCCGACCTCGGTGGCCATTCTGGAGCGGCTGGCGGAACGGGGCATCTCCATCGCCATCGACGATTTCGGCACCGGGCATTCCTCGCTGTACTACCTGAAGAATTTTCCCATCGACACCATCAAGATCGACCGTTCGTTCGTGCGCGACGTGCCCGGCGACGAGGGCGACGCCACCATCGTCTCCACCATCGTCACCATGGGGCGCAACCTGTCGCTGAACGTGGTGGCCGAAGGCGTGGAGACCGACGACCAGCTCGACTTCCTGCGCGCCCACGGCTGCCGCGAGGTGCAGGGCTACTACTACAGCAAGCCCCTGCCCGCCAACGGCTTCGAGAAGTGGATGCGCGAGGCCCTGGCGGCGGGCCGGAAATAGCGCCAGCCCAAAAGCGCCGCGCAGGCGGGGCAAGGACGGCACGCAAAAAAACGGGGGCCGGATGCGTACAGCATCCGGCCCCCGATTCATTGCGTCGTCCGGTGCCGTGAAGAGAAAAGACTAGGGGATGTAGCCAACTTCGTTTTTTTGCTCGTTGGCAAGGAAAACAAGCTTGCCATGAGGGAGTGCGGCAGCCGTTAGGCGAGCTTGCGAGCCTTACGGCTGGCGACCGCACCGCGTACTCTTATCGTATTCGACCGAGCCTTAGCCGTTAGGCGAGCGCGTAGCGCGAGTCTTACGGATAAGGACAGCAAGGCTATGGCAAACGAAGTTTGACGCCGCCAACGGGCAAAAGGACAAGTTGGATACGCCCCTAGACCTGCCCTCGCCCCAAGGTAAGCATCCTCGGCATGCTGCGCGTGGCCTGGCGGTAGCCGCACAGGCGCTGCGACTCGCGGCGGGACTGCTGCAACTGGGTGCGGATGTTGTCGTGCAGCCGGCGGGCTTCCTCGGTCAGACGGCCCTGCAGGCATTGCAGGCGCTGCAACTTGTCGCGCAGGTCGTCGAGGGCGGCCGGGTCGCGGCGGCTCCAGGCCATCTCCACCAGTTCCGCCCGCTCGCGCGAGGAGGATTCGGCGGCGTCCACGTCGCCGGACGCAAGGGCGCCCAGTTCGCGCTCGCCCAGTTGCAGGGCCATGTCGAGCAGGGAAAGGCTGTCGGCCATGGCGGCTACCCCTTGCTGGCCTGGCGGATGTCCTCGCGCAGGGCCTGGATGACCTTCTTCCAGGTTTCGCAGGCGGGCAGGAATTCGTATTCCAGCAGGTCCGCCAGCAGAATCCAGTCCTCGTTTTCCAGCACTTCGGTCATTTCGCCGAGCAGGTCGGAAAAACGTTCCACGTTGTCGCTGAAATCCTTGGTGACGCGCAGCGAGAACTCGTTGCGCAGCACGCCGATCATGCCCATGAAGTCGCGGGTCACTTCCAGCAGGTCCTGGAACATGTCCAGCGCCTCGGCGTCGTCGGCCTGGCGGAACAGGGTGGCCACCTGGCGCGAGCCGTCGGTCATCACCTGCACCACCTTGTACAGTTCGCGGGTGATGTTCACGGCCATTTCGCCCACGGGCATGCTGCGTATTTCCACGGAGCGGATGTCGCGCTGCTCGATGTCCTCGGCCTGGTGGGGATAGATTTCCGAGAACGCCTCGTCGTTGACGAGCACGTCGGTGACCACGCGGTTCTCGAGGTAGCTGCCCTCCATCACCTTGACGAGGATTTCTTCGAGATTCGCGAAATTTTCCAGTTTGATGTCGGCCTGGCGGCCATCGATTACGATCATGGGGTCTCCCTCCTGCATCCCGGCACCGGGAAATTTTGTCACGTCCGCCTGCAATAAAGCAAAAAGCGGGCCATGCACCGGGAATCAAGCTCCGGCATTGGTCATGCGCCATACGGCGGACGGCGTGAGAAGAAAACGGAGAGGCGACGGAAAAGCGGGGGGAGGGGCGTCAGGCCGAAGCTTCGAGATGGGCAAGCCACGCGCGAACCAGGCCACGATAGGCCGCCGCCAGCGCCAGCACGGAATCCAGCGCGCCGCCGGCCCCCTGCGACTCGCACAGCCACAGGTGGCCGAGCACGTTGAACAGGCCGCTGTTGTCCCACAACGCCTGCACGCGGCCCACGGTGCCGAGGAAGCGCGATTTGGCCATGTCCGAGGGGCGCACCTTCAGCAGTCCGCCCTGCTCGCCCATGAGGTGCAACAGCGCGTCCGCCTGGCGCAGTTCGTCCACCGCGCGGGCGCGCACCGCGTCGGAAAGGACGCAGGGGCCTTGCGGCGGCCAGAGGGAATGGCCGGAACGGGGCTCCGCCGTCTGCTCCGCGGGATGCGGGGCCGCCGGGCGGGAACCGCTCCGGTCAAGAAACTGACGATAGAAATGGCGTTGCAGGCGAATCCAGCGGGTGCGGTCTTCGTCCTCGTGCCCGGACAGCGAGACAAGGTCCATGAACCCGCGACCGGGCATGGGGAGAGAGGCAGTGGAGAGGGCGGCGGGGTCCGCCTCGCGCAGGGAGCGCCACACCCGCGCCTCGCGAAGAGCACCCGCCGTGGGGTCGCCCTGCGGCCAGCCTTCGGCGGCCAGTTGGCTGCGGGCAAGGTCGAACACGGTGGCGGCGGAAATGACGTGGCGGCAACGCTCGGCGTGCGGACAGGGCGCGCCGAACGGGCACGGGTGGCAGTCCAGCGCGGGTTCCAGGCAGCAGCAGTCCTCTCGATAGGGGCCGGTGTCCCACGGTTGCGCCGTGGCCAGAAAGATGGCCAGCACCGGCACGTCCAGCCCGGCGGCAAGGTGCATGGTGCCGGTGTCGTTGGTGACCAGCAGACGCATGTGGCGCAGGGTGGCGGCCAACTGCGGCAGACTGGTGGCGCCGATGAGGTCGATGCACGGGACCTGGTCCGCGCCAGTGGTTGCGGCGTCCTCCGCCAGCGCGGCGCGCAGCCGTTCGCCCAGCTTGCGTTCGCCGCCCGCGCCCAGCAGCACCGGCACCAGGCGCAGCTCGCGCCACAGCCGTGCGGCCAGCGCCGCGAAGTGGGCCACCGGCCAACGGCGGCGCTCCTCGCTGGCCCCAAGCTGCATGGCCACGTACCCGGCATGGTCCGGCGGCGCGGCTTGCGCCAGCCGTGCCCCGGCTTCCGCCAAGGCGTCCGGCAGCGGCGCGCGCAACGCGTACACCGGGTCCACCCCACCCACGCCCGCCGCCATGCGGAACAGATCCACCAGGTTGAACGGACTGCACCCGCGCTGCCGGGTGGAGGCTTGCAAGAACGCCGACCACGGGTCCGCGTTGACCCCGAACCCGAACGGGTCCAGGCCGAAGCCGCGCAGGTCGCCCCCGTCTCCCCCGCCGCCCCCGTTGCCCGCCAGCAGACGCGCCAGCAGGCGGCCGCCCAGCGTGGCCGTGAGGTTCAGCACCGCGTCATGGGCATAGGCGGAGTGCAGCCGGTCGGCCCACGTCATCAGCCCAGCCGTGCAGACCCGCCAGTCGCCGCCGGGCTGCACGCCCGCCAACAACGCCGAGCCCGGCAGGGCGACCACGTGGTCCACGCCCTCCAGCAGCGCAGCCGCCCCGGCAAAATTCTCCAGACACACCAACCCCACCCGGTGCCCCTGGGCGCGCAGGCCATGCACCACCGGCTGCGTTTGCAGCAGATCGCCGAAGCGGGTCAGGTTCACCAGCAGAAGGTTCATGGCGCATCCTTACCGTGAGCAGGTCCGAAAGGAAACGGGGGCTGGAGGCATGTATTCCCGCGTTGCAGCAAGCGTACAGGGCATTTTCAGGTGGCGCTGTCGCAAGAGGGATTTTTGTTCTCTGCCGAGGAAGATCGCCTTTTTATGGAGGGAGTGTACTCTTATCGTACTCGACCGGAATAAAAAGGCGATCTGACGAAGGCAGAGGCAAAAAGACCCTTGCGACGGTGCCACCTAGTCGGCCACCACGAAGTTGACCGGGAAATCCACCTTCAACTTCTCACGCATGCGCTCGGCCTCGCTCAGGGTGCTCCACGGGCCCACCTGAACGCGCCAGAAGCGGACCATGTCGGCCCAGTACATGCGGGCGTTCCAGCCCTGGCCTTGCAGACGCGTCACCAGGCGGCTGGCGTTGTCCTTGTTGGCGAAGGCCCCCACCTGCACGTAGAAGCGACCGGTCATGTCGCCGTCCTGCAGGCCGGGCACGTCACCCACGCTTTCCACGCGCACCCGCGCGGTGCCGGGGCCCAGCATGCCGATCTGGTTGGCGGCGGTGTTGGTCAGGTCGATGATGCGGTCGCCCACGAAGGGCCCCCGGTCGTTGACGCGCACCGTGGTGGACCGGCCGTTCTGCAGGTTGGTCACCTTGACCACGGTATTGAACGGCAGCAGCTTGTGCGCGGCCGTCAGGCCGTACATGTCGTAGATTTCGCCGTTGGCGGTCTTGCGGCCGTGAAAATCCTTGCCGTACCAAGAGGCCACGCCCTCTTCCGAAAACCCGTGCGCCGAAAGCAGCGGATGGTAGGTCTTGCCCAGCACCGTGTAGGGCTTGGCGCGCGGCCCCTGCGGCTCTCCCTTGGGGTACTTCACGGTCTGGTCCGAGGACGGCGCGGAAATGCGGCGCGAACCGGAGCCGCAGCCCGTGGCCAGCAGCGCGGCAAGCAGCAGCAGAACGACAATAAGGACGGGACGGGACGGCGCGAGACAGGAGGGGCGGGGACTGTCGAAGGGCATCAAGGCTCCGTCGGGTTGCGCCGGATACGGCGGGTGCGGCGGCCATGAGCGAATCATGACGCAATCGGGCGGCAGCGAAAACCGGCAGTTCTGACTAGCACGACATGCGGGAGCAACGGGCCGACCATAAAGCTCCGGGCATGGCAGGCGCGACGCGCCGTGCGCTGCCCGGACTGTTACCGAAAACCGGCGCGCACGCAACTGCTTGCACATCCGCCAGCCACGGAACGCAGCAGGCCGCGTCGGCTGTATCGCCGTCCCGCTCCGGGCCGTCCGCTGCGGTTGGTCGCCCGGCATGGCGACATGGCGTGGCCGCCCGCAGCAGTCGCCCCCTGCCGCGAAACGGACCGGCCGTCTGTTTCGCGCCGCCCCGGCCCGTGCACGGGGCGGCCATGTTCCACGGCGCCCTGCCCCGACGGACACGCCACTGGCTAACCCCACAAACGAAAAAGGCCCGGAAGCGTCGCCGCTCCCGGGCCTTTCCAATCGGTCACTACTCTTCGGAATCGCTGTCCACCACGTCCTCGATGGCCTCGGCCTGGCGGAGCAGCTGCTCGATCTGGATGTCCGCGCCGATGACCCCGGTGATCTCGTCGTTGTCGTCGGTCACAGCCGTGGACACGGTAAGAATCAGCTGGCCGGTGAACTGCGACTGGTACACGTCGGTGATGTGCAGTTCGCCGGTCTGCATGGGCCGGATGAACCAGGCGCGGTTGGAGAAGTCGAAGCCCAGCGGCAGCTGTTCGTACTTCGACTTGTACGCCGGGTCGGTGATGGCGGCGGAGAGCAGCTTGCCCTCCTTGTCGGTGAGGTACAGGTACTGAATGAACGGGTACTCGCGCACGAAGTCGCGCATGCACGGGTACTTGTCCTCGCCGCCAAGGCCGGTGATCTGGCATTCCTGGGCCAGCTTGATGATCAGGTGCGCCGAAAGCTCGCCCGCCAGCTTCTTGATCTGGTCGAATTCCGAGGCGAACAGCTCGGGCATAAAGCGCCGCACCAACGCCTTCATTTCCTTGTTGGAAAAGGAGGTGTTGCGGCCCTTTTCGTAGGCGTCCATGATCTTGGTGTAGATCTTGCCCACGGCAGGGTGCTTCTTGGACACGTGCCGGTCCTCGGCCAGGCCCAGGTACTGGTTGATCCAGTAGGCCACCCCGGCGCGCCCCGACTTGTCGGTGATGATGATGGGCACCGGCCGGTTCAGGATCTTGCGCGTGTCGAAGATGTTGTAGATTTCCTCGTTCTTGGCCAGGCCGTCCACGTGGATGCCCGCGCTGGTGGCGTTGAAGTCCTTGCCCACGAACGGGTAGTTGTCGGGAATGCGGTAGTCCAGTTCCTTCTCGAAGTACTCGGCGATCTCGCTGATGACCCGGGTGTCCGCCGCGTCGTCGTCACCGGTCAGCGAGATGTACTCGATCACCAGCGCCTCCAGCGGGGTGTTGCCGGTGCGCTCGCCAAAGCCCAGCAGCGTGCAGTTGACGCCCGAGCAGCCATACAGCCACGCGGTGGCCCCGTTGATGAGCACCTTGTGGAAGTCGTTGTGGCCGTGCCACTCCAGCCACTGGCCGGGCACGCCGCCTTCGTCCGTCATGGCGCGCACGATGCGCGGCACCGAACGCGGCAAGGTGGCGCCGGGATACGGCACGCCGTAGCCCATGGTGTCGCACAGGCGGATCTTGACCGGCTGGCCGCTCTGCTTCGAAAGGTCCATCAGCTTGCGGGCGAAAGGCAGGCAGAAGCCGTGGATGTCGGCGCGGGTGATATCCTCGAAGTGGCAGCGCGGGGTGATGCCCCATTCCAGCGCCTGTTCCACCACGCGCAGGTAGTTTTCCATGGCCTTTTCGCGGTCCAGGCCCAGCTTGAGGTACAGGTGGTAGTCCGACACGCTGGTCAGCAGGCCCACTTCCTCGAATTCCATGTCCCGCGCGATCTTCAGATCGTTGACGTTGGCCCGGATCCACCCGGTGACGCGGGGGAACTTGTACCCCTTGGCGCGGCAGGCCTCGATGGCCTTGCGGTCCTTGTCGGAGTACATGAAGAACTCCGAGGCGTGGATGAGCCCGCTGCGGCCGCCCAGGCGGTGCAGCATGTCGAAGATGTGCACGATCTGCTTCACCGTGTAGGGCGGGCGGGCCTGCTGGCCGTCGCGGAAGGTCGTGTCCGTGATGAACATCGGCTCCGCCGGGCGCGGCATCAGGAAGATGTCGTCGAACTCCACGCGGCTGATCTTGGAATAGGGAAAGATCTCGCGGTACAGTTCGGGGTCGTCGCGGTTCTCCAGCCTCACGCGGGAGGAAGCGCGATGGAGATGCAGCAGGCTCATGGCTAGATGGCCCTCCTTCGGGGGGTCTGGTCGATACGCTGTTCCGCCTCGGCCGCGAGGCGGTGCGCGCGCTGGCAGCCGGGCGCAAGGGCCACGGCCGCGCGCGCGGCGCGCAGGGCGTCTTCCGGCCTGCCGCCGTCAAGCAGGGATTCCCCCGCCTGGATGAACATGCGCTCCGGCTTGTCGCCGTACAGTCCTTGCAGCAGCAAGCCGTATTCCTCGCCGAACACCGAGCGCACAAGCTCGTCGCGGTCGAAGAGCAGCCGCGCCAGCAGCCGGTTGCCGCCGTGCGCGGCGTAGTACAGGCACATCAGCCTGCGGGTGCGCCCAAGGATGTAGCGGATGCGCCGGATTTCGCGCTCCATGCTTTCCCGCGTCTGGGCCAGCATGGATGCGAGCGGCTCGACGATGGCCCGCACCTCCTCCCCCATGTCCTGCTCGCGCAGGGCCCGGTACTGCGGCGCGTAGTGCTGGTGCTGGTAGGCGTCTTCCTTCAGCTTCACGCATTCGTGAAAGACGTAGCCCACGGCCCAGTCCAGCATGGGCGCCACAGGGTCTTGCGCCGGGTGGTTCCGGAAGAGGTGGTGCGCGGTGTCTTTCAGACGCCAGAGCAGCCCCTTGTTCATCATTTCGCCCAGCAGGTCGCGCATGACGGGGAAGGAAACCGCGCCGGCCTCGTCGAACCGGTGGAACTGCCCCTCAAGCACGACGCTCGCCATGCAGAAATCCCGCATGACGTCCCGTGCGAACTCGGCCAGATTGGCCTCTACCCAGCGTCTCGACATGGTGCGTGGTACTCCGAAGGGGGATGTATAGCGTGATTTGACAAGAACGGGAAGTGTGGGGTGGAGGGCTATCGCCGTGCTGGCGTGGCCCCCACGAAGACGGGCGCGCGCGGTTGGGGGCGCTTGATTTCGCTATGTCTCCGGCGAGAAGGGAAAGAGGTGCGGTGCTGTGACGGATGCGGCCTCTACGAAGACAGTTCTGCCCTGCTGAGGGCGCTTGATTTCGTTATGCCTCCGACGGGGACAAAAGAGATGTCGCGCGTTGCTGGGCGCGGCCTCTACGAAGACAGTACGGCCCTGTTGATTGCCCTCGATTTCGTCATGTCTCCGACGGGCAAGGGGCCGCTAAGCGGCGGCCCCTTGCATCCCCGCGCTCCGGGGGCTCTGCCCCCTGGTCCCCCGACGTTTCTTGCGCGGCGCCCCTTCGTCGGCAGCTTCCCTCCGGCGCAGAGCGCCTCCGGGCGATCTGCCGCCGG
>NZ_AGFG01000033.1 GCF_000226255.1 Desulfovibrio sp. A2
TAAGACTCGCGCTTTGCGCTCGCCTAACGGCTGAAGTTCTGGACCCCCAACTTCGTCCTGCACCGCATTCTTTCACCGGGCAGCTTCCCTCGGCCAAAGCGCCTTCGGGCGATCTGCCCGGTGGAATGCGATGTGCGCTCCTCTCCCGCAACCACGCCTGCGCAAGGTGCCTTTACACATGCCCTCGTTGCGACGCATGTGCCGCCGTCAAAGCCCGGCGTCACACGCTTCTACGCACATCACCTCCTCTTCGAGCCCAGCCCCACGATCAAAACAGCTCACATCCACGACGGCAGAAATCCGAATTTCATGGGCATGCGCCGCAGAAGCCTTGCAGGCTTTTGCGTTCCCACTATCCTTCAACGCATATCAGCGCACGCCCCTCGCGCGCGACACAACAGTCACTATGGCTGATGCAACCTACATGCGGCGATACGCGTCCGCAGCCGGAGATCGCCGCCGGAGGCCTTGCGACGGCGGAAGCTCCGGCGTCGCGGATGCGCGCCGCTGTAGCTGTGGGGTTCGGGCACCCATGTGGGGTTCAAAGGGAACGTGCTGCGCGTAGAAGCGTGTGACGCCAGGCTTTGACGGCGGCACATGCGTCGCGGCGAGCGCCGGGGGACCAGGGGGCGGAGCCCCCGGAGCGCGGGGATGCAAGGGGCCATCGCTTAATGGCCCCTTGCCCGTCGGAGACATAACGAAATCAAGCGGATTCATCAGCGCACGACTGTCTTCGTAGAGGCCGGGTACAACCGCGCACAACTTTCCCCGATTCCCCCTTCCCATCTCCAACCACCAGGCCCCCACCTGTTGCCCCCCGCCGCAAGAGATATTACCTAGTCCTTCGCGGCGTTGCCCGACGCCGCGCCACTCGCAACACCTTCGCGGCCCCGCGCCGTTCTCATAAAGGACTCGCCATGGACAAACTGGACTTCGAGACCACCAGCTGCTGGGAAGCCTACGCCAGCGACGAACACCAGGCCGCCATGCGTGAACTGGCCGACCGCTACGTGGACTTCCTGTCCCGCTGCAAGACCGAGCGCGAAACCGTGGACTACGTGGTCACGCGCCTGCGCGCGGCGGGCTACACCGAAAACTTCGCCCACGACAAGGTCTACCGGGTGTTCAAGGGCAAGACCGTGTTCATCGCCCGCAAGGGCCGCGCCCCGCTGTCGCAGGGGCTGCGACTCATCGGCGCGCACGCGGACACGCCCCGCCTGGACCTGAAGCAGCGCCCTTTGCAGGAGCAGGCGGGCATCGGCCAGGCCAAGACCCACTATTACGGCGGCATCCGCAAGTACCAGTGGCTGGCCCGCCCGCTGGCCCTGCATGGCGTGGTGGTGAAGGAAAGCGGCGAATCGGTGCGCATCACCCTGGGCGAGGCCCCTGCGGAACCGGTGTTCACCATCGCGGACCTGCTGCCCCACCTGGCCCAGAAGCAGGCCGGGCAGACCATCGCCGACGCCTTCGAGGGCGAGAAGCTGAACATCGTGCTGGGGCACCGGCCCATGCCGAAGCCCGCGACCGAAGACGCCACCGACGATGCTGCCGATGCAGCCGCCTCCGCGCCCGAAGCCGCCAGCGGCAATGACGCCGCCACCGCCAAGAAGGACGCCCCCAAGGACCCCATCAAGGCGCGCATGCTGGCCCTGCTGCACGAAAAATACGGCATCCGCGAGGAAGACCTGTACTCCGCCGAACTGCAGGCCGTGCCCGCCGGTCCCGCCCGCTACGTGGGGCTGGACGGCTCGCTGGTGGGCGGCTACGGGCAGGACGACCGCATCTGCGTGTTTGCCGCGCTGGAAGCCCTGCTGGCGGCGGAAAACCCGCAGCAGCCGCAGTGCGTGCTGTTCTGGGACAAGGAGGAAATCGGCTCGGAAGGCTCCACCGGGGCCAAGTCGCGCTTCTTCGAATACTGCATCGAAGACCTGATCGCCGCGTGGCAGCCCGCCGCCCGCTTCAGCGACGTGATGCTGGCCACCCGCGCCCTGTCCGCCGACGTGCACGCCGCCATCGACCCCGACTGGCAGGAACTGCACGAAAAGCTCAACGCCGCCGTCATCGGCCACGGCCCGTGCTTCTGCAAGTTCACCGGGCACCGGGGCAAGTACGAGGCCAACGACGCCCACCCGGAATACGTGGGCTGGCTGCGCGGCGTGCTGAACGGGCGCAAGATTCCGTGGCAGATGGCGGAACTTGGCCGCGTGGACGGCGGGGGCGGCGGCACCGTGGCCATGTATCTGGCCGCCTACGGCATGGACATCATCGACTTCGGCCCGGCCGTGCTGTCCATGCACAGCCCGTTCGAACTCGCCAGCGTGGCCGACCTGTACGCCACGCGCCTTGCGTACACGGCGTTTCTGGAAAAGTAGCCAGCGCCGCGACGACGCATCCATCCCGCGCGCCGGTCGCCTTTCCCGAACGGAGACTTGCACCGGCGCGCGGACGTTTTTTCTCCCCTCAGCTGCCTTGCCCGCGTCCTGACCGCCAGACCGGCCATCAGCCCGACGCCGGGCGTCCGGCTGGCATCCCGCCCGCCCCACCACCGCGCCACAGCGCACAGCCCAAGGAGATCGCCATGCTCGACTTCACCTTCCACATGCCCACCCGCATCGTCTTCGGCGCGGGCAGGCTGGCCGAGCTTGGCCGCATCCGCCTGCCGGGCCGCAAGGCGCTGGTCGTCGTCAGCGCGGGCGGCTCCATGCGCCGCACCGGGCATCTGGACAAGGTGCTGGCCCTGCTGGCGCAGAACGGCTGCGCCACGGTGATTTTCGACAAAATCCAGCCCAACCCCGTGCTGACTCACGTGGACGAGGGCGCGGCGGTGGCCCGCGCCGAGGGTTGCGACTTCGTGCTAGGGCTTGGCGGGGGCAGCACCATAGATTCCGCCAAGTCCATCGCCCTGGCCGCCGCCAACCCCGGCTCGTACTGGGACTATATCCAGAGCGGCACCGGCGGGCGCAAGCGGCCGGAACGCCCGGCCCTGGCTGTGGTGGCCATTCCCACCACGGCGGGCACCGGCACCGAGGCCGACCCGTGGACGGTGATCACCCGCGAGGACACCAATGAAAAAATAGGCTGGGGGGACGATTCCACCTACCCCGCGCTGTCCATAGTGGACCCCATGCTGATGGTCAGCGTGCCCCCGGCGGTAACGGCCATGACCGGCATGGACGCCTTCTTCCACGCGGCGGAGGCGTATCTTTCCACGGCGCGCCAGCCCGCCAGCGATCTGCTGGCGCTGGAGGCGGTCAGCCTGATTTCCCAGTTCCTGCCGCAGGCCGTGCAGGACGGCAGTTCGGTGCAGGTGCGCACCATGCTGGCGTGGGCCTCCACGGCTGCGGGGCTGTGCGAGTCGCTGTCGTCGTGCATCTCGCACCACTCGCTGGAACACGCCCTGTCGGCCCACCACCCGGCCCTGCCGCACGGCGCGGGCCTGGTGATGCTGTCCCTGCCCTACTTCGAGGTGATGGCCCGCTTCCAGCCCAAGCGTTGCGCCGACCTCGCCGTAACCATGGGCGAGGATATCGAGGGCATGGAACTGCGCGAACAGGGGCTGGCCTTTGTCACGGCGCTGCGCAAGCTCATCGCCGCCGTGGGGCTGGATGGCCTGAAGATGTCCGACTACGGGGTGACCCGCGAGGAGATACCCGCCCTGGCCCGCAATGCCCGCGAAACCATGGGCGGGCTGTTCGCCGTCACCCCGGTGGACCTGCGCGAGGATGCGGTGATTGCGATCTTTGAGAAGGCGTACCGGTGAGGGGGGCAGAGGGACGAGGCAGGCTTCCGTAAGCGCGGGATACGATACGGGGAAATTCCCGCTCGTTAGTGCAACTCGCCGCAAGGTTCTAATGCTTCTGTCCGACTGCCTTTCTTCCTTATATCCCGCGCCGGTGTTTCCGGCGCGGGGGGCTGGTGCGGACGCGATGCCATAAATTACGAGTTTTTGTGGCCGGGCAAGGCGGATTGGCATTTTTGAGCGGAGATCGGCAGCCGTTAGGCGAGCGCAACGCGCGAGTCTTACGGATGGCGACAGCAGAGCGACGGATTCCGCCCGCAGCGTGTCCGCGCTAGACAAGACCGACACACTCCCTACCCCACTCCACCCCAACCGCAATTTCCTGCAATACCCCACTGGCGAACCCCGGCAGACTCCACCTACAGACAGGATTCCCCCCTTTCCCAACTGCACGGGCAGCCCAAACCGCCCCACACACCACCGAACGCCACCACGACCACGGACCCCGGCATGCGACAGCCCCTCGAAAACGTGCGCTACTGGCGCAGCGACGACCTGGCCGGACTGGAAACCAACCGGGTGCTCCGCAGCGCGCACACCTTCCCCAAGCACACCCACGACCAGTACGCCGTGGGCCTGATGGAAGAAGGGGCCAACTACTGCCACGGCCGGTCCCGGCGCAGTTCCGTGGTGGTGGGCGGGCAGATCTGCCTGTTCAACCCCGGCGAGGTGCACAGCGGCGAACCGGAACGCGGCGTGCCCGCCACCTACCGTATGTTCTACGCCGACCCGCACTGGCTGCACCGCGTGGCCGTGGAACTGGGCGGCCGCGACGCGGGCCCGCCCGACTTCCGCAGGCTCATCGTGCCCGACGCCGACGTGCTGCGCGCCTTTCTGCGCCTCAGCGACCTGGTGGCCGAAGGCGCGGAGCTGCTGGCCCGCCAGTCGGCCATGGTGGGGGCCTACTCGCTGGTGCTGGCCCGCCACGGCGGGGTGCGGCCGGAAACCGTCACCACCCGCGACGGCAACGCCGCCGTGCGCCGGGTGCGCGGCTACCTTGCCGAACGGCTGGCGCACAAGGTCTCGCTGGAAGACCTGGCCGAGGCCACGGGCCTCAGCCGGTTCCACATGCTGCGGGTGTTCCGCGACGCCACGGGCATGACCCCGCACGCCTACCACACCCAGTTGCGCGTGGACCGCGCCAAGCTGCTGCTGCGCCGGGGCTGGACCATGGCCGACGCCGCGCAGGAAACCGGCTTCGTGGACCAGAGCCACTTCGCCAACACCTTCCGCCGCTACGTGGGGGCCACGCCGGGGCAGTACCTGTCGCGCTGACGCGCGCCGCTCCGCCCCCGCATCCTCCGGCCTCTCCCCCCGCCACCGCAATTTCCTGCAAAAACTCCGTGCAAGACGGGCCGCGCCGCAACACGGTACATCCGGCGCACACCATAACCATGGAGACGCCTTTCATGTCCGATTCCGCCCCCTGTGTGCCCGATGTCACCGACATCACCGACGACGACATCACCCACGACGACACCGCGAACCGTACCGGCAATGCCCCCGCCCGCACGTCCCTGCTGCTGCCCGCGCTGGCGGCCCTGGGCGCGGTAACCCTGTGGGGCCTGTCCTTTCCGGCCATGAAGGTGGCCGTGCAGGCCCTTGGTCCCATGCCGCTGATGTGGGCGCGCATGATGGTGGCCATGGCGCTGCTGGCGCCGTTCACAGCCCGGCTGTTCCCCTCCCGCACCGTGGCCGTGGCCCCGTCCGGCGCGCTGGTGCGGCGCGGCTTCTGGAGCGGCGTGCCCCGGCGGCACAAGCTGCTGCTCCTGCCCACGGTGCTGTTGCAGCCCTGCCTGTATTTTCTGTTCGAATCCAACGCCATGCAGCTCACCACGGCGTCGCAGGCCGGAGTCATTTCCGCCTCGGTGCCGCTGCTGGTGGGCGCGGGCGCGTGGCTTTTCCTGGGCGAGCGGCCCTCGCCCCGCCTGTGGGTGGGCGTGGTCTTCTCGTGCGCGGGGGTGGCCTGGCTCACCCTGTCGGGCGGCGCGGGCACCGAATCCGCGCCCGACCCGCTCTTGGGCAACCTGCTGGAACTGCTGGCCATGGCCTGCGCGGCGGGCAACATGGTGCTGGTGCGCAGGCTATCCGCTCATGGGGGGCACGGAACCTTCCGCTGGAACCCGTGGACCCTCACGGCCTTGCAGACCATGGCCGGGGCGCTGTTCTTCGCGCCGGGCGCGTACGCCACGCTCACCGGCATGGGCCAGTGGCCCGCCGACGTCGTGCTGGCCGTGGTCTACCTGGGCGCGGGGGCCTCGCTGGGCGCGTTCGGCCTGTTCAACTGGGCCACCAGCCACCTGCCCGCCAGCAGCGTGGGCGCGTTCATCAATCTGGTGCCCGTGACCGCCGTGGGGTTCGGCTGGCTGTGGCTGGGCGAAACCCTGAACGCCACCCAGATGCTGGCAGCCGCCGTGGTCATGGTGGGCGTGGCGCTGGGCACCGGCCGCCGCCAGTAGGCCCCTTCACCCTCCCAATGCGAAAGCGGGGCGCGAAGGTGATGCCTACGCGCCCCGCAGGATTTTTCGGGCATGCGCCGTGCCGGGGAAGAAAACCCGACCACCCTGCGCCATGCAGCCCTATTCGTAGGGAACGATCTCGCGCCGCGCCGCCCACGAACAGGGCGGGCGGATGCCGTGGGCGCGCACCCGGTCCAGCACGGCGGGGGGCGGGCCGAACAGCGCCTGCCGCCCCCCGTCCAGCACCAGCATCAGGTCGGCCATGTCCACCACCGGCTCAAGCTCATGCACGGAAACCACCTGCGTCAGCCCGGCGGCCCGGTTGCGGGCCAGGATGTCGCGCAGTTCCAGCGCGGCCGGGTGGTCCAGCCCGCTGAACGGCTCATCCAGCAAGAGCAGGCCCGGCGCGGCAAGCAGCGCGGCGGCCAGGCACAGCTTGCGCTTCTGCCCATAGGACAGGGTATGCACCGGACTGTCCCAGTGCGCGAGAAGCCCGAACCTGCCCGCCGCATCGCGCGCGGCGGCCAGGGCGGTCGCCCCTTCGGGGGTGTGCGCGGGCGGTGCGGTAAGCAGCAGGTCTTCCGCCACCGTGGCCCCCAGCATCTGCATGTCGGCGTCCTGCAACACCAGTGCGGCGTGGCGGCGCAGGGCGGCCTCCGCGCCGGGGCAGCGGTGCCCGGCCACGTCCAGCGTCCCCGCCTCGGCCCGCAGCAGTCCGGCCAGCAGTTGCAGCAGGGTGGACTTGCCGCTGCCGTTGACCCCGCACAGGCACAGCAGCGCGCCGGGAGGCACGGAAAAATCCGATCCGGCCAGCGCGGGCTTTGCCCCGGACGGGGTGCCGGGATGGGTATAGCGCAATCCCTTGGCGACGATCATCGGGGCAGCAGCCTCCGTGCGGCCAGGAACCGCCAGGCGGCCACGGCCAGCACGACCTTCACCACGTCGCCGGGCAGAAAGGGCAGGACACCCACGGCCACGGCGCGGGCCACGTCGATGTCCAGCACCTGCATCAGCCGGGCCGCGCCCGCCAGATAGGCCACGGCCAGACCGGCAAGGCAGCAGCACAGGGCCAGCGCGACATGCGACAGGCCGGGACGCGCGTCCCGCCCGTGCAATCCGCCGAACCCGGCAATGCAGGCCATGCAGGCGAACCCGAACAGATAGCCGCCGGTGGGCCCCAGCAGATGGGCGAAACCCGCCTTGCCGCCGGAGAACACCGGCAACCCCATCACCCCGGCCAGCACGTACAGCAGCATGGCCCCGGCACCGCGCGCCGGGCCAAGCACCAGCCCGGCCAGGGCCACGAACAGGGTCTGCAAGGTCACCGGCACCGGCCCCACGGGCAGCATGACCATGGCCCCCACGGCGATGAGCGCGGCCATCAGGGCCGTCCAGACAAGGCGGTGCAGGCCCGCCAGCGGGGCATCGTGCATGTGGCTCCCGTCCGCGCGTCCGCGCGGGGTTGTGGTGTGCGCCCGCAACATAGGGCCACGGCCCGCGCCGGTCAACGAGGCGGCACGGAGGACGATTGACGGAATATTCCTTGCTTTCATTCCACATGGTCAGGCTGGGCCGGGAACTGCCGAAAAAGGCCAGCCCGGCGTCAGGCTAGGAAGGCACGTCTGCCGCGACCGGAGTGTACGTCTTCGGTACATGACGGAAGCGGCAGGCGCGGCCTGACGCAGCATCACGCCCCTCCCCGCTCCATACCGGTGCTGGACGGGGGCGCACGACCCTGCTATCCGAAACACCCATGTCAGCCCCGTCCTCTCCTTCCTCCGGGCCTTCCTCCCCGTGCCGCCCCGACGCGTACGCCCCCATCGTGGCGGTGAACGCCTGCGGCCGCGCGTGGACGCTGGAACGTCACGCCGACCTTGAATCTCTGTGGGAGGAACTGGCCGCCTGCGACGGTCCCAACCCGGTCGTGGCGGACGCGGCCAGCACGGCTGATCCCGTGGACGCGGCCCGCGCTGCCTTCGTGGACGACGAGCGGCTGCCCTACTGGACGGAATTGTGGCCCGCAAGCCTTGGCCTGGCGGAATGGCTGGCCGAGAACCGCGCCGTGCTGCAAGGCCGCCGCTGCCTGGACCTGGGCTGCGGGCTGGGACTTACGGCCATCATCGGGCAGTGGCTGGGGGCGCGGGTCATCGGCATGGACTACGAGGAAGCGGCCCTGCGCTTTGCCCGGTTGAACGCCGCACGCAACGGCGTGGCGCAGCCGCTGTGGACGGTGATGGACTGGCGCGTGCCCGCCGTGGCCGCCCGCTCGCTGGACATGGTCTGGGCGGGCGACATCATGTACGAGAGGCGATTCGTGACACCCGTCAGCGATTTTCTGGACTATTCCGTGGCACGCGACGGGGTGGTCTGGGTGGCGGAACCGGGCAGAAACGTGTACGCTACCTTCCGGGAAACCTTGGAGGCTCGTGGCTGGACCACGCGCTGCGCGCGCACCATGCAGGTGGACGCGCTGTACCGCCAGGCCGAACGTGTCACCGTATATCTCTGGGAGATGCGCCCCCCGCACACCTAGAGGGTGCCCTCTGAAAGACATTTTTCGGATATCCCCGCCTCCAGACCGCCCGTTCACCGCAGGACACCGCCACCGCAACCACAGGAGCCGTTATGGGCCGCACCATCCGCTTCGGCGTCTCCCTCGATTCCGACCTGCTCGAAAAATTCGATGCCCTGTGCGACGACCGCTGCTACCAGACCCGGTCCGAAGCCATCCGCGACCTGATCCGCAACACCCTGGTCCAGCAGGAATGGGAAGACACGGACCGTGAAATCGCGGGCACCCTGACCATCGTGTACGACCACCACAAGAGCGACCTGGCCCAGCGGCTGACCGAAATCCAGCACGACCACCACGGCATCATCATCACCTCGCTGCACGTGCACCTGGACCACCACAACTGCCTTGAAGTGCTGGTGCTGAAGGGCCCCGGCGCGGACGTGCGCGCGCTGTCGCAGCGGCTCATCTCCACCAAGGGCGTGAAGCACGGCAAACTTTCGCTTACCACGACCGGTCAAGATTTGACGTAAGGATTTTTCAGGCATCACATGGAAGACGTACAGAACAGCCCGGCGCAGGTGGCCATGCCCATCGACCGCGTGGGCGTGAAGAACCTGAAGCTGCCCCTGGTGGTCCGCGACCGCGCCCAGGGCAGCCAGCACACCGTGGCCACCGTGGACATCGGCGTGGACCTGCCCGCGGAATTCAAGGGCACCCACATGAGCCGCTTCGTCGAGGCACTGGAGAACTGGTCCGAGGATCTGGACTACAACTCCATGAAACGCCTGCTCGAAGACGTGAAGGAACGGCTGCACGCCCGCAAGGCGTATGCGCTGTTCCGCTTTCCCTATTTCGTGCGCAAGGGCGCGCCCTCCACGGGCAGTTCCGGCCTGGTGTGGTACGAATGCCGCCTGACGGGCGAACTGGGCGACGGCAAGCCCTCGTTCCTGCTGGAACTGGAAGTGCCGGTGATGACCGTGTGCCCCTGCTCCAAGGCCATCAGCGACGAAGGGGCGCACAGCCAGCGCGCCGTGGTGCGCATGTCCATCCGCATGACCGGGTTCAGCTGGATGGAAGAGTTCATCGACCTGGCCGAGGCGGCGGGCTCGTCGCCGGTGTACACCCTGCTCAAGCGCGAGGACGAGAAGTTCGTCACCGAAGACGCCTTCGCCCACCCCACATTTGTCGAGGACGTGGTGCGCGCGGCGGCCCAGCGCCTGGAAGGCCACCCGCACGTGGCCTGGTTCCGGGTGGAGGTGGAAAGCTTCGAATCCATCCACTGCCACAACGCTTTCGCCAGCATCGAGCGCGAGGTGCGCAAGGGCTAGGCGGCCGCGCAACGCCTTCCCCTCCCCTGCCCTCCCGCCCCCCGTGACAGGCGACGCCATAGGCCTTATCATCTTTCTCAGGGGGAATGGGGGGTAGACCGCGACCGCGCGCCCATGCCGTCGCGCGCCCATGCGGGAGACACGCCATGATCGACGGATTCGGAACATCGCTGAGCGCGCTCGACGCCTTCGGAACGTCCATGGCCGTCACGGCCAACAACGTGGCGAACATGAACACGGACGAATTCCGCGCGTCGGACGTGCGTCTGCAGTCCGGCCCGCAGGACCAGGGCGTGCAGGTGGCGGAAATCCGCGAAAGCAGCACGCCGGGCCCCCTGCGGCAGGACCTGCGCCGCATCGAAAACGAGGACGGTTCCGTGTCCGTGGAGCCGGGCCTCATCGAGGGCAGCAACACGGACCTTGCCCGCGAGACGGTGAACATAATCACCGACCAGCGCGCCTTCGAGGCCAACGCCGCCGTGGTGCGCGCCCGGGACGAGATGACCGGCGTTCTCGTCGACCGCTTCGTCTAGCTTCCGGCCCCCTTGCCCGACAGGCGGGCCGTGCTTACCTGCAAAGGAAGGAAAAGAGGAAAGGCAGGAGACCGGAAGGCCCGCCGCAACCGAGGGGCATCGCCCCGCAATCCACCGGCGCCCGCGCCGGGCAGAGCCAAGGCAACATGCGCGCCGCGCACCCGGAAGGGTACGCGGCGCGCTTCTTTTTGCGCCGTGCCCTTGCGGGCCGCCGCTACAGAATCTCCAGATGCCGCAACAGCACCACCGTGCCGAACAGGGTCAGCGCGGAAAGCATGGTGCTCACCACGATGGCCCGGGAGGTGTCGCGCGCGCCCGCGCCGTAGCTTTCCGCCACCACGTAGGCCACCGCCGCCGTGGGCATGGCCGCGAACAGCACGCCCATGCCCAGCCAGTGCCCGCGCACGCCGAACGCCCACAGGCACAGCCAGGTCAGCGCCGGATGGCCGAACAGCTTCACCGCGTTCACCACCACCTGCCGGGCCAGCGGCGAAAGCGCCTGGGGGTCGCACTCGCTCGCGCCTCCTTCCGGCGGGCAGCCCGCGCCTTCTGCGGTCAGCTGCGCGGCCAGCACCATGCCGATGCCGAACAGCGCGCACGGCGAGGCCGTGGCCCCCAGCATGGAGGCCATGGCGGCCACCGGCCGGGCCAGCCCCAGGCCGGAAAGGCTCACCGCCACGCCCGCCAGCGTGGCCAGCAGGATGGGGTTGCGCCCAAGGGCCGACGACACATGGCGCAGCACCCGCCACGACATGCCCCCGCCGCTGCGGATGGCCTCCAGCCGGGCCATGGTCACCAGCAGCACCGCAAGGCACAGCACGGAAACAATGCCCCCGGCCAGCACCGCGTCGTCGTTGCCGGGCAGCAGGGCCGCCACGATGGGCAGCCCCAGGAAGGCGCTGTTGGGAAAACTGGCCGCCTGTGCCAGCACCGCGATGTCCGGCCCGTTGCGCCTGCCCCCGCGCGAGCACAACGCATAGCCCAGGGCAAAGGCCAGCAGCATGCCCGCCACGGTGCCTGCGGCAAAGCCCCCGTGGGCCAGTTCTTGCGGGGTCTTGCGGGCCACGGCGTAAAACAGCAGCGCGGGCAGCGACACCCGGAACACGAACTGGTTCAGGGCGGCTGGGGTGCCCTTGGGCAGGCTGCCCAGCCGTTCCACGCACATGCCCAGCACGATGATGCCGAACACGGGAACAAGGGCGGAAAGGATGTCGAGCACGGAAAGCTCCCCGACGGGGCGCGGCGGCCCCCGAACGCCAGCTACGGACGTTGGCGATATGGACGTTGGCGGTACGGATGCAGTTGTCGACGGCAGAACGGGAACATACGACCGCGCGGCGGCGCGGGCAAGGTACGCACCTGCCGGATACCTTCACGCGCCCGTGCGCGGCCGCACGGGTCCACGCCGACCCGCGTCACCATTGCGGCTCCGGGGCGGCTCCGGGGCGGCATTCACCGCCCCCTGCTGGCGGAATCCGCTTTTTTCGCGCCTATACTTGACTTCGCGTCAGCGAATTGACACTGATGAAGCCAGGCGCGCGATGCCGCCCGCGCATCGGGGCGCGCATCGGGGCGCGCACGCCAGAACCGCCAGGGCCTTCGGGTCGCGCGGCCACACGGGTGGAGCGGAACCGTGGGGGCCCGGGGCGCATCGGGGTGGCGCGGGGGAAGCGGGACACATTCAGCGAGCCTTCCGGGAGAGGGAATGGATCTCGACACCAGCGGCATCATCGGCCAAAGCACATCGCTCAGGGACGTCTTTCGCATTCTCGCCAAGGTGGCCCCCACCGACAGCACCGTGCTGGTCACGGGCGAATCGGGCACCGGCAAGGAGCTTTTGGTGCGCGCGCTGCATTCCAACAGCCAGCGCCGGGCCATGCCCTTCGTGCCCATCAACTGCGGGGCCATACCCAAGGAACTGCTGGAATCCGAGCTCTTCGGCCACGAGAAGGGCGCCTTCACCCATGCCATCCGTTCGCGGCCTGGCCGATTCGAGCTGGCCGACGGCGGCACCATCTTCCTCGACGAAATCGGCGAGATGGACCTGACGTTGCAGGTCAAGATACTGCGCGTGCTGCAGGAAAAGGAAATCGAGCGCGTGGGCGGCGCGGGGGTGAAGAAGGTGGACGTGCGCATCGTGGCCGCCACCAACCGCGACCTGGAACGCGAGGTGGCCGCCGGGCGCTTTCGCGAAGACCTGTACTACCGCCTCAACGTCATCCCCCTGCACCTGCCCGCCCTGCGCGAACGCGGCGGCGACATTCTGGTGCTGGCCGAACATTTCATGCGCCGCTTCTGCGACCGCAAGGGCCGCCGCTGCCTCACCCTTGCCCCGGACACCCGCAAGGTGCTGGCCGCCTACTCATGGCCGGGCAACGTGCGCGAGCTGGAAAACTTCATGGAGCGGCTCAGCATCCTCGCCGACGACGACGTGGTGCCCCCCGCCGACCTGCCCCGCAAGATCCTGGACGAAGTGGGCGACATCGTCTCGCTGCCGGAGCCGAGCCCGCCCGATCCGCTGCCCTCCGCCGTCGGGGCGGCAGTGGGGGCGCTTGCCGGGTTCAACTGGCCCACCATCTCCGACCTGCGCGACAAGGGCATGAACCTCAAGGATTTCCTGGATACCGTGGAAGAACGCCTGCTGGACGAGGCCCTTTCCATGGCCGAGGGCGTGAAGAACCAGGCCGCGGAAATCCTGGGCATCAAGCGCACCACGCTCATCGAGAAGCTGAAGAAGAAGCGGGCGGATTCGTGATCGCGGCGCGCAATGCCGGACAGCCCTCGGCGCATGCCCGGCGGGGCAGGACGGGATGCGCGCAGGTATCCGCCGCTGCACGATTTTTGCTATGGCAGGTTGCCCGCGTCGGTTTTTTCCCGCCGGAGCGCCGGGCGGCATGCCAGCCCCGCTGCATGCCCATGTACGCGCACATGCACAGGATTTCCGCGTGAAACGACCTTCCGCCGCCGGTCTTGCCCGGCTGCTCCTCATCGCGGCCCTTGCCGGGCCGCCCGCCACGGCCGCGCACGCGGCCTCGTGGCAGTGGAGCGGCCTGCCCGACCGCGAGCGGATAACCATCACCCTGGACCGGCCCGGCGATGTGGACGTGGCCCGCACCGGGCGGCAGTCCCTGTCGCTGACCTCGCGCGCCGTGGGCGCGGCCCCGGCCCGCATGGGCGGCGCGGACCCCGCCCGTGCCGGGCTGGTGGGCGAAATCGCCCCGCAGCCCGGCGGCCTGCGCATCGACACCCGCACGCCGGGCTTCGGCTACGTGGTCACCCGCCCCGCGCCCGATCGGGTGGTGGTGGACATCTTTCGCGACCCCATGGGCGAGCGCTGGGCCCCCGCCGATGCCGCCCAGTCCGGCGCGCGGCAGACCGACGCGCAGCAGCCCGAAACTCCCCCGGCCAACGCCCAGCCAACGCCGCAGCAGGCCGCCGCGACGCCCCCTGCCGTACAGCAGCCCGGTCCCGCCAGCGCTCCGGCGAAAAACGGAGCCCGGCCGCCGCGCGTCCTCGAACGCGCTCTCACCGACGCCACCGGCCCCCAGGCCGACGCGCCGCTGCCCGCCGTGCCGGACGTCCCGGCCCCCCAGCAGGCCACGGCCGCGCCCCAGGCAGCCGGGCAGCCCCCAGTCCAGACCCCGGCCCAGGACGCGCCATCGGGCAGCGTCACCGGCAAGCTTTCTTCCGGACCGGCCACCGCGCCCCCCGCGCAGGTGACTGGCCAAATCGGCGGCCAGATCGGCGGCCAGACCGGCGCGGCAGCACCAGCGCAGCCCCCGGCAGCGGCCACGCCCTCCCCGGGGCAAGCGCCGGGACAAGCCGCGCCCCAGACAACCGCGCAGCAGCCCGAGCAGCAGCGCAGCTTCTTTGCCGTGCCCTATGCCGTACGGGCGCGCATCAACGCTGGCGGCCCAAGCGACTGGCCCGAAGAGGCTGCGGCCTCGGCCCCCACCACGGCCCCCGCTCCCGTGCCCTCGCGCGGTGAAGCCGGACCCGCCGCCATCACGCAACCAGATCAGCCCCCGGCACAACCGGCGCAACCGGCCGCGCCCCAGGCAGTGGCCCAGGCTCCGGCGCAGCCAACCCCCGCGCAAAACGGTCAGCCGCCGCAGGGCAACGACCAGGGCGAGGCGCGCAAGTCCGCCGCCCCGCGCCCCGAAGGCCCCACGCCGCCCGCCCAGCCGGACGGCCAGCCCGCCAAGCCCCCCACGGGGGACGCCACATCGCCGCAGGCCAAGCAGGCGGAAAGCATGGGCAAGAACGGCGGCCCCGCCGCCAACGCCACCAATGCAACCAACGCCACGCAGGTGGTGTACGTGGACGAGAAAGGCAACCCGGTGCCCCCGCCGCCGGTTCCGGCCGAACTGCTGGAACAGGCCAAGACCGCCATGGTCAACGGCGAATACCCCAAGGCGCTGGAACTGCTGGAAACCCTGAAGGGCCTGCACGACACGCCCAGGGACATGCGCGAGGAGGTGCTCTACCTCATCGGCGACGTGCTCTACGCGCAGGGCAAGGACAACCCCCTGTCCGTCTACGACAAGGTCGTGGCCGTCACCAGCGAGGCCATGAACTACAACCTGAAGTCGCACCGGGTGCCGCAGGCCCTGCTGCGCCTTGGCCTCGTGAACATGCGCATCGGCAATTCGCAGGAGGCGGAAGGCTACTTCAACCTGCTGCGCCGCCAGTATCCGCACGACGAAAACGTGCCCCTGGCCCTCTACTACGCCGGGGAAGAAGCCTACAAACGCGGCAACTACCAGCGCGCGGCCGACAAGTTCCAGTCCATCGTGCAGGATTTTCCGGAAAGCAAGTACGTGCGCGAAGGTTCGGTCAGCCTAGCCCGCACCCTGCACAAGATGGGCTACTACCAGCAGGCGGAATCGATCCTCGACTTCGTGGACAAGCGCTGGGGGCGCTTCTACCTGGAATACCCGCCGCTGCTGACCATCGCCGGCGACGTGGCCTACCAGGTGGGCAAGCTGGACGATGCCCGCGCCAACTACTGGCTCTACTACAACCTCCTTCCCGACGGCGAGGAGACCGACACCGCCCTCGCCCGCATCGGCGACGTCCTGGCCAAGCAGAAACAGACCGAAGCCGCCCGCGAAATCTACGAGGAAGCGGTGCGCCGCTTCCCGGACAAGGACGGCGGCCTCATCTCGCTGATGCGCCTGGCCGAGGAAGGCATCCACGACGCCCCGAACATCGCCGAGATGGTCTCGGTGTTCCAGCGGCCGGACAACACGCGCCCGGTACAGGCCTACACCACCATCATCGCCGGGCACCCGCAGAGCGCGCTGGTGCCGCTGGCGCGGCTGAAGCTGGCCATGTGGTACCTGTGGAACCGCCAGTTTCCCGAGGCCATGGCCACCTCCGCGGAATTCGTGCAGGCCCACCCCGGCCACGAACTGCTGCCCAAGGTGCGCGACGTGGCCCTGCAAAGCTTCACCCAGACGGCCGCCGAATCCGTTGGCGACGGCAACTACGGGCGCATCCTGCAGATGTGGGAGCAATACCCGCTGTTGCAGGAGAACGAAAAGGCCCTGTCCGCCGACACCCGCGTGGCCCTTGGCCTCAGCTACTCGCGCGAGGGACAGCCCCAGCGCGCGCTGGAGATCCTGGACGGCTTCCTGAAGGGCCCCAAGGACGCGCGCCACGGTGAAACCGCCCTATCGCTGGCCCTTTCGGTGTACCTGGAAAACCAGAGCTGGCAGCACATCGTGGACCTGACCCAGAGCGTGGCCGGGTGGACCCTGTCGCCGCAGGTGCAGCGCCAGACCGACTATGCGCTGGCCCTGGCCCACGAAAACCTGGAGCATCCCGACCTGGCCGTGCCCCTGTGGCAAAAGCTGCGCGAGCAGAAGGACGTGCCCCCGGAGCAGCGCGCCTACGTCAACTTCTTTCTGTCGCGCGACGCAGAGCGCAAGCGCGAACTCCAAAACGCCTACCTGCTGACGCGCGAATCGCTCACCGACTTCCTGGCCGTGGCCCAGGCCAACCCGGACAAGGCCGACGCGGCGCGCATCAAGGACTGCCTGATCTCGCTCATGGACATCACCGAGGCGGCGGGCCGCCTGCGCGAATCGCTGGATTGGGCCGAGCAGTACGCCAAGTACGTGCCGGATTCCGACCCCGGCTACCCGGCCATGCGCTTTCGCACCGCGCGGCTGCAACGCAAGATGGGCAACATGGACGCCTGGAAGTCCACGCTGGAAGACCTGGCCCGACGCGACCCGCAGTCGCTGTACGGGCGCATGGCCGCCTCGGAATTGCGCACCACCGACGTGACCAAGGGCCTTTCCGGCTTCACGCCGGGCGCGGCACCCTAGGCGGGAAAACCCCGTCCCCGCCACCGCCACCGCACGTCCCTACGCCCGCGCGGGTCCACCGCGCGAATCCCCCGCGCCGCTGTTTCCGTTTTCCCGCGCATCTGGCATAACCCGATCAGGGAACCACGGCGGGCATCCTGCCCTTCGCCGTTCCCGCACGGCCCGCCGGGGCAACCGCTCCGGGCCGTCCCCCCAAAGGAGGCCGCCATGCACGACAGGCATCTGGACACCGGGCACGCCATCGACCGCAACCCCGTGGTGGCGGGCATGTTCTACCCCGACGACCCGGACCTGCTGCGCCACGAGGTGCGCCAGCACCTTGCCGCCGCCGCGCGCGACGCCGCCCCCACCCTGCTGGCCATGGTGCCCCACGCGGGCTACGTCTATTCCGGCGAGGTGGCCGGGCAGACCCTGGGCGCGGCCAACCTGCCGGACACCATCGTGCTGCTGGGCCCCAACCACACCGGGCTCGGCGCGCCGCTTTCGGTGTGGCCCGGCGGCAACTGGCATACCCCCCTCGGCCCGGTGCCCGTGGACGAGGAACTGGCAGACGCCCTGGCCGAATCGGACGCGGGCTTCACCCGCGACACCGCCGCCCACGTGCGCGAGCACTCCATAGAGGTCATCCTGCCCTTCCTGCAGGAATACACTCCCGACCTGTCCATAGTGCCCGTGGCCGTGGCCGAGCCACACCCCCAGACCCTGCGCGAGGCTGCGCAAACCCTTGCCGACGTGCTGCGCCGCGTCACCGATGCCGGACGGCGCGTGGCCATGGTGGTCTCGTCGGACATGAGCCACTACGTCACCCACGCAGAGGCCGCCCGGCGCGACCGCCTGGCGCTGGCCCGCATCGAGGCGCTGGACCCCTTGGGCCTGTACGCCACGGTGCGCGACCGGGGCATCTCCATGTGCGGGGTGCTGCCCGCCACCCTGGGGCTGTTCGCCGCCCTGGCCCTGGGCGCGCAGACCGCGCGAGTGGTGGCCTACGCCACCTCGGGCGAGGTCAGCGGCGACATGGAACGGGTGGTGGGGTATGCCGGGGTGCTTGTAGCCTGACAGGTTTCGGTGTGACACACACCGCATCCCCCTCCGGGAACATTTTTCTGTCAGCCTCCGGCGGGCAAGGGGCTTCGCCCCCTGCACCCCCACAAAGGAATGTAGCAATCCGGTCTGTTGGGCGCGTAAGCGAACAGGGAAAGCGCATTCAACTACACGGCGAATACCGGCAGGGCACGCATAATCAACTATATTGACCTGACATCATGGGGGTGCAGGGGGCGAAGCCCCTTGCCCGCGCCGGAGGCGTAAAAAACGTCCTCACCAGCCCCACCTTGTACCTTGCGGCACGAGCGGCCCCGCATATTGACGGCGAACGGCAGCGGTGTCATTTTTCGCGCGGCGGCGGGCGACGCTCCCGCGCCCACCGGTGCGCCGCGCGCTGCGCGCGGCCCGGCAGCCTTCCCGCGCCATCCAACGGAGCCCCCGTGACCACTCAATACCGTCTCGAAGAGACCACCCCCGGCGCCCAGTGGGACGCCTTTGTCGAGGCATCCCCCAACGGCACCATCTTCTCGCTGTCCGCCTACCTTGCCGCCGTGCGCCAGCCCAGCCGCCTGTACTGGTGCCTGAACGGCAACGAGCGCCGCGCCGCCGTGGCCGTCACCGAATCGGCCGACGGCACGTGCGCCGTGCTGCACGACTTCGTCATCCACAACGGCATCCTCTTCGCGCCGCCCGCCAACAAGCAGAACCGCTCCACGGTGCTGTCCGAGCGGTTCGAGATCGCCGTGGACGTGGCCGCCGCCCTGTCGCGCCGCTACGCGCGGGTGGAGCTGGCCCTGTCGCCGCAGGTCGCCGACATCCGCCCCTTCCTGTGGCACAACTACGGCAGGGACGATGCCCCTCACTACGCGGCCGAGGTGCGCTACACCGCCTACGCCAGTCTGGAAGGCTTCGCCCAGGCCGCCGCGCCCGAAAACGTGCCCCTGTTCCCGGAAATTTCCTATTCGCGCCGCCAGGAAGTACGCAAGGCGCTGAAGACCGGCGTGCGCACCACCGAAGAAGCGACGCCCGAAGACCTTTCCGTCTTCTACGCCCTGACCATGGGGCGGCAAGGCATCACGGTGGAAGGCGAACGGCTGGACGAGTTGCGCGACCTGGCCGCCGCCGTGCTGGCGGGCGGGTTTGGCCGTCTGTTCGCCACCCGCACCCCCGAAGGCGAACTGGCGGCCATGGCCCTGTTCGGCATGGACAGCAAGCGCGCTTACTACCTGTTCGGCGCGGGCGACCCGCACCTGCGCAACACCCCCTGCGGCACGGCCGTGCTGTGGGACGCCTTTGGCGAACTGGCCCGCGCGGGCGTGACAGAGGTGGACCTGGAAGGGGTGAACAGCCCCCGCCGGGGCTGGTTCAAGCTCAGCTTCGGGGCGGACATCCTGCCCTACTACCAGTTGGTGAAGGACGGTCCCGAACCGCCAAGCGCCGAGGCCTAGCCGAACGGCGCCACTCGCGCGCCGTGGCATCTGGAACGACAAAGGGCGGGGGCAGATGCCCCCGCCCTTTTCAGGCGGCGTGCGTCCGGCGCCCATGCGACGCGCCCCGACACGTCAGGACATGTCAGGACATGTCAGGACACGACAGGGCGCGACAAAACGCGACAGGACGCGAAGGCGCGCCCCTGCCGCATGCCGGAGCGGGAAACCCGCTAGGCTTCCTCTTCTTCCAGCGTGTACCCGGCGTTCTCCACGGCCTCGCGCAGCATGCGCGTATCCACGCACACCGCAGGGCCGTAGGTGATCTCGCCGGTGGCCAGGTTCACGTTCACCTCTTCGAGACCCGCGTGGGTCTTGATGGAGGTGGTCACGGTGGCGGCGCAGTCCGGGCTTTGCAGCCCCTTCACCCTGTACTTCTTCATGGGAAATCCTCCCCGCGTGGGCGGTATGCCGCAGGCGCGGCGCGCAATGTGAAGGGAAACGCCGGGACAGCCACCGGCGCGTGACTACGCTTCGTCTTCAATGCCGAGACTATACCGCTTTTATCCTACTGTGCAAGTAGGATTTGACCCCTTGCGCACCCCCCGCGAATGCCTTACCTCAAGGAACCATCAGATTTGGAGCGATGTTTGCGACGGGGCCAAACGGCATACACCGGACCCGACGCGCCCCGCGCGGCCTGTAGCGCGACCTTCAGGACAGTTGCCGAGGCGCCCGCCAACGCAACCGGCGGCGGTCTCCACCATCCCCTGCACCGCAACCCCCGCACCCAATGCTTGAACTGGACTTCACCACTTCCGGCTACGTCTACATGGCGCTCATCTGGGCGTGCGCGGGCATTGGCGCGGCGGTGCTGGCCCGGCGGCAGGGCCGCAACCCCCTGCTGTGGTGCGCGATCTGCTTTATCGCGCCCATCGCCCTGTTCTACCTGGCGGGCGAGCACAGCGGACGCGAGGACGCACGCACGCGGATAGAGCGCGCGCAGGCTGGGCGCACGCAGGCTGGGCACGAACAGCCCCAGACACCCGCAGGCGGCAAGGACGCCGAATAGCCCGGCGCTGCCGCCACCCTTTTCATCCACCCGCGCCGGGCGCATCCCGGCCTTCCACCAGCACACCACCGGACCATGAGCGACCGTACCTTCCATATCCTGACCTTTGGCTGCCAGATGAACGTCAACGATTCCGAATGGCTGGCCAGGGCCCTCGTGGCGCGCGGCTTTACCCAGGCCCCCCTCGGCAAGGCCCGCGTGAACATCGTCAACACCTGCTCGGTGCGCGATAAGCCGGAGCAGAAGGTATACAGCGTGCTCGGGCGCATCCGCCAGGCCACCCGCAAGCTGCCCGACGCCTTTGCCGTGGTGGGCGGCTGCGTGGCCCAGCAGATAGGCGCGGGGTTCTTCACGCGTTTTCCCCAGGTGCGTCTGGTGTTCGGCGGCGACGGTTCGGCCATGGCCCCCCAGGCCATCGAACGGCTGTGCGCGGAACCGGGCCTGCGCGTCTCGCTGCTGGACTTTTCGGAAGAATACCCAGAGCGCGACGCGCAGCTGCAATCCGGCCCGGTGCCCCCTTCCGCCTTCGTGAACATCATGCAGGGCTGCGACAATTTCTGCGCCTACTGCATCGTGCCCTACACGCGCGGCCGCCAGAAGTCGCGCGCGGCCGACGCGGTGGTGCGCGAATGCGCCGAACTGGTGGAACACGGGGCGCGCGAAATCACCCTGCTCGGCCAGAACGTCAATTCCTACGGGCAGGACGCGGAAGCCGCCCGCCACGCGACGACGGCAGATGGAGGCAAGGCCGTGACCTTCGCCGAACTGCTGCACCGCGTGGCCGCCCTGCCCGGCCTGGCCCGGCTGCGCTTCGTCACGCCGCACCCCAAGGACATCGCGCCGGAGGTCATCGACGCCTTCGGCACGCTGGACAACCTGTGCCCGCGCCTGCACCTGCCCATGCAGTCGGGCTCCGACCGCATCCTGAAGGCCATGGGCCGCAAGTACGACATGGCCCGCTACATGGACATCGTGCAGCGGCTGAAGGCGGCCCGGCCGGACATCCAGCTGTCCACCGACATCATCGTGGGCTTTCCCGGCGAGACGGAACAGGACTTCGAGGACACCCTTGTCGCCATGCGCGCCGTGGGCTTCGCGGCCAGCTTCTCGTTCTGCTATTCCGACCGGCCGGGCACCCGCGCGGCCATGCTGCCCGGCAAGCTGGAGGCCGCCGAAAAGGCCGCCCGCCTCGCCCGGCTGCAGGAATGGCAGAATGATTATACTGAACAATGCCTGCGGAACATGGTAGGTACGGATACAGAGGTACTGCTCGACGGCATGAGCAAGAAGCCCGACATGGCGCCTGGCGGCGGCCATGACGACGGCGCGGGCATTCCCGGCGGCGAAAGCTGGCAGGGACGCGACCCATACGGCCAGCCCGTCAACGTGGTGCTGCCCGCCCGGCCTGAACGCGGGCCCGCGGGCGGGCCGGAAGGATGGCTGGGGCGCATCGTGCCGGTGACCATCGTCGAGGCCAAGAAACATTCGCTGCGCGGAGTCTTGCGCGCATGATCCGCTTTGGACGCCGCCGCAAACCCCGCGCCCCGCAAGAGCGGGAAGCGGATGCGCCTGATATGGCGGACCGGGCGGATTGGGCAGACCGGGCGGACCGGGCGGACCGGGCCAATCGTGCCAGCCATGCCCGTCAGACAAGGCACACAGGATCACGCGCCATGCGAAGACGCCCGCCGGGGCGCACAGGCAGGTATCCCATGGTAGAGATGAAGGTCGTGGGGCTGTCGCTGGACGACGCCACCAAGGCGCCGATCCTCGTCCTGCGCCGCGAGGCCGGGGAGGAACTGCTGCCCATCTGGATAGGGGCCATGGAAGCCATGGCCATCTCCATCGCCCTCAACAGCGTGGACGTGCCGCGCCCGCTCACCCACGACCTCTTGCTGAACACCCTGCGTTCGCTGGGGGCGCAACTGGTGGCCGTGGACGTGGTGGACCTGCGCGACGGCACCTACTTCGCGGAACTGGACATACTGCTGGGCGGCGCGCGCAACCGCGTGGACTGTCGCCCCTCCGACGCCATCGCCCTGGCCCTGCGGGCCGACGTGCCCATCTTCGTCAGCGAGGACGTGCTGCGCCGCGCCGCCGAAGACCGCATGCGCCCCAACCTGGACGAAAACGCCGCCCGCCGCCCCACCGACGCCGCGTCGGCCATGGCCCGCGAGGAAACGGCCCGGCGCGAGGTGCGCCGCAAGGCGGGCCAGCCGCCGTGGGCCGATGGCGAAATCCTGGGCCAGGCCGGGCGCGCGCCCGGCGATGCCCGCGACCCCGCCGATGCATCCGATGCCGGTTCCACCCCCAACGCCCGGCCCGGCGCGGGCGAACCGCACGACCTGGAAGAACAGTTGGCCGAACTGCTGCGCTCGCTGGACCCGGAAACCAAATACCGCATGTAGGGCACGGCCCGCCCCGGCCCGCCCCCGTCTGGCACCTTCCGGCACGGTCTGCCAGACTGTCCTCCGTACGGCGTCGGCGGACGGTGTCGCGCCATCCGCCGCAACCGTCGCGGCACGGGCGCGCGTCCCCTGTCTTCCGTCCTCCTTTCCCCTCCTGATCCCCTTTCCGTCCCGCGAAGCGGCAGACCGTTCGCGCACCATGGCTTGCGCCCGCTCCGCGCGTGGTGTACCCGTGGCTGCGCCTTTCGTTTCCATATACGCGCGCCCCAACGACACGCCCCGGAGCCACCGCATGATCGACCTGCACGTGCACACCTGCTTCAGCGATTCCACCATGACGCCCGCCACCGCGGTGCGCTTCGCCCGGCTTGCCGGATACCGCGCCATGGCCCTCACCGACCATGCCGACGCCTCGAACATGGACCTCATCCTGCGCCAGGTGCTGCCCATGGCCCGCCAGTACGGGCTGTACGCGGGCATCGAGGTCTTCGCCGGGGTGGAGCTGACGCACGTGCCCCCCGCCCTCATCCCCGACGCCATCCGCGAGGCGCGCGCGCTTGGCGCGCAACTGGTGGTGGTGCACGGCCAGTCGCTGGCCGACGTGGTGGAAACCGGAACCAACCTCGCCGCCGTGGAAGGCGGCGCGGACATTCTGGCCCACCCCGGCCTGATCACGGCCGAAGACGCCGCCTACGCCGCCGAGCGCGACGTGCTGCTGGAAATCACCACCCGGCCGTCCCACGCGCTGTCCAACGGCCACGTGGCCATCGCCGCGCGCGCCGCCGGGGCGCGGCTGGTGATCAACAACGACGCCCACCGCAAGGAAGACTTCGTGCCCGCCGAAAAACGCCGTGCCGTGGCCCTTGGCGCGGGCCTTTCCCCGGCCGAGATCGAGGCGGCGGAGCAGACCCAGCGCGAGCTGGTGGAGCGACTTGTGCGCGCCGCCCGCTAGGGGCGGCTTTCCCCGGCCGGGCGCAGCCACCACGGGCCATCCGCCGGAACATGCCCGGCGGGTTCCTTCTGCCGCGCCCCACCCGCACGGCCTCACCCCGCATCCATTCTCCACTTCGCGACTGGCGGCGTCACGCCGCCAGCGCCCACCGCATCGCCTCCGCATCCCGCATCCCCCGCACCTAAAGTTCCGCCCGGAACTGCCGATGGGAGACATGTACCGCGGCTGACCGGCCGCAGGTTCCTCATTCCGCAGAGGTGCGGCCATGCTCGACTATTACAGATTCAAGGAAATCCACGACCTGTTCATGAAAGGCAAGACCGAGGAAGCGCGGCACGTGCTGATGGAAATGCAGTCACGCTATGTTTCCCTGTGCGACGAAAACACCATGCTGAAAATGCAGGTGCAGGAATTCGAGGACATCCTCTACCTGTCGCGCAACCTTGTCTTCGACGGGTTCTGCTATTGGCTCATCACCGGCAACATCAAGCAGGGGCCGTTCTGCCAGAGTTGCTACAACCGCGACGGCGTGCTTGTCCGTCTTGCCGCCGCCCATGACGGCAAATGGCAGTGCGCCACCTGCGGCGCGACGCACGAGCGCGAACCGCGCTACGGCCTGCCCGCCCCGGGCTTCGGCCATGACTTCGGCGCGGCGCTGGCCACGGCCCACGGGGCCGGACGCACCGCTGGAGCCACCGGCGAAAGTCGCGCTGTCAGCCTTGGCGCGGGCGACGACCTTGCCGCCGAGGCGCAGGCCCTGCCCGGCGCGCGTGCGCCTCATCCCACGCTCGGCGCGCAGGCCGTACGCACGGCACGCACCGGCAAACTGCTGCCCTTCGTCAAATAGCGCGCCGCCACGCGCCAGCACGACGCATCCGAAGGCCCGCGCTCGCGGGCCTTCGTCATTGCGCGCCGGAACACGGCCCCCTAGACGGTCACAGTAACCCGCAGCGGGCATGCAGCAACGACGCAAGCCCGCCCACGCTAAAGTTTCCCGCCATAGCGCCGATGAATCCGGTACACGGGGCGACGCCCCGGAAGGAAGGTTCGGCATGCATTCCGCCCCCCAGCACCTTACCGGGCGCTCCGCGCCGTCGGCTTCGCTGGCCCGCCTCGGCGAGGCGGCGGCCGCCGCGGCGCGCACGCCAGCCGCACCGGAAGGGCGTCCGGACAGTCGTCCAGATCATGCCCTGCCCGACGATGCTCGTTCTCCCCACCTGCCCAGTCGGCCCAGTCGGCCCAATCGGCCCAATCGACAAGGACACGGCGCGGACAGCCTTGCCCGGCTGGCCGCCGTGGCCCGCGCCGAAGACGCATGGACGGACGCGCTCGCGCACGGCCACGGGTTCGCCGCGGCGCTCATCCTTGCCCCGCGCGAGGAACTGGCCGCCGTGGACCGCACGGCGCTGCGCCTGGCCGGAACCCGCAACGTCACGGTCATGACCTCGGGCGTGGCCGCAGCACGTCGGCTGGCCCGAATGCGCCGCCCGTTCTCGCCCGCAGCCGTGCAGGACGACCCGTCGCGCCCCGCCGTGGACGTGGTGATCTGCCACGAGCAACTCGCGGACATGACCGCCCTGGATTTTCTGCGCCTGGTGCGCTCGCACCCGCGCCTGCTGGACCTGCCGGTGCTGGTGGTGTCCAGCGCGGCCACGCGCGAAGCCGTGCTGGCGGCCATCGGCGCGGGGTGCAGCGGCTTTCTGGGCAGGCCCTACACCGTGGCCGCCCTGGACGGGCAACTGCGCCGCGCCCGTCGCGCGCTGGCCACCGGCGTGGCCCTGGCCGTGGCCGAGGGCGCGCGCCTGCTCTCGGACGAGGAATTCGACCTTGCCCTGGAACGCTTTTCCAGCGCCGCCGCCGACGCCGACAACGAGGCCGAGATCCACTTTCTTGAAGGCACCGCCCACCTGCTGCGCGAGCAGTGGGACGCGGCCATCACCGCCTTCAACCACACGCTGCGCTGCAACGCCCTGCACGCCGACGCCTGCCTGGGGCTGGCCGACGCCTGGCGGGGCAAGGGCGACCTGGACAAAAGCCACGAATTCCGCCGCCGCGCGGGCGAAATCTACGCCCGGGCCCGGCAGTGGCGGCGGGCCCAGCAGGTGTTCGCCGATCTGCTGGCCGAGGCCCCGGCGGGCACGCCCAACCCCCTGTTGGCCGAGGCCGCGCGCCTGCTGCGCGAAGGCCGCATCGACGACGCCGCCGCCGCGCTGCTGGCCGGGCGCGAACTGACCCCCGGCGCGCCCCTGCACGTGCACGTGGCCCGTGCCTGCCAGTTCACCGACGCGCCGGAGCGCACCGCAGCCGCCATGTGCCGCGCCCTGTCCGACACGGACCCGGAATTCGGCACCCAACTGCACCACCGCATGCTGGGCCGCTTCGGCGCGCCGTCGTACGACGTGGACAGCCACGGCGAACCCGCCGGGCTGCTGGACCGGCTGCTGGGCGGCACGGTGCTGCACGACGTGCTCACCGTGGCCCGGCACACGCTGCGGGTGTGGCGCCAGGCAGGCATCTAGGGGGCCTGCCACAAGCCCTCGCAAAACCAAACGGCAAAACGCGCCGGATGCACATGCACCCGGCGCGTTTTCTCATTGCGAAAACGGCGGAAGGGGCCCGGCCTATTCCTCGGCAACGTCGCGCAGCAGCCGGAACAGGGCGCGCCCGGCGCGGGGCGGCTTGCCCGCCGCGCGTTCGGCCAGCGCGTCGCGCACCAGCAGGCGCAGGTGGCGCGGGTCCACGTCGGGCCACTGTTCAAGGTAGGGCTGCAACCGGTCCGGTCCTGCGGCCAGCAGTTCCTCGCGCAGTTCCTCGATGCGGTGGAATTCGTCGTCCTCGGTCTGCTTGACGGCGCGCACCTCGCTCACCTGCTCGGCCACGGCCTCCCAGTCGCCCTCGCGGACAACCCGGCCGATGTACTGCAACTGCCGCCGCCGGGCCTCGTGCGTGGACATGGCGTGCCATTCCAGCACCGCCCGTTCGAGGTCCTCGGGCAGGTTCATGGACCGCACCTTCGAGGCGGGCAGGCGGACCAGCGCCTCGCCCAGCGCCTGCATGGCGTTGCTCTCGCGCTTCTTCTGCGAACGACTGACGTCGCGTATGTCGTTATCGGCCGCCACCCCGGACGGGGGAAGGGCATCGGGTATCCTGCGTCGCGCCATGCGCGTTCTCCTTGCTTGCGATATGTGAATGACAGCGGCCCCGCCGGACGCGAGGCCCACGGCGAAACCGCCGGGGCGCGCGAGGCGGAATCGGCCTCGGCTGCATCGGACGAAACCGGGAAGGTACGGCCGGATTAGAGAGCCAGCAGGCCCGGACGGGCTAGCCGGTGTGCTACGACCTTGGCCCGCCGTGGCTGCCCAGCAGGTCGGCCAGGTGCATCACCCGCAGGCCGTTGGCCTCATCGCGGACCACCGTGGCGGGGGCATCGGACGCGGCACCCTCACCGTCGCCCGCGCCATCCGCGTCTCCCGCCCTCGGGCCGGACTCGCCGGGCTGCACGGGCCGCCAGTGCTGCGCCCCCATCTCCACGAACAGTTCCACCCCCCGCTCCGGCACGCCCACCACCAGCACCAGCGTGCCCGTGGGCTCCAGCCGGTAAGCGTAATCGAACAGGCGGCGGGCCACCAGGGCCACGGGCACGTCCGCCTCGGCGGCCACCCGTTCGGCGGCGCCGCGCAACTGGCGCGCCGCGTCGCCGTCCATGCCGATGCCGTCATAAGGCACGGGAACCGCCACCTGCCAGCCATACATGGCCTGCACCCTGCGGCGGGTGTATTCCTGCGCCATGGTCAGTCGCATGGGGACCTCCCGACGGTGAAAGCCGAAGACAACCGGGGCCAAAGGGCTCCGTGGCGTCCGGACTACCCGAAATACAGGCCCAACAACGCCCCCCCCAGCACCATGAAGGCGATGACGCCGTTCAGGGTGAAGAAGGCCATGTTCACCCGCGACAGATCATCGGGGCTGATGATGCGGTGCTCCCACGTCAGCACCCCGGCGATGACCGCCCACACCGCGTACCACGGCCAGCCCAGCGAGGCGGACCAGCCCGCCAGCAGCAGGAAGATGGCCGCGTTGGCGTGGCAGAAGCCGGAGAGCACCAACGCGGCGGGCAGGCCGAAGTGGGCGGGCACGGCGTGCAGACCCATGGACCGGTCGAACTCGATGTCCTGGCACGAATACAGGATGTCGAACCCGGCCACCCAGAACAGCACGCCCCAGAACAGCAGCACGGCGGGCACGGTGAACTGCGGGTCCACGGAAATCCACCCGGCCACCGGGGCAAGGCCCAGCACCCCGCCCAGAAAGAAATGGCACAGCCAGGTAAAGCGCTTCAGCAGGCTGTACGAGGCGGCCACCAGCAACGCCACGGGGGCAAGGTACAGGCACAGCCGGTTCAACCCGGCGCAGGCCGCCACGAACAGCACGGCCATGAATGCGGTGAACGCCCATGTCCAGGCCACGGATATCTCGCCGGTGACCAGCGGGCGCCCGGCGGTGCGCGGGTTCAGGCGGTCGTACTTCAGGTCCACCAGACGGTTGAAGGCCATGGCGAACGAGCGCACGGCCACCATGGCCACGGTGAGCAGCAACAGGGGCACGAGGCCCGGCCAGCCCCCGGCGGCCAGAAAGGCCCCGGCATAGGCAAAGGGCAGCGCGAACACCGAGTGTTCGATCTTGATCATGCGGCAGATGGCCGCGATGCGCGAAAAGGGATTCATGTGGGCGTCCGTCCGGTGCGTTATGGGCTAAGGGGCGGCTATGCGGCCGATTCGTGGCAGGTTGCGGGGTCCGATTCGTGTTCCAGGGCGGCGCGCACGAGGTCGAATTCGTGGCGCGCCCGGTCCTGCGCCTGACGGCGCGCGGCGTCCATCTCTTCGTAGCGCGAGAGCAGCAGGTCCACAAGTTCGCCGTCCAGCTTGCCGTCGCGGGCCTGGTCGCGCAGCACCGCGCGGGCCGCGTCGGGCGGCATGCCGTGGCGGTAGGGCCTGTCCTCGGCGATGGCGGTGAACACGTCGGCCACGGCCACGATGCGCGCGGGCAGGGGCAGGTCCGCCGCCTTGAGCCCGTAGGGATAGCCGCTGCCGTCCATGCGCTCGTGGTGCAGCGCGCCCCAGTTGGCCACCTGCGCGAACCCCGGCACGGAGGCCAGGATGTCCATGCTGTGCTCCGCGTGGCGGCGCATGAGCGCCATCTCCGCGGCATCCAGCCGCCCCGGCTTTTCCAGAATGTCCAGCGGCACGCCCAGCTTGCCGATGTCGTGCAGCAGCCCGGCCACGTACAGCGACTTGGCCTGTGGCCCGTCGAACCCGGCCCAGCGGGCCAGCAGGCGGGCGGTTTCCGCCACGCCGCTGGAGTGGGTGGCGGTGAACGGGCTGCGCGAGTCGACGACCAGCGAAAACAGCGCGGAAAACGAGATCACCCCGTCGGCGTCCAGTGTTTCTTCTTCCAGCCGCGCGCCCGCGCCGGTGTGCAGGTGGCATTCCGGCGCGCGCAGCCCGGCCGCGAAGTCCGGGTCGGCCGTCAGGTCGTACAGGGCGTCCAGCGCGTCGGGCCGGAACAGGCTGGAGCGCCCCCGCTCCAGCCGCTCCATGGCGCGGGGAAACTGCCGGGCTGGGTCTTCGCCGCGCCGGAGCTGCACGTCCATCCTGTCGGCCAGGTGGATGACGTGGGCGGTGGCGGAAACGCCGTCCTCACCCCTGCCATGGCACCACGGCGCGTGATGGTGGCGCACCAGGCGCGCGGCCTCGGCCAGGCGCGGGCAGGTGCGCAGCATCACGGCCCCGGCGCGGGAATGGGAATCCATGTCCTGCTCGAACACCAGCCCTTCCAGCGCCGCCTTCAGCGGCACCGCGCCCACGTCGTGCATCAGCGAGGCCAGCAGCAGTTCGCACCTGTCCCGGTCTGGCAGGCCAAGCCGTTCGGCCAGGCGCGAGGCGATGAACCCCACATGCACGTGATGCGCGGCCACGGCCGGGCTTACCAGATCGAGCGCGCGCGAAAAGGCCACGGTCAGGTCGATGAGCCTGACTTCCAAAGGCTGCTGCATGAGTGTGTCTCTGGCCGGACGGCAGGCGCGCCGCGCTTTCCCCCGAAATGCGCCGCGCCGCTCCCTTTCGTCCCGGCGCTGCGCGCCGGTTGATTGTTGTGGTTTGGTCTTGTGGTGCATGCCCCCGGGCATGCGGTGTCGGGACACGGCTGGCAGGCTGGCCTGCCGCATCGGGAATTACCCGACACTGGCAAGAAAAATTTGCGATCGCAAGGTGTTGTGCGCACTCCGCCGGGCTGTCTGCCCGCCTGGCCGGTACGCTTCACGGCCTTGGGTACACGGCCGCCACCAAAAGAACGGAAAGAACGATGCGGAACGGCGCCTAGCCCCCGCACTCGGCGGGATCGCCCTGCAACTTGTCCAGCGCGTGGCCCAGGGCGGGCAGCACGGCGGCGAGATTCTCGGCCACGGCCTTGCGGCTGCCCGGCAGGTTGACGATGAGCGCACCACCCAGGGTGCCCGCCACGGCGCGCGAGATGACCGCGTTGGGGGTCTTGGCCAGGCTTGCGGCCATCATGGCCTGCTCGAAACCGGGCAAGCGGCGTTCGATGACCGCCAGGGTGGCTTCGGGCGTCACGTCGCGCGGGCCGATGCCCGTGCCCCCGGTGGTCAGGATGAGGTCATAGCCCTGGGTCAGGGCCAGGTCCACCAGCAGGGCGCGCAACCGCTGCCCGTCGTCGGGCAGCAGGTAGCCGCGCTCGATGCACAGCGGCATGGCCCCGCGCACCATTTCGGCGATGGTGGGGCCGCTGGCGTCCTGGCGCAACCCGGCTGCGCCCTTGTCCGAAAGCGTCACCCAGGCCAGGGCGCGTCCCTGGCGGCGCGCCAGCAAGTGCAGCACCCGTCCGCCCGGCTCGTCGCGCAGGGCTTCCACGAACACGCAGACCCCGGCATGCGCCGAACCGGAGCGGGGCAACAGGGTACGGCCCACCACCCGGAACAGCGCATCACCCATGGGATCCAGCAGCGCGTCATGCAGGGTGGCGCCAACGGCCAGCCCCAGCACGGCGTCCGCCTGCACGGCGGAGAGTGCCGGCAGCGCCCCCGGCAATCCCACCGGCCCGGCCGCAAGGGCGATGATGCCCCCCTGGGGCACGGGCATGGTTGCAACGTCAAGCATCACGCGGTCGTCGCCCATGGCGGCCTCCCTGCATGTGTTGTTCGGCTTGGACATGATTTGGATTTGCCTCAGGGGAGCAAGCGAAGCATTTGCGCCGCACGGTCAGGGGTGTTGACCCTACCGGGCGTCGGGGCGGCACAACTGCTCGCCCACCGCGCCGTAGAAGGCCCTGGCGGCATCCTTGCAGCCCTTGCGGCGATGAATGGTCACCCAGGTATCTTCGCAGTAGGTGTCCATGAGGCGTAACTGCGCCTCCACGTCCAGCCCGTTCACGGCCTGGCGGCAGGATTCCTCGGACATGTAGTGGCTGCCGCGCAGCGGAAAGCGCACCTTGGCAGCCTCGCAACCGCGCATGCAGCCGTTGCGGGTGAGCACGCCGTACTCATCGTCCTGCTGGCAGCGCTTCTGGCACTGCTCCAGCAAGGGATCGGTGGCCACGTGCGACAGCCCCCCGCGCCCGGCACACCCGGCCAGCAACAGGGCAGACAACACTACCGCCAAAAGCAGGACCGGCATGGCCGCGCGCGCCAGCGCGCTGCCAGCGGACGCGGAGAGGAAACGCTGCATGGAAACCTCCGGTGACAAACGCCGCACGGACACGGCCGCGCGAGGGTTCTGGATGCTCTGATGAAAACGCTCGTTGCGCGCGCCGTCTGCCTGCGCGACGCGGCCTTCAGACTGCCCGGTCAAGGGCAAGGCGCAGGCCGAAGCCCACCATCAGGCCGCCCACGCCGCCTTCCAGCGCCCGCTGCACGCCGGGGCGCAGCAACGTGGCGCGCGCCCGGTGCACGGAAACGGACAGGAACGAAAACCACAGCACGGCCACCACCGCCTGCATGCCGCCGAACAGGCCGGCCCGGAAGAAGGCCCCGCCCAGCGCGCCCGCGCCGGAGACGACATCGCCGGACGCCACGCCACCGGCGGCCACCACGCTGGGCAGCACCGCCAGATAGAACACGGCCACCTTGGGGTTCAGCACGTTGCTCAAAAAGCCTTCCACCCATGCCCGGCGCACCATGCCGCGCGACATGGTGCGATAGTCGCGCCAATGGGCCGGGGCGGCATTTCCGGCATCCGCCGGGTCGTAGACTGCGCCCCCGGCAGGCAAAGCGGGCACGGCGGGCGCACCACCCTTCCATGCCCCGTGCAGGGCGCGCATGCCCAACCATACCAGATAGGCAGCGCCCACGAAACGCACCACGTCGAACGCGGCGGCGGAATGCACCAGCACGGCGGACACGCCAAGGCCGGAACACAGCACATGCACCAGCAGGCCCGACACGCAGCCGAACGTGGTGGCCACGCCGCCCCGCGCGCCCACGCGCAGCGCATTGCGCACCACCAGCATGGTGTCCGGGCCGGGGGTTACCACCAGCAGCGCGGCCAGGCCCATGAAGGCCAGAAATTCATGATGCATGACGGGATCCTCGCACCGCGCACGCCACGCGCGTTCGCGGATGGGCGCGACTCTACCCGTTACGCCTGATGGGGGCAACAGGGGGCACTGCCCACGTCCGCACACGCCTCCGCGCCCCTCGCCTTGCAAAACCTGGGCACATTCATTCCACAAACGGGAAGCCGCACGCACACGCGCGCCGTTTTTCCCTATACCCCGCGACGGTCTTCCGTCGCGGGTGGCTGGTGCGGGAACGGCGCAAGAAATTACGGTTTTTGGGGCCGGGCAAGGCGAACCGGAATTTTTGAGCGCAGCGTACTCTTGTACGTGAGCATCAAAAATTCCGGTTCAACGCCGCCCGGCCCCAAAGGACGGATTTCGCTGGCGACGTAGCCGCGCTGACCTGCAAGCCGTCGATCTCCGCTACAATATCTGGCTCAGGAACAGCTTGGTCCGCTCATGCTCCGGCGCGGTGAAGAACCTGTCCGGCGACGCCACTTCCAGAATGCTGCCCTGGTCCATGAACACCACGCGGTCCGCCACTTCGCGGGCAAAGCCCATCTCGTGGGTCACCACCACCATGGTCATGCCTTCGCGCGCCAGGTTCTTCATGACGTCCAGCACCTCGCCCACCATCTCGGGGTCCAGGGCGCTGGTGGGCTCGTCGAACAGCATGGCCTTGGGGTCCATGGCCAGCGCCCTGGCAATGGCCACGCGCTGCTGCTGCCCGCCCGAAAGCTGGTCCGGGTAGACGTTGTGCTTTTCGGCAATGCCCACCTTGCGCAAGAGCTCCATGCCCTTCTTTTCGGCCTCGGCCTTGCCGCGCTTGCGCACGGTGGTCTGAGCCAGGGTCAGGTTTTCCAGCACGGTCAGGTGCGGAAACAGGTTGAACGACTGGAACACCATGCCGACCTCGGCCCGCACCTCGTTGATCTCGCAGTCGGGGTCCAGGATGTCGCGCCCCTCGATGAGGATGGAGCCCTCGTCGGCGTATTCCAGGCGGTTCAGGCAACGCAGGAAGGTGCTCTTGCCCGAGCCCGAGGGCCCGATGATGACCACCACCTCGGCGGGGGCCACGGACAGCGAGACGCCCCGCAGGGCGTGCAGCTTGTCGGGGGTGTAGAAGAACTTGTGGACGTTGGTGGCGTTGATCATCGGATGGCCCTGCGTTCAAGGTACTGCACGAACAGCGAAAGGGTGAAGGTAAGCACGAGGTACAGCACCGCGCAGACGATCCACAGCTCGAACGGCTGGAGCGACGTGGTGACCACCTCACGCGTGGCCTTGGTCAGTTCGCGGATGGCGATGACCCCGAGAAGGGACGAATCCTTGATCAGGCTGATGAACTGCCCGGCCAGCGGCGGCATGATGCGCCGGAAGGCCTGGGGCAGGATGACCTTGCGCATGGCCTGGGCGTAGCTCATGCCCAGCGAGCGCGCGGCCTCCATCTGCCCCCGGTGCACCGACTGGATGCCCGCGCGCACGATTTCCGCGACATAGGCCCCGGTGAACAGGGCCAGCGCCATGACGCCGTACCACAGAGGGGATATGCCGCCGAAGCCCACGTGTTCGAGCAGGGCGTTGATGAGCGTGCCCACCACGAAATACCACAGGAATATCTGCACCAAGAGCGGCGAGCCGCGAATGATCTCGATGTAGGTGATGGCGCCCCAGCGCAGCATGGGGTTGATGGAGATGCGGCACAGCCCGGTGAACACCCCGATGACGATGCCGCCGATGATGGCCAGCACGCTGACTTCCAGGGTGATCCACAGCCCTTCCAACAGGATGCCGGGCCTGTTCAGTTCGTAGCGGCCCAGCACGTCGCCCCGGTAGGCGAAGTCGCCCGTGGACACCAGCACCTTGCCCTCGCCGGGCAGCATGTGGGGATGCTCCTCGCCCGAGGCGTCGCGCACCACCACGCGCTGTTCGTTGCCCTGGCGGTCGATGATGGTGACGTCGCCTTCGGCCTCGGCGCGCACGTCGGCCGCCTCGTTCACCCAGAAATACTGGGGCACGCGGTTCCAGCGCCAGATGTATTCCACCGACGAGGAGGCGACCCAGAAGAACGCCACCAGCGCCAGCATGGCCGCCACGAACATGGACTTCCAGAACAGGAAGAAGCCCCTGCCCTTGGGCTTGTCGAGCCCTCTGTACTGCGTCATCGTGATTCCTTTGGCGACGCATGGCCGCACGGCCGACAGGGGTGTGAAACCCCGCGGGCGGCGGAATGCGCCGGGGAGATGGCCGCGCGAGGCGCGGCGGAAGCCGCATGGCTTCGCGCGGGGGCGGTTCGGCGTCTCCCATGGGCAGGAGAGGAACCGCGCCCGCGCGAAACCGTGTGGATGCTGGCAAAAGGCGGGGCGGGCGGGTTGCCCGCCCCTGCCGAAAACCTTCAAGGCAATACGTTCCCGCAAGAGGAATTTTTCGCTTCTGCCAAGGAAGAGCGGCTTTTTATGAAGGAAGTGTACTCTTCGGTACTCGACCGGAATAAAAAGGCGTTCTGACAGATCTGCTCTCGATGCCCGTAGAACTCGCGCTACGCGCTCGCCCAACGGGCACGCTTCGCGCCCTTCGGGTCGGTCAGGCAGAAGGAAAAAGGCCCTTGCGGCTGCGGACTATTGCACCTGGGCGCGCCACTCGGTGGACTTCATCCACTTGTTGTAGATGCGCTCGTAGCGGCCGTCGTTGCGGATCTGGCTCATGAAGTTGTCGAGGAAGTTCAGGAAGTCGGGGTCACCCTTCTTGATGCCGAAGCCCAGCGGCTCGTAGGTGAAGGGCTTGTCCAGGTGGACGGCCTTGCCCTTGCCCTGTTCGGCCATGAACACCACGTTGAAGGGCATGTCGTACACCCAGGCGTCGGCCTTGCCGTTGATGACTTCCAGCGCGCCGTCGGCTTCCTTCTCGAAGGACTTGTACTTGGCCTTGGGCAGCATGCGCTTGGCGGCTTCCTCGCCGGTGGTGCCGAGGCGCGAAACCACGGTGTATTCCGGCTTGTTCAGGTCTTCCCAGCTCTTGACCTTGCCTTCCAGCTTCTTGCTCACGATCACCGACTGGCCGACCACGATGTACGGGGTGGCGAAGTTGATGCGCAGGTTGCGTTCCTGGGTCACGGTCATGCCGCTGATGATGATGTCGAACTTGTCGCTGAGCAGGGCCGGGATCATGCCGTCGAAGTCGGTGTTCACGGGCACGAACTTCACGCCCATGGCCTTGGCCAATTCCTTGGCGAGGTCGATGTCGAAGCCGACGTAGTTGCCGTTCTTGTCGGTCATTTCGAAGGGCATGTAGCCCGCGTCGAAGCCGACGCGCAGTTCGCCGCGCGCCACGATTTCGTTGAGGGTGGACTTCTTGGCCAGCTCGATGTCGGCGGCCATGGCGGGCGCGGCGACGAGCACGGCCAGCAGCATGGCGGCCAGCAGCTTGAACAGTTTCATGCGTTCCTCCATCGGATATCGTTGAAAAACCACAACCGGCAACGCGATGCCGCGCCCCGACGCACGGCGGGCGTCGGCAATCCGCCCGAAAACGCGCGGGGCGCGGCGCGGACCCCACGGGAGCCCGCTTTGAAATTTCCGGTCCGCCTGGGCGGCGGACTAGTATTTGCCCTCGGTAAGCACTTCCTTGACAATCATCTCCACGCGGCAGTTCTCGCAGCGCGGCATGGGCTCTTCCGGCACCACGATGATGCGCGTGGTGCGGCACTTGGGGCACATGACCTCGACGAAACCACGCCTGTAACGGTCCTTCAACGGACCGTCCTTGTGTTGTCCTTCCTTGTTCACGGCAGCAACCTCCTTCCCGCCTCCGGACGGTGCACGCCTGCCCGCGCCACCGGAAACGGACCGGCATATTGGGCGAGCACCCGCGAAAAATCAAGTCCATGAGGGGGCTTCGTCCGCCCCGTGGCCGAATCGAACCATCACACCAAAAGCGGGAAGGCGCGGACGGAAGCGGCTATTCCAGCCCCAGCGCCTCTTCCGTGGCCCGCTTGCGCGCGCCACGCTCCAAGAGATGCACCACCGCCGCCGCCTCGGGCAGGCCGCTGCGCGCCACCGCCGCGATCAGGTCGCGGACGCGGGTATCCTCGCGCAGCCAGGCCCGGGCCACGCTTTCGGCGTCGCGCTGGCGCGCCAGTGGGGCCAGCCAGCCCGCGCCTTCCGCGTAGACGATGCGCGAGGCCGTGTGCGCGGCCACCAGCGCGTACTGGTGGCGCAGCGGGATGCGCTCGAAGATACGCTCGGGGAATGTCTCCACCAGCACCGGGGGCAGGTAGCCCAGCAGCACCTGGCGCAGGGCCGGGTCGGCCTCCACCGGTTCGCCGCGCGCCACCAGCGCGTCGTACAGCGCGTCGGCCACGGCGTTCATCTCCAGCGACACCTCCACGGAAATCTCGTGCAGGGCCCTGCACCCGTCGCAGCGGCGTATCTCGGCCAGCAGCAGGCGCGCCTCGTCGCGGGCGCGCACCCGCAGGATGTCCTGCACCTCGGCCACGAAGCGGTCCTTGTGGGCGATGAATTCCTCGTCGGTCATGACCAGGCCGCCCAGCACCTCGTACGAGGAGCAGATGACCCCGGTCTTGTTGGCCGACGAGCCGTGCACCACCAGCACCCCGCGTTCTGCCAGGCGCTTGCGCGCCTCCGGGGCCACGAACAGGTTGGCCCCCTCGATGATGGCCCGCGCCGTGGGCACCCCGCCCCGGTCGAAGAAGTCGTGCCAGTTGCGGGTGTTGATGGTGTCCGGCCGCCCCCCGGAGGGGATGAAGATGTCCGCGTGCGCGGTATTGTGCAGGGTGTTGCGGCGGCGCACCCCTTCCGGGGTGTCGGCCGTGGCCACCCAGGCCCCCTCGCCGCGCAGGCGCGCCGGGTCGAAGGCGCTGATGCTGCGCTGCACGTCGATGAGGCGCAGCAGTTCCGCCGGGTCCAGCCCGGACGGGTCCCATGCCGCCCCGTGCCCGTCGCTGACGGCCACGACGCGCGCGTTGGCCCCGTAGGTCTCGAACATCAGGCGCATCAGGTTGCCCGCCACGTCGCCCTTGGGACCGCCGGTGATCTTCACCGTGAACGGCTGGGTGAACGGGTCGATGCCCAGGTGGCGCAGCATTTCCTCGGCAAAGACCATGACCCCGATGCTGGTGACGCCGTATTCCTTGTGGTTGATGCCCGCCCCGGCCTTGGAGCTCATGAACGCCGAGGGCCAGCGGTAGTCGCGCTGGCGGGCGCGCTCAACCATCCAGGCGATGTGCGCGGGCTGGATGTTCTCGTCCGGGCCGCAGTAGATGATTTCCTCGCGGCCCAGGTAGTCCACCACGCCGGGCAGGGCCGGGGTGTCCTGCCCCGGCAGCACCACGTCCAGCAGCGAATTGATGACCGAGGCCACGGCCAGCCCCACGTCGCCCAGCGGCCCCAGCAGGATGACCGCCTTAGCCCCGCCCTCGGGGATGTCCTTGTTCTTGACCTGCTGCGCGTAGGCCAGGCCCTTCACCTCGTCGTACAGGCGGTTCGATTCCAGCTCGAACTGCTCTTGGGTGCGGGTGGGCACCACGCGCACGCCGCCGCGCGCCATGTCGCGGTAGCGGATGTGAAAGCCGAGCCCCCCCGGCGCGTGGAAGAAGAAGATGCCGAAGGGCAGTTCCTCGCCCTCGGGGCGGTAGGCGGGCGGCAGGAATTCCGGATCCAGCCGGAAGGACAGGCCGTAGATGGTCTCGAGAAAATAGTTGGTGCGCAGCACGTGGCGAAAGAAGCGCTGGATCATCAGCAGCACGGCGCGTTCGCGCTCGTCGGCCACCGCGTTCACGGCGTCGGCGGCGTCGGCCTCCAGGCGGCGCGCGGCGGCCTCGCGCTCGCCCAGGGTGGGGTCAAACCGGGCCTCGAACCAGTCCACCAGCGCGGCCGTCTCGGCCCGGCGGGCCAGCACGATGCGCACCACGTTCTGGGTGCTGTAGGCCCACTGGTTGTCCTTGGCCAGGAACACGTGGGCGAACCCGCAGGCGGCCTGCAACAGCATGATGCGCTTGATGGGCCAGGATTCCTCGTCGGCCAGGATTTCCAGTTCATGCGGGGCGAACCACTTCACCAGGCGCAGCTTCTTGCGCAGGTTCTGCCACAGGGCGGAATCGTCCAGGATCAGGTCGCCCTTGTGCGAGACGTAGAAGCTCATGATGGCCGTCTCGCCGGATGCGTCGGCGAAGGTGTCCGCGTAGGCGCGGTGCACGACGATGTCCAGCCGCCGCATGATCCTGGCGATCTGCAGCAGCAGGCCGGTGGCCGGGGGGTGGCGCATGGCCACCACGATGCGCGTTTCGCGCCGGATGTCGCACGGCTCCGCGGAAAGGGGCGCCCCTTCGGACGTCGCGGGCGCGCCGGGCACGGCGCACTGCTCGATGAGCAGGCCGGTGTCGTCGCCGCCGCCTATCTCGCGCAGCAGCCGGAAATGGCGGGCCGCCCGGACCGGATCGAACTTTTCCACGTATTCCACGTTGGCGCTGGCCAGAAACGCCGCAAAGGAGTCCATGTCCTGTTCCGGCAACTCGCCGCTGGCGCGCATGGCTTCCAGCGCGGCGGAGAACTGGTCGATTCCGGCGGCATGGGAGGCGGAAGATGCGTCGGCCGCGCGCAGGCTGCCCGCGCGGGGCTGCGGGGCCAGCAGAAATTCGTGCAGGCCCAGTTGCCCGTCGGCCGTGGTGTAGATGCGGGCGGTCTCGATGTGCTCGCCCAGCAGCCCGGCCAGAATGGTTTGCAGGTCGCCCCGCAGGTCTCCCCCGGCCGAAGGCGAGATGTAGGTGATCTTGCGGCCGTCCGGGCTGGCCAGGCGCACCGCGTGGTTGTCCGTGACCACGCGGCCGGAGATGATTGCCTGCAGGTGGTGCACCTGCTCGGTCACCGAATGGGTGCGCAGGTAATAGTCCGGCATGTTGGCAAAAAACCACGGCACCACCTGATCGGCGATGCCGCCAAGACCGCCCTTGACGAGCGAGAGCGCTTCTTCCACTCCTTTGGCGTGGGGTTCGGCCATGGGACATCCTCCGTCACGGGCGGTTTGCCCTTCAGGATAGCGCAATGGCCCGCCGTGGCAACCGTTTTCTGATGCCGTGCGTAGTCGCCTTCGGTACCACCACACCCTTCCCCGCCCGTGCCTCCCGCACCGCTTGCCAAGCCCGGCCCAAGTGGCCACAATGCGGCATCATATTCCCATCGGAGAGCATCGCATGACCAAGAAGAAAGACACGACCGACGCCGCCTATACCCGCAGCCAGGACCAGACCGGCCACCTGCGCGCTCTGGGCGTCAAGTCCGAATACCCGCACGCCGGACCCGGCGCGCACATCATGGAAGCCTTCCCCAACAATTTTCCGGACCGCCCGTACATCGTGAGCATCGCCTTTCCGGAATTCACCTCGCTGTGCCCGGTGACCGGCCAACCCGACTTCGCCACCATCGTCACGGAATACATCCCCGACCGGCTGTGCGTGGAATCGAAAAGCTTCAAGCTGTACATGTTCGCCTACCGCAACCACCAGTCGTTCATGGAGACCATCACCAACACCGTGCTCGACCACATGACCGAGGCGCTGGACCCGCTGTGGTGCCGGGTGAAGGGGCTGTTCACCCCGCGCGGCGGCACCCATCTGCACGTGTTCGCCGAGCGCTTCAAGCAGGTGGACGCGGAGCGCGCGGCCATGGTGCGCGACATGGTTTCTGAATGGAAACGCGAGAGCGGACGGCACTCAGCCTAGCGCCGCGCCAGCGCAAGACAGCAAAACGCCGCCGGGGTTGCCCCAGGCGGCGTTTTTTACAGGCAATACAGGGCCGATGAAGAACGGCCATGAACGCGTTGCGGGCGGGCGGTTCAGGCGGCAACAACGTCAACCAGCCCTGCCTCCCCGATGGCCATACCGGACGGAACGGAGCGGGCCGCCCGGCATGTGCAGGCATGGCCCCGCTAGTCGCTGAGGCCCGGCAACACCACCAGCAGTTCGTACCGCTCTTCGTCACGGTCGAAAGTGGTCCGGCCGATGACCTTGAAGCACTGGTGATTGTAGATGATGTCGAAGATCCGCTCCAGGTCGCGGCCGTCGTCGATGTCCACGCGGTATTCGCCACCCACGCTCCACGGCCCCCACACGGCCGCTTCGCCACGCAGGTAGAGTGAACTGATGTCCTTCTCGCGCGTCCGGCGGTATTCGTCGAGCTTGGCGCGCCAGTTGTAGCCGAGGCGCAACGTGCCCAGGTCCGGGTCGATGAGCCCCAGGCTGTGGTCATGCTGGGTGGAATCGCCGGTATAGGGCGACCACGCCGTGCGGCTGCGCCACGACAGCCAGGCCACCGGAAGGTATTCCACCTCGGCCATGTAATCGAGCATCGGGCGGCGTTCGTACGTATCCAGGTCGTCGTCGCGGTTGGCCTCGCGAATGTCATAGCCGCTCTGCAACTTCAGGCGCAGGAACTCCAGGTAGTCGGTGGCCAGGTCCGGCTCCGCCTCCCCTTCGTCGTTGGTCTTCATGCGCACCACTTCCCGCTTGCGCGTGAACACGTTGGTCAGCGAATAGACCAGTTCGTTGCGCGCGCCAATGCGGTCGTCGTCGTCATAGCGGGGGTTGTCGTCCTGGTCCACCAGCGGCAGGTTGTTATACTCCACGCGGGGTTGCAGCGCGTGGCGAATGCCGGTCCAGCGGCTTTGCCCCGTCTGCTCGGCCGACAGCGTGAGCGGTGCGCTTTCCAGGTGGTAGACGCGGGCGAATTCGGTGGAGGCCGCCACGTTGTAATCGGGCAGGGTGCGGGCTTCGCCGGAGGAATCGCCCCCGTCGCCGGGCAGGCTTTCACGGCGCTCGGTGTCGTACACGGTCTGGCGCAGCCCCACCGACGAGATCACCGAACCATACTTGCCGTTCACCGGCAGCACCACCTGCGGGTGCACGTCGTGGCGAGCGCCCTGAGTGCCGTTGCGGCGGTGGAAGTACACCGACTGGGCAGAGGCCTGCACTTCCAGTGGCAGCCCCTCGAACAGGGCGCCCCGATGCAGGTACACGTCGGCCTCGGGCAGGCGCTGGGGCAAGGAATCTTCCGAGTAACGGCGATTTCCGTTGCCCAGTTCCGGGTCCTGGTCGTACCGGCCGCCCAGGGCCACGGAAACGCGGTCCCAGTCGCGGGTCAACATGACCTGGCTGGTCCGGTAGCGATCGCGCTCGTTGATGTCGCGCCCGAACAACTCGAAAAGGTTGTCGCGCGAATCGCTGAACCCGCCGAGCCCCCGCTTGAATTCACGCAGGTAGTTCTGGTCGGAAACGAAGTCCAGGTCGCCCTTGAGTCGCCAGCGCGGGTCGCCAAGGCGCGTCTCGAACATGCCGCGCAGCCAGTACCGCTCGTGGTTGGTACGGAGCAGGCCGTCGTTGCTGTCGATGGGGTCGTCCCCGTCGCTGTCTACGACCTTGTTGTCGTACAGCCAGTCGAACCGCAGCCAGGTGGTCTGGTCCGAGGTGGGCCGGGCCCGGTATTCCACGCCGTGCATGAAGCCGCGCTCGGCCATGAAATACTCGTTGAGCGTCACGTCGCTGGTCTCGTTGACCACCCAGTAGTACGGCTGGTTGTAGAAGAAGCCGTCGCGCGAGCTGATGCCGTATTCCGGCATCAGGAAACCCGACTGGCGGGTGCGCTTGGCGGGCATGACGAAATAGGGGGCATAGGCGACGTCGTTGTCCTTCACCTGGAAGTTCGAGCGCCACAGCCGGGCGTACCCGTCGATCTCGACCACGGCCTCTTCGGCGGTCAGCGACCAGGCCGGGGTGTCGCCGTCACAGACGGTGATCTTGGCATCGGTGAAGGTGTAAATGTCGCCCCAGTTCTTGTCGATGCGTTCGCCCGCGAAATAGGCGTGCGGCTCGCCCATGAAGATGCGGCCCTTCTTCAGCCAGCCGGTGCGGCTGCGCAGGTCGAATTCCCCTTCTTCGGCGGAGATGTCGTCCTTGCCCAGGTGCACCTCTACGTTGCCCTTCAGGTACACCCAGTTGGTGGCGGAATAGTAGCGGATGTAGTCGGCCTTCAGGTAGTCGTTGCCGCGACGCAGGGCCACGCGGCCTTCGGCCTCGATGATCTTGCTGTCGTTCTGCGTGGTGACGGAATCGGCCGTGAGGTTCCAGGTCACCTCGCGGTCGTCCTCGGTGCGCATTTGCAGCACGTTGGGCTGCGGCTGCTGGGCGTGCGCCCCGCCCGCGAACAGGATGCCGGAAAGCAGCAGGAACACATACGCCGCAAACCCGGCGAGCGGGCGGAATCTACCGTCTGTCATGCGCGGTCCGGATCATCCGGGCATGAGCCCGGTTTATGGAGTCACGTGGTTTTCTGGTTCCCCGGCACATCCGATGCATCTGTGCGCACCGGGCACGCCTGAGCGCACAGGCGCTCATCGGCGCGCGGCGCGGGCGTCGAAGATGTTGAATGTCGCGGCGCGAGGGAGTACAACCGCTCCCTGCACAATACCGGGACCGCAGTCGTTTACCACAACTTTCCCGACAGGAAAAGCCGCCGGACGGCTCCCGTCCCGACACCCTGCCCTTCTCCCGCAGAAGCTTGCCCCGAATCTCTTCGCCGGAGCCGACCACGGAGCCTCGCATGACCATCGACTACAACAAGATATCCGTCCGCGTGCGCCTTGGCGCGCTGCGTCGCAACTTCGAACTGCTGCGCCGCATGGCCCCCGCCCCCATGGCGGTGATCAAGTCCGACGCCTACGGCCACGGCCTGCTGCCCGTGGCCCGCACGCTGGAGGCCGTCGGTGCCGATTCCTTCGCCGCGGGCACCGTGGGCGAATGCGCCCTGCTGCGCGACGGCGGCATTCCCGGCCGCATCGTGGCCCTGCTGGGGGCCACGGACGCCGCCGACGCCGAATGCTGCATCGCCCGGTCCATCGTGCCCGCCGTGTATTCCGCCGATCAGCTGGAAATGCTGGCATCCCGCGCCGCGCCCGGCCAGCAGGTGGACATCGCCCTCAAGTTCGACACCGGCATGGCCCGCCTGGGCTTCACCGAGGCCGACCTGCCCGCCCTGCTCGACAGGCTGCACGCCCGGCCCATGCTGCGCCCGGTGCTGGCCATGTCGCATCTGGCCGTGTCCGACGACCCGGCGCGGGCCGACTTCACCCGCGAGCAGAGTGCAACCTTCTCGCGCGTCCTGTCCGGCGTGCGCGCGGCATGGCCCGCCGTGCAGGGTTCGCTGGCCAACTCGGCGGGGCTGCTGGCCCACCCGGAACTGCACTTCGACGTGCAGCGCCCCGGCATCGCCCTGTACGGGTCGAACCCGCTGCGCGGAACCGCCCTGGCGCATCTGGGCGACGGTCTGGAACCGGCCATGGATGTGGCCACCCCCGTTCTTCAGGTGCACCCCCTGCCCGCCGGGCGTTCCATCAGCTACGGGCGCACCTTCACCGCCCCGCGCGACATGACCGTGGCCATCGTGGCCGTGGGCTATGCCGACGCCTACAGCCGGGGGCTTTCCGGCAGGGGGGCCATGACCGTGCATGGTCGCCGCGCGCCCATCCTGGGCCGGGTGTGCATGCAGATGACCGCCGTGGACGTGTCGCACATTCCCGGCGTGGCCGCAGGAGATGCGGCGTACCTGATGGGCGGCCCCGGCGAGGCGCTGACGCCCGACGACCTGGCCGACCTGTGGGGCACCATATCGTATGAAGTGCTCTGCCTGCTGGGCATGAACCCGCGCACGCACGAGGCATAGCCGCGCGACCGGATGCCCCCTGCCGCCGCGCCATCACGGCTGGCCAGCCACGCGGGCACGCGCCTGCGTGCAACAGGCCGGGCGCGGACCATCCCGCCCGGCCTTGCCCCGCGCCGTCAACACGCCTGTTGACACCCGCGCCCCCTGCGACTATAGACCCTGTTTCTGCCTTGCTCGCCCCGCGTGAGGGCGGGCCAAAGCCCACAAGGAGGAATCCCATGAGGAAGTTTGAAACGCTGCTGCTCCTTTCCCCGGAGCTGGCTGCGGATGCCCGCGAGGCGCTGCTCGGCACCCTCACCGGCGTCGTAGAGCGTGAACAGGGCAAGATGGTCGCCGCCGACCACTGGGGCATGCGCGACCTCGCCTACCCCGTCCAGAAGCACATGCGCGGCTACTACGTGCGCCTCGAATACCTCGCCCCCGGCGAAGTCGTGGCCGAAGTGGAACGCAACATCCGCATCTCCGACGGCATCTTCAAGTTCGTTACCGTCAAGCTGGCCGACGCGGTCGAGGAGGTTGCATAACATGGCCTTCAAGAAGAAGTTCACCCCGCGTCGCAAGTTCTGCCGCTTCTGCGCCGACAAGGACCTGCCCCTCGATTACAAGCGCGCCGACATCCTGCGCGACTTCATCACCGAGCGCGGCAAGATCATCGCGCGCCGCATCACCGGCACCTGCGCCCATCACCAGCGTCTGCTCACCCGTGAAATCAAGCGCGCCCGTCAGATGGCCCTCTTGTTCTACACCGCGGGTCATTCCAGCGACGTCAAGAAAAAGAGCCAGATCTAGGAGGATGGGATGAAGCTGATCCTTCGTGCTGACGTTGAAAATCTGGGCCGCCTCGGCGACGTCGTGGTGGTGAAGCCCGGTTTCGGCCGCAACTTCCTGCTGCCGCAGGGCCTTGCCATGCTGGCCTCCGATGCCAACCTGAAGGCGTTCGAACTGGAGCGCAAGAAGCTTCAGGCCAAGATGGACGCCCTGCGCACCGCGGCCTCCGACCTTTCCGCCAAGATCGCCGCCACCGAACTGGTCATCCCGGTTCGCGTGGGTGAAAACGACAAGCTCTACGGTTCCGTCACCACCGCCATCATCGGCGACGCGCTGGCCGAAAAGGGCGTGGATATCGACCGTCGCCGCATTCTGCTCGACGCCGCCATCCGCACCCTGGGCACGCACGAAGTGCGCGTCCGCCTGCACGCCGACGTGGTGGCCACCCTGAACGTCAAGGTTGTTGCCGAAGACAAGGTGAGCGATGCCGCAGAACCCGTCGTGGACGCCGAGCCGGAAACCCCGGCCGAATAGCCACACCGATTCCGACGCCGCCTCCGCCTACCATGGCGGGGGCGGCGCTCCCGATCCGACGGAACGCGCTTCCGCCGATCTGTTGCGCCGAGTCCCCCCGCACAGCACCGAAGCCGAACAGGCCGTGCTCGGGGGGATTCTGCTTCGCAACGCCGTGCTGCACTCCGTGGTGGACACGCTGCGGCCGGAAGACTTCTACCTGCCCGCCCACCAACAGATCTACGACGCCTGCCTGGAACTGTACCGGCGCAACGCCCCCATCGACCTCGTGACCATGGCGGAATACCTGCAATCGCAGAGCCGCCTGGAAGGGGTTGGCGGGGCCGTGTACCTGGCCGAGCTCGCCCAGTCCACCATCAGTGCCGCCAACGCCGAGCACTACGCCACCATCGTGCGCGACAAGGCACTGCTGCGTTCGCTGATCGGCGCGGGGTCGGAGATCATCAGCAACTGCTACGACGCCTCGCGCGAAGTGCAGAAGCTGCTGGACGAGTCGGAGCAGGCGGTGTTCGCCATTTCCGAGCGCGTCAGCGGCAAGATGTTCCGCGGGGCCAAGGAACTGGTGCACAAGGTCTTCGAAGACCTGGTGAAGCGCTGCGACCGCAAGGAAGTGGTCACCGGCGTCACCACCGGCTTCGTGCAACTGGACCAGATGACCTCGGGCCTGCAGCCGTCCGACCTGATCATCGTGGCCGCGCGCCCCTCCATGGGCAAGACCGCCTTCGCGCTGAACATGTGCCTGCGCGCCGCCGTGAACCAGAACACCCCCGTGGCCGTGTACTCCCTGGAAATGTCCATGGAGCAGCTGGTCATGCGCATGCTCTGCTCGCTGGGCAAGGTGGACCTGTCCAAGGTGCGCAAGGGCTTCCTGGACGACGAGGACTGGCAGCGCCTGTACCACGCCGCCGACGTGCTCTCGCAGGCCCCCATCTACATCGACGACACCCCCGCCATCACCACCCTGGAACTGCGCGCCCGCACCCGCCGCCTGCGTGCCGAAAAGGGCGTGGGGCTTGTGATGGTGGACTACCTGCAGTTGATGCGCTCCGCCCGCCGGGTGGATTCGCGCGAACTGGAAATTTCGGAAATCTCGCGCTCGCTGAAAGCCCTGGCCAAGGAACTGAACATCCCGGTCATTGCCCTGTCGCAGCTGAACCGCAAGGTGGAAGAGCGCACCAACAAGCGCCCCATGCTTTCGGACCTTCGCGAATCGGGCGCCATCGAGCAGGACGCCGACGTGATCATGTTCATCTACCGCGACGACGCCTACAACAAACGCGACGACAACCCGCGCAAGGGCATCGCGGAAATCATCATCGGCAAGCAGCGCAACGGCCCCGTGGGCGTGGCCGAGCTTGCCTACCTGCCCTCGTACACCGCGTTCGAGGATTTGACGTTCGTCCCGCCGCCGCCATCCGAGGGGTATGGGGATTGATTGATGGGGCTGCCGCAAGGTGGCCCCTTTTGTTTGGTGGTGCTGGTGAAGGGACGACGGGAAGGGGTAGTGCGCGGTTGCAACCGGCTTCTACGAAGACAGATGTGCCCTGCTGGACACCCTCGATTTCGTTATGCCTCCGGCGGGCAAGGGGCCATTGAACGATGGCCCCTTGCATCCCCGCGTTCCAGGGGCTCCGCCCCTTGGAACCCCGTGTCGTCATGCACCGCATTCTTATGCCTGGCAGCTTCCCTGCGGCGCTGCGCGCCTCGGGCGATCTGCTCGGCTGAATGCGTATGTGCACGGAACTCCCGGTGGCACGGCAACGCGGGGGGTGCCTTCTACCCCACCCTCACTGCGGCGCGCATCCGCTACGCCGGAGCTTCCGCCTCGCAAATCCTCGGCGGCGATCTCCGGCTGCGGCTGCGTATCGCCGTACAAAGGTTTCCCTCGCCAAATCCACAAATCTGAACATGCGAGAATATTTTCCCGTGTCATGCGCCACGACCACGTTTCGAGCTTGGCCGCGTATGCTGGGGGGCTTTGACGGCGGTATATGCGCTGCAAGGAGGGCGAAGGTGAATGCCCCTCGCTTCGCCACGACACCGAGCGCCATGCGCACATCGCATTGCCGTCGCCAGATCACCCGGAGGCGCACCACGCCGGAGGGAAGCTGCCGCCGAAGGGACGCCGCGCAAGATACGTGTCGCAAAGGCACCTTGGCTTTGCCATGCTGCGGGAGCATCGTGCACATACGCATTCCGCCGGGCAGATCGCCCGAGGCGCGCAGCGCCGCAGGGAAGCTGCCCGGCGATGGAATGCGGTGCAAGATGAACTTGGGGGTCCAGGGGAGGCGAAGCCCCCCTGGAACGCGGGGGTGCAGGGGGTGTTCGTTACAACACCCCCTGCCCGTCGGAGACATAACGAAATCGAGGGCAGTCAAAGGGGCGAGACGGTCTTCGTAGAAGCCGGTTGCAACCACGCGCAAGCTCTCCCCTCTTCTCTTCCCCCTTCTCCATCCCCCCCACTACTGCAACCCCAAATTAACCCTGCTCCCCCCATTCTTCGCCGCATCCCCGCCCTCCGCGCCAGCGGCAGGGGCAACCTTGGCACCGGCCAGAAACACCCGTTCGCCCAAGGCCGGATCAATCTCCAGCAGCTTGTCGCGCACTGCCTTGGCCCGCGCGGTGGCCAGCTCCTTCAGCGCTTCGGGCGTCACCTCGTAGTGTTCCTTCAGCGCGGCCTCCATCACGTCGGCAGGCTGCGATTTCGTAAAGCCCACCACGTTGCGCGGCTTCTCGAAGGGCGCGTCCTTGTACACCTCGTCCAGTAGGTCCTCGTACTCGTCCTTGTCGATGACCACGTCATCCACGTTCACCCTCGCCCTCTCGGCACGCGACAGCGAGGCGTGCTTGGCTTCGCGCAGCGCCCGCAGCAGGGCCTGTTCCTTCAGGCCGCGCGTGTCGCCGTCCGGCTCGGCCGCGCCCTGCACCTCCAGCTTCAGGCGCGGGCGCTGGCGCAGCACCTCGACAACGGCGCGCAGGTCCTTTTCCGCCACCTCGTTCAGCGTTGCCACCCCAGGCGGAAACTCCACGTAGCGCATGTCCTTGCCGCCACTGCCCAGGCTGAGCACGCTGCCCACCAGGGCGAAGGGCGAGGTGACCACCTTGACCATCAGGTTCAGCACGGCCTGCATGATCACCCCGCCAAGACGGAATTCCGGATCGTCCAGCCGCCCCTTCACGGGCAGGCGCAGATCCACGTTGCCGCTCATGTCCTGCAACAGGGCCAGGCCCAGCTTCACCGGGTAGCTCGGCGCATCGGGCCGGTTGTCCTTGCTGCCCAGCTCTATCTGGCTGAGGGTGAAGTGATTGTCCGCGTCCAGCACCCAGTTTTCCGCCTTCACGGCCACGTCGGCGGAAAAGCGCCCGTGCTCCACAGGGTAGGCGATGTACTGCACCGCGTAGGGCGACAGAGGCACCAGATCGAGTCCGGACATGGTGAAGCGCATGTCCGCGAACACGGGATGAATGAGCGGATTCACCGTGCCCCCCACCAGCACCGGCACGCCTTCGATGCCCGCGCGCAACTGCACCTCGGCGCGCGAGGCCGGGTCCAGCGATACGCCGGAAATGCTCCCCTCGATGTCGGACAGTTCGGAGGCAAAGGCCGGGGACATGCGCTCGTCGCGGAAACGCAGCGACCCGCCGGAAATGGACAGGCTGCCCACCTCCAGCGTGGTGAACGGACCGGCGTTGGGCCGGGCCGCAGCCTCCGCGCCGTCGCCCTGGGCGGGGGCACCGGAAGGGCCGGAGGGTGCCGACGGAGCAGGCGATGCGGGCGGCGATGCCGAATCCGTGGCCGGACCGGACGCGGCCTTGCTGGCGGGCTGCGCGGTGGCGTCCGCCGGAGCTTTGGCATCCTTCGTCGCCGCCGGGGCCTTGGCGTCCTTCTCCGCTGCCGCCGGGGGCTTCGCGTCCTTTGCCCCAGTCGCAGGGGGCTTCGCCCCCAAGGCCCGGCTGATGCTGGTGGAGCCATCCTTGAACACCATCACCGAGAGCTTCGGCTTTTCCAGCCCCACCTCCTGCACGCGCAGCGAAAGGTCGCCCGACGGCTGCTGGCCGAAGCGCAACCCGCGCACCGAAAACCGCCGCAGCGAGGCCAGTTCCTGCTTGCCCCCGGCCAGCTTCAGCGACAGGTTGTCCAGCCGGACCGCGCCCTCCACGTTCACCTCAAGCCCCGGTTCCGCCGCCTGTCCGGCGGATGCGCTCGCGGCGCGCGCCCTGCCACCCGGGGCGGCCTGCTCGCGCAGGGCCACCTTGAGTTCCGACGACACCTCGCCGCCGCCGAACAGAAGATCGGTCACCTCGCCCAGGTACGGGTCCAGCGGGCGCAGGTCCACCTTGGCCAGCTTGGAATCCACGGTCATGTGCAGCGGCTGCGCCGTGCCCTTGGCCTTCACGCCGATGGTTCCCTGCTTCTGCCAGCGGGCGGAAAAATCCACGTCCAGCGGCGCGCCGCGCTGCGGCGACAGCGGCCCGGTGACTAGGCGCATCCCCTCCAGAGTGAGCACGCCCGCATCCTTGGGCTGCCGGTCCTCGAAGGTCACCCGGCCCTCGTCCATGCGCAGCGAGGCCACGGACACCTGCCATTCCGGTCCTTCCGGCGTGGCGGCGGCTTTCTGCGGGGCGGCACGCGAGGCCCCGCGCGCCGCCGGGCGCTCCCGCCCCTTGTCGCGTCCGGCCGCCCCTGCCTTGGCGGGCTGCGCCGTTGCCGGGTCGCCCGCCAGCGCGGCGAGGTCGATGGCGCCGTCCTTGCCGCGCACCACCCGGACATCGGGCCTGGTCAGCGTCACCGGCCCCACGGCCATGGTGCGCGCCGCAAGATCCACGGACGTTTCGGTCACCTCCAGCCTGCCCAGGCCCACCGAGGGCTGCTTCTGCCCGGCCAGCGAAAGGGCCAAACCCGACACCTGCGCCGCGCCCTTGCGCAGCACGAACCCGGGCGCATCCGGCGCGGCCAGCGAAAGTTCCACTTCGCCCTGCGTGCCAGCCGCCCCGGCATCCAGCGACAGGGCAGGCACCGCCTGCGCCACGTACCCGCGCACCGGAGCCAGCGGCAGGTCGCGCGCGTCCAGGCGCAGGGTCACGCCCAGCGGCTCCAGGGTCAGCGTGCCCTCGGCCTTCAGGGCGCCCGTGCCGTTCTTCGCGGCCTCACCGGACTTTGCCGGCGCGCCAGCCTTGCCGGTCCCGTCGTCCATGCGCAGCGAAGCGGTGAAGGCCCCACCCCCCTTGGGCGCGGCCTTGCCGCCAGGCGTGACGAAATCCGTAAGGGTGACGGCAAGATCGCTCAGCCGCACTTGCGCGCCGCCGGGCACCGAGGCGTCCTTCCAGACCAGCGTGGCATTGCGCATGTCCAGGGTGCGCACGCTGACCACGAAGGGCGGCTCGGACCTGGCCTGGGCAGCGGCGGGCGGACCAGCCGGTGCTGCCGGGGCTGCCGTGCCCACGGCCGCCGCACTGCCAGCGGAACCACCCGGCGCGCCGGTGGTGGCCTTGGCAGTGCCACTCCCCGCTGTCGCGGTTCCCGCCGGAACGGCGGTCTGGCCGCCCGGCTTCACTTCGGCCTGCTTCTTCGCGCCCGCCGGGGCCACGAAGCCCAGCCAGTCGATGCTGCCGTCGGCCAGGCGTCCGGCCCGGGCCAGCAGGCCGTCCAGGTCCACCCGGCGCACGTCCACGTGGCGGTCCAGCAGCGAGAATTCCTCCACTTCCACCATGCCCGAGGTCAGCCCCAACACGGCGTCCTTGCCGTCGGGCGCGTTGACGCGCAGGTCGTGCAGGGTCACGGAGCCCGCCAGCCCGAATTCCACGTCGTGCGCGGCGGGCTGCTCCACCACCAGCTTCAGGTTCACGCCCAGCCGCCCCGATTCCAGGCGCAACGGCGTGAACGCAGCCAGGTATTCGCGGTACTGGGTCAGGTCCACCTCGTCGGTGGCCACATCGAACTCGGTGCGCAGGTGCTCGGCGAAGGGCAACAGCCGCCCCTGCACCGTCAGCGCCCTGCCGTCCACCGTGGCATTCAGGCTGGGGGTGATGGCGCGCTCCCGGTCGCGCTCCATGGTGGAGGTGAACGGCACCACGAACTGCAACTCGGTGATGGTGTGGATGGTCTTGAGCGGCGCGTCGTGAAAGATCACCGTGCCGTTGACCACCTCGAAGTCGCTGGCCGCGAAGGGGAACAGCGGCTTCTTTGCGTCGTCCGCGCGGTCCTTCTTCCCGTCCTCTCCGTCTGGCGGGATGAATTCCGAGAAGGAATACCGCCCGTCGCCGAAGTGGGCCACGTACACCACCGGGTTCACCAGCCGCACGTAGGCCAGCACCGGGGCAAGGCGCAGCGCGGCGGAAAGGCCGGGCGAAAATTCCAGCGCGTCGAAGGTCAGCAGATCGCCGTCGCCGGTGGGGTTGGGCACGCGCACGCCCTGGATGGACAGCGCCCACGAATACGGGTTGAAGCGCACCTTCTCCACGGTGCAGCGCACCCGCAGCTTGTCGGACAGTTGATCTTCCAGCACGCCGCGCATGAGCGGCGGCATGGCCAATCCGGCCAGCACGCCCCATGCGGCAACCACGCCGACGATCGTGCAGGTCCAGCGGCGCACCCGCCGCATGGCCCACCACCCCTTGCCGCGCGATGCAATGGCGGCAGGTGACCACCCCGACGAACTCTTTCCCGGCTTCGTGTCCATATGCGCTCCGTGCCCAGGGATTGATGATTCTGCCAACACCATAGAATACTTGCGCCCTCATGAGAAGGGGTGTGCGCCACAACGAGGGCCAACCCTACCCATGGGCATCCCCCCGTGGTGGCGTGGCGTCGCCACGGGGCCATGAAACGCCACATGGCCCGACCATGCACGCCGGACTGCGGGCACAAAAAAACGCCGCCGGGAATGCCTTCCCTGGCAGCGCCGCTTGGGTCGCACGCAACGGAATGCGCGCGTTTTCCGTTTTCCCGGCCGCTACACGTAGGGCAGCAGAAGCACGCCCATCTCGCCGTCCTCTTCGTCCCCGTGCAGCTGTCCCAGCCGCTGCATGGCCCCGTAGATGGCCACCACGTCGCGCCCCTTGCCCCCGTTGACGCGGGCGGGGGTATCCAGCCCGCGCCGGTCGTCCGGCGCGCCGTACACGGTCAGGTCGTCCGCCCCCTCGCCGCCGCGCACTTCATTGTACGCCAGGTCGCCCTCGGCATAGTAGTCGCCCGCAAGACCCTCCACCCGCCATCCAACGGGGGAGACGCCGCCCGGCACATACTCCCCCGAAGGGCTGCGATGCCGCTTGCGGCCCAGTTCCACCACGTCGCGCCCGTCGCCGCCGTCGTAGCTGGCGAAGAACGAGGTCACGGCGCGCAGGGTGTCGTCTCCCATCCCGCCCGCAAACTCCGTGGTATGCGCCGCCTCCACGGCAAAGGCGTCGTCGCCTTCGCCGCCATCCGCCCTGCCGCGCTCGTACAGGCCCCGAAAGGTGTCGTCGCCCGCCTCGCCCAGCATGTCCGAAACCTGAAACCGGCCGTCGAAGGTATCGTCGCCTTCGCCGCCCGCGACGCCGGAACGCAGGAATCGCCCGGTCAGCGCATCGTCGCCCGCGCCGCCCGCCACCTGCGACCAGGCCGCCAGGTCCATCTCGTAGCGGTCGTCGCCGTCTTCCCCGTCCATGACCGCGTAGTGCGCCTCGCCCTTCAGTTTGTCGTCGCCCTCGCCGCCCCGCAGCAGCGCGTGGGCCAAGGCTCCGTCCAGGGTGTCGTCGCCGGTGCCGCCAACCAGGGCCACGTGCACGCCGTTGTCGGCGCGGATCAGGTCGTCGCCTTCGCCGCCGTCGAGCAGGGCCAGCCCCTCGGTTCCCTCGGCGGCCACGCCTCGGAACACGCCGAGGATGGCGTCGTTGCCGGTGCCGCCGTCCACACCGCCGCTGCCGCCCAGCGAGATGACCACGTCGTCGCCGCCGCCCGCGTGCACCTGACGGTCGCTCAGCCGGATGAAAAAATCGTCCTCCTCGGTGCCGTCCAGGGTTTCGCCGTCGGGTGCCGCCTCCAGGCTCACCGTGCCGTCGGGATTTTCCACCACCCGGGTATCCTTCTGGATGAGGTCGGCACCCACCAGTTCACCATTGCGGCTGAACGATACGGCCCAGCCCATGGCCGTGCTGCCGTCCTGACCACGAACGATCGTGGTGCCCACCTCCACCAGCAAGCCGGATTTCGTCACGTGCGTGATGGGTTTGCCCCCCCGCATGACGTCGCCCCCGGTGACGAGGTAGCCGTAGTCTTCCTCCTGATCCTGGCGGGCACGCGAAACGTCGCCGAACTCGAACACCACGTCGGGCGTGCGGGTGGACACGGTGTCGTAGGCGTCGGTCAGGCTGCCGCGCAGGCTCACCGGCCCGGTGCCGTACCGGGCGCGGCGGGCCTCCTGCTGGCGTTGCTGCGATTCGCGCAGCAGGTAGCCGGAGATGGGGGAAAGGATCATGGCGTTACCCCGTGACTGGTTGCCGTCACAAAGATATATCGGCACACCTTTACACATCTTTACACCGGATGTGGCGGCAAACAGAAAAACGCCGCCCCGGCGAACCGGAGCGGCTGAAGAGGGCATGGGAATATCTGTAAATGAGTTGCGTTGCGGCGTGACCGCAAAAACGCCGGAGACCGGAATCCGGATACTACCCCGTCACGGTCAGGCGCAAAAAGCGCTTCTTGCCCAGCTTGACCACGTAGCTGCCGGGGGCCAGCGGGGCCATGGCGTCGTCGCAGCGCACCCCGTCCACGGACAGCGCGCCTTCCTTGATCAGCCGCTTGGCCTCGCCGCGCGACTTGACCAGGCCCGCTGCTTCCAGGAACACCGGCGGGGTGCTGTCTTCCCCCTGGGCGCAGGCGTGTTCGGGCGCGTCGTCGGGCACGCCGCCGCCGGCGAACACGGCGTTGAAGCCCTGGCGGGCTTCGGCGGCCTTGTCCTCGCCGTGGTAGCGGGCGGTGATCTCGAAGGCCAGGTCTTCCTTCACCGCCTTGGGGTGCGCCTCACCGGCCTGCACGCGGCGCTTCATGTCCGCGATGTCTTCCAGCGAACGGGCGGAAATGAGTTCGTAGTAGCGCCACATGAGGTCGTCGGACACGGACATGATCTTGCCGAACATGTCGGACGGCGGCTCGTCGATGCCCACGTAGTTGCCGAGGGACTTCGACATCTTCTTCACGCCGTCCAGCCCTTCCAGGATGGGCACGGTAAGGATGCACTGCGGCTCTTGCCCGTACTGCGACTGGAGCGTGCGGCCCATGAGCAGGTTGAACTTCTGGTCGGTGCCGCCCAGTTCCACGTCGGCGCGCAGGGCCACGGAATCGTACCCCTGCACCAGCGGGTACAGGAATTCGTGGATGGCGATGGGCCGCCCCTCGCGGTAGCGCTTTTCGAAGTCGTCACGCTCCAGCATGCGGGCCACGGTGTAGCGCGAGGTAAGGCGCACGAAGTCGGCGGCGGAGAAGGCGTTCATCCAGCGCGAGTTGAAATCGATTTCGGTCTTTTCCGGGTCCAGGATCTTGAAGACCTGCTTCTTGTAGGTCTCGGCGTTTTCCATGATCTGTTCCGGCGTCAGCGGCGGGCGGGTGTCCGAACGGCCCGAAGGGTCGCCGATCTGGCCCGTGAAGTCGCCGATCAGGAAGATGACGGTGTGGCCCAGCTCCTGAAAATGGCGCAGCTTGTGGATGAGCACCGTGTGGCCCAGGTGCAGGTCCGGCGCGGTGGGGTCGAAGCCCGCCTTGACGCGCAGCGGCGCGCCGCGCGCGATCTTCTTGCGCAGTTCGGCCTCGTCGATGAGCTCGGCCATGCCGCGCTTGATGCGTTCCAACTGGGTGTCGATGTCGATCATGGTCTGCAACCCCTCTGCATGGTATCGGGACGGTCTTCCAGAGATGGCGGGTGGTGTCAACCCGATTGGGGCCGCCAGCCCGCAGGGGCAGCGCGGGGTCCGCGCCGCACCGCCGCGGCGGGCACGGGCTCAGTCGGGCAGGACAGGCCCCGCCACGGCGGGTTCATTGACCACGGCGGACTGTTCCGCCGCCGGGCAGGCAACGCGCAGCGCGCGGATGGAGCGCGCCTTGCCGGTAACCTCGTCCACGTCCAGCAGCACGCCATTCAGCGAGCCGCGCCCCGTGGCCGGGCGAAAGCGCTGCGGCAGCCGGGTCAGAAAGCGGTCCACGATGACCTTGTGGTCCATGCCCAGCACCGAGGCCTCCACCCCGCACATGCCCGCGTCGGTGAGGTAGGCGGCGCCGCCGGGCAGCAGCATGGCGTCGGCGGTCTGCACGTGGGTGTGCGTGCCGATGACCGCGCTGACCCGGCCATCCAGGAACCAGCCCAGGGCCTTCTTTTCGCTGGTGGCCTCGGCGTGGAAATCGACGATGCGGACTGCAGGGGCGGGGGAACCGCCAGTTGCGCCGCCATCCGCCGCCTCCAATTGCGCCAGCAGGGTTTCCGCCACGCGGAAGGGGCAGTCCAGCGGGTCCATGTAGGTGGTGCCGCACAGGTTCAGCACGGCCAGCCGCGCGCCGCCCGGCAGATCGTACACGCCAAGGCCGCGCCCCGGCGCGCCCGCCGGGTAGTTGGCGGGCCGCAGCAGGCGCGGCTCCTTGTCCAGCGGGCCGTACAGGTCGCGGTGCTTCCAGACGTGGTTGCCGGTGGTCAGGATGTCGATGCCCATGCCCAAAAGCTCGCGCAGGGTTTCCGCCGTCAGGCCGATGCCGCCCGAGGCGTTTTCGCCATTGGCGATGACCACGTCGGGCGCGTGCTCGCGCCGCAGGGCGGGCAGCAGTTCCTTCAGGGCCTGCCTGCCCGGCTTGCCCACGATGTCACCGAAAAAGAGGATGCGCATGGTTTGGTTGTTCCGTGTGCTGTGTAACGACCAACGCGGAAATTTTCGTTTCCGGCAAGGATGCGCCCCTGACGCCGCCGAAAGCGAAAAGGCCGCGTTGGATCAGATGAGATACGCGTCGTGTTCGCTGCCCGCGACAAGCCCCTCGGCCCGCGCGGGTATGCGCAGCACCGCGTCCGCCCCGGTAAGGGTGCGCAGCAGGCCCGACTTGCCCAGCAGCGGCACGGCCAGCGGCGGTCCGCCATCCCCCGGCCCGGTGCGGTCGGCAGGCATGATGCGCACCCGCACCCAGTCCTCGCGCCCCTGCCGCGAAGCCACGTTGCGCGCCAGGCGCACCCGGCGCGCGGGCCACAGCGAACGGTCGAAGGCGTCCGCCCGGCCGGAAAGATGGTGCAGGAAGGGCACCCCCAGCACGAACATGACCACCTGGGCCGAGGTCACCTGCCCCGGCAGGCCCCACACCGCGCGGCAGCCGCCGTCCTCTCCACGCACCCGGGCAAGGATGGTCGGTTTGCCGGGGCTGATGGCAACCCCGTGGGCCAGCAGTTCCGCGCCTTCGATGCGCGACAGGGCGGCCACAGTCAGGTCGCGCACGCCCACGGAACTGCCGCCGGACAACAGCACCACGTCGGCGTCACGCAGGCCCGCGCGCAGGGCCGCCTCCAGCGCGTCCAGATGGTCGGGCACGATGCCCAGGCAGCGCGCCTCGCATCCGGCCCGGCGCACCAGCGCGGCCAGGGTGTGGCTGTTCACGTCGCGCACCTGGCCGGGCCGGGGCGTGGCCTGTGGGGCCACCAGTTCGTCGCCGGTGGAGATGATGACCACTCGCGGCGCACGGTGCACGCGCACCTCCGTGGCGCCCACGGCGGCCAGCATGCCCACTTCCTGCGGGCGCAGCCGTGCGCCAGCCGCGAGCGCGGGTGTGCCCGCCACGGCGTCCTCGCCGCGCCGCATCACGTTCTCGCCAGGGGCCACGGCGCGGCGCATCTCGATGGTGCCGACGCCCAGGTCCTGGGTGTGCTCCACCATGATCACCGCGTCCGCCCCTTCGGGCATGACCCCGCCGGTGACGATGGCTGCGCAGCGGCCGGGCGCGACGGCGAAGGTGGCCGGGTGCTCGATGTCCACACGGCCGTCGCATTCGAGGTAGGCGGGGTTGGTTTCCGTGGTCCCGAACAGGTCGGCGGCGCGCACGGCGTAGCCGTCCATGCCCGCGCGGTCGGTAAGGGGCAGGTCTTCGGGGGCGATGACGTCCCCGGCCAGCACCCGGCCATCGGCGCGGTGCAGGTCCACGGTTTCCGGCCCCAGCGGAGGGAAGGCGCGCAACAGTTCCGTGAACGCCTCCACCGAAAGGACGTTGAAAAAGCCGGTCATGGTCACGGGTGATTCCTTTTCCTGTCACGCGCGAGGCAACGCGTGGAGTGGGCCGCATGGCCGCACCGCCCCCAACGGCGACGCAAGCCCGGCGCGAACACCTCTCCTACCCCGCACGGGCGCTGCGGGCAAGGGAGCCGTCCCGCGCAAGAATGCTGCCTGAACCATTGACACGGCTTTCATGAAATACTACACATGCGACATACGATTTATAAAATCGTGTCACCGCCTACACGGTGTGCTTCCGCAAGACGCAACGCATCCCTCCCGCCTGCGCCCCCGTCGTCCCCGCCGACGGGGGCGCGCTGCGTTAAGAAACGGTGCGGAAGCTCTGCCGCCTCAAGTGCTGCGCCCCACGCCGCCCGTCAGCCAGCCTTCAGCCAGCGCCCGCTTGACACCCCCACGCCCCCGGCGTAGGCAGGATGCTCCCCATTTCCGGAGCACACACTCATGTACGCATCCCCCATCACCGGGGGCGGTGCCACGCGCGGCGTCCTGCTGGCGCTGGCGGCCACCGTCATCTGGTCCGGCAACTTCATCGTGGCGCGCGCGCTGGCCGACAGCATGCCGCCGGTGTCCGTCTCGTTCGCCCGGTGGCTGGTGGCCACCTGCGCGCTGCTGCCCTTCGGCATCGGTCCGCTGCGGCGCGAATGGCCCGCCGTGCGCGCCCATCTGCCCTACTTCGTGGCGACCGGCTTCGTGGGCGTCTCGGTGTTCAACACGTTCATCTACGTGGCCGGACGCACCACCGCCGCGCTGAACATGGCGCTCATCGCCACCTCGTCGCCCATCTTCATCATCCTGTTCTCGCGGCTGTTCCTGGGCGAGGCCGTGACCGCCCGCCGCCTAGCCGGGCTGGCCACGGCGGTTTGTGGCATCGTGGTGCTGGTGACGCGGGGCGACCTGGCCCGGCTGGCCACGCTCACCTTCACCAGCGGCGACCTGTGGATGGTGGCCGCCTCCATGCTGTTCGCGGGGTATTCGGTGCTGGTGCGCAAGCGCCCGGCGGGCGTGGGGCAGACCACGTTTCTCATGGCCACCTTCATTCCGGGGCTGCTGTGCATCGTGCCCATGCTGGCGTGGGAGCTTTCCACCGGGGCGGTGCCCGTGTTCACCCCCCAGGCCGTGATCGGGGTTGTGTACATCGGGCTGGGGGCGTCGCTCGTCGCCTACCGCTGCTGGAACCTGGCCATCGCGGCCATTGGCCCCAGCCGTTCGGCGCTGATCTATTATTCGCTGCCCGCGTTCAGCGGGCTGGAGGCGCTGGTGCTGCTGGGCGAACCGGTGACGCCCGCCCACTTCGTGAGCGGCGCGCTGATCCTTGGCGGCATTCTGGTGGCCACGCGGGAGTGAGGTTCACGCCCCGCCAAGGGCTGTTTCTGAATGAGAATTTTCGTTCGTTGGCAAGGAAAACGAGCCTGCCATGAGGGAGTATGCCTCAGCCGTTTGGCGAGCGCGTAGCGCGAGTCTTACGGATAGCGACCGCAAAGCGTACTCTTTTCGTATTCGACCGAGCCTTAACCGTTAGGTGAGCTTGCGAACCTTACGGATAAGGACAGCAGGGCTATGGCAGGCGAAGTTTGACCGCGTTGCACACGATGCCCGTAAGGCTCGCAAGCTCGCCTAACGGGCACGCTCCGCGCCCTTCGGGTCGGTCAGCCAACGGGCGAAAAGACAATTCAGACACAGCCCTACCCCCGGAACTCGCCCACATCCATCCCCAACCGCGCCACCATCTTCTGGATGGCCACCCGCGACAGACCCGACAACCGGGCCGCCTCGGACACGTTGCCCCCGGTCTGGGCCAACAGGTCGCGCAGGTAGCCTTGGGTGAACTGGTCGGTGACGCGGGCCTTGGCCGCCTTGTACGGCACCACGGTGTTGCCGCCCGGCACGCTTGCGCCAGGCGTTCCGCCCGCGCCCGTCCTGTCCGCATCCCCGGGCAGGGCCGCCCCCCCGGTCTGCCCCATCCCCGGCGCGTTACCAGCGGCGCCGCCCTCGCGCGCCCCCGCATCCGCCTGGCGGGTCCGCAGCCAGTCGCCCGTGCGGCCATGCCCGCCGGCCGCCACGTGGCGCACCGTATCCATGCCCAGGACCTCACCGCCACTGAACAGGGTCAGCCTGCGCACCACGTTTTGCAGCTCGCGCACGTTGCCCGGCCAGTCGCGCCCGGCCAGGTGGTCGAGCACTTCCGGCGCCACGGTCTTCTGCGGCAGGCCCAGTTCGTCGCAGGCATTGCGCAGGAAGGTGACCACCAGCAGGGGGATGTCCTCCACCCGTTCGCGCAGGGGGGGCACCCGGATGGTGACCACGTTGAGCCGGTAGAACAGGTCCTCGCGGAATTCGCGCGAGGCCATGCGCGCCTCCAGGTCCTGGTTGGTGGAGGCCACCACCCGTACGTCCACGTTTTCCGTGCGGCCGGAACCCACGGGGCGGATTTCGCCCTCTTGCAGGAAACGCAGCAGCTTTGTCTGGATGGGTTGCGAAATGTCGCCGATTTCGTCCAGGTGCACGGTGCCGCCGTCGGCCATGGCGAACAGCCCCTTGCGGTCACGCTCCGCCCCGGTGAATGCGCCGCGCACGTGGCCGAACAGTTCGCTTTCCAGCAGGTGCTCCGGAATGGCCGGGCAGTTCACGGCCAGAAACGGCATGGCGGAGCGGGGGCTTTGCCGGTGGATGGTGCGCGCCACCATCTCCTTGCCGGTGCCCGATTCGCCGCGCACCAGCACGGTATAGTCCGACTGGGCCACGGTGGCGATGGTCCGGCGCAGGGCCTGCATGGCCTGCCCCTGGCCCACCAGGTCGTCGCAGGCGGCTCCCAGCGAAACCACATCGCGCAGGCGGCGGTTTTCCGCCAGCAAACGGCTGCGCTCCAGCCCCTTGCCCAGCACGCGGGCCAACTGGTCCGGCTCCACGGGCTTGGACATGAAATCGTAGGCTCCGGCGCGCAGCGCCTCCACCGCGGATTCGATGGACCCGTGCGCCGTCAGCACCACCACGCTCAGGTCCGCGTCCTGCTCCAGCGCCTGGGGCACCAGTTGCAGACCGGTCATGCCGGGCATGCGCAGATCGGTGATCAGCACGTCCACCCGCTGCGCGCGCAGGTATTCAAGGGCTTCCGCCCCGGAAAACGCTTGCGCCACCAGCACGTCGGGAAACAGTTCCGCGGCCAGGCGCGAAAGCCCCCGTGCGAAATCCTGTTCGTCGTCAACAATGAGCACGTGCTGTCTGTGGGGCATCATTCCTCCCGTGGTGCTGTGTCCGTGCCGGTTCGGGCCCCCGTCCGCGAACCCGGCGCCGTAGCGGTCCGGGCATTGGCCGACGCCTGCGGGCCGAACGGCGGGGCCAGCGGCACGGGCCCGGCGGGCGGGGTGGGACAGGCAGCCCCCACCACCGGCAGGCGCACCGTGAATTCCGCCCCGCCAAGCTCGGCGCTGTCGCCCGCCGCCACGCTGCCGCCCGCATCCACCACAAGGCCGTAAACCACGGCAAGGCCAAGGCCGGTGCCCATCTCCTTGGTGGTGAAGAAGGGGTCGAACACATCCTTGCGCAGGTGGTCGGGTACGCCGCTACCGGAATCGGCCACGGTGGCCACCACCTCGCCGGGGTTTTCGCCCCGGCGCACGCGGATGCGCACCCTGCCTTCGCCCGATGCGGGCAACGCGTCCAGCGCGTTGAGCACGAGGTTACTGAAAATCTGTTCCAGCGCCTGTTCGCCCGCCGTCACCGGGGGCAGGTCCGGCTCCGTTTCCGCCGTGACCGTGGCGAATTTCTTGGCGGCCTGCACCCCGAAGACCTCCGCCACCGACCGGGCCACCCGGGCGATGTCCGCGGGGGCGCTCCCGGCGGCCTTGGGCCGGGCGAAGTTCAGCAGGTCGCGCAGCACGCGCTGGGCCTGCCGGGTGTGCCGCAATATCACGTCCAGGTCCGCCTGCTGCTGGGCATCGCCCGTGTTGCGGCGCAACAGTTCGGCGTAGCACAGGATGACCCCCAGGGGGTTGTTGATCTCGTGGGCCAAGCCCGCGGCCAGCTTGCCCACGGTGACCATCTTCTCGCTTTGGCTGACCTGCGCGAACATGCGCTTTTCCAGCGTGGTTTCGCGCACGTAGACCGCCGCGCGGCCCGGCTCGTCCTCTCCCCGCGCCAGCGGGTACAGGTTGACCATGAACGAACGGCCGCCGGGCAGCACCACCTCGCGCGATTCCGCGCCCACTGCCGGGCCGGGCATGCCCGCGCCCGTGCGTCCCGTGCCCGCCACGTCCCGAGCCTCGCCGCCGACCGGATACGCGCCCATGGAACCAGCGCCGCCGGGATTGTCGTCAGGCCCCCCGCCATCACCGCCGCGCAGGGCGGCCAGTAGGTCGCCGGAGGGCGCGGAACCGCCGGAAAGTTCCAGCGACAAACGCCGCGCGCCCTCGTTGGCGATGATCACCGAACCGGAGCCATCCACCAGCGCCAGCGGATCGCGAATGCCCTCGAACACCGATTGCAGCACGTCCATGTGACGCACCAGCCGGTCCAGGGCGGACAGGTTTTCGGCCACGGTGCCAAGCTGCCGCCCCAGCGCGGCCAGCACGTCCAGGTTCTGGCGCGCCGCGTCGTCGGCGTCGTCCCATTCCAGGCACAGCAGCCCTTCCGCCGCGCCCGCCTGCGCTTCCACCGGAACGAAGACGCAGGCCCCGCGCAGCAGGGCGCAGCCGCCGGTCAGCACGTCGGCCAGGGGCTCGGGCAGGTCGGGCCGCCGGTCGCGCTCCGGCCAGGCGTAGAAGTTGTGCGAGGCAAAGGTGCACACGTAGGCGATGCGCCGCGCGCCGAAGCGCCGGGCGATCTGCGGCAGGGCGTAGCGCCACAGCTTGTCGCGGGTGCGCAGGCCGCGCATGTCCTCGAACAGCTTCACGAACAAGTCCACGTCGGCGCGGCGCTCGCCTGCCTCGCGCGAAAGCTCGGCGGTGCGCTCGTCCACCATCTGGCGCAGGTTGTCGGCGTAGCTTTGCAGGCGTGCACGTGCGTCGGCCAGGTGGTGGGCCACCTGCTCGATGCCGTCCACCAGTTCCTCGATCTCGTCGCCTTGCTCCAGCCGCGCAATGAGCGCCGCGGGTCTGTCGCCCCCGCCCTCTCCATCTGGCCCATCGCCTCCGTCCACGCCATCGGCCCCGTCTCCGAGGGTGCGGCGGAACACCCCGGTCAGGCGGCGCAGGTTGCGCACCACCAGCACGCGGAACACCACGTTGGCGGAAGAAAAAAAGATCAGCGCGCACACGATGAGAAAGGCGAAATAGGTGGAGATGGACTGACGCAGGTGCGACACCGCGTCGGAAACGGGCACCCCCACGTAGTCCAGGCCGACCACGGCATCCAGTTTCTGGCCAAACCCCCTGTTCCCGTACATCTCCACCAGTTGCGGGGGCGCGTCAGCGGGATCGCCGTGGCAGGTCATGCACTGTTCGGAAAAGGCCACCGGCCGGGCTATGACGTAGTACTGCTGGCCGTTCACCGTGTCGTAGCCGGTCCACAGCGACTGTTCCGGGTGCAGGCGGAAATGGCTGATCAGCCCCCGCTCGTGGGGGGTGGCCTCGAAGTCCGGATTGCGCGCGCCCATGGCCACGCGGCGGTAGATGTGGCCCGCGCCGTCGCTGTCCATGCGGTCCATGACCTGGCGCGAGATGTACGACGAGGACATGGCCTCGATGATGAACTCGCCGGGGTGGGTTTGCAGCATGCGCGGGCGCAAGGCCTCGCGCACGAAGCCCTGGATGGCGTCTATCTGCGAGAACACCAGCCGGGCCTTGGCATGCACCTCCTCTTCCAGCACCGTGCGCAGGTGCATGTACAGCACCGTGGCGAACAGCCCGCCCAGGCCGATGACCGCCACGGCCAGACCGGCAAGGAACTTGTGTTGCAGGGTGTGCGGTTTTGGAATGTACATGCGCGGGGAACGGCCGAAGACTCCGGCCGCCTCGTTGAAAGATGGGATGGGGGCAGCCTAGTCGCCGCAATGGTCCCCGTCAAGGAACCCCGAGCCGGGCACCCCAGTCACCCCGGTCACCACGGGCACCACGGTCACCACGGGCACCACGGTCACGCGGGACAGCCTGTGCCCCGGAGCGGAGCACGCGAATGGCGCTCCGCACCCGGCCATCAACGGGGCACGGCAGTTCCGGCGGCGGGACCGGCGGCCATCGGGGCCACGACCGGACCGGGCACGGCAGGACCACCGCCCTTCGCAGGGCCCGTCGGCGTGAACCGCCAGGTGGAGCGGGAATTGATCTCCGCCTGCTGCGACATCTCCACGTCGGTGTAATACAGCTGGCCGCTGCGGATGCCGTAGATGTCCTGCACCGCCCCATAGTGCTGCAGCGCGGGCAGGTGCGCCACGACGCGCGGCCCCGCGACGAAAAACAGCGCCCACAGCACCGCCACGGAAACGCCAAGGGCGGCAAGCCGCCCGATGAAGGTATGGCGCAACGAGTGTCGCATGAAGACTCCCGGAAGGGGGAGCCCGCCCCCGCGGATTGAGGCGGGCTCCCGTATGTCCCCTAGATCTTTGCGGTTATCTCGGGGAACACGATATAGAACATGACGTAGGCCATGGCCAGGGTGAGCACCAGGTTGAAGCTCTGGCCGCACACGTACAGGATGAGCGGCTTGCCGCCCTTGAAGTAGTGGGCCAGTTCGCGGAAGTTGGTGGCCAGACCGATGGCGGTGAAGGCAAGGCAGAAGAACCAGCCGCGCGCGGAGGCGGTAAGGCCCTTCAGCACGCCCTGGTCAAGCAGGGCCTTGCCCATGTCCGGGCCAAGGTTGCCGCTGATCAGCGAGAAGACGATGGACGCGGCCAGAAAGCCCAGCACGAACTTGGGGAAGCGGTGCCAGATCTCGCCCACGCCCACCGAATGCCCTTCGCGGCATTCCACGCGGGTGCACCAGTACACGGCCACGCCGAAGGCGGTGACGCCGATCAGCACGTTCTGGATCATCTTGATGGTGGCGGCCACGTACAGGGCCTTTTCACCCAGGAACGCACCGGCAGCGGCCACCGCGCCGGTGGCGTCGATGGTGCCGCCCATCCAGGCGCCGCCGAGAATCTGGGGCATGTCCACGGCCTTGATGAAGGCGGGCATGGCGATCATCATGATGGCGGTGAACACCAGCGACAGGCCGATGGAGAGGGTCAGTTCCTCTTTCTTGGCCCGGCAGGCGGCGGCGGTGGCGATGGCGGCAGAGGTGCCGCATACCGACATGTCCGCAGAAATGGTGATGTTGAGGGTCTTGGATTCCATCTTCAGGATGCGCTGGCCGAAGATGAAGGTGCAGATGAGCACGATGGGGGTGACCACCCAGGCCACGAAGATGCCGGGAATGCCGATGGCGATGATCTTGTCGAACAGCACCTCGGCGCCCAGCAGCACGAGGCCGGTCTTGATGAAGTATTCCACTTCCAGGGCGGGCTTGATCCACTTGGGGGTGCCCACGGTGTTGGCGATGAGCATGCCGATGATGATGGCCCAGGCCTCGGTGCCGATGCCCCAGTACTTCATGGTGGCCTGGCTGCCCATCATGGTGGCCAGGCACGCCACCGCGAACACGGCGATGAAGCCCAGCAGGAAGCCGGGCACCGACTTGCCCATGAATTTCATGCCGATGGCGAAGAACAGGCCCATGCCCACCATGAGCAGCGGCAGGCTGGTCAGCAGGTTCATGGGCTTGGACTTGGCCTTGTCGGCGGCCGACTTGGCCTTGGCGGCAGCGGCGCGCCATTCGGCGATCTTGGCCTTGGCCCCGTCGTTCAGGCTGGCATCGGCGAAGGCGGCGTCCGCGGCGGCCGTTTCGGCGGTCACGGCGGCGGCCAGGGCGGCATCGGCCTTGGTCTTGGCTTCCACGGCCTTCTCGGCGTTGGCGGCGGCCTTGGCGTCCGCGGCGGCCTTGCTCACGTAGAAGGAATCGAGGGGGTTGTCGCTCCAGCCGCCGGGAGTCTTCAGGAAGGCGGAAATGGCCTTGCCCGTGGGGCTGTCCATGGCCTTGATCTTGGCCTTGTCGTCCTGGGCCTTGTAGTAGGCAAGGGTCTTGAACGGGGCGCGCTGCGCCTCGGCGGCCATGACGGCGTTGGCCTTGTCGATCTTTTCGCCGTATTCCGCCGGGGGATTCAGCAGGTAGACGCAGATGCCCGCGATGATGATGACGAAGCCGAGCCAGATGGCCCAGTAGTCTTCCTTGGTCCACAGGTCGGACAGGCGCGAGTGCCCGTGGTCGACGACGACGTTGCTGTCGTTGGTTGCCATGTTAAGGTGCTCCTCCTTGCGGTTTGCCGCCCCCGCCGGCAGTGCGGGCGGCGTACCCCCGCTAATCAAGAGGCGTGCCAGACCTTGCAATGACAACCTGATCCTTCTATTTCAGCGCGTTACACACCAATCGTCTGCATGAAATTGAAAACAAAAGTTTTCAGTGCAAACTTTTCTTTTCACTGCTTGGTGCCTCCCCGGGTATGCAACGCGAACGGGCCGCCCCGAAGGGCGGCCCGTTGATGGTGACGATGCGTTGCCACGCTCACCGGCCAGTGGCCGGAGAATGCGCGAAAGGGCCGACGCCTGGCGGCCGGGTGCTCAGTCCTCGCGCTCTGGGCGGCGCTTGCCGTCGCTGCGGCACTTGCCGCACACCCCGAACAGGTACATGCGGTGCGAGGTCAGCACGTAGCCGTGGCGACGGGCCAGGTCTTCCTGAAGGCGCTCTATCTCGTCGTCCAGCACCTCGATGTTCTCGCCGCAGGCTTCGCAGATGAGATGGTCGTGGTGCTTGCTGCCGTACTTCTGCTCGTAGCGGGCCACGCCATCGCCGAAGTGCACTTCCTTGGCCAGGCCGGAATCGCACAGCAGCTTCATGGTGCGGTACACCGTGGCCTGCCCCACGGACGGATCCGTGGCCTTCACCCGTTCATACAGTTCCTCGGTGGTCAGGTGGCCGCCAGCGCTCATGAACACCTCCACGATGAGCATGCGCTGCGGCGTGACCTTCAGGCCGTTGCGGGCGATGTACTCGTGAAACACGTCTATGGCTTGCTTCATGGGTCTCCTCGCGATGTGGGGCGTGGTCTGGCTGTCCTATACCGTGTGCCCGGCCAGCGCAACAGGGCCGCTGCGCTGTTGGAACAACGGGAGCCGGAACGGCCAGACCGAAACTCCTGACGCAGGATTTTCGGCCGATGTCCGCAGGGATTCAGGCCCGCCCGACGGACACGCTGCACGCACTTCGGGTCGGGTCCAACGGGCGAAAAAACACGTCAGGCTTTACAGCACCCGTTCCACGCGCCAGCCCCGCTCACCCGCCACGCGCTCCAGCGCGCCTCCGCCCAGCACCGCCACCCGGCCCGTGCGGGCCGCTGCGGCCATGACGTCGGCCAGGGCGCGGAAGTGGTCGTTGGTGGTGGACAGGATTTCGTCGCGCATCTGCTGGCGCGCCGCGTCGGAATCGCCCGACAGGCGGCGGAACAGCGCGGCCGAGCCCTTGGCGTCGGGCAGCATGTGCCGGTCCACGTCGCCGATGGCCCCCACGATGGCGTTGGACAGTTCCGTGGACGAAAGCGACACGCGGCGCAGGTAGTCGGCCGTGGCGTCGTACACGTCCAGCGTGGCGGCCACGTTGGGGTCGCGGTACGAAACCTGCGCCAGCACGCCGCTGGCCCGGTCGAAGGCGCAGAACGCGCCGTAAGCCCCGCCCTGCACGCGCACGCGGTCCCACAGGAAGGCCATGCGCAGGTGCTTGAACACCACGTTGGCCGAGCCGTGGTAGGCGTAGCCAAGGGAATAGAGGTCGGCCGCCTTGCCCACGTAGTTGACCTGCGCGGGCATGACCAGCGCCTCGGCGGCGGCCGGGGCCTCGCCGTACCGCCACTGCGCCGTGGCCGATTCCGCCGCCACGTCGGGCAGCGCCCCGGCCAGCGCGGCGGCCGGAGCAGCCACGATGCGCCCGCCCTCTTCGTCGGCGGTGACGTTCATCAGGCAGTTGGAACGGCGCAGCACCAGCCCGCGCAGGGCGTCCAGGTCGGCCAGCACGCCGTCCCAGTCCTGCTCCATGCGTTCGGCCAGGGTGCGCAGGAAGGTCAGGTACGACACGCCGGACGTGGCCTCGTCCAGCCAGCCCGCCTCGGTGTACCCCGCGCGCAGCCGGGCCATGACGATGCCGTGGCCTGAAGGCGCCAGCACGTGCTCCTGCCGGGCCTTTTCCTCCAGCACCATGCGCTGGAAGCGTTCGCGGTCGTCGAACTTCGCCTCCAGCAGCACTTCGGAAAGGATGTCGTACAGCGCGGGCACGTTGTCGTAGGTGGCCTTGCCGTGCACCACCAGCCGCGCCACGGGTTGGCGCGCGCCCAGGGTGGTGGCGAACAGGGTGTCGGCATCCATGCCGCCGGTCTTGCGGGCGATGCGCATGCCAAGGTCCACGAAGTCGCGCCTAGCGGTGCCCATCTCGAACAGGGCGCGCCCGAACAGCGGGACGAGGGGCACCAGGCGCGCGGGCACGGCGGACAGGTCGAAGGTGGTCTCGGTGTAGGCGATGCCCGAGGTGTCCAGGTCGTGGAACAACACCGGCACCGCGCCCGCCTGCCTGTCTTCGTCGGGGATGGGGCGGTTTTCCCGGGGCAGGTCTTCCAGCTTCAGGCCGGGGATGGTGGCCAGGGCCTCCAGGCTGTCCGGGGCCTCTTGCAGGCTGCGCAGGGCGCGGGTTTCCTCCACCAGGGCCACGCGTTCGCACTGGCGCAGGCTTTGGCGGTATTCCTCCAGGCGGGCCGCCTCGGCGGCCTCACGGCGTTCGGCCAGCTTGCGGTCCGGCGTCAGCAGCACCGTGGCCACGTGCTGGTTGTCCAGCAGCCATTCACGGATCAGCCCTTCGAAGTAGCGTTCGCCCGAGGCGACGCGCGCCTTGATGGCGGCCAGCGGGGCTTCCCATTCCAGCAGGGCCAGCGGGTCGCCGTCGTACAGCCAGGTGGTCAGGCTGCGCACCATCACCGAAAGCCCCACCGGATAGCGGCCGGAATTGTTTTCGCGCAGGGCGAATTCCACGCTGTTCACGGCGGCTTCCACGGCGTCGGCGGGCAGACCATCCTCGGCCAGGTCGGCCAGAGTCTCCATGATCAGCATTTCCACGTCGGACGCGGTCCTGGGATCGATGCCCCGCAACCCCACGGAAAAGTACATCTGGCGCAGGTCGCTTTCCAGGCCCACCCCGGCCACGTCCTCGCCCAGGCCCGATTCGATCAGCGCGCGCCGCAGGGGCGAGCCGGGCAAGCCCAGCAGGATGTGCTCCAGCATCTCGAAGGCGAAGTTGCGCTCCACGTCGGCGGTTTCGCACAGCAGCCAGTTCATGGTCACCATGCCCCGGTCGTCGCCTTCCGACGCCGCGAACGGCGTTTCGAGCATGCGCGGCGTGTCGGAGCGGGGTTGCAGCGGCACGGCGGAATCCACCTCGATGCGCGAAAAGCGGGCCAGCACGGTGGCCAGGCAGGCCAGCCGGTCCTCTTCCGGGTCGTCGCCCCAGAAGAAGAAGCGGGCGTTGCTGGGGTGGTAGTAGGTGGCGTGAAAATCGGCGAACTGCTCGTAGGTCAGGTCGGGGATGCGTTCCGGGTTGCCGCCGGAATCGAGCCCGTAGGTAATGTCGGGGAACAGCGCCTGCTGCGACTGCTCGGACAGGATGGATTCCGGCGAGGAGTACACGCCCTTCATCTCGTTGTAGACCACGCCCTTGTAGGCGAAGGGGCCTTCCGGCGCGTCGGCCTCGATGTGCCAGCCTTCCTGCCGGAAGATTTCCTCGGTGATGCGCGGAAAGAACACCGCGTCCAGGTACACGTCCACCAGGTTGCGGAAGTCCTGCAGGTTGGCCGAGGCCACCGGGTAGCAGGTCTTGTCCGGATAGGTGAAGGCGTTCAGGAAGGTTTGCAGCGAGCCCTTCAGCAGTTCCACGAAGGGTTCCTTGACCGGGTACTTCTCGGACCCGCAGAGCACCGAATGTTCAAGGATGTGCGCCACCCCGGTGGAATCGGCGGGCGGCGTGCGGAAGGTGACGCCGAAGACCTTGTTCTCGTCGGCGTTGCAGCAGGAAAGCAGTTGCGCGCTTGTGGCCCCGTGGCGCCACAGGCGGATGCGGCTGTTCAGTTCATGGACGGTGCGCTCGAAAACGAGGTCGAACCCGTGGGATTGCATGCGTGGGATTCCTCCGTGGGAGTATCGTGAAGGGGCTGTCCGCCCGGGGCGAAAGAAGGGCTCCGGGCGGCGCGTCAACGCCCCGCAGCCCTGTACCATGAACATTTCGGGACGTCATGGCAACAGTGTGCGGCGGCCTGCGGCTGGGGCCGGAAACCGCCGCGCCCTGCGCGGGCGATGCAGGAAGAAGGAGAAAGGACGGGAACACGGCGGAGCCGATCGCCTGGCAGCCAAGGCCGCCCTCAGCAGGGGCCGAGCGAATCCTCGATGCCCTCCGGCCACGCGGGTTCCACCCGGTCGCGGCCAAGGCCCTTGGCCCGGTACAGCGCGTCGTCCGCCAGGCGGAACAGGTCGGAAGGGCCGGTGACGACGATGCGCTCGGTGCTGGCCACCCCGATGGAGATGCGCACGGGAATGCGCGTGCCCGGCCCCACCAGAAAGGTGCCGTCGCGCACGGCCAAGCGCAGCCGCTCCGCGGCGGCCATGGCCCCCGCGCCGCCGATGCCCGGCATGATCACGGCGAACTCCTCGCCGCCCACCCGCGCGGCCACGTCCTGGGTGCGCAGCCCCGCGCGCAGGATGGCCGCCAGGGTCACCAGCACCCGGTCGCCCTCCTGGTGGCCCCAGGTGTCGTTGACCAGCTTGAAGTGGTCGAGGTCCAGCACCAGCAGCGAAAGGTCGCCCCCGTCGCGCAGGTGCCGGGCGAACTCCGCATCCAGCATCAGCTCGAAATGACGGCGGTTGTACAGCGAGGTCAACGGGTCCACCAGGGTCAGCCGTTCCAGCCGCTGCTCCTTGCGCCCCAGATGGTAGCCGAACACGGCGAACACCAGCACCCCGCCCACGGCCATGTAGACGTCGAGCACCAGTTCGTACCGGGGGTGGGTGGGTTCCAAGTCGAACAACCAACGCAGCAACTGCCAGCCCAGCGGCGCGCCAAGGCCCAGCGCGGCCCCCTGGGCCAGACGCAGCAGACGTGCCGCCAATCGTGGTACGCCCCCCCCGCCGTTGCCGGTCATGATCCACCCCCGCGTTGGGCGCCCCCTGCTGCTTAGCGCATGTAGGACCGCGCAATGCGAAACACGTCGTCGTAGGCCAGCCGCGCCTTGATGCCAAGGGCCAGTTCCAGCGACATGGCCATCTTGTCGCGCACGTCGTCCAGCAACACCTGTTTGTGTTTTTTCAACCACTTGCGGACGAATGGCGCGTCGAAACCATCGGCCACCAACGCCATGCCGTCGGCGAAGAAGCGCGATCCCAGGTGCTCGAGGAAGGGGCGGCAGGCCATTCTGCCGTGATGGCGGGAAAGCAGGACGTAGAACAGCAGGGCCACGATGAGCCGATCGTCCTGCAACCGGTGGGAAACGTCGAAGAAGCGTTCGGCGGGGGGTTTTTCCCCGGCCTGGCGCAACAGTTCCTGGGCGTAGCCCAGGGCCTTTTCGGTGGTGATGGGCGGAACGGGATAGCGGGCGGCGATGCGGGCCATGGTGCGCAGGGGATTTTCGCCCCCGGCCACGTCCATGACGGCCACGCGCATCAGGTCCAGCCGCCGGTCCAGTTCGCCGCGCAGCAGGTCGCCCCGCGCGGCGGCGCAGCGGCGCACCCGGTCTTCGCCCATGTCGCCGCTGAAGGTGATCTCCAGCAGGTGCCGCACGAAGGGCTCGGAGGTGAATTCCGCCTCCTGGTCCAGCCCCTTGAAGTTGCGGCGGTTGCCCACAAGCTTCTTCAGGGAGAGCCAGTAGGCGGCCACCCCTTCCATGGGCATTTCGAGGAGGTCGAAATCCCTGATGCTCTGCGATGCGGTCTGCGACATGGCACCTTCCGCCCCTGCATGGTCACGGCGACCCGCCCCCCGGCTGGTTTCATTCAGTCAATGATATAACCGTTCCGGGCAGTTGGCAAGGCGAAGCGTGAAACATCAGGACGCGTCGGGCGCGACTGGCCACACGCACCGGCCGACGCGGCGCGCGGCCTTCACCACGCGTTGCGCCGAATGCGTGACCACGCCGCGCGCGGCGTCGCCGCACTGCGCCAATCGGTGAAATGGCCCGATGGCATGGCGCTAGGGCGGCTGCCGCGAGCCGTGCGAATGGAGTGAAAAGGAAGGAGCCGCCCTGGCGGGCGAAGGTCAGACGCTGACCAACGAATTGTCCGTGCCCGCGAAGGGGCAATATTCATAGCTGTCGGCCCGGCCGTCGTTCAGCCAGCCCGTCGCGCCACCCGCCAGCAGATAGCGGAAGCGGTATTCGCGCCCCGTCTCCAGTTCCACCTCGGCGGTGAACGCACCGTCCTTCAGGCGGCGCATGGGGGTGGCCTGCGCGTCCCAGTCGTTGAATTCACCCACCAGGTAGACCTCGGTGGCTTCTCCCACCTCGTCCGCCTCCAGGCGGAACTTCACCTTGCAGATGGGCCTGCTCTTCAGGAACTGCTTGGTCAATGCCATGGCTGTCCTCCATGTTGCCCGGACGCAACTCCGGACACTGTCGGAAAAAGGATACCCGTACATTGTGACAGGAACATTATCCGCCGGAAAAGGCAACCCCGGAGGAAACCGCCTGCGAAGGCTACGGCAGACCGGATTTCCGGCCAGGGTCGCGCCGCGGCGGGTGCACACGGGGGCGCATCTGCTCGCTGTTTGACGCCGCCCCACCTCGTGCGCGGCGCATTCAGTCCTTGGCACAGAGCCCGGCGGCGGTGCGGCAACGCAAAAACGCGCGTCCCCCGGCAATGCCGGAAGACGCGCGAACGGTTCACGCGGGTCAGGGAAAAGGGGGCGACGGTCCGTCAGCCGTTGGCGGCCTTCAGCGTCTCTTCCACGCTGGCCAGCAGGGCCGCGTCGGAAGGTGCGGCATCAAGCCCGCACAGGCCGCGCACGGCCAGCAACAGCATGTCGAGTTGCATGGACATGTCGCATTGACCGTTGTTGATGACGCACCGGTCACCTTCCACACGCAGGCGGTAGGCCCGGCGGCTGCGCGCGGCCCCGCTGCCGGAGACGATGTAGTAGATCTGCTCGTTGTCTTCGGTGACGTAGAGCTTCTGGCGGGTGAGCACGCCGGTCTCGTCGTCGTACCACGAGCATTCGGAGAACAGGCGGCCCTTGAACGCGATGTCGTGGCCCGCGTCGTTGCGCAGCGAAATGTCTTCCATCGCCCTGCAGGTCATGTCCGAACCCATGCGCACCTCCTCACGATGTGGGAAGGGTTAGCTGTCGGGGGCCTTCCGGCTTCTTGGCCTTGCCCGGCGCGGGGCGTTCCGCGGGCGCCGCATCCGCGACGGTTTCCCCGTCGCCGAACAGCGCGCCGCCGCCCTGGGCTGTCCAGAAGGCTTCCAGGTCACTGCGCGAGATGCGGTAGCCGCGCCCCAGGCGGGCCGCCCGCAACGTGCCGTCCTTGATGGCGCGGCGAAGGGTCTCCTTGTGACAGCTCAGGAGATCCGCCGCTTCCGCAAGGGTGAAGGTGGTCTTGGCCATTCGCGCGTCCTTGCCGGCGCTTGCTGGCGCCGCGCGCGGCCCCGATCCGGCACCGGCACGGCGCACGCCATCCGGCACTCGCCATCCGCCGCTCGCCGCGAAAACCGCAACGGACGGCACCTGCCATGCCTCCCCCGGCCCGCATGCGCGGCCCTGCATGGTTCCTGGACTGGGCCGGAACGTTCCGACCTGCGCCCATCTCTTCGTCGGACTAGCATCGACAATCAACTGGTGTCAACAATACACCACTGCGTGCGCACCCGCACCACCATGATTTACCGAATGTCATCCGCCGTCACTCCGGCCAGCCGCCGCACGAAGAAACCCTTTCCTGGCGGCCTTCAGTCTGTTTCCGCCCATGACGCGCGCCTGCTGCCGGCAACAACCACCCGCACCCATTCGCGCCCGATGTTGGACATTGTGGCGAACTCGCGGCCACAGTGCTCCACGGACGGCCATTCGTGCCGACCAGGCGGCCGGGCGACCAGGGCCTGCAATCCCGGCCCTGCCGCCTGCCGCCGCCCAAGGGTACGGCAGACCCGGCGTCCACGCGGCCCCGCACGCGCGAAAAGGCCCGCCCCCTTGCGGGAGCGGGCCTGACATGCGTCATGCGCCGTGCGGGCGTCAGCCCTGCACGATCTCGCGCAGGCGCGCGGCCAGCGCGCCAAGGTCGTTGATGGCCCTGGCCGCCTCTTCCATGCGGCGGGCCGTGTCGTCGGACAGGTCGCTGACCTGCGTCACGCTGCGGGTTATCTCCTCGCTGGCGGCGGACTGCTGCTCCGCCGCCGTGGCGATGGACGTGACCTGCGCCGAGGTGTCGTTGACCAGCGCCACGATCTCGCGCAGCGCCTCGCCGGAACGGCCCGCCAGCGTCGTGGCGTTGTCCACGGCCCCGGCCACCTCTTCCATGCTGGCGATGTTACGCGCCGCGCCGGACTGGATGGTCTCTATGGACCGGCGCACTTCCTGCGTGGCGTTCATGGTCTTTTCGGCCAGCTTGCGCACCTCGTCGGCCACAACGGCAAAGCCGCGCCCGGCGTCACCGGCGCGCGCCGCCTCGATGGCCGCGTTCAGCGCCAGCAGGTTGGTCTGGTCTGCGATGTCCGAGATCACGTTCATGATCTGGCCGATGGACTCCGCCTGCCGTCCCAACTCGCCCAGGTTGCCGCGCAGCACTCCGGTAAGGCTGCTGACCTGGCCGATGGCGGACACGGCCTCTTCCACCACCTGCGCGCCCTCGCGGGCGCGGGTCTGGCCGCTGTCGGCCTGCCGCGAGGCGCTGGCGGCGCTGCGCGCCACCTCCATGATGGTGGCGTTCATCTCCTCGATGGCGGTCACCGATTCGGTGATCAGCCCCCGCTGGTTTTCGGTGCCACGCACAACGCCCTCGGTCTGCCGCTCGATGGCCCCTGTTGCGTCGGCCACCTGCCCGGCCACCAGGGCCAGTTCCGCGTTGACCTTTTCCATGCGCGCCATGTGGGCGTGCAGGTCGCGTTCCTTCATCACCAGCTCGGTCACGTCGCTGGCCACTTCCAGGTACCCGGCCTTGTTGCCGTGGCAGTCGCGCACGATGTCGCCGTACGGACGCACGTGGCGGGTCTGGCCCAGCAGGTTCAGTTCCACTATTTCCGCCTCGTACCGGCCCTGCCGCTGCATGGCCTGGTTGATGGGGCACTGCGTGGTGCCGCAGATGGAGGCGTTGAAGATGGAGCTGCACTTGCGGCCGCGCACCTTCTCGCCGTCGTCCACCCCGGCGATGCGGGCCACGGCCGTGTTGGCGAGGATGATGTTGTAGTCGTCGTCCACGGCGAACACCGGGTCGGGGATGGCGTTGACCACGTTCTTGTAGCCTTCCACCGAGCACAGTATGTCCTCTATCTTGCCCATCAGCCGGTTGAACCACCGGGCCAGCTGGCTGATCTCGTCGCGGCCGGAATCGTTCAGGCGGTCGTTGAGGTTGGCGCGGTCTTCGGTGATGTCGCGGATGAGCGCCACCACGCGCGACACCGGGCTGGTGACGAAACGCGAGACCAGCACCGAGAACACCACGCCGGGCACCACCAGCAACGCGACCAGCGCGGCCAGCATGATGCCCGAGAACCGCTCGAAGATGGCCGTGGCCCCGCTAAGGTCGGAGGCATGCACGAACACGCCCACCTGCTCGCCCCGGTAGTCTTTGACCGGGAAGGCCACCAGCGCGGTGTCGCCGCCCTCGGCGGTGGTCAGGGCGGCCTTGCCGGCGGTGAGCAGTTCCGGCGTGATCAGCGAAGCAGCGGCCGCCTTGGCGTTGCCCGCCGCGAAGATGAAGTCCTTGCCCACGCGGGGGTACTTGGCCGTGTCGTTCATGCCCTGGGCCAGCGATTCCAGCGAGGCGTTCATGTACAGCAGCACGTCCTCGCCTTCGGCGCTGGAGGCGATCTTGAGCAGCGGCGCGAACTCGATGAGCACTTCCACCGAGCCGATCTGCTTGCCGTCCGCGCCCTTCACCGGCGAGACGCCGCGTATGTCGAAGCCGCCGCGCCCCACCTCTATGCCCTTCATGGGCTGGCCGGTGCGGTTCACGTCCACCACGGTCTTGCGGAAGCCGGAAATGTCGTCGGAAACGTCGATGTCCTGGCCGTCACGCTTGATCTGCTTCTTGCTCCACAGCCGCACCAGGCTGCGCCCGTTGGGCAGGTGGAAATGCAGCTTGAACTTGCGGCCCGTCACCGCCTCGAACGAGGCCAGGTGGGCGGCAAGGTCGCGGCGCAGAGTTTCGCGGGCCTGCTGCGCCATGGGGTCCTTCTCGTCGTCGATCTTGCCGGAAAGGGCCACGGCGTAAGCCGCCTGCACCTCCGGCAGCTGCGAAAACAGCGATGCCTGCTCCAGCGCCTGCGCCGCCAGCAGTTCCACCGACTGGGTGACCTCGTTGGCCTTGGCCCGCGCCATCTGGCGCAGGAAGACGCCCTTCAGGTCCGTCAGCTCGCCCGCCAGAAACCAGTACGCTCCGCCGCCCAGCAGCAGCACCGACAGCGCGAAGGGAAGAAAGAGTTTTTGCCTGATGCCCATCATGACCCCCGTCTGGGTGATTCCGCGCCGCATCCCCGTGCGCGCGGTAGAACTAATGATCCTACCTGCCATATCGGAAAAAACAACTGGTTCATTAGATCGTGAAAATAAGAACTATCACCCCGAAATGACCCTATCCGGCGAATGCGCTGCCCCAAGAAGAATCGAAAGCCCACCGCACTGCCTCCACAAGTCTGGTACCATGGAGTCCGCGCGTCCATGGCATGAGTCGGCATTATAGTTTGTGCGGCTGCGCACAGCGGACCTTCGCGACCTTCGCGGCTGGCCGCATCACGGAGCCACATGCACGAAGCGGGCGAAAGACGCCCATGCTTGTCGGACGGCAGCAGTCGGGGATGTTTCGGAAAGGGGTGCAGTCTGCTGGTCCCGCGATTCCAACGCGGCAAGAAATCACGACGGGCAGATGACGGACGGACGCGAGTCGGACGGACGGCCGGACGGAAGGAAGGAAGGAAGGAAGGAAGGAACGCCGATGCGACGACACCCGCCGAAGGCGGCGGGGGCCCCATGTGACGGCGGAGGGGGCGGGTGGCGATTCAGTTCGCCTTGAAATGGGTGTCGTAGTCCGGGGCCAGGCAGTCCAGCGTGCCCCCCATCATGGCCCGGAACCTTTCCTGCGGGGGCACCTGCGGGGCGTCCGGATGCGGGCATTCCGCCTGGCCCAGGGACATGCGGCGCGCCTCGTCCAGACTGCGGTACTCCATCACCCCGCAATGAATGCACTTCAGGTGGGTGGCCCGCCTGGTGCAGTCGCAGTCCACCTTGGCGAACTGGTGCTTGCGCATCATGCCCCCCTGCGGCGGGCCGCATCCACGGGCGCTGACGTGTCGCGGGCGCCGGAGAAGCCGCCCTCCCCGCCCCGGTGCAGCACCAGCACCGCGCCGATGACCGTGCCGTCCGGCGCGCGGTAGGGGGAAACGCTGCACGAGCAGGCCATGCCGCCGGGCAACAGCCGCACGGGGCCGGACTGGTGCCCCCCTTCGGCCAGAAAGCGGTCCAGCGGCGTTGGGCCCCCGTCCTCGGCCACGAATTCGGGGCAGCGCACGGCCACCATGCCGCCGGCTGCGGCGTCGTCGACCAGTTCCGGCGTGGCAGGGGTGTCAGGCGCGGCAGGGGTGTCAGGGGCATCGGGCCCATCGGACCCGTCGGCAACCTCCCGCGCTGCGACAACGTGCGTGCCGCACGCATGGCGCACCCACGAGGCGTTGGCCATGATCACGTTGCGCTCAAGGTCCAGCAGCACCACGTGGTCGGGCATGGCGTCGATGGTGCTGCGCAAGATGCCGAGGGTGGTGCGCCAGCGCTGCTCGGCCTCCACGCGGGCCGAGATGTCCACCACGATGCCCTCGTAGTGCAGCAGTTCCCCGGCCCAGTCATGCACGGCGGTGCAGTGCTCGGACACCCACAACAGGTCGCCGTCGCGGCCGTAAACCTGCGAGACGAAGCCCGTCACCGTGCCTTCGGCGCGCAGGCGGGCCAGAAGTTCCTGCCGCCGGCCGGGGGCCTCGTAGATCTGCTCATCCATGGAGCGCACCCCGGACACCAGTTGGCCCGGCCCGGACCAGCCCAGCATTTCCGCGAAGGCGCGGTTGGAGACCAGGTAGCGCCCGTCCGGATCGGCCATGTAGATGCCCACCACGGCGTTGTCGAAAATGTCGCGGTAGCGCCGCTCGCTTTCGCGCAGCCGGGCGTGCAGGCGGGTGTGGTGGCGCACGATGCGCAGGTTGACGCGCAGCGAATCGCCGGTGACCGGCTTGGCCATGAAGCCCAGCGCGCCGCTGTCCGCCACCTCTTCCATGATGGCGTCGCCGGTGGCCGCCGTGACGAGGATGACTGGGATGTCGAAGTCCGCCGTGATGGCGCGGGTGGCCTGCACGCCGTTCATGCCCCCGGCCAGCCAGATGTCCATGAGCACGGCGTCGGGCCGCTCGTCGCGGGCCATGTGCACGGCCTCTTCGCCGGTGGCGGCGGGGCCGAGCACCACATGCCCCTCGCGGGCCAGCAGCCCCTTGAGCAGGGCCGCGCCGACGGGGTCGTCCTCAGCGACCAGTACGCGTAGCGGCTGCGTCATCGTTCCCCCATGCCGAGGCATCGCGCCCCCGCGCGCTGCCGTTGTCGTTCCACTGCGGACCTTCGCCAAGGTCCTGCCCCCGGTCGCGCGCCCAGGCCGGGTCGCAAACGGCGGCATCGCTCGCCGCGCCGTCGAAGGCGTTGCGCGGCAGACACACGCGGAACTCGGTCCACCCGGCGGGCGAGGTTTCAAAACTCACCCGGCCTTTCAGGTAATTCTGCGTCAGCAGGCGGATGCTGTAGGTGCCAAGGCCGCGCCCGGCCCCCTTGGTGGAGAAGGAGCGCTGGAAGATCTGGCGCTGCACGTCGGGCCGGATGAAGCCGGGGTTGCGCACCCGGAAGGTGACGGACGCCGCGTCGCAGTCGCAGCCCAGAACCACCTCGCCCTGTTCGGGCGTGGCCTCCAGCGCGTTCTTGACCAGATTGCCCAGCACCCGGACCAGCAGCGTGGAGTCGGTGACCAGGTCCGCATCGTCGGCGCAGGGCAGCACGCACAGCGTCCGGCCCCGCGCGGTTTCATGCCCGGCGTACAGGTTGGCCACGTCGCGCAGCACCCCGGCCCCGTCCACGGGCTGCGGGTCCACGGGCAACTCGTCGGTTTCCGCGGCCAGCAGCAGCTTCTGGGTCACGATCTCTTCCACCAGCGCGTTGGAGAAGCGGTGCAGCAGCATGGTGTCGCCGCGCAGGTCCAGGGGCACCTCTTCCAGGATCATCTGGGCCAGGTTGCGCAGGCCGCCCGCCGTGTTCAGGATGTCGTGGAAGAAGATGCGTTCCAGCGCGCGCCGCCGCTTTTCGTGGCTGATGTCGTTAATGGCGAAGATGACGAACCGCTCGCCGTCGCGGTCGAAGGGGGTGGCGCAGACCTTCAGGTCGTAGGCCAGCACGTCGTCGCCCTTGCGCTGGGTGATGCGGCATTCCTCCACCCTGCGCTCGTCGCCAAGGGCGCACAGCACCGCCTTCACCGCGCCGCATTCGCGGCAGCCGTCGGCCGTGCCGCAGCCGCCGGGGCCTTCGCAGGCGTTCTCGCAGTGGAACAGTTCGCCCGGCCGCAGCCCAAGCAGATCGGCCCCGTCGGAGAGCGACAGCAGCTCCAGCAAGTTGCGGTTGACGAAGACGATCTGGCGGTGCCGGTTCAGGATCAGCACGATGTCCGTCACCGAGTCGAGCAGGCTGACCAGCGTGGGATCGCGGAACAGTCCGGCCTGGCGCAGCAGGTCGGCGTCGGCCGAGCGCTCTGCGGGGGCGTGGAACGTGGGCAAGGGGGGAGTCATGCGTCGTCCTGTGATCGCGTTCGGGGTAACGCCGGTGAAACGCCGTGATCCGAGACCCCCCGGAAGAATGCCGGGAAGGACAACGGCAGGCGCAAGGCGGGAAGCGCCGCGGAACGCCGGGTGTGTCGTCGGGCGTTCCGGGCAGGAAAACCGCACCGGGGCGAAGCCTACCCCAGGTCCGTGATATTTCCAAGTCGGCATGGCGGGCGCGAGTTGGCCGGGCTGGCTGACAGTGGACCGCCAACTCACCGGCTGCATGCAGGGGGGCGGGTGCTGCACGACGGAAGGAAAAACGCACAGGGCCACCCCGTGGGGCGGCCCTGTGCGTCATGCGGAAAAGAGGAACACGCCGCGGGGACTAGAATTCGCGCAGCGTGGCGGGCGCGGCGTGGTTGGGCGGCCCGAAGCCCTTGCCAGGGGTGTAGCTTTCGCGCAGGCACAGGTTCAGGTAACGCTGGGCGCGCTCCACCGCCGGGCGCAGCTCCAGCCCCAGCCCGAGGCAGGTGGCGATGGCGGCGGACAGGGTGCAGCCGGTGCCGTGGTTGTTGGGGGTGTCCACGCGGGGCTGGGTGAGGGGAATGATGTCCGGCTCGCCCGTGCCGCCGGGCGCGGGCGGCAGGCCCAGCCAGTCCACCAGGTCGCCGCTGCCCTCGAAGTGTCCGCCCTTCAGCAGCACCGCCTTCGGCCCCATGGACAGGATGCGGCGCACGGCCTCCCGCGCGTCGACCTCGGTGGCGATGTCCATCCCGGCCAGCATCTCGGCCTCGGGGCGGTTGGGGGTCAGCAGGTCGGCCAAGGGCAACATGCGCCGCACCAGGGCATCCACGGCGTCCTCGCGCAACAGGCGGTGGCCGCTCTGGCTCACCGACACCGGGTCCACCACCAGCGGAAAATTCTTGCGCGCGTCCAGCACTTTTGCCACGGCCTCTATGATGGAGGCGGAAAACAGCATGCCCGTCTTGGCCCCGGCCACGGGAAAGCCGTCGAGCACGGTGGTCAGCTGCAAGGCCACGAACTCGGCGTCCGGGGCGTGGATGCCGGTGACGCCAAGGCCGTTCTGGGCCGTGAGCGCGGTGATGACGCTCATGCCGAAGCCGCCGAGCACGGTCATGGCCTTCAGGTCGGCCTGGATGCCCGCGCCGCCGCCGGAATCGGACCCGGCGATGGTCAGGATGCAGGGGGGCGTGGCGTGCGGTGCGTGTATGGTCATGCGGGGTTCCATCCTGTACGGCGAAACGGTGTGGTGAAATCCTCGCGCGAAGCGGGTGATCGAGAGCAGAATTCGTTTTTGCGATGTGCGGCAGGCGGAGTGTGACGCGGGCATGCTGCTCGCGGAATCCGTCTTTTTGCGCCGGGCTGCGTCAGATTTGGCTTTTTATGCTCACGTACATCAGTACGCTCCGCGCAAAAAGCCAAATCCTCCTTGCCCGGCGCAAAAAACCGTAATTCCTTGCAGCCTCCCCGCACCAGCCAGCCGCGCCGCAAAGCCCGCGCGGCAAACAGGGAAAAACATCTCCCCATTCAGAGGAAAAGACCTCGCGACTACACCACGGCGTCCAGCAGCAAGTTATCGCGATGGATCACTTCCGGATAGTGCGCATCCCCCAGGATGGCCGCCACCTCGTGCCGCTTGTGGCCCATGATGCGCTTGAGCTCGGCCGCCGCGTAGTTGGAAAGCCCCACCCCGATGACCGTGCCGTCCTGCGCGGCCACGCGCACCAACGCGCCGGAGCCGAAGCCCCCTTCCACCGCGCACACCCCGCCGGGCAGCAGGCTCTTGCCGCCCTGCAACAGGGCGCGGGCCGCGCCCTCGTCCACGGTCACCGTGCCTGCCGGGTCGGATTGGTAGGCCAGCCAGTACTTGCGGCGCGAAACCGTCTTGGCGTCGGCGCGCACCCAGGTGCCGATCTCTTCACCGGCAAAGACGCGGGCCAGCACGCCCGGCTCGCGGCCGGGCACGATGAGCGTGGGCACGCCGATCTGCGCGGCGCGCCGCGCGGACAGCAGCTTGGAATACATGCCTCCGGTGCCCACCGAGGTCTTGCCGCCGCACAGCCCGTCCAGGTCCAGCCCGTGCACGTCGTCGATGCAGTCCATGACGCAGGCGTCCGGGTTGTCCTGCGGGTTTTCCGCAAAAACGCCGCCCGCCGAGGTCAGGTTCACGAACAGGTCGGCCTCCACGATGTTCAGCAGCAGGCTGGCCAGGCAGTCGTTGTCGCCGAACTTCAGGTCGTGCACGGCCACGGTGTCGTTCTCGTTGACCACGGGGATGGCCCCCCAGTCGAGCAGCGCGCCGAAGGTGTTGCGGGCGTTGAGAAAGCGGTTGCGGCTCTTGAGGTCGTCGCGGGTCAGCAGCACCTGGGCCGAAATGCGCCCGCGCCGGGCGAAGGCCTCGTCGTAATAATGCATCAGGCGGCTCTGCCCGATGGCCGACGCCGCCTGCCTGTGGGGCATGCCCGAAATCTCGCAGCGGCTGCGCAGCACGCCGCGCCCGGCCGCCACCGCGCCGGACGAAACCAGCACCACGCGCCGCCCGCCTTCCTGCAGGGCGGAAAGCTGGTCGGCCAGCGATTCCACCATGGCAAGGTCCAGACCTTCGCCGGTGGTCAGCACGGCGCTGCCCACCTTGACCACGATGCAGCGCGCCTCGGCCAGGGCCGCGCGCCGCTCGGCGCGCCAGCCGTCAGCCCCCGCAGCCGCCTGATTCCGCTCCGCCTGATTCCGTGTGGACATGCCGTCGCTCCGTTGGGATGCGGGTGCGCGGCCGGCTTGCGCCGGGCCTATTCGCGCACCCAGATCACCTCGATGTCGCTTTCTTCCTCGTCGAATTCCTCGGTCTCGCGCAGGCGCACCAGGGCCTCGTGGTTGTCCAGCGCGTCGCGCATGCGCCACATTTCGGCCACCACTTCCTCCACGCCCTCGCCGGTGAGCGCGGACATGAAGAATATGGCGCGCCCGTCGGCGGCGGCGCGTTCGCGCAGGGCCTGCACTTCTTCGGGGGTGCGCAGGTCGATCTTGTTCACCACTTGCAACTGCACGCGCTGGCCAAGGTCGGCGTCGAAACGCACCAGTTCCTCGTTGATGAGGTCGAAGCCGCTCCATGGGCCGTCCGGGCTATCGAGTGAGACATCTTCCACACTCAGGATGTGCACCAGGAACCGGGTGCGCTCCACGTGCTTCAGGAAGCGGTGGCCAAGACCCTGCCCGGTGTGCGCGCCCTCGATGAGGCCGGGAATGTCCGCGATGACCAGGCGCTGCTCGGCGTCGACCTCGTCGATCATCACGCCAAGGTTCGGGGTCAGCGTGGTGAAGGGGTAGGCCGCGATCTTGGGCCGCGCCGCCGACACCTTGGAAATGAACGTGGACTTGCCCGCGTTGGGCAGGCCCAGCAGCCCCGCGTCGGCCAGAATCTTCAGTTCCAGGCGCAGCGAAAGCTCCACGCCCGCCTCGCCCTTCTGGGCGAAACGCGGGGCGCGGTTGGTGGACGACTTGAAGTGCTCGTTGCCCTTGCCGCCACGCCCGCCCTGGGCCACGACAAAGGCCACTTCCGGGTCGGAAAGGTCGGCCAGCAGGGTTTCACCGTCGTCGGTCACCTGATAGATCTGGGTGCCCACGGGCAACTCCACCGTCAGGTCGTCCCCCTTGCGGCCGTGGCACTGGCTGCCCATGCCGCCCTGCCCGTTCTGCGCCTCGTACACGCGCTGCAAACGAAAGTCGTAGAGCGAAAGCAGCCGCGAAGAGGCGCGCAGGATGACGCTGCCGCCGTCGCCGCCGTCGCCCCCGTCGGGGCCGCCGCGCGGCACGAACTTTTCGCGACGGAACGAAACGCAGCCGTTGCCGCCGTTGCCCGCGCGAACCGTGATGGTGGCTTCGTCGACGAAGCGCATGATGGAGCCTGCCTTGGATGTGCTGTGGATATGCGAGGGGTACGAAGCCGTGGAGGCGCAAGGCGCCCCGTCAGGCCCGTTGCCCGGCCAGGCCCCCGAAAGACGAGGGCAAAAGCGCGGGGCAAACACGAAAGGGGCGGAAGACCGCAATGCGACTTCCGCCCCGGAAATGCAAGCCGTGGACGTGTATGTGCGGCCGGGCTTACGCCTGGGCGGGCACCACGTGCACGCGGGTCTGGACTTTCTTCTTGCGGGTGTACTTTTCGTACTTCACGGTGCCCTCGACGGTGGCGAACAGGGTGTAGTCCCTGCCCATGCCCACGTTGTCGCCGGGATGCACGCGGGTGCCCAGCTGGCGAACAAGGATGTTGCCGGCAAGGACCTGCTGGCCGCCGAAGCACTTCACGCCGCGGCGTTGTCCGGCGCTGTCGCGACCGTTGCGGGAGCTGCCGCCTGCTTTCTTATGTGCCATGACGTGTTCTCCTTGGCGCTAGGCCTGAATGGCCTTGATCTTCAGGGCCGTGAAATCCTGGCGGTGGCCCTGCTTCTTGCGGGAGTCGTTGCGGCGCCACTTCTTGAACACGATGAGCTTTTCGCCGCGACCGTGTTCGACCACCTCTGCGGTGACCTTCGCGCCTTCGACATAGGGAGCGCCGACGGAAAACGCGCCGCCGCCCAGCATCAGAACCTTATCGATGACAATTTCGCTGCCGGCTTCGGCCTCGAGCTTCTCGACGAAGATCTTGGCGCCTTCTTCGACGCGGAACTGTTTGCCACCCGTTTCGATAATCGCGTACATTGTAACCTCCATGACGAGAGAGGGCTGACTTATCCTCATTCGGGGCAGGAAGTCAACCCCGGAATGGCATCCCGTGCGGCCGAGCCCCGGCAATGATCGAAAAAATCCGCGCATCCGGACCTTCCGGACGGCGGCGCGGCGCGAGCCCGCCTGAAATTTTCCCGCCGGACCGGGGCGTTGCCCTGCGGTGCGGCGCTTTGCCCCTTTACCCAGACGCGTCCACGAACAGCAGACAACAGACAGCGGACAAGGGCCGAAGTCGATAGCACACGGCCCCCTGGCCTGCAAGGTCGGGATTTCCCCCTTCCGTTTTGTGTCCGCCCCTCCCGCGCGCGTTAGATTTTCCGCTTTTTCCAAGAATATTGCCGGTAAGCAAACGTTCACCCGCAAGCACTCCCCCATGCCGCGAAATTTCTAACAGACGGCCCATGGTTCCGGGGGTATATCCCTTCTCGAGTGTGTCTCGTCTCGCGTCCGGGGGGAACCCCGCACCAAGGCCCTCCCCCAAGGCTGTTCCCCCCGGACCACCCAAAAACGCGGGCACACCCAGTAAAGACCTTCCCCGCGGGGGACGAACCAGACGGCGCAAGCCGTCTTCTTTTTACCGGCCTGTCGGCGCACGCCGTCTTCTTTTTTGCGCGCCGCACCGCGCACGCGGCCTTCTTCATCTCCCCCATCACCTTCATCACCGGGCGCCGCGCGCCGCCTTTTCCGCCCATGCCGTTCCGCCGGGCCGGGGCGGCCCACCACGCCATTCCGGCGCGCCCCCTTCCCTTCCCCGCCCGTCCCGGCTACCATGCCGCACCGCCGGGCCCGCCCGGCACCATCATCAGAGAGGTCGGCATGAAAGGCATCATTCTCGCCGGGGGGTCCGGCACGCGGCTCTATCCCATCACCATGGGCGTCTCCAAGCAGCTCATGCCGGTGTACGACAAGCCCATGATCTACTACCCGCTGTCGGTGCTGATGCTGGCGGGCATCCGCGAGATATGCATCATCACCACCCCGGCGGACCAGCCGCGCTTTCGCGAACTGCTGGGCGACGGCGCGCAGCTTGGCCTTTCGTTCACCTACATCGAGCAACCCCGCCCCGAAGGGCTGGCCCAGGCCTTCCTGCTGGCGCGCGACTTTCTGGCCGGCGAACCCAGCTGCCTGATTCTCGGCGACAACCTGTTCTACGGCGACCGGCTGTCCACCCTGCTGGAGCAGTGCGCCGGGCTGGAACACGGCGGCATCGTGTTCGGCTACAAGGTGCGCGACCCAGAACGCTACGGCGTGGTGGAGTTCGACAGCGCCTGCAAAGTCATCAGCATCGAGGAAAAGCCCGCCGCGCCCAAGTCGCGCTTTGCCGTGACCGGGCTCTATTTCTATGACGGACGCGCCCCCGAACTGGCCGCGCGGCTCACCCCCTCGCCGCGCGGCGAACTGGAAATCACCGACCTGAACAACCTGTACCTGCGCGAGGGCAACCTGTCGGTGGAATTTCTGGGGCGCGGAGTGGCCTGGCTGGATACCGGCACCTTCGAATCGCTGCACCAGGCGGCCTCGTTCGTGCGCGCGGTGCAGGACCGCCAGGGGCTGAAGATCGCCTGCATCGAGGAGATCGCCTGGCGCAAGGGCTACATCGGCGACGACGGGCTGCGCAAGCTGGCGGCCCCCATGCTGAAGAACGACTACGGTCGCTACCTGATGGACATCCTGGAGGACCGCCTGCGGATGTGACGGGCGCGCCGCCGCCGGAACGCAGCAGGGCCGCCCCATGGGGACGGCCCTGTCCGGAAACTTGTGTCTGCCTGCGCATGGCGCGCACCGGCACGCGCCGCGATGCCCCGTGCGAAACGGAGGGCACGCGGCCAAAGGATCCCCCGGCACGCCGGGCATCCCTTCTAATGATGCATGTGGTCGCCCTTGCCGATGCGGTAGAAGGCGGTGGCCACGATGACACAGAAGTAGATGGCGATCAGGCTGACGCCCACGAAGCCCTGCGGGCTCGAATGCATCGCACTTTCGATCAGTTCGTTCAGCATGTCCGGACTCCTTGTGCGGCCCGGCGGCAACACGCGGCCGCGCAGCACGGCCGCCACGGCGTCGGGCGGGGATTGACGTGAACACTCCAGGTCCGCAGATTAGTTGCCGCTTTTCCGAAAAAAGTCAAGCGCATCGTGAATTCCCGCACAAGGAGCGGGAGTGCCAACCCCGGCGCGCACTTGCGCCCAGCGCCGTGGCGCTGTACATGGCCCGGCCCCGCCCCTGAAAGGACGGAGACGAGACCGCACCCGCGTCAGCCCCTGAACCCGGCGGGCATCATCCCTGCCCCGCCGAACCACGAAACGACGTACCGGCAAACGGGCGATCCGCACCACACGACACCACACCACGCCGTACCACCCCGGACCGCCCGAAACAGCCTTGCCCGAACGCGCGGCCCTTCCCCGCCGCCACATCCATAACATTTCCCCGGAGACATCATGTCCGATACCACCCCGCGCCCCGGCGACCTTCTGGAACTGACCGTTGACGGCCTTGCCGCGGGCGGCCGCGCCGTGTGCCGCCACGAAGGCCGCGTCGTGTTCGTGGCGGGCGGCCTGCCCGGCCAGCGGGTGCGCGCCAGGCTGACCACGGTGAAGCGCCGCTTCGCCGAGGCCACGCTGGATGCCGTGCTCGAACCATCGCCCGCGCAGTGCGCCCCGTTCTGCGTCCATTTCGGCGACTGCGGCGGCTGCGCCTGGCAAGACCTGCCCTACGCCGAGCAGTTGCGTTGGAAGGAACGCTTCGTGGTCGACGCCCTTGGCCGCATCGGCGGCCTGCGCGACGCCAACGTGCTGCCCATCCTCGCCTCGCCCGCCGAGCGCGGCTTCCGCAACAAGATGGAATTCGCCTTCAGCCAAGACCGCGACGGGCAGTTGCACCTGGGGCTGCGCCGCCGCGCCTCGCGCGCGGTGGTGGACATCACCGAATGCCATCTGCAGACCCCGCTCACGGTCGCCATCGTGGCCGCCGTGCGCGACCTTGCGCGCGAAAGCGGCCTGCCCGGCTGGGACGACGGCAGGCAGGACGGGTTCTGGCGCTTTCTGGTGGTACGCGAACCTGAACTTGGGCGAGACGCCGCGACCGGCGCACCGCAGGCAGCAATGGAAGGCGACGGGCCGGGCCGCCAGTGCATGGTCCAGTGCATCACCGGCAGGCACCCCGGCGCGGCGCAGGCCGTGTCCCGCCTGGCGGAGGAGCTGCGCGCCCGCTTCCCCGAGGTGACCGGCGTGGTGCATTCCCTGCGCCTGGATCCGGAGCAGATCGCCTACGGCGAGCGGGTGCTGGCCGTGGACGGCGAGGCCGTGCTGGTGGAACGCCTTGGCGGCAACGACCTGCTGCTGGGGCCCGATTCCTTCTTCCAGACCAACACCACGGCGGCCGGCCTGCTGTATGACGAGGCGCGCCGCATGGCCGCCGCCGGTCCCGACGACACGGTGTGGGACCTCTATTCCGGGGTGGGGGCCATCGCCCTGCACCTGGCCCGCGCGGCCGGGGCTGTGCGCGGCTTCGAGATCACGCCCGAGGCGGTCAACGACGCCCGCGCCAACGCCGCGCGTAACAACATCCTGAACTGTTCCTTCGTCTCCGGCGACGTGCGGACCAGCCTGCGCCGCGAACGGCCGGGTGAGGGCGCATCCCCCCGCGTGGTGGTCATGGACCCGCCCCGCGCGGGCCTGCACGAGGACGTGGTGGAGGCCGTGGCCGCCCACAAGCCCGCGCGCATCGTCTACGTTTCGTGCAACCCGGCCACCATGGCCCGCGACGTGGCCCTGTTCGTCGCGCGCGGGTACGCGCTGCAAGAGGCCCGTCCCGTGGACCTGTTCCCCCATTCGCCCCACGTGGAGTGCGTGGCCCTGCTGACCCGCGTGGAGGAATAGGCGAGGACGCCACCCGCGCGGGCGGCGGAAGCCTCGGAAAAATAAAACCCGCCGCATGGTCGTACCGTGCGGCGGGCTTTTCGTCATGTAGGAGTACAAGGGAAACCTAGGGACAGTTTCTAAATAAGGATTTTCGTTCGTTGGCAAGGAAAACGAGCCTGCCATGAGGGAGTGCCCTAGCCGTTAGGTGAGCGAAGCAAACCTTACGGATAGGGACCGCAGCGCGTACTCTTATCGTATTCGACCGAGCCTTAGCCGTCAGGCGAGCGCGCAGCGCGAGTCTTACGGATAAGGACAGCAAAGCTATGGCAGGCGAAGTTTGACCTCGTTGCGCACGATGTCCGTAGGTCTCGCAAGCTCGCCCAACGGCCACGCTTCGCGCCCTTCGGGTCGGACGCCAACGGGCGAAAGGACTATTTTGAAACAGTCCCTAATGCGCGCCGCCATGCAAAAGCGGCTTGAAATTGAAGCTGCGCACCCGCTGCTCGTTGTGGCAGACCACGCAACCTTCCATGGTGGGCTTGCCGATGAGCGAAACGTCGCCCCCCGAATCCACATGGGCGGAACCGGGGCCGTGACAGACCTCGCAGCCCGCATCGGACAAGTGGGGGGTGGACTCGAAGCTGACGAACCCGCCCGGCTTGCCGTAGCCGGTGGTGTGGCAGGCATAGCAGCCTTGCACTTCCTCGCGGGTCAGCTTGGCCGCCATCACCTTCACGCTGTGGGCCGACTTGGATTTCTTGGCGTACTTGCGGAAGGTGGCGTGCTGGTCGGCGTGGCAGGGGGCGCAGGCGTCGGTGCCCACGTAGCTGCGCGCTTCGGCGGCCAGGGCCGGCGCGGGCGGCAGAAGAAGCAGGAGCAACGGCAGGAGGGCGAACAGAGTGTCGGACAGGCGGCGGCACGCAGCGGCAGGCACGGTCAGGCGCATGGCATCCCCCAGAGTCGGTTCCGGCCGATTCGGCAAGGCGGCACATTCGGCACGGCGGCACATTCGATACGGTGTTGCGCATTGGTATCGCGTTACAATCGAACAGTCCAGCCTTCATGAATGGTTTCGCACGCCTTCGAGCCGCAGGCCCAACCGGGCCCTGCGGCACCGCGCCGCGTCACCCTGGGGATACCTCCGGCACTATGCGTGGCGCGAGGCGGTCATCCGGTCCGGCACCAGCCGGAAAAAGGCAGTCTTGGCCACCGCTTCCTCATTGACCGGGGCATCCGGGGCCTGCACGGCGGACAGCAGGGCACGCACCGCCACGGCCACCGCGGCGGGGTCGTGCAGTTCTTCGGGGCGCCCCCAGGCCAGCACGCTCATGAAGCGCATGGAATACTTGCACCCCGCACCGTCCTCGGGCTTGACCACCTCGGCGTAGGGCACGAACGAACAGCAGGCCGTGCCGCCGCGCCGCAACAGTTCCACCTTGTGCCCCTTGCGCGAGGAATGGAAATAGATGGCCCCGTCCGCCACGCCGAATGACAGCGGCACCGCGTAGGGCTCGTCGCCGTCGCACAGCGCCATGGTCATCCACGGGCTGGCGGCCACCGCAGCCCAGATCGCCTCCGCATCGGTCACTTCCCTGTCCTTGTGGCGCATGGCCCCTCCGGCGCGGCCGCGAGGCCCGCGTGGGCCCGCATCCGCCGTTGAATTGTTCATGCAATCAGCAAGCATGTCCGGCACTTCGGTGGGGAATTTTTTCACGAACTCCGCCCCGGCGCGTTGACGCCCACCGCCCGCTGTGATAGACACGACCCGACTTGTGAACGTTTGCACGAAGTGCCCCCGGCAACCGCTCGTTTCTGCATGGGCGCGACAGCCAAGGGACGGTGCCTATGTTCTTCAATAATTGGTTCAAAATCAACGACAAGAAATACCTCGACGCCATTTCAACCGCCGGGGTCATCGGCCTGCACATGGTGTCGGCCACGGTGGTGGGCCTTGCGATGGGCTGGTACCTTGATCGTTGGTTGGGAACGAAGCCGTGGCTCACTGGGGTGTTCCTGATTCTCGGCATCGTCGCCGGGTTCAAGAACGTCTGGCTGGACTCGCGGAGGCTGCTCAAGGCCCAGGACAAGGAAGATGCTGAAAAGTTTGGCCCGAAAGACTGATGAATGGTTGTGGCACAAGGGGTTCCGCGCGTCGGAAATCCGCCTCTTGCTGCGCTGCCAGATTCTGGTTTCGGGGGCGTCCTTGCTTGCCGGGGTTGCGTGCGCGCCTCTCTGGGACTGGGGGTTGTGGTTCGGCGTGGGGGCCGCGCTATCGACCTTCAATTTCTACGCCTTGGCCAAGTTCGTGCAGGGCATCGTCTTCCTGCCGTACACGCGCGCCATGGCGGCCGGGCTCATGTTCAGATTCTACGGTCGGCTGCTGCTTACCGGTCTGGTCCTCTTCGGCCTGATCGTTTGGCTAAATGTCTCTGTCTCGGCGCTTCTGGCGGGGCTGTCCACGTGCGTGCTCAGCATAGCCGCGTGGGGAATAGCCAGGGGCGCAGGGCAAAAAGTGAAGGAGGCGTAAGGGAATGGCTGGTGGATTGCCGCATCCGGTACTCTGGTCCACGCTGCTGCAAGTGGACCAGGTGACCATCGGTGGAGCGACCGTCGAGTTCAAGCATGTCTTCTACACGTGGTGTGCCATGGCCGTCCTGTTCAGCCTGGGCCTTCTGGTCCGCGGCGGGCTGAAACTGGTGCCCGGCGGCATACAGAACGTTTTCGAGGTGATCATCGGGGGTCTTGAAGACTTCGTGGTCACCAACATCGGCGAGGATGGACGCAAGGTGTTCCCCCTGCTGGGCGGCATCTTCCTGTTCATCCTCTTCCAGAACCTGCTGGGGCTCATCCCCGGCTGCGACGCGCCCACGGCCAACGTGAACACCAACGCGGCCATGGCCGTCTTCGTGTTCCTGTACTACAACTACCAGGGCATCAAGCGCTGGGGCCCGGGCTACATCAAGCATTTCATGGGTCCCATGTGGTGGCTCACGCCGCTGATGCTGCCGCTGGAACTCATCTCGCACACCGCGCGCCCGCTTTCGCTGACGCTGCGTCTGTTCGGGAACATCCGCGGTGAAGAAATCGTCATGGTGCTGTTCTTCCTGATGGCTCCCATCGTAGGCACCATTCCGGTGTACTTCCTGTTCCTGCTGGGCAAGGTTCTTCAGTCGTTCATCTTCTTCATGCTGACGATGATCTACCTGAAGGGCGCTTTCGAGCACGCCCACTAGTTCCGAAGGGCGTGCACGCCCGCTACATCCGAAGGGAATGGTCAACCGACCAAAACAACCATACGCACTGAGGAGTTTGTCATGCGCAAGTTTCTGATGATCGCCCTGAACACCGTGGCCCTGATGTCCTTCGCCGCCCTTGCCTTCGCCGCCGACGGCAAGATGGACGCCGGCGCGCTGGGCCTGACCTGCCTCGCCGCCGCCATCGGCATGGCCATTGCCGCCGCCGGTTGCGGCCTCGGCCAGGGCATGGGCCTCAAGGCTGCCTGCGAAGGCACCGCGCGCAACCCCGAAGCGGGCGGCAAGATCATGGTTACCCTGATCCTGGGCCTGGCCTTCATCGAATCCCTCGCCATCTACGCGCTCGTCGTGAACCTGATCCTGCTCGTCGCCAACCCCTTCGTGGGCTAGTTCGCGAGCCTCGATTCGACTGTACGAAAGGAGGCCGTTGCAAACGGCCTCCTTTTTCAGCATTATGGCGGCTCGCCGTACGACATCCGCCAAACGAGAGACGAACCAAGCCATGCAGACCCCCAAGAGTGAACACATTCCCCGCGCCACCATCCAGCGCCTTGCCGTATACGTGCAGGTGCTGGAAAACCTGCTGCGCGAAGGAACAGACGTCATATCCTCCGAACCGCTGGCCAAGGCGTGCAACGTCAATGCCTCGCAAATCCGCAAGGACCTCGCCTACTTCGGCGAATTCGGCGTGCGCGGCGTGGGGTATTACGTCAAGAGCCTCATCGAATCGATCACCAGCGTGCTCGGGGTGAACCGCGAATGGCGCACCGTGCTCGTCGGGGTAGGCAACCTTGGGCGCGCACTGCTGAACCACAAGGAATTCAAGCTGCGCGGCTTCCACATCGTGGGTGCCTTCGACTGCGACCCCTTCAAAATCGGCGAGGAAGTCTCCGGGCTTGAGGTGGTGTGCACCAAGCGGCTGAAGGAAAAGGTGGCCGACCTCGACGTTGAGATCGGCATCATCACCACCCCGCCGGAACGCGCCCAGCGCGCCGCCAACCATCTGGTGGACGCGGGCATCAAGGGCATCCTCAATTTCGCGCCCGCGCGCATCACGGTGCCGGACGACGTGTTCGTGGAATACGTGGACTTCTTCCACCACCTCTACGCGCTGTCGTTCAACATCACCTTCGACCGCGCCAACCGCTGACGCATCCGCGCCCGCGCGCCGCTCACGCTCCGCAGCCCCTCACCGCTGCGCCATGGAACCCGCCTTTAGGCGGGTTCCATGGTTATGGAGCTGACACCGCCGAAAGGCGGGGTTCCCGGTTCGTGGTGGCCGCCGCAGAAACGGAGCACCACGGGTGACCGCGATCTCCGGCGTACGCGCGGGCTCCCCGCTTGTGGTCGTGCCGCGCCCGCGCTAGGGTACAACCATGCCGCCCGTCGGGCGTGCCCCGCTACGGCGCCCCGATATCGCGCCCCGATATCGCGTCGGTTCCCGCGCCGCGCACGGACAGTCCCGCCCCCTCCACAACCACGGAGCGCCCATGGACCCAACCCACCGCCCGACCGCATCGGCCTGCCCATCCGCCGCGTCGGCCAAGCCCCGCGTGCAGTCCCGCTGCTTTGCCCTGCTGACGGATTTCGGGCTGGACGACCCCTACGTGGGCCAGCTCAAGGGGGTGCTGCACCGGTTGGCCCCGGCCGTGCCGGTCATCGACATCTCGCACGGCGTGCCGCCCCACCGGGTGGAGACCGCCGCGTTCTTCCTGGCGGCCAGCCATACGCACTTTCCGCCTGGGGCCATCTTCATCTGCGTGGTGGACCCCGGCGTGGGCACGCCGCGCGGCCTCGTGTCCATGGAGACGGGCGGCCAGGTGATGCTGGCCCCGGACAACGGGCTGCTGCACCTTGCGGCAGAGGCCCGGCCCGACGCCGTGCTGCGCAGACTGGACCCGGCCCGTCTGCCGGAGGCGCAAAGTGCAACCTTCCACGGGCGCGACGTGCTGGCCCCCCTGGCAGCACGCCTGGCCGGTGGAGAATCCCTTGCCGCCTTCGGCGACCCGGTGCTGCCCACGGACCTATCGCGCCCGGCGTGGGCCGTGCCCCGGCGAGAGGCCGAGGGCGTGCACGCCGCCGTGCTGCACGTGGACCGCTTCGGCAACGTGGTGCTCAACCTTTCCCTGCGCGAGTGGGACTGGCTGGCCGCCTGCCGCCTGCACCTGCCCGACGGCACCCTGATCGACATCGCCCGCGCCGCCACGTACGCCGACATTCCCGCCGGACGCACCGGGCTGGTGGCGGGCAGCCAGGGCTACCTGGAACTGGCGGCGGACAAGGCCTCGGCCGCCGACCGCCATTGGCTGAAACCGGGCGTGCAGGTGCTGCTGGAGGACTGCCGGTGAAACTGGCCCCGCTGCTTGCCGCCCAGTGGCGTGCCTTTGCGCTGTCCACGGGCTTCCTGACCCGCCTCGCCCCGGCCCGTGCCGCCACCGACGCGGAAATGGCCGCCGGGGTGGCCCATTACCCGCTGGTGGGCCTGCTGGCGGGCCTCGTGTGCGCGGGGCCGTTCCTGCTGGGCCTGCTCGAAAACCATCCATGGATCCAGGCGCTGGGCTACGCGACCCTCATGCTGTGGGCCACGCGCGGCCTGCACTGGGACGGCTGGGCCGATCTCATGGACGCCTGGGGCAGTTCCGCCACGGGCGACCGGTTCTGGGACATCCTGAAGGACAGCCGCATCGGGGCGTTCGGGGTGCTGGGGCTGGTGTTCGGGGTACTGGGACAGGTGCTGCTGGCCCATGAAGTCCTGGCCATGAACCGGGGCTGGGCCCTGGTGTGGGCGCCCGTGCTTGGTCGCGCCGCCTGCGTGGTGCTGGCCGCCTGCGTGCCGCCGGGCTCGCGGTCCACGCTGGGCCGCCTGACCTCGGCCGGGGCCACCCACATGACCGTGCTGTTCTGCGCGGGGGTGGCCGCCGCCACTGGCGTGGCCCTGGCCGGTCCGCCCGCCGTGCTGGCCGCCGCCCTGCCCTGCGGTGCGGCCGTGGCCTGGCTGGCCGCGCTGGCCCGGCGCGAGGGCGGCCTGAACGGCGACTTCCTGGGGGCGTGCATCATTCTGGGCGAATTGTCCGGGCTGCTGGGGGCCGTGCTGGCCTGAGCGCACGGAGTACCGGCGTCCTGCCCCGGCAACCGAACCACAGGATGGCGGGACCAAGGAGCACGGATTCCCGTATGGCAGGGCGCATCCGGCCCGGTATTTGCTATCCTTCGGGCCGAAGGGTCCGGCGCGGCAACATTCCGACGCCGCTGGCCCCGCAACGCCGCAAAAGGATGCCTCATGCCCCCGTTCCGTTTCCGTCTGCAACAGGTTCTCGACTACCGGGAACAGTTGGAAGAGCAGGCCAAACTGGCCTTCGCCCGCGCCAAGGCCGCCCACGAGGCGCAGCAGCGCCAGGTGGAGGCGGTGCGCGCGGCCATTGCCGAGGCGGAGCGGAAACTGTACGAAGACGCGCGCCTCTCGCGCGATGAACTCTGGCTGCAACGCAACTTTCTGCGCGGCCTGCGCGAAGACCTGACCCATGCCGAACTGCGCCTGCGCATGCTGGCCCAGCAGAGGGAACAGGCCCGCGCGGAACTGGTGAAGAAATCGCAGGAACGCAAGTTGTTGGAAAAGCTCAAGGACAAACAGGCGGCCCGCCATGCGCACGAAGAACTCCTCCGCGAACAGCGCACCTATGACGAAACCGCAACGCTTCGCTTCGAGCCTCCGTCTTTCTAGGCTCTGCCGCTGGCTGCTCACCGCCGCCGCCATCAAGGTGGCCCTGCTGGTGGCCTTTGCCCTGGAACAGCCGTGGCCGTTCGCCACGGGCGGCGCACCCGCCGTGGTGGCCACCGCCGTTGCGCCGGCACCCGGCGCCAGGGCTGCCGCCCAGCCCGGCAGCGGGCTGGATCTGCCGCTGGCGGCGGACATCGCCAGCGCAACCGGGGTGGCCTCCACTCTTGCCGCCGCTTCCCCCGATTCTTCCGTCGTCCCCGCCGCATCGCCTTCCCCCGCCGTCACCGACGCGCGCGGCCGCATGCACCGCGACGGCACGGCCTGGGCAGCCGAAGCCCAGCCTGCCCCTTCCCCTGCTACGTCCCCCGCCGCATCCGCCGCATCCACCGCCCCTCCCACGGGCGGCGTTGCGGGGGCCGCCGCAGGCGGCCAGAACGGCTTGCTCAACCGCGACGATCTGAACCGCCGCCAGGAAGACCTGAACCGCCGCGAGCAGGAACTGAAAAGCCTCGAGCAGCAGATCGACGCCAAGCTGGCCCAGATGCAGGACCTGGAGGCGCGCATCAAGATCATGCTCAAGGACGCCCAGGGCATGAAGGACGAAAAGCTGCGCCACCTGGTGGACGTGTACACCAACATGAAGGCCAAGCAGGCGGCGGCCGTGCTGGAGACGCTGGACGAGAAGATCGCCGTCAGGATTCTGGCGGGCATGCGCGGCCGCCAGGCGGGCGAAATCCTCACCTTCGTGCAGGCGGAAAAGGCCGCCAAACTGTCCGAGGCGCTCACCCGCATGCAGCTGCCCCTCGAATAGCCCATGGCCCGGCTTGCCCTTACCGTGTCCTACGTGGGCACCCACCTGGCCGGGTGGCAGATCCAGGCCCGCAACGACCGGCCCCGGCCGCGCACCGTGCAGGGCGAACTGGAGCGCATCGCCGAGCGCATCGTGGGCGCGCCGGTGCGCCTGCACGGCGCGGGGCGCACCGATTCGGGCGTGCACGCCGAGGCGCAGGTGGCCCACATGGACGTGCCCGAGCACAAGGCGGACATGGATTGGCAGCGCGCCTTCAACGCCGGGCTGCCCGACGACATCGCCGTTGCCGCCGTGGCCCGCGTGCCCGAAGACTTTCACGCCCGGTTCAGCGCGCGCGGCAAGACCTACACCTACCGCCTCTGGCCCACCCGACGCTGGGTGCCCCCCCGGCTGGCCCCCTTCGTCTGGGCCACCGGACCGCTGGACCTCGCCGCCATGGACGAGGCCGCCGCGCACCTGATCGGCAGGCACGACTTCGCCAGCTTCCAGAACACCGGCACGGACATCGCCACCACCGTGCGCACCGTGACCACGGTGTCCCGCCGCCACGAGGGCGAAATGCTGCCCGCCCCGGGCGCGCTGCCGTGGCAGGCAGTGGGCGCTGCAAACGAAAGCCCCTTTGCGACGGTCAGCGGCCCGCTCACGGCGGAAGACGCCCAGCCGGAATGCGCCCGCGTCATCGCCTGGGACTTCGAGGCCGACGGCTTTCTGAAGCAGATGGTCCGCAACATGATGGGCCTGCTGGTGGCCGTGGGGCGCGGCAAGCTGCACCCCGGCGACGTGCCCGCCGTCATGGCCGCCCGCGACCGCACGGCGGCCCCGCCCACAGCGCCCGCGCCAGGCCTGACCCTGACCCGCGTGCACTACTGACCAGCAGGCGGCACGCGCCCCGCCGCATGTCGCGAAGCCCGCATCCCACAGGCGCCCGACCGCCCCGGCCCGCCGCGACACCCCGCGTCGCATCCGCCCCGCGCCACCTTCCCGCCTTTCCTTCCGAGCCGCCCTTCCGAGCCGCCTTTTTTTGCGCCATGCCCGCCACGCCACGAAAAACGGCGCACCCCATGGGGCGCGCCGTTCGTACATGCGTGCGGGAACAGCCGCGCATCAGGTGTAACGCGGCTCTTCTTCCTTGATGATCTGGAAGGCCTTGTTGGCCTTCACCGTGCCGGAAATGCCCCAGAACTTGGTCACGCCTTCCACGGTGCATTCCAGCAGGTCGTCGGTGTCCGTGTCCAGCAGCAGCACGTCGCCCACCTGCAACCGCAACAGCTGGTTGCCGGAAATCTTGGTTTCACCGAAGCGCACCTTCATGTTCACCGGGGTTTCCAGCAGCCGTTCCTTCAGGCGCGAGACCCAGGCGTGGTCCACTTCCAGGCGTTCGGTCTGAAAGCTGGCGTGCAGCTTGGAGCGGATGGGTTCGATGGTGGCGTAGGGCAGGCAGATGACCAGCGAGCCGATGGCCGTTTCCAGCTCCACCTCGAAGGTGATCACCACCACCACGTCGCTGGGCGGCACGATGGCCGCGAACTGCGGGTTGATCTCGGAGCGCACCAGTTCCAGGCTCACGTCGTGCACCGGCCGCCACGACTCTTCCATGTTGTCGAGGGCGATCTTGATCACCCGGTCCACGATGGCCTGTTCGATGCGCGTGAATTCGCGGCCCTCGATCTTGGGCTGGCTGCCCGCGCCGCCGAAGAAATTCTCCACCAGGGCGAAGACCAGGCGCGAGTCGACCACGATGATGGCGTTGCCGCGCAGCGGCTCCATCTTGAAGATGTTGATGCTGGTGGGCACCGGCAGCGAGCGCATGAAATCGCCGAACTTGGTCATGTCGATGGAGATGGGGTTCAGCTCCACCCGCTTGCGCACGGTGTTGGACAGCGCATTGGTGCACAGCCGCGCGAACCGGTCGTTGACGATTTCAAGAACCGGCATGCGGCCGCGAATGATGCGGTCCTGATTGGCGAGGTCGAACGGGACAATGCCCGAATCGTCCTCGGGTATGTCGGATTCGCTTTCTATTTCGCCGCCGGAAAGGCCGCGAAGCAGTGCATCGACCTCGTCCTGCGCCAGAATCTTGTTCATGGTGGTGCGGGCTCCTCGCGCATGGGGCGCTGAATGGCCGGATAGTGGCAGTGACGGCGGGCCGGGTCAAGCGGCGCGGGCAACGGCACGCGGGGAAGAACCTGCCGGGCGTCGGCCGAAGTCCGCCACACGCCTGCCCGCATGCCGCCGGGGGCAGTGCGCACCGGGAGAATCCTGCCGTCGCCGCATTTCTCTGCAAGATGAACGCCAATCCGGCGCGGCTGGATGCGGCACGGAAAAACGGACCGGATACGGCCGCGCTGCGGAATGCGAACCAGCCCCAGCGGGCGGTCCCTTACTCGTCGGAAAGGTTGGGGTAGCGCTGGCGCATCCGGTGCACCACGTCGGCCTTCACGTATCCGAGCATGCTCACGATTTCGATGAGCGGATAGGCAGACTTGGACTGGTCGCGGTAGCTGCGGGCCTTGCCGAGCTGCTCGGCGGACAGCAGCCGTTCGTGCAGCAGCGCATCGAGGATGCTGCCGAACTGGCTGGCCTGCTGGCGCGCCTCGCGGTCCTTGCGCACTTCCATTTCGCGGCTGGCCCGCTCGTCCGCCTCGGCCAGCCTGCGACGCAGTTCATGCTCGACGATCTTGAGCTGCTGGATGTTCTCCTGCAGCTTGCGCAGGTCCAGGGCCACCGCGCGCCGCCGGGAATGCAGGTCGCGCAGCCGTTCCTCGTGCGCGGCGTTGGAGCGCTGGGTGGAAACCAGCACCATCACGAGCAGCAAGAAACCAATCACCGCGCCAAGCACGATTTCCATGCGCGAAGCCCCTTTCGTCAACCCTGTTCTTTCTTCTAAATCTACAGGACGATTATCGAATGTGCAATGCCATCCCGCAACGCGCCGCCATCGCCCCCACATCACCCGGCACGGCCTGCCCCGGCCCGGTTGCGAGCGAAGCGTCGCCCCTTGCCATATGCAGCGTCTTGGGGCAGTTGCAGGCAAGGAACCGTCCAAGGAGTCGTGATGTCCCTCCCGTCTTCACCATCCACGCCGCCTGAGCCGCCAGCCCGCGTCCCTCGCGGGGCGGCGGCGGTTACCCTGCCGGACGGCCGCACGCTGCGTCTGCCCCTGCCCGCCGCCCCGGCGGACGGCGATGCGGCCTCGTCCGAAACCTCCGGAGGCGCGGCGGTTCCGGCATCTGCGTCCAGCCAGGGGGCTGGCCCGGCGGACACCCTGGCCCGCCTGGTGTGGATGAGCGGCCAGGTGGACCCGCCAGCGCTGTGCTCCGGCCTTGGCCGCTGCGGGCGGTGCGCCGCGCGCTTCACCCGTGGCGCGCCCGCGCCCCATGCGGCGGACACGGCCCATTTTTCCGAAACGGAACTGGCCGATGGCTGGCGGCTGCTGTGCCGTCACGCGCCGCCCACCCCGCTCATTCAGTCCGGCCTGCCCGATTCGGCGCACGGCCCGAGTGAACCAGGTGGCCCGCACGATGCGGACGCCGGGGCCTGCGACATCGCCTTCACCCTGCCCGCGGGGGCGGCCCCGCGCCGCACGCGGGTGGTGGACGCGCCCATGGAGCACGCCCCGGGGGACGCCCCGGAAGTATCCACGCCGCTGCTCCTCGCCATCGACCTCGGCACCACCACCCTGCACTGGTCTGCCCTTGCGCCCGACGGACGCCGCGTGGCCCACGGCGCGGAGCTGAACCCCCAGATGGGCGCGGGCAGCGAGGTCATGTCGCGCCTGGCCGTGGCCTCGTCCCCCGCCGGGCTCGCGACCCTGCGCCGCCTGGCCCTGGCGGCCGTGGGCCGCATCGCCGCCGGGCTGCCCGGCCCGGTGCGCGGGCTGTGCGTGGCGGGCAACACGGCCATGACCGCCATCCTGCTGGGGCGCGGGGTGTCCGGCCTAGCCACCGCCCCCTACCGGCTGGACTACGCGGGCGGCACGGCGGAAACCCTGCCGGAGCCGCCGCTGCTGGCGGCCGTGCCCGACGTGTGGATTCCCCCTCAACCCGCGCCCTTCGTGGGTGGCGACGTGGCGGCGGGCATGGCGGCCCTGCTGTACGGCGGGCTGGCGGCCGCACCCGGCGATTCCGCCCCCCTTGCCCCGCTGGCCGCATCCCCGCCCCGCTTCCCCTTCCTGCTGGCGGACCTGGGCACCAACGGCGAATTCGTGCTGGCCACCGGCCCGGAAAGCGCGCTGGTGACTAGCGTGGCCCTGGGCCCCGCGCTGGAAGGCATCGGCCTGTCCTGCGGCGGGGTGGCCCAGCCGGGTGCCGTGGCCGCGTTCACCCTGGGGCCCACGGGCCTCGCGCCTACCGTCCTGCCCCACGACGACGGCACGCCCGCCGCCCCCACCCACCTGTGCGGCACGGGGTATATTTCGCTGCTCAAGGTGCTGTTGCGCGCCGGGCTGCTTGACGAAGACGGCCGCTTCGTGATGGAACCGCATTCCCCGCTGGCGCGCCGTCTGGCCGCATCGCTGGTCATGGTGCGCGGCGAACGGCGTCTGCCCCTGCCTGGGGGCTTGCATCTTTCGGCGGGCGACGTAGAAGAAGTGCTGAAGGTGAAGGCCGCCTTCTCCCTTGCCTACGAACGACTGCTGGCGGAAGCCGGCATGCCCGGAACGGCGCTGGACGCCGTGTACCTTGCCGGGGCGCTGGGCGAACACGCCCGCCCCGAAGACCTCGAAACACTGGGATTCCTGCCCGCCGGGGTGGCCAGCCGCGCGCGGGCCATCGGCAACGCCTCACTGCGCGGGGCGGAACTGCTGCTGCTCCACCCGGAACTGCGCGGCCGCATCGTCGCCTGGCGCGCCGGTTGCCGCGTGGTGGACCTGACCGCCGCCACAGGCTTCGCGCATGCCTTCGTGCGCCACATGCGCCTGGGTTGACCGCCGTGTGCCCACGGGCGCGCCGCATGACGCAAGATTGCCCGAAACGCGGGCCCGCCGCCGCCCTGCACCGCCTCCGCCCTGCGGGGGCCTGCACTCCGCCGAACGGCACGGGCAAGGCGACCCGGACGGCGACCCCGGAACTTCCGGGACCATGATCGACACCTGAACGCCGGAAGCTCCGGGCAGCCACGCGCCCCCCGAGCACCTTGCGCGACCACGCGTCCCGGTCGTCCCGGTCGCCCCAAGCGTATTGATTCCATGACACGGGCCGCGCACCGTCAGCAGCCGCCCGCACCGCGCCCGCATCACCATCCAGGGCACGGCGACACCGGCCCCGCGCCCGGCGGCCCTCCGCCCCACGCCCGGCAGCCCATGCATCGTCGGCCACGCCGACACCCAACCAACGGACCCCGCATGCACCATCTTTTCACCGCCCTGTCGCCGGAATACCGGCAGCGCCTGGAATCACTGCCCACCGCGCTGGACACCGTGGCCCCGCTGCGCACCGCGCACCGCCGCGACCTGCCCATGGCCATCCGCGACCTGTCGCAAATGCTCACCAGCGAACGCGGCGCGCTTTCCGAGCCGTACTGGGCGGCCCCGCGCCTGCTTTCCGCCTATCTGCGCTACTTCATGCCGTGGAACCTGGTGCGCCTGGGGCGGCTGCTGCCCTCGCTGGACCTGGTGGACCGCGACGCCCTGCTGGAACGCCCGCTGATCCTCGACCTGGGCAGCGGCCCGCTGACCCTGCCGCTGGCCCTGTGGCTGGCCCGGCCCGACCTGCGTACCCTGCCGCTGACCTTCCTGTGCGCCGACATCGCCCCCCACCCGCTGGAGGTAGGCCGCGACCTGCTGCAGGTGGTGGCGGGCGAGGAATCGCCCTGGGCGCTGCGCACCCTGCGCGCCCCGCTGGAATCCGCCCTGAAGGAAGTGCGCGGCGACGCGGCGCTGATCATGGCGGGCAACGTGATGAACGAGCTGAAGCCCCGCCGCGACGAGCCCCTGGAATTCCGCATGGAAGACCTGGCCGAAAAGATCGGGGCGGCGATGGCCCAGGGCGGCCGTCTGCTGGTCATCGAGCCGGGCACCCGGCTGGGGGCGCGCTACGTCACCCAGTTCCGCCGCGCGGCCATGGAGGTGGGCCTGGCCCCGCTGGCCCCCTGCCCCCACCACGACGCGTGCCCCATGCTGGAAACTGGCGGGCCGGGCGGCTGGTGCCACTTCACCTTCCCCATCCAGGGCGCGCCCGCCTGGCTGGAAGAACTGAGCCGCAGGGCCAAGCTGGAAAAGGGCACCGCCAGCCTGTCCTTCGTGCTGCTGGGCGAAGCGGACAAGGTGGCCCCCCCGCGCAACACCATCCGCATCATTTCCGACGCCTTCCCGCTGCCCGGCCGCCGCGAACCGGTGCGCTACGCCTGCTCCGAACGGGGGCTGGCCCTGCTGCACGACGCGCGGCAGGTGCATTCCGGCACGGCCCTCGAGATCACCTGGCCGGAGGTGGAGCGCCGCGACCGCAAATCCGGCGCGCTGGAACTGGAATGGACCCCGCCCGCGCGCGGCGCGGACAAGGGAGCGGACAAGGGTACGGACAGGGGCGCGAAAAGCATGGGAACGGCCGGTGGAGCCGCCGCGAGAACGGGCCGCAAGCCCGCGCGGGGCAAGGCTGTGGGCCATGCCGCCCCCATGCAGGACGGTGACGACGACCTTCAGCCCGCCTTCCTGCTGGAAAGCGGGCCACAGTGGGGCGCGCCCACCCCCGGCAGCCCCGCCGGGTTCGATGCCCCTGGCGATCTTGACGAACATGACGGGCACGACGAATTCGACGGGCACGACCCGTCCGAGCCCGACGGCAACCGCGTTGACGGCCCGGACCACGGCCAGACCTACGGCCAGATGTTCGCCAACCAACCGCACGGGGGCAGGGCCGCGCAGCGGCGCGGCGTGCCCCGCTTCGGCGCGCGGCGCGGGCATGCCCGCGATGGCGGGTTCGACGCCGGGTTCCCCGGAGGAATGCCCCGTGACGCATATGGACAGGACGGGCAGTTCGGCGGCGGCAGGCGCGGCGTTTCCGACGATTTCGGCAACCGTGCGGATGCTGGCGGCCGGGCCGATGCGGGCAACCGACGCTCCGGCAGGCCTAGCGGCAGCACGGGCGGCGACCGGCAGGGCGGGCAGCGGGGCGAGCACCGCGACGCCCCGCGTGGCGAATGGACCAACCGTCGCGGGCCGCAACGCCCCGCGCACGGCAAGGCGGCCCCGGCCCAATCCGGCCCATCCGGCCCTTCCGGCCCCGGCCACTACGGTATGGACGATGCGCCAGCGGCCCGGCAGACGCGCGGCGAAGGCCGCGACGGCCAGCAGCGGCCGCAGGGACGCGCGCAGCGCCCCTTCGGCAACGCCCGGCGGCAGCGCCCCGATGGTCCGCAGGAAGGACGCCAGAAAGGACGGCAGGACGGGCGGCCGGACACCCCCGCCCAACGTGGGGAAAACCGCCAGGCCGAAGGCCAGGGCGGACACGCCCGGCACGGCCAACGGCCCGGCCAGCGCCACCATGGCCGCCCCGATCCGCGCGACCAACATGATCGGCCCGACCGGCCCGATCGGCGCGATCGGCGTGAACAGCGGGAACAGCGGGATCGGCAGCAGGGCGCACCCCAGGCACGCCCCGGCACACGGCAGGAGTCCCGGCAGGACGCGCGCCAGGAGCGCAGGCCCGACCGCCCCGGCGAGCGGAATGAACGTCGTCCCGACCAGCGGCCCGATACCCGGCAGGAACGCCGCGACGCCCCGCGCGACGGCGAGGCCCGCCAGCAGCGCGAGGCAGGCCGCGCGGGCAAGCCGCGCCGCCACTTCGACCGCGAGGGTCGGCCCGGCGGCGACAAGCGTGACAGGCCCGACAGAACTGACAGGCCCGACAGGCCCGACAGGGATGGCCGCGCTCCGCGCCAAGGCAACGAGCAACGCGGCGACCGCCCGCGCGGGCAGCACGAGGGAGGGCAACAGCGCCCGCAGCAGGCCCGGCCCGAACGGGGAGAGCGGCCCGCACGGGGTGAACGCAATGCCGAGCGCCCCAATGGCCCGCAGGGCGACCGGCCCGAACGGTCCAATGCCCGGCGCGACGACCGGCGCGACAGCGACCGCCCGGACAACGCGGGCCAGCACCACGCCCGGCGGCGCAAGCCCCGGCGCGACGACTAGCCCCACGTCCGCAACACCGACGCAGGTTCGCCGCAAACTTCAAGGCCGGGGACGCCACCGCCCCCGGCCCTTTGCAACCGGAACACCACGCGCATGAACATCATCGACCTGGGCCTCATCCGCTACGCAGAGGCAGACGCCCTGCAACGGGCACGGCTGGAGGAAGTGGCGGCGGGGGCGGAAGAAACCCTGTACCTGCTGGAACACCACCCGGTAATCACCCTTGGCCGCAACGGAGGGGGCGAAAACCTGCACGTGGGCCGCGAATGGCTGGCGGCGCAGTCCATAGACCTTGTGCAGTCCTCGCGCGGGGGCAACATCACCTGCCATTTCCCCGGCCAGTTGGTGGCCTACCCGGTGTTCCGGGTGGCCAAACGGCCCGGCGGCCTGCGCCAGATGTTCCACGACCTCGAAGAGGTCGTTATTTCCACGCTGGGTCACTTCGGGCTGTCCGCCGCCCGCTGGGAAGGCCGCCCCGGCGTGTGGATAGAAAACCGCAAGATCTGCTCCATCGGCATGGCCGTGCGCCGCTGGACCTCGTACCACGGGTTCGCCCTGAACGTGGGCCGCGACCTGTCCCTTTTCGAGATGATCACCCTGTGCGGCCTGCCCGACGCGCAGGCCACGTCGCTGCACCGCGAACTGGGCGGCGATGCCCCATCCATGCAGGAGGTAAAGGATGTCTGTGCCCGGCAATTCCGCGCCATCTTTGCGGATTCCGCCGTGGCTGCGGGTCAAGCTGCCCTGTAGCCACACCTACGGGGACACCCGTTCACTGGTGGACGACCTGCGCCTGAACACCGTGTGCCAGAGCGCCAAGTGCCCGAACATGTTCGAGTGCTTTTCTTCGGGTACGGCCACGTTCCTCATCCTGGGCAACGTGTGCACCCGCAACTGCGCCTTCTGCAACATCACCCCCGGCCAGGCCGCCCCGCCAGACCCGGACGAACCCCGCCGCGTGGCCGAAGGCGCCGCGCGCCTGGGCCTTTCGCACGTGGTGGTCACCTCCGTCACCCGCGACGACCTGCCCGACGGCGGCTCCGCCCACTTCGCGGCCACGGTGCGTGCCCTGCGCGCCGCCCTGCCCGCCACCGTGAGCGGCCAGCCCGCCACCATCGAGGTGCTGATCCCCGACTTTCGCGGCAGCCGGGCCGCGCTGGACGCCGTGCTGGACGCCGCGCCCGACATCATCAACCACAACGTGGAAACCCCGCCCGCGCACTACCCGCGCATCCGCCCGCAGGCCGACTATGCCCAGAGCCTGGAACTGCTGGCCCGCGTGCGCACCGCCGGAGCCATCGCCAAAAGCGGGCTGATGGTGGGCCTGGGCGAAACCGACGACGAGGTGCGCGCCACCCTGGCCGACCTTGCCTCCACGGGCTGCCACATCGCCACCATCGGCCAGTACATGCGCCCCAGCCGCAACCACCCGCCCGTCGAACGCTACGTGCATCCCGATGCCTTCGAAGGCTACGCCGCCCATGGCCACGCCCTCGGCATCCCCCACGTGTTCTCCGCGCCCCTGGTGCGCAGCAGCTACAACGCCCGCGCCGCCTACGACGCCCTGCAACAGTTGCGGGGGCAGTAAGAAAAGGAAGAGCGGAAAAGAAAATGTGAAGAGAATGCGGGGAGGGGAAAAATTGAAATTTTTCCCCTCCCCGTACCCCCTCCCCTTTCAACTTTTCCATTGTGGGCGGGATGCGCGGACAGGGCATTTCTCTACAGACACCACCAGCATCCCACACTTTTTCCGCCATTACCGCCCGACCTTTCCTCCATCGCCTTTTCTTCCCCTTCCCCGCCTTCCCCACATCCGAAGACCTGTCTTCCTTCCTTATACTCCGCGCCGGTCTTTCGGCGCGGATGGCTGGTGCGGGCACGGTGCAAGGAATTACGATTTTTTGTGGCCGGGCAAGGCGGCGCGCGATTTTCGCGCGGAGCGTACTGGCGTACGTGAGCAGCGAAAATTACGCGCCAACGCCGCCCGGCCCAAAAAGGCGGATTCCGCAAGCAACATGACCGCGCGACCCGACAAGCATCCACACCCAGCAATTTCCCGACTTACCCCAAAAACAACGGCTGCCCACCATGACATGCATGATGGACAGCCGTATTCATTCAAAAACACAGCCAAGCCTGACCGCTACACAGCCTCCACCAGCAGGCCGTCGCGTTCCACGCCAAGGGGACGTACTGCCACCAGATCACCGGGGCCTGCCTGCTCCCCACCCTGCCCCGCCTGCGCGGTCGGACGCCGCCCGCCCGTGAACCGGCATTCCGCATAATACTCGCACACGCCCTTCACACCGCGCGCGCCCTCCGGGGCCACCAGCAGGTGCGGCTCGTTCAGCAGGCGGTGCAGGAACGTGGCCTTCTTCACCGCCACCGCGCCGCGCAACTCCGCCGCCCGGCGCTTCTTCACCTCCTGCGGCAACTGCCCGTCCATCACCGCCGCCGGGGTGCCCGGCCTGCGCGAATACGGAAACACGTGCGCATAGGTCAGCGGCAACGCCCCCACGAAATCCAGCGTCTCGCCAAATTCCGCGTCCGTCTCGCCGGGAAAGCCGGTCAGGATGTCCGCGCCAAGGCCGAACAACGGCCACACCTCGGCCAAATCGCGCGTAAAATCCAGCAGCGGCTCTGGCCGGTAATGGCCCCGCCCCATGCGGCGCAACACGCCGGGGCTGCCGCTCTGCAATGAAAGATGCAGCTGCGGTGCCACCAGTCGGCTTTCGGCCAGCACGTCCAGCGCGCGCTCGCCAAGCTGGCCCGGCTCCAGCGAACTGATGCGCAACCGCGCCCGGCCCGCCCACTGCGGGGCAAGCTCGCGTTCCAGAAAGGCCAGCAGATCCCAGAAGTCCGGCCCGCCGCCGGGCAGGTCCCGCCCGTACTGGCGCAGATTGACGCCGGAAACGATCAGTTCGCGAAACCCCGCATCCAGCAGGCGGCGCGCCTCGGCCAGCGCCTCGCGCGGGTCGCGGCTGCGGGCCGCGCCGCGCGCCAGCGGCACGATGCAGTAGGTGCAGCGGTGCGAACAGCCGTCCTGCACCTTGAGCACCGGGCGCGACCGGGTGAAGCCGTCGATGCGGAAGGCCGGGAAGGCGGCGTCGGTCGCGGAAAGTTCGTCACTACCCTCGCCGTCATGCGCTCCCGCCGCCCCCTTCTCCGGGTCGTAGCGCAACAGCGCAACCTTGGTTTGCTGGCCCACCACGTCGGCCACGCCGGGCAGTGCCGCCATGTCCTCGCGCAGCACCTGCGCCGCGCAACCGGTGACCACGATGCGCCCCTGCGGCGCGGCCCGGTGCATGCGGGCCACGGCTTGGCGCACGTCGGCCACGGCGCGCGCGGTGACCGCGCACGAATTGATCAGCAGCACGCTTGCCTCGGCGGGGTCTGCCGCCTCGCGCCAGCCGCGCGCCAGCCATGCCTCGCGCACGGCCTCCGTCTCGTACTGGTTGATCTTGCAGCCCAGCGTCACCGCATGGAAAACGCGCCCGCTCATGGCCGCACCCCGTTCAGGGCGCGCATCGCACCTGCTCCCCCCATGCGCACGCTATTGCCCCCCACTGCCGCCAGGCAGAATGGACATGCCCAGCATGCGGGCCACCAGCCCGTCCGGGGTGGTCAGGTTGGGCAGTTCGGTGCCGGGCCGCAGCGAGGTGACCACGGCGCGGCCCAGGATGAATCGGCCCTCCTGCCCGCGCTCGCCGTCCTCGCCGGTGTTGTTGAACACGCGCAAGCCCCAGATGTTGTGGAACATCACCGGATGGCCGTCGTATTCGCCAAGGTACAGGGTAATGTGCCCCTTGAGCCACAGCAGGGTCAGGAAGGGCACGCCCTGCGCGCGGATGATGGCTTCCTTGCCGTCGGGCGAGGCCTTGCCGAAATCCACGAACCGCCCGGCCTTGGCTTGCGACGCGGAATTGCGCGGCAGCCAGATGCCGAAGGGGGCGAACAGGTCGCGCAGGGTGGCCGAGCAGTCGCGGTCTTCGTACATGCCGCCCCAGCCGTAGGGCTGGCCCATCATGCGGTTGCCGATCTCCGCCATGCGCGCGGCAGAGATGGCCAGCGGCTTCATGGCCGCGTACCCGGCGGGCAGGGCGGACTGGCCGAGCACGGCGCGGCCGTCGGCGTCGCGCAGGGGCACCAGCACGGTGAGCCCGCCCGGCGATTCCACGGCCACGGGGAACACCGCGCCGATGTGCGCGGTGGCGATGTAGGCTTGCGTCGGCCCGGTAAGGGCCACGTCGTCGCGCAGCACGGCGGCGTAGCGGCCGTTCTGGTACAGGGCGCGGAAGGTGGCGTCGGCAAGAGCCACGTGCTCGGCGGGCACCCAGCCGGAGGCGAAGCCGGTTTCGCAGTACAGCCACGCCCGGTCCAGCGACACGTGCGAGACGAACACGGGGGTGCCCGTCCACACGGCAGAGCGTTGCAGATCGTCGAACGGGTAGCCCTGCCCGGCCTTGTCCGGATTGGCGAACGAAGGGCGCAGGGTGGGCAGTTCGCGCAGGGCGGTGTTGCGCACGATGATGCCCCGCTCGGCCATGGCCGGGAAGGACGCGGCGTCGCAGTTGGCCACCAGCGCGGCGAAGCGGCTGGCGTCCCACGGCAGCAGGTTTTCGGCGTGGCTGCGCGGGCGGCCTTCCTTGGTCAGGTAGGGCGTGGTGCGGGCAACCTCGGCGATGGTGACGCCGGTGCGGGTCTGCAACCACGGGGCGAAGAAGCGGGTGTTCCAGCGCTGGTCCTGGGCGGCCTGGGTGGCGGCGTCCAGCAGCGGACGGTCGCCGCCCGCGCGGGCGGCGTACACGGAAAGGTCCTGCGGATGGCGCTCCAGTTCGGTGAAACGCGGCGGCGCGGTCTCGCGCGGCCCGCGCCCGGCGCAACCGGACAGAACCAGCCCGGCCAGCATCAGCACGGCCAGCGCGGCGGTGAAGGAACGCGCGGCGCGGGGCGACACGCGGCGGACACTCACGACGGCAACGATTTCCTGCGACATCTTCTTTCTCCCTGTTCCGGGCAAGCCGCCGAGCGGGGTCTTCCTTCCCCTCCCGCGCCTTGCCCCGCGTGAACCTGCCGCTTCTCCGCGGTCCTTCATGTCACGCCATACACCACAATTGAAAAGTTTGAAGGAGGGGATAGGGGTTCGGGGGAAGGGGAGGAAAATTTTCAAATTTTCCTCCCCTTCCCCCGATTCTATTCTCTCCTATTCAAAAAACTTCGTCATTCCCCCAACGCGCTACCCCACACCCAGCCCCAACGCCAACCGCCGGGCGAGGCGGGTGTGGCGCTTGTGCATGCGGTTGTTCTTGACGGCCATGGACAGGGCGCGCGGCTCGCCCACCAGCACCACCAGGCGCTTGCCGCGCGTGACGCCGGTGTAGATGAGGTTGCGTTGCAGCAGCATGTAGTGCTGGGTCAGCACGGGGATGACCACGGCGGGATATTCGGACCCCTGCGACTTGTGCACGGAGATGGCGTAGGCGGGGACGATCTCGTCCAGTTCTTCCCAGGCGTAGGGCACGTTGCGCTCGTCGAAGCGCACGGTGAGCTGGCGTTCCTTGGGATCCACCAGGCAGATGCGCCCGATGTCGCCGTTGAAGACGTCCTTGTCGTAGTTGTTGCGGATCTGCATCACCTTGTCGTCCAGGCGGTACTGGCGCTCGCCGCGCTGCACGCACAGGGTCTGGCCGTTCAGGGCCTGCTGCAACCGCACATTCAGGTTGCCCGCGCCCACCGCGCCCTTGTGCATGGGGGTGAGCACCTGGATGTCGTCCACCGGGTGCAGGCCGAAACGCCGGGGGATATGGTCGCGCACCAGTTCCACGATCATCTCCACGACCTTCTCGGGGTCGTCCTGGCGGATGAAGTAGAAGTCGGACAGCCGGTCGCGCGAGGAATCCAGCGGCGGCACCTCGCCGTGGTTGATGCGGTGGGCGTTGCAGATGATCTCGCTTTCGGCGGCCTGGCGGAAAACCTCCACCAGTTCCACCACCGGCACCACGCCCGAGGCGATGACGTCGCGCAGCACGTTGCCCGGCCCCACCGAGGGCAGCTGGTGCACGTCGCCCACGAAGAGCAGCGTGGCCCCAAGCGGCACGGCCTTCAGCAGGTGGTACATGAGCATGGTGTCCATCATGGACGCCTCGTCCACCACCAGAAGGCCGCAGGCGAGGGGGTTGTCCTCGTTGCGGGCGAAACCGTCCTCCTTGGGGCTGTACTCCAGCAGGCGGTGAATGGTTTTGGATTCGCGCCCGCTGGTCTCGGACATGCGCTTGGCGGCGCGGCCGGTAGGCGCGGCCAGCAGTATCTTGGCCCCGGTTTCGGCAAAGACCTTGATGATGGCGTTGATGATGGTGGTCTTGCCGGTGCCGGGGCCGCCGGTGAGCACCATGACCTTGGCGCGGGTGGCGGTGCGCACGGCTTCAAGCTGTTCCGGCGCGAGGGTGATGGACAGCTTGTCCAGCACCTTGGCGATGATGGCCTCCGGGTCGTCGAAGCGCACGGCTTTGGGCGAACGCAGCACCCGCTGCAGGTAGTAGGCGATCTTGGTTTCGTAGTGATGGTAGCGCGAAAGGAAGATGCCGAGTTCGCCGTCCATCTCCTCGATGACGATGCGTTCCTCGATTTCCAGCGTGCGCAGCGAATCCTCCACGAGGTCGGCGCGGATGTCGAGCTGGTCCGAGGTCTGGGCGATCAGCGCGTCGTGCGGCACGTAGACGTGGCCGTCGTCGTTCAGGCGTTGCAGGGTGTACAGGGTGCCCGCCTCTGCCCGCAGTTCGCTGTCGCGCGAAAAGCCCAGCTTTTCCGCCACGGTGTCGGCGGTATGAAAGCCGATGCCGTGGATGTCCATGGCCAGGCGGTAGGGGTTCTCGCGCACCACGGAAAGGGCCTGCTGCCCGTAATGGCGGTAGATGCGCACGGCATAGGCGGTGCTGACCCCGTGCGGCTGCAGGAACATGATCAGGTCGCGGATGCCCTGGTGGTCGGACCAGCCCGCCTTGATGCGCTCCAGCGTCTTGCTGCCCACGCCGCTGACCCGCAACAGCCTGTTCGGCTCCTCGTCCAGCACGCGAAAGGTGTCCTCGCCGAAGGCTTCCACGATGCGCGCGGCCATGGATTCGCCCACGCCCTTGATGAGGCCGGACCCCAGATAGTGGCGGATGCCCTCCACCGAGGCGGGCAGCAGGTTCTCGTAGCTTTCCATGGAGAATTGCCGCCCGAAGCGCGGGTTGTTCACCCAGCGCCCCACCAGCTTCAGCGAGGCCCCCGGCTGCGGCGAGACCATGTGTCCCACCACGCTGATCATGTCGCCCTTGGGCAGCGGGCGCAGGCGCAGCACGGTGTAGCCGTTTTCCTCGTTGTGGAAGATGACGCGGTCGAGCACGCCGGAAAGCTGTTCCGGAGCGTCCTGCGCATCCTGCAGGGCGGCCAGCATGGGGGCGGATTGCCCGGCGGGTGCGGCCTGCCGGGCGGCGGGCCGGGAAATTCGTGAGGAACGCGGGTTGCGCGGGTCGTGCTGCATGAGGTGTCCGGTTATGGGCGAGAAAAACGCGCGGGGCATGCCCGGCAGTCCGCAGCCCGGGCCAGTGGGGACGGGGTGGGACGAAGGCGGGCCGGGGCAGCTAAAACGTGGGTACAGCAACAGCCCCTAGCCGCTCGGGCCGCACCCGTCAAGGATGGCGGGCCGGATGGAACAGATGGGCCAGTCGGCAGGGCGGTCCAGATGGCGCACACAGGCAGACGGAGCAGACGCGGGGCGATGGGGCGAAACGGAAAGGCAAATGCCTGTCCACCCGCAAGCACGGACAGCGCCGCGTTTGCACCCGCTCCGCAAGAACGCCGCCAAAAACTAATTGTGTATAAAAATAACCAATGTCAGAAATAGCATAACGGGGGCTGCCCGCTTGCACGGCGCATGAGCCCGACGGGCAGCCCGGCAAGCACCCATGCAGGACGTGGAAGATGTTTCCGCGCCTGCACAGTCCGCAGACTACACCGGGGGTTCCATGCGCATCGCACGCCTGTCCATTTTCATGTTGCTGGCGGCCCTGACCCTGCTGACCATGCTGACCATGCTGACTGGCCTGACGGGTGGGGCGACCGGCGTCGCCTTTGCGCGGGACGAACAGCCCGCCGCCAACTTCCGTTCGCTGTCCGGCACGGTCACGCTGGAACGCGCGGGCAGCCTCATCCGGCCAGCGCCGGGCGACCCGCTGCTGGTGGGCGACATCCTGCGCACCGGCCCGGACGGCAAGGCCGGGGTCAGCTTTCAGGACGGCACGCGCATCGCCGTGGGGCCGGGCTCGGAACTGACGGTGCAGTCCTACCGCTTCGTCCCGCTGGAAAAGGACTACGACTTCGACGTGTACATGCAGCGCGGCGAGGCGGCCTATTCCTCGGGCAGGCTGGCCAAGCTCGCGCCCGAGGCGGTCAGGTTCCGCACGCCGCAGGCCGCCGTGGGCGTGCGCGGCACCCGTTTTCTCATCCGCGCCGAATAGGGGGACGCCATGCGCACGCTGTTTTCCATGCTTCTGCTGTGCCTGCTGATGACGCTGGGGGCCTGCGCGCCCAAGACCACCGTGGTGCTGGTGCCCGACGACGACGGCAGCGTGGGCCGGGTGGTGGTGAAGGGCGGCGGGGCCGAACAGCCCCTGGCCGCCGCCAACGAATCCACCCAGGTGGCCGACAAGCCCGCCGCGCCTAGGGTGATGCCGCAACAGGAAATCGACCGCCTGTTCGGCGCATCCGTGGCCGCCATGCCGGAAGCGCCCAGAAGCTTTCTGCTGTACTTCCCCACCGGCTCCACGGAGCCGGAACCCGCCTCGCGCCCGGCGCTGGACGAGGCCGCCGCCGACATCACGCGCCGCGCCGTGAGCAACGTTTCGGTCATCGGGCACAGCGACAGCGCGGGAGACCCGGCCGCCAACCAGAAGCTGTCCATGGCCCGGGCCGACGCCATCCGCCGCATGCTTGAAGCGCGCGGGGTGCCCGCCAACGCCATGGCGCTTTCCGGACACGGGGCCAACGACCCCATCGTGCCCACCCCCCCCGGCGTGGCTGAGGCCAGGAATCGACGCGTGGAGATCCTGGTCCGCTAGGTTCGTCCAATCCGTTTCCGGCGGCATCAACGCGACGCGGTGAAACACGGCGCCCCGCGCTTCCTGGCCCGCGCTTTCCCGGCCCCCTGGCCCAGCCGCCGTGACGCGCCGCCCCTGGCGCGCACGGCAAGGAACTGCCGATGCCCTTCCCCGCCCCAGCCCCCCCACGCCCTGCCACCATTCCGCGCGCGCGGCTGGTGGCGGCCGTGACCGTCGCGGGCCTGGTGCTGTCCGCGCTGTTCTGCCTGATGGAACCGGGGCTGGTACAGCTTGCGGACAACCGCATCCTCGACGGCCTGGCCCGGTACAGGGTGCGCCAATCCACGCATGCGCAACCCGCCCCTGCCGACCTTTCCGGCAGGCCCGATCAGGTCATCATCGTGGACATCGATGAGGAAAGCCTGTCCGTGGCGGGCCAATGGCCATGGCCGCGCTACCTCACCGGGGGCATCGTGCGCCGCATTGCCGAGGCCCTGCCCGCCGCCGTGGGCGTGGACATCCTGTTCTCCGAGCCGGACCGCACCTCCATCGCCACTATCCGCAAGGCGTTCCAGCGCGACTTCGGGCTGGACATCACCATCGCAGGCGTGCCGCGCGGCATGGAGGACAACGACGCCTACTTCGGCAGCGTGCTGGCCAAGGCAGAGGCCGTGGGCGCGGTGATGCACCTGTTCGACCTGATCACCCCCGACCCGGAAAGCCTGCCGCGCCCGGTGCGCGTGACCGGCGAGACCACGGCCATCAACCCGGCGGAGGCCACGGGCATACTGTGCAACGCCGGACCCATCCAGGCGGGGCTGGCCGGGTCCGGGTTCATCAACGTGGAAAAGGACGAGGACGGCAGCATCCGCCGCGTGCCCCTGCTGCATCGCTTTCAGGGGCAGTACTACCCAAGCCTGGCCCTTGCCCTGTTCCTGCATGCGCGCTCCCTACGCGAACTGCGGGTGGAGACGGACGCGCTGGGGCCGGTGCTGGTGGCGGGCGCGGCGCGCATTCCCGTCGACGGCGAGGCCCGCATGCGGCTGCGCTTTGACGGCGGGGCGCGGGCGCACCGGTTCGTCCCGGCGGCGGACCTGCTGCGCGATGCGCAGCCCCCCGCCCTGTTCGCGGGGCGCATCGTCATACTGGGGTCCAGCGCCGCACGGCTGAACGACCTGCACCACACCCCGGTGTCGGCCAACTACCCCGGCACCGAGGTGCACGCCGTGGCGCTGGACAACCTGCTGGACGGCAACCACCACCGCGACCCGGCCCACCCGGCGGCATACCGGTTCATTCCGGCGGCGCTGGTGACCATGCTGGCGGGGCTGCTGTTCCTGCGGGTGGGGCCGCTGCGGGCCGGGGGGGCCACCCTGCTGACGGCGCTGGCCTTTCCCGCCGTGGGGTCGGCCCTGTACCTGTGGCGGGGCATCGCACTGCCCATGTCCGCTCCGGTGCTGGCCGCGCTGGCCCAGGGGGCGCTGCTTTCGCTGGCGCTGTACGCCCGCGAGCGGCGCATGGCCTTCGTGCGGCTGCGCCAACTCAACCACGCGCGGCAGATGACCCTGGAATCCATGACCGCCGTGGCCGAAAGCCGCGACGAGATCAGCGGCGCGCACATCAAGCGCACCCAGCACTACGTGCGGGCGCTGGCCGAATCCCTGCGGGACATCGGAAGGGGGGGCGGCAAGCAAACCTACCCCCAACTGACCGAGGACTACATCGACCTGCTGTTCCATTCCGCGCCGCTGCACGACGTGGGCAAGGTGGCCGTGCCCGACAGCGTTCTGTTCAAGCCCGGCAAGCTCACCGACGAGGAATACGCCGTGATCCGCCAGCACGTGCGGCACGGCCGGAACATCATCGCCAACGCGGCGCAGGGCATGGAGGACGACGCCTTCCTGCACCTGGCGGCGGAAATAGCCTGGAGCCACCACGAAAAATGGGACGGCACCGGCTACATGGAGGGCCTTGCGGGCGAGGCCATTCCCCTGTCCGGCCGCCTGATGGCCCTGGCCGACGTGTACGACGCGCTGATCTGCGCCCGGCAGTACAAACCGGCCTTCCCCCACGCCAAGGTGCGCGAGATCATCCTGCAAGGCCGGGGCACTCACTTCGACCCGGCGGTGGTGGACGCCTTCCTGCTGGCCGAAGACGAATTCAAGCGCATCGCCACCGCCTACCGCGACCCGGAACCGGGCCACGAGCCGGACCCCGACCCGCCCGGCGGCGAGGTGCAGGCTGGCGACCCCAGGCAGTGAACGAAACACGTCGCCGACCGGGAGCTGAAGGGAAATGGGCAAACGAAAACGGCGGACGCTCCGCAAGGAACGTCCGCCGTTTGTTTTCAAAACCAGACTCAGCCCGGCATTGCCACAAGGGGCGTGCTGGAGTTCCCAAATCGCGTCAGTTTGCCTTCCGGCAAGGAAAACGAGTTTTTTGCGAAGGGAGTGTATTCTTCCATACACGACCGGAGCAAAAAACGATGTTTGACGACGCCCGAAGGCAAAATGGCGCGATTTGCCCTACCCCATGCGGCGCTGAAGGAGGAGACTGTCCGCCAACACCAGCGCCACCATGGCCTTCAACACCGGCACCACGCGCGGGATGGCGCAGATGTCGTGCCGCCCGCCCACCCGCAGCGGCGCGGGCCTGCCGTTGGTGTCGATGGTGATCTGCTCCTGCGCGATGGAGGGGATGGGCTTCACCGCCGCGCGCACCACGATGGGCTGCCCGTTGGAAATGCCGCCTAGAATGCCCCCTGCGTGGTTGGTGTGGAACCCGCCGGGAACGATGGGGTCGTTGTTCTCGCTGCCGCGCAGGCGCGCGGCTTCCAGCCCTGCGCCCACCTCCACGGCCTTCACCGCGCCCACGGACATCAGGGCATGGGCCAGCAGCGCGTCCAACTTGTCGAACACCGGCTCGCCGAGACCGGCGGGCACGCCGGTGGCCTCCACCTGCACGATGCCGCCCAGGGTGTCGCCCTCGGCCCGCACGTCGTGCACCAGCGATTCCCACGCGGGCACCACGTCCGGGTCGGGCGAAAAGAACATGCGCTCCTGCGCGCCCGCCGGGTCCACCACGTCGGCGGGCACGCCGCCGATCTCCACGGTATAGGCGCGCACCGAAATGTCGTGCATGGCCAGCAGCGCCAGCGCCACGGCCCCGCCCGCCACGCGGGACACGGTTTCCCGTCCCGACGCCCGGCCGCCGCCGCGATGGTCGCGCAGGCCGTACTTGGCGTCGTAGGTGATGTCGGCGTGGCCGGGCCGGTACAGCTTGGCAAGGTCGCCGTAGTCGCGCGAGCGCTGGTCTTCGTTGGCGATGTGGAACCCGATGGGGGTGCCGGTGGTGACCCCCTCGAACACGCCGGAAAGCAGGCGCACGGTGTCCGGCTCCTTGCGGGCCGTGCCCGCAAGGCCAGCGGATGCGCTGCCGGGGCGGCGCAGATCCAGTTCGCGCTGGATGGCCGTTTCGTCCAGCGGCACCCCGGCGGGGCAGCCGTCCACCACGCCGCCAAGGCCGGGACCGTGCGATTCGCCGTAGGTGGTCAGCCGGAAGATGCGACCGAAGGTGTTGCCGCTCATGGGTGCTCCTGTCTGCCGGGACGCGCGGATTTTGTCTCGGGGGCTGTTTCCAAATTAGAATTTTCGTTCGTTGGCAAGGAAAACAAGCCTGCCATGAGGGAGTGCCCTAGCCGTTAGGTGAACGAAGTGAACCTTACGGATAGGGACCGCAGCGCGTACTCTTATCGTATTCGACCGAGCCTTAGCCGTTAGGCGAGCGCGTAGCGCGAGTCTTACGGATAAAGACAGCAAAGCTATGGCAGGCGAAGTTTGACCGCTCTGCGCTCGATGCCCGTAAAGCTCGCAGACTCGCTTAACGGGCACGCTACGCGCCCTTCGGGTCGGTCAGCCAACGGGCGAAAAGACAATTTGGACACAGCCCCTACCGGATGACCATCACGGGACACGACGCCATCTGAAGCACCCGGTGGGTGACGCTGCCCAGCAGCAGTCCTTCCAGTTCCGAGTGCCCGCGCGAGCCCATGATGATCAGGTCGCAGCGCTCGTAGTCGGCGGCGTCCACGATGGCCACCTCCACCTTGCCTTCCAGAACCCGGTCGGCAAAGGGCACGCCGCGCTCGCGCAGCAGTTGGCGGCAGGGTTCCAGCACTTCCTCGGCCTGGGCCACCAGCGAGTTGCGCGCCTGGTCGTAGGCCGCCTGCCCGAGAATGGGCGGGATGGACATGCGGCAGATGAGCAGCACCACTTCTGCGCCCACCAGCTTCGCGAAATCGGCGGCGTATTCCGCCGCGCGCTGCGAATAATCGGAACCGTCCACGGGAACGAGTATCTTGCGAATCTGCATGGCGACCTCACGGATGAACGCTGCGAAGGGGCACGGACGCCGCGCGCTGCCACGGTGCGCGGGAGTGCCACTATGCCCCCGGGGGGGCGGGCATGGCAAGGGGGCGCGGTGTTCCGGAACCGCCCAAGGCCCAGGAAAACCGGGCACGTGCGCACCCGGCCCGGCGTGCGGGGGCGTGTGGGGCGTACGGTCGGGGGGTTACCCTGCCAGCAGCCGGGCCAGCCGATCCGTCAGCGTCTGCACGTCATCCCCGGCGTCCAGCACCGCGTGGGCGCATTCCCGGTACAGGGAATCGCGCGCGGCCAGCACCTCGGCCACCTCGTCGGCAATGGGCCGCCCGGTCAGCGAGGGGCGCTGGGCGGCCTGCGGATCGCGCGCGAGGCGCGCGGCCAGAAGTTCCACGCTGCCGCACAGGTAGGCCACAAGGCCCCCTTCGCGCAGCATGCGCCGGTTATCCTCCGCCAGCACCATGCCGCCGCCGGTGGCCACTACCAGGCCGTCCCGGCCAAGGGTGGCGCGCAGGGCGTCGGACTCGCGCCGCCGGAATCCCTCCCAGCCTTCGCGGGCCACTATCTGCTCCACGGTCATGCCCGCCGTGGCGGTCACCGTGGCGTCGGTATCCTCGAAGCTCCACCCGGCGCGGGCGGCCAGGGCCTTGCCCACCGTGGTCTTGCCGCTGGCGCGCGGCCCCACCAGATATACCCGCCGCGTCTGCCGCGTATCGTCGTTCATGTATCCCCCGGCACCGTTCGGCCAAACAGTCTACATTCATCGCAGTCAGGCCATGTTCATCGCAGCTAGGCGTATTGACCCGCATTTCTTTTTTGCAGTACAAACCACCGACACCGCAACCCACGGTAGCCTCGCCGCCTGTCAGAGTTGCCTGTCCGGATGATTCGTCCGGATACTTCGTCAGGGCTTACGCCCCGCGCACGACGTCCACCAGACGCCCGGCGCACCGGCACGCGGCGCACGCGCAATGTATACACGGCCATTCTCCACCACAAGAGTCATCGGCATGTCCCACCTCGACCGGACCGCTACCATCGCCACCACCGCCGCCGCTACCGCCGCGGCCGCCACCGCGGCAACCGCCGCCCGGTGACGCAGGCTTGCGCCGTTGGTTCGAGGCGGCGCTGCCGCCTCTTTTTGTTTCAAACACGGAGAACCTCGCCATGACCCAGTTTCCGCGCATGCACCGTCTGCCCCCCTATGTCTTCGCGACGGTGAACGAACTGAAGATGCAGCTGCGCCGCCAGAACGTGGACATCGTCGACCTTGGCATGGGCAACCCCGACATGCCCACCCCCCAGCACATCGTGGACAAGCTGGTGGAGGCATCATCCAAGGGCGTGAACCACCGCTACTCGGTGTCGCGCGGCATCCCCAACCTGCGCAAGGCCATCTGCGACTGGTACATGCGCCGCTTCGGCGTGTACCTTGATCCGGACACCGAGGCCGTTGCCACCATGGGCGCCAAGGAAGGGCTTTCGCACCTGTCGCTGGCCATGCTCTCGCCCGGCGACGTGGTGTTCGCGCCGGACCCCACCTACCCCATCCACACCTATGCCCCCATCATTGCCGGGGCCGACGTGCGGCGCATTCCCATCGGGCGCGGGCGCGACTTCTTCGAAGACCTGCTGGTGGCCACCCGCCAGACCTGGCCGCAGCCCAAGCTGCTGTTCATCAGCTACCCGCACAACCCCACCTGCGAGATAGCCGCGCCGGAATTCTTCCAGAAGGTCGTGGACTTCGCCAAGGAACACAAGATCTACGTCATCCACGACTTCGCCTACGCCGACCTTGCCTTCGACGGGCACATGCCCCCCAGCTTCATGCAGGCCGAAGGTGCAAAGGACGTGGGCGTGGAATTCTTCTCCATGTCCAAGAGCTACTCCATGGCCGGATGGCGCATGGGCTTCTGCGTGGGCAACCGCGACCTGGTCTACGCGCTTACCCGCATCAAGAGCTACCTTGATTACGGCCACTTCCAGCCCATCCAGATCGCGGCCACCGTGGCCCTGAACGGCCCGCAGGAATGCGTGACCGAAATCGTGGATACCTACCGCAAGCGCCGCGACGTGCTCATCGAGGGCCTTGGCCGCGCGGGTTGGGACGTGCCGCCGCCCAAGGGCACCATGTTCGTGTGGGCGCAGATTCCCGAAGAGTTCCGGGCCATGGGGTCCGTGGAGTTCTCCAAACTGCTGCTCAAGGAAGGCCACGTGGCCGTTTCTCCGGGGCTTGGCTTTGGCGCGCACGGCGACGACCACGTGCGCTTCGCCCTCATCGAGAACGAACACCGTACCAAGCAGGCCATGAAGGGCATCAAGAAGGTGCTCTCCGGGAGGTCGTGTGGGTAGCGAAAGCGACAAGCCGGGCGGCAAGCCCCTGGTCATAGGCATGGCCGGTTTCGGCACCGTGGGCAGCGGCCTTGCCCGCGTGCTGGACGAGAACCGCCAGTGGATCACCGAGCGCACCGGCCGCGAGATGGTCATCAAGACCATCCTGGTGCGCGACCTGGCCAAGCCGCGCGCCTGGCCCGTGCCTGAAAGCGCTACCCTGACAGCCGACCCGGCAGCCCTCACCGACGACCCGGAAATCGACGTGCTGGTGGAACTGATGGGCGGCATCACGGCCCCCCACGCCATCATCCAGCGCGCGCTGGAAGCGGGCAAGCACGTGGTCACCGCCAACAAGGCCCTGCTGGCCGAAGACGGCTACGACCTGTACCGCCTTGCCGAACAGAAGAACGTGGGCCTGCACCACGAGGCCAGCGTGGCCGGGGGCATCCCCATCGTCCAGACGCTGAAGGAAAGCCTTGCGGGCAACCGCATCGGCTCGCTGGTCGGCAT
>NZ_AGFG01000032.1 GCF_000226255.1 Desulfovibrio sp. A2
CGTGGGCGGGTTCTTCATCCGCGAATGGGGCCTGTTCGACGAGGCGGGCGACATGGTGGCCGTGGGGCCGCACGCGGAAACCTACAAGCCGCTGATAGCCGAGGGCACGGCGGTGGAAGTGACCGAACGCATCCGCCTGCCGCTGACCAATTCCGCCGCCGTGACCCTGACCATCGCCAGCGCGGCCATGGCCACCCAGCAGTACGTGCGCCAGTACGTGACGCAGGTGGTGGAAGGGCATGATGCGGCTGCCGACGCGCACGCCGGGCGGCTGGATGCGCTGGCGGAGGCGCTGGCCACCCACGGGCATGCCTATGCCACGGAGGAAACGCCGGGATTCGTGCGCCGGGCTACGGACGAGGAGGCCGCCGAGGGCGCGGACACCGAAGACTACGTGACGCCGAAGCAACTGGCCGATGCGCTGAAGCGCGTGGGCGGCATGCCCATCGGCATGACGTTCTGGTGGCCGGGCACCACCCCCCCGGCGGGGTCGCTGGCCATCAACGACGGCCCGCTGCTGCTGCGCGCGGCGTACCCGCAACTGTGGGCCATGGCGCAGGCCAGCGGCAACATCATCACCGAGGCCGCGTGGCAGGCGCAGGCGGCGGTGCAATCGTCGGTGGGGGCTTTCAGCACTGGCGACGGGGCGACCACTTTCAGGTGCCCCCGGCTGCGCGACTACGTGCGCGGGGCGGACCCGGCGGGCGGGCGCGCAGTCGGTGCGTGGCAAGATGAAGCGACCTTTATTCCCGCGCACATCAACACGTTCTACACATCCGAGACGAGCGGGAACACGCAGACGCAGGGGGCGGGCAGTGATTGGACGTCCACCAGCCGGGCAGAGCTGAAGGGCGGAACGGAAACGCGGCCCAAGACCGTGAACTGGCTGCCCTGCATCAAGGCGTTCGACACCGTGGCCAACGCGGGCGAAGTGGATATCGCCGCCCTGGCTGCGTCGCTTGCGGGCAAGGTGGACCGGAGTGATTGGTCGGGCTCGTTCGGCACCACGGGGTGGCGCAAACACCCCGACGGCATCATCGAACAGTGGGGCTCGCTGGTCACCGCGTCCGGCGTTGCAAACGTGACGTTTCCCATCGCCTTCCCCAGTCAGGTCCATACCATCCTGCTGACGGACGCTTCCGCGCCGACACCGCAGGCGGCCTACATCTTCGGGCACACCGCCGTGACCCTTGCGGGCTTCACGGCCAAGGCGCAGACCGACGCCGGGGCGTCCGTCAATTCGGATACCGCCCACTGGCGCGCTTGGGGCAGATAAGGAGCAAGGCCATGCAGACCAAATACTCTCCGTCCACGGGCGGCTTCTACGTTGAAGGAACACACCTGCACATCCCGGCCGATGCCGTGGGAATCACCCCGGAGGAGCACGCAGCCATCCTGCTCGCCGCCCAGGCCACGCCGGGCGGGGTGATCGGCATGGGGCAGGATGGCCGCCCCGTGGCCGTGGCCCCGGCAGGGCCGACGCTGGAAGAAGTCCGCACCGCCAAGGCACGCGAAATCCGCACCGGCTACGACACGGCCCTCGCGGGCGTGCTGGCCGGGGCGGAAGCGACCGGCACCGGCGTGGCCGTGGGCTCGGCCCTGATGGCCGTCACCGACCCGCAGGGGCTGGAATATCTGGTGGACATGCTGACGGCGCGCCGCGTGGCGCTGGAACAGGCCCTGCTGGCCGCGCAGGCCGGTGAGGAACCCGTGGCCGCCGTGCTGGCCATCGTGGTGAGCTATCCCACGTAGCGCGATTGCCCGGCGTGCCGGGCGTGTTCACTGACAATCGAAGAGGGACGGGAAAGGAAAGGCCCGGTCGCGTCAACTGCAAGAGGCGGCGCGACTGGGCACGAAGCCGAGAGGAACAGGCGGGGGCGTTTGCGCGCCCCCACTGGACCGGCGTGTTTGTGTTGTTCGTCCTTGAGAGGGGGCCAATATTATAGTTGACCTGCAAGCGCGCCCCAAATATCGGCCTGATATTTCCAGAATAAATTACATACCATCTCGGAGGTAACTGCGATGGGAAGGACACCACCAGAGTCCGTGTTGAAGGCTCTTCGCAAGGAGGTCGGTTTTGGATGTCCTGTTCCCGGCTGTGGCAGTCCGTACCTTGAGTGGCACCACTTCGACCCACCATGGCGAATCAAGGAGCATCATAATCCCGAAGGGATGATCGCCCTATGCAGTCACCACCACAAGGCCGCAGATGCAGGAGCATACACCAATGAGCAATTGAAGGAATTCAAGATTTCCGCTGCTGCGTCTATGTCAGACAGGCGTGGTAAATTCGAATGGATGCGCAGAGATATTCTGGCAGTTGTCGGTGGGAGTTTTTTCTATGAAACGCCAGTAATATTTAATTTTAAAGGAACAGACCTGATTTGGTTTGAACGTGATGAGGATGGATACATGTTGTTGAATGTTCGCATGATTGGGAAAAATAAAAAGAAAAAGGCATTGATAAGAAATAATTTTTGGATGAGTTCAGGAGATGAAGTTGATCTGATTTGCCCTCCTTCCGGTAAATCTTTGCGCGCCATGTATGGTGACAAGGAGAGCTTCAGTGTTACTTTTGATGAAATAATTACCACAGATGCCTTCAACAAAAAATATCCCAATGTTCCAACGTATGCGCAACATTTCAACTTCCCGCTGACAGTCATGGAAGCGACATATCACATGGGTGCGGGAGCTCCATTTTTTGAAAATTACATCAACGCTGGATCTTTGGAAATGCATTCGTGCCTTGCCATCCGGTGTCGCACAGGAGTGCGCATCGATTAGCGGCTAATTCTTACAAGCTGCGCACTCTCGATGCACATCTCGAACGTGGCAGCGAAAATTTTGCAGTTCCACGTAATTGCAACGGCAGGAGTAATTCTCTACCGCGCGGGGCCGGTGGACGGGACTGCCGCAAGCTGTTCCGGCGAAAGGGGCACTTCTTCCTGAAGGATGCGCGGCAACTTCACCTCGCCGGGGGAAATCTCCATGCGCTTGGCGATGGCGGCACGCAGCGCATCTTCATCGGTCAGGCCGTCCTTCTGGTAGTGGCCGCGCATCTCGGCCCACATGCTGGCCATCTCGCGCTCCTGCGTCGTGGTGCCGCGCTTGCCCGCCGTCACGCTCCAGACCTTGCCGGTGTCGCCGCCAGCGCCCTTGCCGTCCGGCGAATACTCCGCCGTGGCAAGTTGGGTTGCGGCATGTGGCCGCCGGTCGACCTGCGATTCCAGAATGACCTGAACGAGGGCGGCCCCGCCCGTCTCGGCGTAGTGCTTGGCGGCGGCAATGACCGTGGCCGCCATGTTCTGTCGCGAAAGCTCGGATTGGTCGGCATCCGCAGGCACGATGCGATACCGCCAGCGCTTGCGGGATCCGCTGGACGTGTTTTCGGAAGCCACCAGCATTTACGGCACAGGTGACGGCAGCGCCGCCACAACACTGGCCGGTGCCGCAGACGCAGGGGCGGATGCAACGCTAGACGACGATGCGGGAATAGACGACGGCTTCGGCGGAGCATCCATGCCCATCGACAGCACGGCCATCAATCCGAAATACACCAGAAACGCCTTCAGGCGCGTCGGCTTGCCCCACCGCATGACCAACGCTGGCTTGAACAGTCCCACCAGCGCGGCAAACATCGCCGCCCCGGCCAACAAAGTGAATACGGCAGACACAGCGGACATGGCTCCTCCCGTTGCGCATTGAATATACTTACCAATACATATACAACGAAAAGGAGCCAGGGCAACCCTGCCCAAGCCCCAACCCACGCGCCCGCGCGTAGCAACCACGATGCCTGTCACCCAACTTGAGAACCGACCATTCTCAACTCACGTGGCGAAATTTCTCAACTATGGCGACGACTCACAGGCTTCCGAATCCGCCCTTCTCGCCGGGGGGTGCGCCCGCTTCTGCGCCCCGTGTCTTACGCGTGCAATCCGCTCCCCCGCTTGACGCGCCCCGCCGGGCGTCCTACCGATAGGGATGCGCCCCTTCCGCATGTCCGGATGCCGGGCGCGCTTTAGCCCCTTCTACAGGCACGCCCACCATGACACATTCTTCCGCCGCATCTCCTTTCGCCACCTACGACGACGTGCAAGCCCACCTGGACAGACTGGGCATGTTCCACATGGACCTTGGCCTTGGCCGCATGGAACGCGTGCTGGACGCACTGTCCCTCATCGCGCCGCCCTTCACCGTGGCCCAGGTGGTGGGCACCAACGGCAAGGGTTCCACGTCCACCTTCCTGGCCGCCATCGGCACGGCGCACGGGCTGCGCACGGGGCTGTACACCTCGCCGCACTTCGTCACCCCGCGCGAACGCATCCGCATCGACGGGTCCATGCTGGCCGCAGAACTGTGGCCCGCCCTCGCCAACCGGGTCATGGCGGCGGGCGGCGAGGCGCTGACCTATTTCGAGTTCCTCACCGTGCTCGCCCTGCTGGCCTTTCGCGAATCCGACGTACAGCTTGCCGTCATGGAGGCGGGCCTTGGCGGCGCGCACGACGCCACCACCGCCGTGGCCGCCGACGTGGTGTGCGTGTCGCCCATCGGGCTGGACCACCAAAGCGTGCTGGGCCCCACCGTCGCCGCCATCGCCGCCGACAAGGCCGGGGCACTGCGCCCCGGCGTGCCCGCCGTCACCGCGCACCAGCCATCGGACGCCATGGACGAGTTGCGCTCTGCCGCCGACGCCTGCGGCGCGCCCCTGCGCGAGGCAGACGACGTGACCAGGCTGCCCGCCAAGGCAGAGCTGGGGCTGGCCGGGCCGCACCAGCGCACCAACGCGCTGCTGGCGCTTGCCGCATGGACCACGCTGGCGGAAGCCAACGCGTGGGAAACACGCGAAGACGCCGTGCGCCGGGGACTGGCCGAGGCATGGATTCCCGGTCGCCTGCAATGGGTGGAACGCCGCGCGGACGGATCGGACGCGAATGTCCACCCCACGGCGGCTGCGGGGCACGCCCCCTCCCCCGCCACCAACCCCGATCTGCCCCCCCTGCCCGCGCGCCTCGTCATCGACGGAGCGCACAACGCCCATGGGCTGGCCGCCCTGCGCGCGGCCCTGGCCGCCCAGTGCGTGCGCCCCGCCGTGGTGATCTTCTCGTGCCTGGCGGACAAGGATCTGGCCGCCGTGGCCGACGAGGTGCGCCGTCTGGCCGGGGATGCGCCGGTGCTGGCCCCCACCATCCAGAACAACGCCCGCGCCGCGCGCGGAGAGGACCTGGTCGCCCTGCTCGGCCCCACCGCCCGCGCCGTGCCCGATCTGCCCGCCGCCCTCCACGAGGCAGCCGCCCTTGCTCCGCAAGGCCCCGTGCTGCTGTGCGGCTCCTTGTATTTGCTCGGCGAGTTTTTTACACTCCGGCCCGATTGTCTGGAATCGCGGGGTGCTGGCGGCGCGTGCGATGCGTCCGGAGCATCACCGGCAGACGGGGATGCCACACCGGAAACAGTGTCCGCCCCGCCGCCTTCCGGCAACTGACCGGCCCCGCATCCGCCGTACCGCAGCAAGGAGCCCCACGTGTCGAACCTGTTCCGGTCCCTGCCCTCCATGGACGCCCTGCTCACCGCCCTGGCACACCCGGAACAGGCCGGGCCGGGAAGGCCCGCCGCATCCGAACAGACCGCACGGCCCTACCAGGCCGACCTGGCCGCGCTGCCACGCCCGCTGCTGCGCGACCTGGTCAACGCCTTCCTCGACCAGTGCCGCGAGGCCATCCGGGCCGGGGACATCACCGACGCCGCCGCCCTCTCGGCGAACGCGCTGCTGCCCGCGCTCGTCGCGCACGTGCTGCGCGCCGCGCGTCCCCATTTCCGCCGCGTGCTCAACGCCACGGGCGTGGTCATCCACACCAACCTCGGCCGCTCCCTGCTGGCGGAAGAAGCCACCGCCGCCGTGGCCGAGGCATGCGCCCACTACTCCAACCTGGAATTCGACCTGGCCACCGGCGAACGCGGCAGCCGTTACTCCCACGTGGAAGAACTGCTATGCAAGGTCACCGGGGCAGAGGCGGGCCTTGTGGTCAACAACAACGCCGCCGCCGTGCTGCTGGTGCTGGACACCCTGTGCAAGGGCGGCGAGGTGGTGGTTTCGCGCGGGCAACTGGTGGAGATCGGCGGCAGCTTCCGCATCCCCGAGGTCATGGAGAAAAGCGGCGCGGTGCTACGCGAGGTGGGCGCAACCAACCGCACCCACCTGCGCGACTACGAGAACGCCATCAACGAGCACACCGTGGCCCTGCTGAAGGTGCATACCTCCAACTACCGCATCACCGGCTTCCACAAGGAAGTGGGCCTGGCGGAACTGGTGGCACTGGGCAGGGCGCGCAATCTGCCGGTGATCGAGGACCTGGGCAGCGGCAGCTTTCTGGATTTCACCCCGTGGGGCCTGCATGGCGAACCCACGGTGCGCGAGGTGGTGGCCGACGGGGCCGACGTGGTCAGCTTTTCGGGCGACAAGGTGCTGGGCGGCCCGCAGGCCGGGCTTATCGTGGGGCGGCGCGAGATCATCGCGCGCATCAAGCGCAACCCGCTCAACCGCGCCCTGCGCATCGACAAGATGACCCTGGCCGCGCTGGAAGCCACCCTGCGCCTGTATCTGGACCCGGAACTGGCCCGCCGCAAGGTGCCCACCCTGCGCATGATGACCGCCCCGGCCGACGAACTGGCCCGGCGGGCGCGCAAGCTGGCCGCGCGGCTGCGTGCCGCGCTGGGCGATGCGGCCGCCATCGGCCTTGCCCCCGGCGTGTCGCGGGTGGGGGGCGGCTCCTTTCCGGAGCGCGACCTGCCCACCACGCTGGTCAGCGTTGCCCCGGCGGGCTGTTCCGCCACCACGCTGAAGGAACGGCTGCTGGACACCGATCCCCCGCTGGTCGGCCGACTGGAAGACGACACCTTCCGGCTGGACCCGCGCACGCTTGACGATGCGGAATTTCCCCCGGCGGCCGCCGCGCTGGCGCAGGCGCTTGGCGTGTCGGACGCACCGGATGCGGCACGGCCCGGCAAACGCACGCCGCGCCCCCGGCGCGGCTAGCGAATTACCGCACAGCCCGTCTTCCGTCGTCCTCACCCCGCCCCTCTCAGCCCGTCGGCACAGGAGGCCCCATGCAGCAAGGCGAATTCAAGGAACTGGCCCGCAAGCGCATTCTGGTCACCGGAGGCGCGGGGTTCATCGGCTCGCACCTGTGCCGCCGCCTGCTGGACCGTGGCGCGGAAGTGCTGTGCGTGGACAACTTCTTCACCGGATCGCGCGACCACGTGCAGGAAATGCAGGGCCATCCCCGCTTCGAACTGCTGCGCCACGACATCACCTTTCCGCTCTACGTGGAAGTGGACGAAATCTACAATCTGGCCTGCCCGGCATCGCCCATCCACTACCAGTTCGACCCGGTGCAGACGACCAAGACCTGCGTGCACGGGTCCATCAACATGCTGGGGCTGGCCAAGCGGGTGAAGGCGCGCATCCTGCAGGCGTCCACCAGCGAGGTCTACGGCGATCCGGAAACCCATCCCCAGACCGAGGACTACTGGGGCCGGGTGAACCCCATCGGCCCGCGCTCGTGCTACGACGAGGGCAAGCGCTGCGCCGAAACCCTGTTCAGCGACTACCACCGCCAGCACGGGGTGCCCATCCGCATCGCGCGCATCTTCAACACGTTCGGGCCGCGCATGCACCCCAACGACGGCCGGGTGGTCAGCAACTTCATCCTACAGGCCCTGCAGGACAAGCCCATCACCATCTACGGCGACGGCAGCCAGACCCGCTCGTTCTGCTACGTGGACGACATGGTGGACGGCCTGACCGCGCTGATGCACGCCCCGGACGACACCCACCTGCCGGTGAACCTCGGCAACCCCGAGGAACGCACCATCCTGAACCTTGCCGAGATCATCATCGAGTTCGTCAACTCGCGCTCCACCATCGACTTTCGCCCGCTGCCGCAGGACGACCCGCGCCGCCGCCGCCCGGACATCACGCAGGCAAAGGAAAAGCTGGGCTGGGAGCCACGCGTGAGCATGGAAGAGGGGTTGCGAAAGACGGTGGAATATTTCGAGGGGTTGTTGCGGTCGCGGCGGGAAGAAGGGGCAGAGGTGTAAGGGGGGCTGCGCTGACGCTGGGCTAAGAGAGTCCAGCCCTAGTGGGCGCGGTTTCTACGAAGACAGTTCTGCTCTGTTGTTCGCCCTCGATTTCGTTATGCCTCCGGCGGGGCTGGATGGCGTGTAGCCCCGTTGAACACAGCTTCTACGAAGGCACGTCAGCCTTGTTGACCACGCCCGATTTCGTTATGCCCCCGGCGGGCAAGGGGCCATTTAGCGATGGCCCCTTGCATCCCCGCGCTCCAGGGGGGCTTCGCCGCAGCTCTGCTATCTTCATCCG
>NZ_AGFG01000031.1 GCF_000226255.1 Desulfovibrio sp. A2
GGCCAGGATCATGACTTCGCCCGCATTGCCGCAACAACCGCTCATGGCCGCCTCCTACCTGCCCAGCCAGGACAGGACGTCCTTTTTCGAGGGCACCTTGCCCACACACTTCACCTCGCCATCAATGACCACGGCTGGCGTGGTGAAAACGCCGTGCATGGTGATGTCCTTGATGTCGGACACCTTCTCCACGTCGGCGGTTACCCCCGCCTCCAGCACGGCCTCGCGCACTACCTTTTCCGCCTCTTTGCACTTGGGGCACCCCGGCCCGAGAATCTTTATAACCATTTAATTATCCTTCTGTTTTCATGAAAAACTGACAACACAAACCGCACCTGTTGAAGCCAACGGCCCCTGATGTCAGCGCCCGCTCACAACGACCTATCCACATTTGGCTAATTTGCCAAATAGAAAATATCAGAGCAAGAGGGCACGAGAACTCGGGCTGAAGATCTGTTGGGTTTCCACGAGATGATATACGAGGGGCGTCACTCCATTTCCACCCACCTGCGATCAACGAACCTGTCCACTTCGCCTTCAGGCACGCGCAGGCCGTTGCGTGTGCCGAGGCGTACCGCCGCGATTTCCCCCGCGCTGATCAGGTTGTAGACGTGCTGGCGGGTGCATCCCAGCCTGCGGGCCGCCTCGGCCACGGTTATGCGGGTCTCCTTGCGCTTGTCGTTCATCGTCGTCCTCCGAACCAGCCGGGCCGGGCACTGGCGCTCACGTCTGCGCGGGGTGCCGAGCGCGGCCGGGGGCTCGCCTCTCCTGTTGCCTGATCGGGCCGCTTCCAGTTGCGCACGCCAAGCGCATGGGCAGCGGCCAGGGCCAGAACCTCGCAGTCCCAGAAGTGGTTGTCCCTGCCTTTGGGGCAGATCCACGCCTGCTGCTTCTCGTCGTAGTATTCCGCCGTCATTTCCCGGGCGTATTCGGGCGGGGTGCCGTGGTGCAGGTGGAACGCGCCGGGGTCTTCCGGCGCAATGGCCAGCCGGGCCGACAGGTCGTTCTTGAAGAACGTGGTGTCCACCTTCAGCAGGCGCAGCCCGCCGGGTATGCGCCGCTGGGTGCCGGGAAAGTATTCCTGCGGGGCGTAGGCCAGCGGGGCAGACTGGTTGCGCTTGCCCTGCGTGGGAAAGATGCGCCCCTTGTTGGCCGCGCAGAACGCGTAGACCTCGCGCGTGCGGTGGCCCATGGCGTCCTGCAGGGCAAGGCGCACGGTGTGCTCGTTGCCTGCGGCGTCGCGGTACACGCTGCGCCACAGCACATCGGCCAGCGCGGGCAGGGTGGGCACCGTGCCGCACTGCACCAGCCAGCTTTCCTCCTCCTCTCCCCAGCCGAAGGCGCGGATCACGTAGCGGAAGTACCCGCGCACCTCGTCGCCGCCCTGCGTGTCGATGCCCGCCACCAGCGCGGCCACCCGGGGCACGCCCGGCGCTTCCGGCAGCGGGCCGGGCACGGTGCCGCGGGGCCGGTCGTCGCACAGGGCAAGGATGCGGTCTTCCTGCCGCTCCTCGCGGTGGGCGCGCCACGGTTCGGCCTTCACGTTCTGGCAGAAGTCCTTCAGCTTCTCTTGGTCCTTGGTGGTCACCCACTGCAGGAACGCGGCGGCCACCTTGGACAGGGACACGAAGTAGGAAAGCCACGCGGGCAGGTGGAAGCCGATGGCCCCGGGCCGGTGCGCGTCGAGGTGGGCCATGAGCTCGAGGTGGGTGCTTCTCTCACGCCAGCAGCCGAGCCGAACCGCGCGGTCGCGGTCACCGTCGTTCCACGCGCAGCCGCAGTGCTCGCACACGTATTCCGCCAGTTGCCGGGACTTCACTTCCTCCGGGTCCCGCACGTCCTCCGGCCAGCGGATGCGCTCGAAGGCCATCAACTGCTCCATGGCGCAGTGCGGACAGCGCACGTGGTAGTCGAACACCGCTTGCGCCTCGCGGGTCATGGCCTGCCAGACGGGCCCGTCCTCCACCGTGGGGGTGGATATCTTCCAGATCCGGGCCTTGTGCCGCCACGTGATGGTGCGCTTTTCCGCCAGCGCTTCCGCCGGGGCCTCGTTGCGGGCCTGCTGGTACTTGTCCAGCTCGTCCAGCACCAGGTGCCGGACAGGCTTGTTGCCGAGGCGCGAGGCGGAACCGGACCACGCGAGGTGGATGGGCATGTGCCGCAGGTTGATCCGCAGGCTGGACCGGTCGTCGGCGGACCCGGTCAGGTAGGTGGCAAGGCGCGGGCTGCCAGCGATCATGGGCAGGATGCGGTCGCGGGCGTTTTCCCGCGCCGTGATCTCGTCGGGGTACACGTACATGACCGGGCCGGGGGCGCGGTCGATGGCGTAGCCGATGCAGTTGTGCACGGCCTCGGTAATGCCGGACTGGGGGCACTTGCACACGATGACGGTCCGCACCGCCTCGTGGAAGCTGGCGTCCATGATGCCCGTGCTGTAGGGCGTCACGGTGTTGTGCCAGCGGCCCGGGATGGTGGAGTGTGCCAGCACCCGGTGTCGTTCGGCCCACACGCTGACGGGCATGGGCGCGCGGCGCCGCAGCACGGCCCGTTCCCCGCGCGAGAAGCCGAACCGCCAGCACGGGGCGTGCCGGATGCGTTCGGCCACCCGCTCGCGCACGGTGGGGTGCAGCCAGCGGGGCAGGCACAGGTCCACCCGCCTGCATGCGCAGGGCTCAGTCCCGGGCATCGTCAGCTGCGTCGTCGTCATGGAAGGTCACCTCGTAGTCCATGGGGCGGGAATATTCGTTCAGGGCGGCGTCCAACTGGCGCTCGAAGGCGGAAAGCAGCTCCGGGGCCTTGCGCGGGTCGCCGCCCGCCACGTGGATGAAGTCGAGCAGCGAGGTCTCGAACATGGTGCGCAGGCCGGTGGCCAGCACCCCGGCCCGGGCGGCCAGCTCCACCTCCACGTCGTCGCGGGGGATGTACTTCCCGGCGCGCACCTCGTTGCGGAAGCGTTCGGCCTTGGCCTGTTCCTCCAGCTTCTCGGCCTCTGCACGGGCCTTGCGGGCCGCGTAGTGCTGCGCCTCCTCCGTTTCCCTGTCCGGGGCAGAAACGAGCGGCAGGGAGGCCGCGTAGCGCTCCACGTCGCGCACCCGGAAGGCGCCGTCGGGCTGCCTGCGCAGCAGGCCCTTGCGCTGGTCGGCGTAGAGTTTGGACTTGGCGATCTTGCGGCCGTCGGCCAGCAGGTGCTCCAGCACGGCCCGCAGGTCCTTCAGGTTGGCTTCAGACATGTCGGCCCCCCAGCATGTTGCGCGGGGTGACCACGGCTTCGGGATGGGCGAAGAGGAAGTCCCACAGGGCGGGGGTGGCGTCGGCCTGCCGCAGCAGGGCGTGCAGGGTGTCGCGGTTCAACGCGGCCCAGGAATGCGGGAACTGCCACTCGAACCCGCCGCCCACCTTGGCGAAGCGCACCGGCAGGCCCTGCCATGCGGCATGGAATGCCAGCACCTCAGGCGGCAGCGCGGAGACGTCGTCGCCGGGCACGTTCGCCCGGGGCCCCTCCGGGGCGTCGGCGCGGGACTCCGCGCCCCTCCCCCCGGAAGACGGCAGTCCATCCGCGCATGCTCCCACCGGCCCGGATGCGGGCAGTGCGGCAGCGGGCAGGGTCAGCACCGGGGGCAGCCCGGCGAGGATCCACGCGCGCAGGTCCTCGCCCTCGCGCGCCGCATCGCCGGGATCCTTCCCGGCCGGGACGGGCCAACGCCGTGCGGCGGGGTAGGTTTCGCGCCACCACGCCCAGCCGTTGGCCCCGGGCGTGTCGTAGTCCAGCGCCACGAGGATGGCCGCCGCCTGCCGCAGCACGGCATGGGACCTGCCGTCGGGTTTGCCGACGTTGGTCAGCACGGACAGCACCGACACGAGGTCGCCCGCCACGTGATGCACCAGCATGGCGTCCAGTTCCGCCTCGACCACCACCACGGCCCGGTTCGCGTCGCCCAGCAGCATGGGCATGCCGCCGCAGCCGCCCTCGACCAGCATGTACTTGTCGCCCCACTGCTGGGCGTCGCAGTCGGGACGACGGATGCGGATGCGCACCGGCGGCTCGGACTGACCGGCAGGGCCGTAGGCCGGGATGATGATGCCGCGCGGGATGAACAGGGTGCGCTTCACCGGCTTGCCGTCGGCAGCGGGCTTGGGCTGCAGGCCCCACGCGCTGCGGGGGCGGAAGATGCCCATGCGCCCGTTCTCGCCGGGCAGCCAGCCGAGCCGGTAGCGGCGCACTGCCTCTTCCGGCAGGCCGCGCCCGGCAAGGTGGGCCAGCACCCTGGGCGAGCGCAGCAGCAGGGCGTGGGCTTCGTCGGCCAGCTTCGCGGCGCGCTCGCGCCACTGGTCCGAAGGCAGGGCATGGACCTTGGGCTCGAAGTTCCGCGCCTTTGCCGCCTTGGGCATGGTGGGCAGCCTGCCGGGCAGCGATGTGCGTTCGATGCGCAGCTCGTCGCAGGCCTGCGCCCACGGCATGCCGCACAGCGCAACGAGGAACTCCAGCGCATCGCCGCCCACCTGTTCCTGTCGGCAGTACCACGTGCCGGTCACCCCGGCCTTCTCGCAGGCCGGACCGCCCGCCTGTTCCGGCCACACGCGGAAGCGGTCGTTGCCGCCGCAACGCGGGCAGGGACCGGCCCATTCGCCGCCGTGCGTGGCCGCCACACGGCGCGGATGCAGGCCACGCGAGTGCAGGAGATCGAGCAGGGGGGCGCTCATCGTCCTACCCTCCCGGCATCATCCTTTCTCCAACCCTTTTCCTTTCTTACTTTTATTATAGTAAAGAGGGAGGGATGATATGTACGTACGCGCGCGCGATCGTGTGTGTGCGCTGCGTGCGCATGGTTGTATAAGGAGTGATCGTCCCTCCCTCCCGAACGCACCTCTCCCGTGTGATTACGGGTAGTTGCGCCGGGGGTACCCCCCGGATGGTACAGGGATGGAGGGATGGACGGCAGGCCCGGGACGAGCCCGGCCACGCCGCCACGCGACGCAACGCCCGCGCCGGGACGCGAGGTCAGCCCCGCGCAATGCCGCGCGGGACAAGGGAAGAGGGGCAGGTGCGCGCGCATGGCCGTCACCACTTCCCCGACTTCAGGCTGTCCTGCTCGGCTTCCAGTTCCTCCCACATCTCGGCCTTCAGGGTGATGCCGAGGTAGACGTTGCTGCCCGACTTGCGCTTCATCAGGCCCTTGCGGGTCAGCACCTCGCCGAAGCGCTTGTTCGAGAAGTCCCGCTTGCGCGAGACCTCGCGCCGGTACCACACCCGGAAGGCGTCGTAGAGATCCGACGCTGCAATACGCACCGTGGGGAAACCGCCCTCGGGCACATGCTCCAGCTCGCAGCACTCCTCGAGAAATCGGCCCACGTCGTCGTTCTTGTCCTTCTGGCTCAGGGTGGCCGCCCGTACCGATTCGGGAGGGTTCAACCCGTCCCGCAGGTACTCGAGGCAGCCCTCCACCAGCCAGGCGAGGATGCCGGGCGCCTCCGCCGCCAGCTTCAGGTCGAGGTCCTTGTCCGCCTTGCGTTCGTCCGGGGCCTGCGGGTCGTCCACGAAGCGCATCCGCCATTCCACCACGTGCATGCGCGCCCAGAAGGCCATGTCGTCGGAGCGGGCCGTGGGCACGTCGTTGGTCAGCAGGATCAGCAGGTGCGTCGGGTCCCACGTGGTCATCAGGCGGTCCTGCAGGCCGCGCGCCGTGATCTTGCCGCCGCCCGTGAGCAGCTTCACCTTGCCCATGGCGAACTGCGTCGCCTTGTCCGGCTCGCTGGCCCACGCAATGCGCATGCCCCGCAGGGCCATCACGTCCGGCGCGGGCTGCCCGCTGTTGCGCGGCTGCGTGGACAGCAGCATCTCCACCGGGATGGTGCCGGAAAGGGTCTCGCCGAGGGCGTTGGTGACGGCCTTCATCAGCGTGTCCTTCCCGTTGCGGCCCTTGTCGCCGTAGAACACGAGGAAGATGTGTTCGCGCATGTGGCCCAGCAGGCCGTACCCCAGCGCACGCTTGAGGAAGCCCACCACCTCGCGGTCGCCGTCGTGGCAGGCCAGCAGGAACTGCTCGAAGGTCTCGCGCGGGGCGTCGATGCCCTGCCAGGCCGTGGTGCAGGCGTTCAGCAGGTACTCGTCGGGGCGTCCGGCGTGCATCTCGCCCGTGCGCAGGTCGATGACCCCGTTCGGGCAGGCCATCAGGTACGGCTGCCTGTCGAGCTCGTCGCCGATGATGGCCAGCTTGCCGCGGATCTTGTGGGCGCACTCGAGGATCTGGTCGAACCCGCCCGGGGTGCGCAGCAGGTCCACCCGCTTGAGCAGCTGGTCGCGCTTGCGCTCGAGGGCGGACTTTTCGTCGCCGGTCAGCTCGGAGGCCATCTTGCCGAGGTTGGCGGCAACCCGCAGGTAAGCCTCGCAGACGTTCTCGACATCCTCGGCCGCCTTGTCGATGAGGTCCTCTTCCCAGTGCTGGCCGTTGAAGAACAGCCAGCGGCCCCAGCGCTTCACGAAGACCAGTCTGCCCCGGTGCAGGGCATTGAAGACCATGGCGTCGCCCACCCGGTTGGCCCGCGAGGCCTCCAGCACGAAGGAATCGGGAAGGTCCGGCAGGCGCGCGGGATCGGTCGGGAGCGTATCCTGCGCTTCGTCCTTCACACGCTGGGCGACCCGGGCGCGGATGTCCTCGGTGGTGTTCCGGGTGTCAGCAGACATGGCGCACCTCCATGCCCGGCACGATGCCGCAGGCGGGCGGGGTCCCCATGACGGCCGTCAGGAAGCCTTCGGGCTGCGTAACACGATGCGGCGGTAGCGTATGCAGGCGTGGTGCACCGGGTCCGGGCTTTCCATTTTTCCACGACTTTCGTTCCACGCATCGCGGCCAAACCCTGGGGTCGGGAGTAGCCGTACCTGTGGGAAATCGCAGGAAGGACCCGTAAAAGTTGCAGGCGTCCGTCCCCTGTTGGGACGATCTGGCCTGCCTCCCGGGTATGGGGGAGAGGGGGGCGCGGGGGACGCGGGCCTCCTGGATCGCGCTGACGCGCGAGGAGAAGGTGGCGGCCGCCGGTTCGCGCGACTCGAGACGCCCGGATCCGACGTCGGCAGAGCTGCAGCAAAGGCTTGCTGTGCGGCCGCTCCACAGGACGCAGTCCAAGGCGAAAACAGGGCTCGCACGACCGCAGGGTAGAAATAGGGTAGAAATGAAAAACAGGACGCTACCATTTTTATACGGTAACATCCTGAAATTTATGGCGCGCCCGGGAGGATTCGAACCCCCGGCCAAGAGCTTAGAAGGCTCCTGCTCTATCCACCTGAGCTACGGGCGCGTGACGAGAGGGGATTTTTCTAGCCGAGCCGGTGCCGCCGGTCAAGGGTAACGGTGGGCAACGGCCAAGACACGGACCGCAAGGCCGCCACGACACGGGCCTGGCTCTTGCCCGGTGCGCCGCCGAGGCGCCGGACACCGCGCCCGCTCGGCGCGATCCAGCCCGCCGACCTGGTCAATCCGGGCATGCGGGCCACCGGCTTTATAGGGGGGCAGGACAGTTGAGAAATGGCGTAGGGCCTGAATCGAATCGGAAGGATGCAGGAAGAATGTAGGCAGGACGCGGGAAGGCGAGCGATTCTGCCCTGCGGATGCCGCCACGCGATGAGTTGAGAACGAAGCGCCGTTTGCCGTGGTGATTGCCACGGAACTTGAGAAACGAAAGCCCCGGAGTTTGCGCCAAAAGCAGCGCAAATTTCCGGGGCGTTTTTGCGTTCAACGCGCGGATGCGGGGGCGGAGGTCAGCCCAGTTCGCGGCCCACCCAGACCGCTCGGCCAATGATGCGCACGCCGTCTGCGAGGTCGCCACGCGCGTCGATTTCAAGCGGCGCGTAGCTGGCGTTGTAGCTTGTCAGCACGAGCTTTCCGGGCGAGGCGTTGACCACCTTCAGGTAGACCAGTTCCTCGACGCCGACGGCGTAGACCTTGCCCGGACGCGGGTCGCGCTGGCTCTGGTCGATCAGCACCACGTCGCCGTTGAGCACGTAGGGCTCCATGCTGTCGCCATCGACGCGCATGAGCACCATGCTCGACGGCGAGCCCTTGCGCAGCAGGAAGTCGGTGCGGAAGGCGTAGCGCCGTTCCACATCGGCCCCCACCTCGAAGCTGCCGTTACCGGCGGAAAGCCGCGCCTCCACCATGGGCACCATGACCAGTTCGCAGTCCGCGCAGGTGACCGTTTCCGGGCCGAACGCCGACTTGCCCGCAGGTGCGGCCTGGGCCTGTTCCTCCACGCGCATGGGGCCGCGCCCGAAGAACAGCCAGTCGCTGCTGGTGCCGGTTCTTTCAGCGTAAGACTGAACCCACGCCGGAGGCACTTCCCCGCGCTTGCGCGCCCCGTTCACCGACTGGGGCGTGATGCCCAGTGCGCGGGCCAATTCGGAATCATTTCTGACCCCTGCTGCCTTCATGAGCCGCTCGAATATGGCCTCGAACGATTTCGCGGTCTGCATGGCGAACTCCGAATTGAACTGCGAAACGCCACGCGGACCGCTCCTCGTTTAAATCCGAGGCTTTACGCCAAAGACGTAAAATTTAAACTCCGAAGTGAATTTCGGGTTGAAATTTTAAATCTAAAGCTGTAAATCAGGCTTGCGGGCGGTTGTGATTACTATCCACCGCGCAACCTATCCCGCCTGTTTACCACGGTCAACGGCAGTAGACTGATATCGTTCGGACGCTATCACCCCCTGCCGGACCAGAACGCGGACGGCGATATGCGGCAGCTCACCCTTTTCGACGACAGCACTCCCAATCTTTCCGGCGTGATCCCCGCCGTGCGCGCGGCCATGAACCGCGCCGCAGGTGAAAGCGCGGAAGGCCGAAAGCTGCTCGTCGACCGCATCAACGCCATCGCCAGATCTCACAACCTCAGGCTTACGCGGGGCAACGCCAGGGTCATTTCCAAGGACCTGCTCGACAAGTGGCTGGCCCCGCACGACCGCGACCACACGCCCTCGCTTCTGGCGGTGGTGGTCTTCTGCCACGCCACCGGCGACTTCGGCCCGCTGGAAGCCATCCTGCGCACCTTCGGGCTGGGCATCCTCACGCCCGAAGTCCTGCGCGACGCGCACTTCGGCAGGGCCGTGAAGGAAGAGAAACTGGCGCGCAAGCGCCGGAGACAACTGGAGGAAACCCTATGATGACCAGAGCCGATTGCGGCCACCGGCGCGGTGACGCTTCAGACTTCATCAAGCGCGAACTGCGGCGGCGCAACCACACCATGCGCAGCCTTGCCGCCCTCATCGGCCTGTCTGGCGAAGCCGTGGCCAAGACCGTGCGCGGCGAACTGCACAGCCCCCGCGTGCTCGACGCGCTGCGCGACCTTGGCGTGCCGGAAAAGTACCTGTTCGACCCGCGCAGGCTGGCCCAGCCGCAACCCCTGACCCAACCCGAACGGCAGGACGCCGCGTAGCGCCGCCCGCACCAGCAGGGCCGAACCATGAAGACCTTCAAGGACGCATACACCGCAGGCGAACTGGCCGCCGCGCTCGGGGTCACCGACCGCGCCGTCCAGATGCGCGCCCGGCGCGAAGGCTGGCAGGCCCGGCGCAGGCCGGGGCGTGGCGGCGGCAACGAATGGCTGGTCGTTTCCATGCCGGAAGGCACGGCGCTGGCCGTGCGCATGGCGGAAGAACGCACCGCCGTGGCGGCTGCCGCGTCGGACCACCCGTCCACCCCATCCGCCCCGTCCACCTTGCCCGGCGCGCCCGCCCCGCTCGACCCCAAGCGCCGCCAGCAGGCCCTTGCCCGGCTGGACCTCGTTCGCCTGTATCTCGACTGGCTGCGCAGGCACGGCAAGTCCGTGCAGAGCCGGGCGGACTTCCTTGCCGCGTACGATGGCGGCGCGTGGCCGCAGCTGCTGGCCACGGTGGGGCCGGTCAGCTGGAAGACGCTGGAACGCTGGAAGGTGCAGCAGCGCCGCGCGGGCGACCTGATGGCCATTGCGGACAAGCGCGGCCTTGCCCACCGGGGCAAGTCGCTGCTTACCGAGCGGCACCGCCAGATCATCCTCGGCAAGGCGCTGCACATCAACAACCCGGCCATCAGCTACGTGTGCAACCAGGTGGCGGCGCTGTGCGCGGCAGAAGGACTGCACGTGCCGTCCGACGCCACCATCCGGCGCTTCCTGAACCAGTACATGGGCGACTGCCATGCGGAATGGACCTTCATCCGCGAGGGCAAAAAGGCGTGGAACGACAAGGCCGCCATCTGGTTCGAGCGCAACTGGGGGCTGGTGGAGGTGGGCGACATCCTCATCGCCGACGGCCACACCCTGAACTTCGAGACGACCAACCCGGACACGGGCAAGCCCTGCCGCATGACCATGGTGTTGTGGTTCGACGGAGCCAGCAACTACCCGCTGGGGTGGGAACTGATGCCCACCGAGAACACGGCCTGCATCAGCGCCGCCCTGCGGCGGGCCTGCATCCGGCTCGGCAAGGTGCCGCGCATCGCCTACCTCGACAACGGCAAGGCGTTCCGCGCCCGGCACTTCAAGGGCTGCGTCGACTTCCGGCAGGCCGGGATCGTGGGCCTGTACGAAGACCTGGGCGTGCAGGTGATCCACGCATGGGCCTACCACGGGCAATCAAAGCCCATCGAACGGTTCTTCGGCACCTTCCACGAACTGGAAAACTGGGTGCCCTCGTACACGGGCCGCAGCATCGACACCAAGCCCGCCCGCCTGCACCGGGGCGAGGCGATGCACCGCAAGCTGTACGCCGCCCTCGGCGGCCGCCCGCTGACGATGCAGGAAACCCACGCGGCCATCGCCCATTTCTTCGACGCCTACGTGCTGCGCCCGCAGCGCGGCCACCTTGCCGGGCGCACCCCGCACGAAATTTTCAGCGCCGGGCGCGGGCCGGGCCTGACCGCCGACGACCTGAACCGGCTGAACCTGTGGATGCTCTCGCGCGAGGTGCGGGAAATCGACCGGGGCGGCACGGTGCGCCTGCTGGGCCGCCGTTACTACGCGCCGGAACTGTACGGCAAGAAGCACGCGGTCGTGGTGCGCTACGACGACCAGCGCCCGCAGAGCGTGCTGGTGTACGCCACCGATGGCCGCTTCCTTGCCGAAGCGCACGAGATGCAGGCCCTGCACCCCGCCGCCTACTACCTGGGCGAAGGTGAACACCGCGACCAGCTTGCCGCCGCCCTTACCATCCGGCGCGAGCAGGAGAAGCTGGCCGGGGCCAGCTCGCGGGCGCTGCTGGATGCGGTGGTCATCCCCGAACACCGGCAGCGAATGGCGCAACTGGCCAGCGATGCCCCGGCGGCCCTGCCCGAAGGCGAACACGCCCTGCCGGTGCCCGCCCGCCGCGAACTGCCCACCATCACCGACGACGAGCGCCGCGCCCATGAGGCCATGCTTGCCGAACACCGCGCCCGCATGGCGGCCCGCCCGGCCTACGAGGCCCCGTCGTTCTTCGCCTCGCAGCTCGACCGCTACGAGTTCCTTTTCCAGATTTCCGAGGTTCAGGGCCTGCCCCTGACCGAAGCCGACGCCACCTTCAAGGCCGAGTACGAGCAATCGGACGAGTACCTGGAGGTGGCCCTGCCCCGCTACGAACAGCAACGCCGCCTGATTGCGCGCATGGCGGCCATGGAGGCTCGCGCATCATGAAAAAGGGCATCTTCATCGAAACGGACAACGTGGCCCGCCTGCGCCGGGCCTTGCGGCAGGCGGAAGACACCGAGCGCGGCCGCCCCGGCATGGTGGCGGTGTGGGGCGAGGCGGGCGTGGGCAAGACCATTGCCGCGCACAGCATGTACGCCCAGCACGGCGGGGCCTTTCTGCGGGTGCTGGAAGGCATGACCCAGCACGCCTTCCTTCAGGAACTGTGCTGGGAACTGATGGAGGCGCGGCCCCACGGCGCGCACCGCTGCCGCGCCGAAATCCTGCGCGCCCTCGATGCCGAACCCGTGACCATCTACGTGGACGAGGCCGACCGGCTGGATCTGCGTCGGCTGGAAGACCTGCGCGACATCCACGACATGTCCGGCTGCCCGGTGGTGCTCATTGGCGAGCAGCACCTGCCCGGCAAACTGTCGCAGCGCAGCCGCATCGACGACCGCATCCCCGACGAATACCGGGTGGCCTTCACCGGCATCAGCACTCAGGACGTGGCCCTGTACGCCATGGAAGGGGCCGACCTTGCCCTGACCACCGACGCCGCCGCGCTCATCCACAAGCAGGCCAGGGGCAACTTCCGCCGGGTTCACAACCTGCTGCTGTCGGTGGAATCCGCCGCCCGCGCCAGGAACACCGGCACGGTGGATGCGGCCCTCGTCAAGGCGGCACTGCCCGCCGGGCGGAGGTAGCCATGCGCACCGACGCCATGGACGCCGTGCGCGCCGCCCTGCGGTCCTTCTGCCCCACCGGCAAGGAATCCGTCACCACGCCGCAGCTTGCCGAAGCGCTTGGCCTGACCACGGAAAGCCAGCGCCAGTTGCTGCGCAGGCGGCTGCACTCCCTGATGGAACGTGGCGAGGTGGACAAGCCGGACCGGGGCCTCTGGCGGCTGGTGCCCGGCGTGGAACCGCGCCGCACGGGCGAAAGCTACGTGCGCATGTGGCGGGCCATCCGCATCCAGACCGCCGGGTGGCGGCTGGCGGACATCGCCATTATTGCCCGTGTCGAACGAACCACGGTGGGCCGGTACGTGCGCTGGCTGGAAGCGGAAGGCCACATCGCCCGGAACGGGCAGGACGGCAACGCCAACCTGTGGCGGCTGACCGCCGCCGGGCGCGAACGCCGTGAAACCCCGTGGCCGCCCATCGACCTGCCGACACCCTACGAGGCCGAACGCAAGGCCACGGCCCAGCTCTGCCGCATCCTGCTGCTGGAAGACCCGGACGTTCCCGCCACGCGGCGCAAGATTCAGCAACAGCTTGCCGTGCTTGTCGCACGGTTCCCCATCACAACCACCACAACCGGGGCCGACGCCCCGCCCGCCACGGAGGCATGACCATGGTGGCCGACAAGATCAGGGATGCCCGGCTGGCGCTGGGCGTGCTGGCCGGACAGGTCAGCGAGGAAACGTGGGGCCTTATCCGGTGCATCCAGAACGAACTGGATGCGGCAGCCGGACAGGTGGAAACCATGGAACAGACGTTCCCCGTGCCCGGCATGTCCGCCGGGGCCGGGGACACGACAGGCGAAACGCAGGAGACGCACTGATGGCACGACGCAAGCCCAACCCGGTAATCATCGCCGACCGTCCGCAGGCCGAAGGCGCGCTGGCGGAAATCGCGGTCATCGACCGCAAGCTGACCGGCATCGAAACGGACATGAACACGGCCATCGACGCTGCCAAGGCCGCCGCCAGCCAGGCCAGCGCCCCGTTGCTGGCCCGCCGGGCAGACCTTGAAAACGCCGTGGCCACGTGGGCCACGCTGAACAAGGCCGAACTGTTCATGGACCGCAAGAGCATCGACCTCGGCTTCGGCGTCGTCGGCTTCCGGCAGGCCACCAAGCTCAAGCAGGTGCCCAGGGTAACGGTGGCCATGACGCTGGAACGCCTGCGCGAGCTGGGCTTTCTCGACGGCATCCGGGTGAAGGAAGAGGTCAACAAGGAAGTGGCGGCGGGCTGGCCCGCCTCGAAGCTGGAGCTGGTGGGCCTGAAGCGGCACATCACCGACGACTTCTACATCGAGATCGCGCGCGAGGACGTGGAGCGCGCGGCCTGACGCACCGGAGGCGGACATGGCCCACGACAGCATCGACATTCCCCGCTACGCGCGGCTCTACGCCCAGCGCGTGCTGCGCAACACCAACCTGGACCCCGGCGACATGCCGGAACTGGCCCGCAACACCGAATTCAAGGCGCGGGGCGTGCGTGAAAAGGCCGACGTGACGCGCACCATCCGGCGAGAGGCGGGGCAACTGCTGGTGGCGTCGGGCCTGCCCGCCGATGCGGTGCGCAAGACCCTGCGTCTGGAGCACTGGTGGCAACCGGAACAGCGCGGCGCGAAGCACAAGGAAAAGGCGCGATGAATGCGAAACCGCCCCGCCCACGCGGTGGGGCGGTCGCCCGGCGGTGGCGCGCCGGGCCTGACGAGCAGCCACCCCGCACAAAGGAAACGGCATGGCCGAACATCGCAAGAAATGCGCGTCTGTTTGCGTCAGAAACGGCGCAATCGGGTCGGGCACCGTGGAATTCTTTCCCGCAGCGCAATGGGGCGGCCCGCAGGGGCTGTACCGCCTGCGCATGGGCCGCAAGTGGCTGGACGCCCCCCACGGCCTGCACGGCAACGGGCGCTTCCTGACCGTGGCCGAGATTGCCGCGCTGCTGGCCTACCACATCTTTGGCGTGGATCTGCGCCACGCCGCGCCGCCCCCACGACCGGACCACCTGCCCCGCAAGCGCCTTGTGGCCGTACGCACCGGCGGCACCGACGAATCCCCCCTGCACGACGTGACCCGCATCGCCAGCGAGGCCCCCGTGCTGGGGGCCGACGGGCGCTGATACGTGGCCGTGCATCTTTACGGGCGGGGCACCGTGCTGGTGCCCGCCGAGGAGTGTCACCCAAGGTGAGAAAGACGAGAACGAACGCCGCCCACCGCAAGGCCCTGATGGGCAAGTCCTCCATCGGCGTGAAGCAGCTCGGCATCGATGCCGACACCCTGCGCGAGATGCTGCGCAACCTGTTCGGCAAGGAATCGCGGGCCGATCTGACCGCGCCGGAGCTGGTGCGCCTGTGCGACCACCTGGCGCAACGCGGGGCCAAGTTCACGTCCAACGCCGCACCGAGGGAAGGCAAGCCGTACAAGGTGAAGGCCGCCGGGCGGCGCAGCGACTGGTACGAGATTCCCGAAGGGCCGCAGGCCGCCCGCAAGCGCGGCATCGCGGCCATGTGGCGCAAACTGGGCTACGACATGACCAGTCTGGACACCCGCGTGCAGTGGGCCTTTGGCGTGGAGGCGTTCCGCTGGCTGGACGACGAGGGCAACCTGCGCACGCTGGCAAGGGATCTGGAAGCGCGCCTGCGGGCCAGGGACCGGCGGGAGCAGGATGCGGCGGAGGCCACCGCGTGACGGACGAGGAACGCGCGGCGCTCGATGCGGCCATCCGGCAGCACTACGGAACGCCGCACCGGTTCTGCAAACAGACGGGGCTGCCGCGCGGCACGGTCTATCAGGTGCTGGCCGGGCGCTACGCGGGCGACATGGACAGGCAGGGGGAACGCATCCGGCAGGCATTGCGGCAACCCCGCCCCGCCGGGCTCGACGCGGCCAGCATCGGGCGCATCCTGCGCCAGCACGCCTGCGCCCGGTGCCTGTCGCGCGGCTCCGGCCTGTGCGACCGCTGCGAGCCCATGTTCGCGGCGCAGACACGAGACATCCTTGCCCTTGCGGGCCAGACGACGGAGGAAACGGATGGCGACGCTGATAGATGACGTGGTGAAGCTGGTGCGGCACGGCTGGCGGCCCTATCAGGGCACCGTGGAGGCGGCGGTGTACGAGCGGCTGCGCTGCCCGCGCGCGCCGTTGCCCACGCCGGGCGCAACGCGGCGCTCCAGCGGGCCGTACTGGTTCCACCGGGCGGACGTGTTCCTGTGCATCGGCTGTGGCCGCCGGTGCAGCCTGAACCGCCCCGACGGCTTCGCGCCGCCGCTGCCCATCCGCTATCCCTACAGCCGGGAACTGCCCTTCACCCTCACCCCGCAGGAAATGGTGACCCGGCTGCGCCTGCTGAACGTGAACCAGGCAGCCTACTGCCTGAACGCCAGCGCCAGCCAGATCTACCACTGGATAGCAGAGGGCAGGCTGCGACGGCTGAAGGATCCGCCCGTGCGAGTCCCCGCCGAGGACGTGCAGGCCATGATGGAGGATTGGGAGGAGTAGGGCTAGCGCCTAGCTCCCCCCCTGCGGTCGTGACGTGCTACGCTTCGCAATTCTCCCCAAACCATGTTTTCATTCTTTTCTTGGCCATTTCTTTGTCTTCTTCCGATATGTGCATTGCTACAGCTGCATAGGCAGCTGCCAGCGCACCAAGATCATCAACGTATCCGACAACAGGCACAATGTCGGGCACAGCATCTATTGGCAAGATAAAATATGCCAAAGCAGATACTATGATGCTCTTTGCCCACATGGGAGTGCTGTCTCTTTGCATCGTGTAGTAAAGTGTTAATGCGTGACTTATTACATCTTTCCCTGCATCGAGAGCGTGCTCGGCAACCTTATCCCAAAATGTTTTTTCGGAATATTCAGACTCATTCTTCTCTTCAGTGCTCACATGCTCCTCCTTTCTGTTTAGTTGAACAACAACTTCATTTTTTCGAACAACAAGCTTGCGACTAGAGAGGCGATGACGCCATATGCAAAGCCGCATGCATGTGCCTTTATTATGTCTTTGTTTTTCTGATAGTAAGCGTCAAATGCATTCTTTAAATTCTTAAAATTTGCATTTGAAAGTGCTGTAGTGTTCGCCTGTGTTTTTATTATGCACTTTACAAATGATATTATATGGCGATGTTCAACGTCACTTGCCATCTTAAAAAGACGCCATACAAATCCCTTATCCTTCTGTTCGTGAACTTCTGACTTGCATGGTTCGATATAAAAAACAACATGGCCCATTGTTGTTTGCATTATGTAGCCGACAGTTCCATGCTCTACGACGTAGGATGAGTGCTTTTTTCCATCTTTAATTTCAAGTTTTTTAACAGGTAGAGGTATCTTTCCAAATCTTATCGCTATGTAATCCCTTCCATATTCAACATTTTCAATTTCAAATGGTGTCCCTTTAAATTTTTCGAAATTCTCCCTGTCGACATCGCTTGAATATATATACAGTCCTTCACCATTTGCTATGGTCGAGGCTTCTTTGGCTTCTTCAAAATATTCTTCTGCAATTTTTTTGATTCGTGGCCAGTCCTCGAAATTTTCCTTTCTCAGTTTTGTGTTTTTTTGCCGCACTGCATTAAGCCAGCGGAATGATCTGTCGAAAAAAGCCATACAAAGCCCCTCGCACCTGTATTTATTTGTTTGCGCATAGCTCGTACAGCTTGCGGACGCAATGGCTTAGACCACCTACGATCCTCCCCAAAAGGAGGATCGTATGCGTTTTACCCCCCGAAAACTTCCCCGGTTCCGTCCTCCGCGCATGGGCTGGTGCATGGCGCTGGCCGTTGTGCTGCTGCTTGGCGTGGCCCGTTTTGCGCCGCAGAACCTGCCCGTCATCATGTACAAGGGCTCGCTGCTCACGCTGGCCAGCGTGGGCGGCTACTGGCTGGCCCGCTGGGTGTTTCCCTATGGCCGCCCCGACCAGTGGCTGACCGGTGACCGCGCGGTAACCCTTGCCGCCAGCGCCGGGGCCATGCTGTCGGAGCGCATGGGCGTTTCGCTGCCCATCGGTCCCGGCACCGTGCTGGCCGTGGCCGTGGGCATGGCCTGCGTGAGCATGATCTGCCGTGCCCTGCTGATGCTGGGGGCCATGCTGGCCGTGGGGCTGGGCCTGTGATGCTCATGCGCCATCTGCCTGCGCGGCAATTTCGCCCCCTCATCCTGTGCGCGCTGCTTCTGCTCTGCGCACTCCCCGCCATCTCCCACGCTGCCACCATCCCGCCGGATGCCTTGTGCCACCGGGCCACGCTTACCCGTGAAGCCCGGTTCCGCTTCGGCATGGATGCGCCGGTGGCCACCTTTGCCGCGCAGATCCACCAGGAGAGCGAATGGCGCGCCGGGGCGGTTTCGCCCGTGGGCGCGCAAGGGCTGGCCCAGTTCATGCCCGGCACCGCCCGCTGGCTGCCCACGGTCATGCCCGATACGGGCCAGCCCGCGCCGTTCAACCCCGCGTGGGCCATCCGGGCTCTGGTGGCCTACGACTGGTGGATCCTGCAACGGGTGCGCGCCGCCACCCCCTGCGACCGCATGGCCAAGGGGCTGGCCGGGTACAACGGCGGCCCCGGCTGGCTGACGCGCGACGAGCGCAAGGCCGCCGCGCAGGGGCTGGACCCGGACGTGTGGTGGGGCAGTGTGGAAACCGTCAACGCGGGCCGCAGCCGTGCCGCCTTCCGCGAGAACAGGGGCTACCCCCGGCGCATCCTGCTGGTGTTGGAGCCGGTCTACATGGCGGCGGGCTGGGGCGCGGGTTCCTGCCCGGCGCAAGGGGGGCGCTCCTGATGCTCGACGCCATCACCGCCTTCCTTTCGCCCAAGCCCCGCCTGCTCGCGCTGGCCGCCGTGGCCGTGGTCCTGCTGGTGGCGCTGGCCGCCGTGGGAGTGCGTTGCGCCCTGGTGCAGGCCGAGTTGCGCACGGAACAGGCCACGCACGCCACCACAAGGGAACAGCTTGCCGCCGCCGTGGCGGAGGGCAACCGCTGGGCCGCCGTGGCCCGGCAGGCCAACGCCACGGCGGACGCGCAGGCGGAATACGCCGCCGCCTGCATCGAACGGGAGCAGAAGACCGCCACGGATGCCGCAGCCCGCGCGGCCATCCTTTCCACCGTCAAACCCCGCCCGCGCACCGATGCGGAGCGTCAGGAGGTTGTGGACGATGCCACGCGCATGGCCGCTGCTGATCGCCTCAATCGCCCTTGGTAGCGGCTGCGCGGCCCGGCCCGTGCCCGTGGTGCCTCCGGCCCCGGTGGTGGTGGGCGCAAAGCCCTGCGCCGCGCCGCCCCGGCCCGCGCTGCCGCCCGTGGACCGGGCCATGCCCTTTGACGCGCCCGCCAACGTGGATGCGCTGCTGCGGCGCGACGACATCCACCGCAGCTATGCCGAAGCGCTGGAAGCCGCGCTTGCCTGTTACAAACGCCAGATCCCGGAGGGTCGATGAACCCCGCAGACATCACCAAACTCGTGCAGGCCCTGCAAGTGATCGCAGGCATCCTGCAACAGCTCGGCGTGCCGGGCCTTGTGGCCATCATGCTTGCCGGGCCTGCCGCCGTGCTGATCACCGTGCTGGTTCTCGACCATCTGCGTGGCCGCAAGCAGGCCGAGCTGCTGGAAACCTACCGGCAGGACGTGGCCGCCATGGTGGCCGCCCTACAGGCGGAATCGGACAACCGGCGCGAAGAAGCGTCCGGCAGGCTGGAAACCTACCGGGCCGACATGCAGACCGTGCTGCGCCAACTGGGCGAACACCAGAAGGAAACGGCCCAGTACTACCGCGACAATGTGGAACTGGTGAAGGTGTACGAGCGCATGGCCAACGACTTGACCGACGTGGTGGTCAGCAACACCCGCACCATGGAGCGCGTGGTGAACCTGATCGAAAACAACATGAGCTGTCCGGCTGCACGGCAGGCCGCACGGGGGAACAAATGAGCGAACGCACCCAGTACATGGGCCAGCGCGTGGAACTGCGCCAGCAGCGCCAGCGGGTGGCCCTTGATTGCGAGGCCCTGCGCGACCGGCTGCGCCTGGCGCTGCCCCTTGCGGAAGAAGTGTCCGCCATCGACCGCGAGGTGGTGGTGAACGCGGCCATGGCCCTGCACGAACGCCTGGGCGAGTTGCAGGGCATCGACCGCAAGCTGGCCATCCTCAACCGCGAACTGGGCGACTAGCCCCGAAGCGAGCAGGGAGCCACCATGGGCAGGGAGCACGAACCGGAAACCGTCTGGCGCGCGCAGGAACTGTACTGCTCCGACCGCCTGACCTTCGAGGGCGTGGCGGCGGCCACCGGCGTGGCCGTCTCCACCCTGTGCCGCTGGGCCGACAGATACGGCTGGCGCGAAAAGCGAGAGGAACTGGCACGGGCCGAAAGCGAGATCCGCGCAGACAAGGTGCTGGCCCGGTCCAAGACGCTGAAGGCCCTGCTGAACAAGCCGGATGCGCAGAACGCCTTTGCCGTGTCCGCGCTGGAAACGCTGGCCCTCAAAGAGGCGGAGGCCGCCCGGCAGGGGCAGGCCCTGCCGGATGCCGCCACGGGCGAGCTGCCCGCCATCCGCACGCGGGCCGATGCCGTGGCAGCCGTGCGCATCGCCGTGGAGCGCCGCCTGCACATGCTGCTGGCCCGCCCGGAATCTGTGGATCTGCGCGCCCTGCAAGAGGTGCAACGATGCCTTGATTTGCTGGCCACGCTGGAACGCTCCGTCGCGCCGGACGAAGACCCGGCGGACGCCGCGCGCACGCGGGGCATCCCTGCCGACATCGCCCAAACCCTGCGCGAAGCGTTGGGGCTCAAGTAGGAAACAACCATGTCCGCAGACATCCTGCTGGGCTACCAGCGCGCATGGATAGACGACAAGCACCCCGTGAAGTGGTGGGAAAAGTCCCGCCGTATCGGCGCAAGCTGGGCAGAGGCGCTGGACGCCGTGCTGGCCGCATCGCTGGCGCGCGAGCACGGCGGGCAATCCACCTACTACCTTGCCTACAACAAGGACATGACCGAGCAGTTCATCAAGGACTGCGCGTGGTGGGCGCGCGCCCTGAACGTGGTGGCCGGGCAGATAGAGGACGGGCTGTGCCTGCTGGGCGACCCGGACCGCGACGTGCTGGTCTACCGCATCCGCTTTGCCAGCGGGCACGAGGTGGTCACCCTGCCGTCAGAGGCGCGCAGCCTGCGCTCCAAGCAGGGGCGCGTGGTCATCGACGAGGCGGCCTTCGTGGACAACCTGGAGGAGGTGCTGAAGGCGGCCATGGCCCTTTTGATGTGGGGCGGGCAGGTGCGCGTCATCTCCACCCACAATGGCGAGGAAAACCTGTTCAACGAGCGCATTCAGGAAATCCGGGCCGGAAAGTGGGACTATGCCCTGCACCGCACCACGCTGGACGATGCGCTGGGCCACGGCCTGTACAGGGCCATCTGCCGCCAGCTCGGCACGCCATGGTCGCCGCAGGCAGAAACCGCGTGGCGCGCGGACATCGTGCATCGGCACGGCGACAACGCGGACGAGGAACTGTTCTGCATCCCCAAACGCAGCGGCGGCGCATGGCTGCCCGGCGCGCTGATCGAAGGGTGCATGGCCGAGCAGGCGGCGGACGTGCCGGTGCTGCGCTGGCGGCCCCCGGTGGACACCTTTGTGGATGTGCCCCTGCCGCAGGCGGAGGCCATGGTGGCCGCGTGGCTGGAAGAGCACGTGGCCCCGCTGCTGGCCGTGCTGCCCAGGGACCGCAACCACTACGTGGGCGGCGACTTTGGGCGTTCGGGCGACCTTTCGGTGTTCTGGCCGCTGACGGAACGGGCAGACCTGACCATGGCCACCCCGTTTCTGCTGGAACTGCGCGATGCCCCGTTCCGCACGCAGGAACAGATTCTGACCTACCTCATCAACGGGTTGCCCCGCTGGGGCGGCGTGTCTCTGGATGCGCGCGGCAACGGGCAGGCCCTTGCCGAGTACGCCCGCCAGACGTGGGGGCCTTCCATGGTGGCCGAGGTAATGCTATCGGAGGGCTGGTATCGTGAGCACATGCCCCGCGTGAAGGCGCGCATGGAAGACCGCACCATCGTCCTACCCCGCGATGCGGACGTGAAGGACGACCTGCGCAACCTGCGCATGGTGCGCGGCGTGCCCAGGGTGCCGGAAACCCGCAACCGGGGCGGTAACGGCCAGCGGCACGCGGATTCTGCCGTGGCGCTGGCGCTGGCCCTGCATGCGCAGGCCACGCTGGGGGCGGTGGAGCCGTGGGAAGTGGAGACGGTGGAGAGATTAGGAACCTCTCCGTTTATGTAAATTGCTTTGCTCTTCCGTAGACATGCAACGAATGCACATCTTTCTTAAGTCTTCAACAATGAACACATTATGATCATTATCTTGCCTGCCTATAAAAAATATATATATCCTTGCTCCGTTAATCTGGCGCTTTGAATCTATTATGCGCTGAAATTCTGTGCGGTATCTGGATATTCCCTTTTCAGTATGCCGATGCAGGAATTTGTTCTTGTATACTTCAACTAGATACTCGCCTGGACGTTTCGAATCCGGAACACCATCATCAGCCTTCCTGTAGATGTGGAATATAAATCTGTCGTCCTTTTCTTCCATTGGAGTTCGCATGCTAAGCATGCCAAAATACACATTATTTCTACTGTGGTTTGGATATGAGTATTTACCGTCGTTATACGTAGGCCTGCGAACTAAACGGAATATATCCGCGTATGAACCATCTGCAACGCCACGAATTTTTAGGTTTTCATTGCGACGATTATGGCATTTAACGTAAAATTCAACTATTCCTTTGAGTGATGAATATATTTTTTCATGCACATCATCTTGCGCGTAATATTCGAAGTCATCGTCGCCGTAATTTTCTATGTTTTGACCACTTGCGTTAATTTGAATATCCCCAGAAGGAGCAGCCCTGAATATTAGAACGCTCGGATGATCAATTGGCAACCCATCAATTGATTCTCTTTTTTTGTCATTTTTTTGCTTTTTATTTATTGGGTTGTACGGGCAGCCAACTCCATGTCCACTTCTTGCTGAAAAATACGCGGTCCTTTTGTTTGTTATTTTGAAAGAACAAGGGGTTAGAATGGCGTCACATTCGGAGCAAACAAAGGATACATTCCTAGGGTCAGGGATTTCATAAAGTTCATCTGCTGATACAAAACGTTGCTGTGCATCACTCCAAGCGTCCACGACATACCTCCAGCCTTAAGCGCAATGGATTAAGTCTTGCGTGTAAGGGGGCTCTCAAGGTCTCCATGCTCATTGTATGGATTGCGCACGTTCTGGCATCTTTCGCCGTTACCGCATAGCCCCCGACCCAAGCGCAAGAGGCTATGTCCTGTGGGCGACTCCTCGGCGTCCTGCCGGACTCCGCCCCGGGCTGCGTGCTCGCAACGACGACGTGGCGATGGCCTTGCACGCGCAGGTCGTTCTCAGTGTGGCACGCCTAGGCAACCATATCGTATTAATTTGCAGTGGCTACTGCTCATTATCTATGAGTCTTATAATTTCAGAAAACGCAGCATCTTTGTCTGAAAAATTCACGTCGGATATGATGCTTTCTGTATTTTTGCTATTGATGAAATCTTGAATTCTGTACACTATTATTTTTTTTGCAATAGCACCCCAGTCTTTGTCTACATCGTCCATAAAAACAATTATTGTCCATCCTTTGTGTCTGGCGATGTGATTGTTTAGCGCAATTCCGACACGTGCATTTAATGGGTATAAAATGCCGTCTTTTTGCTCAGCTACAACCTTCTTCCACTCCGTTACACCTTGAGTTGTGGCATTATTTTTAATTATATCCTCGCCATACAGCATGTTCATCGAAAGATGACTAATGAGGTGGCCATCATTTAAATACGTCTCCGTGATTTCTTCTTCTGTATCGTATATGTGCAGTGCAATATCTTCGTGAAAAAATGCGTTTGGATCAAATTTGTTTTGCGCAAACGGGTTTATAAATACATGCAACCCGTCACACATGCTTTCATGGTAATCGCCACCCATGGCACTGATGAAGTACGGCACATCCCATGAGTCTTTTTGGTAGCGCACAGCCCAGAAAATGGTTTCAGGATATTCATCAGATATTAAGGCTTTTGCCTTTGTGGCTGTTGCTGTTGAGCTGAAAATTATCGCAGAGACTTCTTTCATTCTGTCATCAGTAAATATGCCAAGCTCAACAGTTGACTCATTTATCTTTACAACACTATCAACATACTCATTGCCAAGAATATGCACATCGCCACGCTCTGTTTTATTGTATATTGGAGCGTTAAATTTATACAAAAGCTTACGTATTGCAGAGTCAGCTTGAACATAAAAAGAAGGCTGTTCAAACGGTGCAATGCAAATAATGAATGGCTTATTTTCGACGTGCTTAAGTTTTGAATATTTTTCTATATAACTTTTATGCTTTGCAGATATTGCATTTGAAAGTCTAAGCATTGCAATGTTTTCAATTGTGTGTATCTCTTCTGGCGTTAGCCTCTCCATTTTCCCCTTGATCCATTCAGGATTCGCACCATCTGCATGCGATGCTATTGTAGCTTCAAGAATTAAATTATCATTCCCTTTTGTTATACAAAAATCTGGGCTGCTATGCGAAAAATCTATGTCAAACCCAAGTTCTTTTAATACTGCATAGATATAAAATTCCCAGAATGAAGAGTTAAACGACGTTTGAAATTCTTTTACGATCTTATTGTCCCTATCTTCAAATCCTTCAGTCCATTTTTCAATAACATCTCGAACAGGGGCGTGATGCTCCACAAGCAACGCTTTAAAATTTGGATGTAATTTTTCCTCAGGCACAATAATTTCAAATAATTTGAGCATGTATATCTCCATTTTTAATTATCATGCGTGCATACTATATATAATGCAGTTTGCAAACCTTTTCCAAACCGCCCACCACCTCCGGCATCCCCTCACGCCATCGCATAGCCTCCTGTCCAAGCGACAGGAGGCTTTTTCATGCCCACCAATGATGGCCCGCGCGGCCTGTACCTGCCGGATGGCTCGTTCCGCCCGTTCGATGCCGAGGCGCTGACCTCGGAACTGGCAACCCGCCAGCGGGCCGGGGATTTCCTTTCCCTTGCCGGGGGCTTTCTCGGCATTCTGCCGGACCCGGATCCGGTACTGCGCACCCGCAACGACGATGTGGCCGTGCTGCACGACCTTGCCGCAGACGACCAGGTGACCACGGCCATGTTGGGCCGCAAGAACCGAGTGCTGAACCGGCGCGACTACGCGCTGGCCCCCGGCCAGCGCAAGGGCCGCGATGCGCAGCCGGACGCCGCCCAGCTCTGCGACCTGCTGACGGAAGACATGGAACGCTGGGACATGGCCGCCGTCATTTCCGGCATCCTCGATGCGCCGTTCTACGGCATGACGCCGCTGGAACTGCGCTGGGAAGCGCACGGCGGCTGGTGGCGGCTGGCAGAGGTCACCCCCCGCCCGCCGGAATGGTTCGGCTACAACGACCGCAACGAGCTGGTCTGGCGCGGGGCCAACATGGCCACGGGCGAACCGTTGCCCGTGGGCAAGTTTGTGGTGGCGCGCCACCACCCCACCTATCGCAACCCCTACGGGCTGCGCCTGCTGTCGCGCTGCCTGTGGCCCGTGGCGTTCAAGAAGGGCGGCATCACCTTCTACACCACCTTCGTGGAACGCTACGGCATGCCGTGGGCCGTGGGCGTGGCCCCGGCCAAGGCCACGCGCGAAGACAAGCGGGCCATGGCCCAAGACCTTGCCCGCATGGTGCAGGACGCGGTGGCCGTCATTCCCTACGGGGCAGACGTGCGGCTGGAAACGGTGTCCGGGCAGGTGGGCGACCTGCACGACAGGTTCCTGCGCCGGTGGGACGCCTCCATTTCCAAGGTGCTCATGGGGCAGACCCTGACCGTGGAACTGGATGGCCGCAACGGCTCGCGCGCCGCGTCCGAAACGCACAAGGACGTGGCCGACGACCTTGCCGAGGCAGACCGCCGTCTGGTGGAAGCCACCCTGAACGAAATCGCGTGGCTGTACGCGCAGGTCAACCGCCCGGCGGCGCTGGCCCCGGTCTTTGCCTACGACGAGCCGGAAGACCTTCAGGCGCGGGCGCAGCTGGACAAGACCCTGTCCGAGGTGGGCGTGGTGTGGAAGAAACCCCACTTCGAGCGGGCCTACAGCCTGGACCCGGAGGAATTCGACGTGCGCGAACCGGCGGAGGATCCGGTCCGGCCCCCGTCCTCGCAAGCAGACTCCCCCCTGTTCGCGTCCGCCCCCGCCGGTGCCCGCCCGTCCGCAACCGCAGCCACGCAGGCCACCCTTGATGACGCCATAAAGCGCCACCTGCCCGCCGCCATGGCCGCCAACGCCGCCGCCGTCACGCAACTTGAGAAGGCCCTGCACGCCGCCGAAAGCTGGGAAGACCTGCAACTGCTGCTGGCCGAACACCTTGGCGCGCACATGGGGCCGGACCAGCTGGAAGACCTGCTGGCGGAGATGATGCTGGCGTCCACGGCCTACGGGCGCGCGGCAGTGCATGCGGATGCGGAGGACAGCTAGCATGCCCCGCACCGCCGCCCGCATCTCGGTCAATCCGCTGCCGCCGCAAGAGGCGCTGGCCTTCTGGCGCGGCAAGGTGCCGGTCACGCCCGAAGCCTTCCGGGCCATGACCGACGCGGCCCGCACGCGGGCCTTTGCCGTTTCCGGCATGGCCCGGCTGGACAGGGTGGCGGCGCTGCAAACGGCGCTGGCCGATGCGCTGGAAAAAGGGGAATCGCTGGCCACGTTCAAGGGCCGCATCGGCGACATCCTGCAAGAGCAGGGCTGGTCCGGCAATGCGTGGCGGGTGGAAAACCTGTTCCGCACCAACGTGCAGCAGGCGTATCAGGCCGGGCGCTACGCCCAGCAACGGGCCACGGTGCAGGACCGCCCCTTCTGGCAGTACGACGCCGTGGGCGACCGGCGCACCCGGCCCGGCCATGCCGCGCTGGACGGCATGGTCTACCCGGCGGACCACGAATTCTGGAACGCCAACTACCCGCCCAACGGCTTCCGCTGCCGGTGCGGGGTCCGTTCGCTGTCGCGGCGGCAGGTGGAACGCGAAGGGCTGACCGTGCGGCGCGACATGCCCGGCCCCACGGTGTGGACGGACCCGGCCACCGGCATGGAGCACTTCGTGGCCATGCCCGGCGCGGACAGGGGCTTTGCCGTCAACCCCGGTCGGGACTGGCTGGCGGGGCTGGCCCCCGGCCCGCTCGATGACGGCGCGGTCACCTTTCCCCCGGCCCTCGTGCTGTGCAGGCGCGGCGGCCCGGCCTTTGCGGATGGTGACGACCCGTGCCGCCCCCCGCTGGCCAAGCTGGATCCCCGCCACATCCTGCCCGTGACCAACGCGGACATCCTGCCGCGCGGGCTTGCCCCGGCGGACTACGTGCTGGCCTTCCTGAAGGAATTCGGCCTGACGGACATCGATGCCAGCACGGCCATCCGCCTGCCGGGCGTGAAGCTGCCCGTGGTCATCGGCAAGGGGCTGTTCATCGACAAGGCCACCGGCGACTGGAAGCTCTCCAAAAACGCCCGCGACCAGCACGTGCTGTTGCTGGCCCGCACCATCAAGTCCCCGTGGGAAATCTGGCAGGTGCCCGCCAAACTGTCGGGCAAGGCATGCACGACGCTCCGGATGATCCGGCTGTTTCGGGACGGCGAGAAACAGGTGGGGGGATTCGGCGTGTGCAACCTGGTCAACGGGCGGGGCTGGGTGGGCACCACCGCCTTCATGCCCAAGGCCGACAGGTCGGAGCGGAGAATACTGGAATACCTCGAAGCCCAGCGTACCGGGGTGCTGCTGTACCGCGAGCCCTGAAACGAAAACGGCCCGGAAGTCACGCGGCCTTCCGGGCAGGCGGCACCCTTGCTTACGACCCCTGCTCGGTCAGGGCATTCAGGGTACGCCGCCACGACATTTCCACCTTTTCGGTAACGCGCCACGCACAAGGAGTCAACATGGCCACCCCCGACACCGCACAGGACGCCGCACCCCAAGCCAACCCGTGGATCCGCATCGCCCGCACCGGCACGTGGACCGACAGCCAGGGCACGCCGCGCACCTTCACCAGCGCAGACTTCGACGCCATCGTCAGCAATTACGACCCGCAGCGGGAAGAAGCCCCGCTGGTCATCGGCCACCCGGAAACCGATTCCCCTGCCTACGGCTGGGTGCGGGCGCTGCGCCGCACCGGGGCCGATCTGTTCGCACAGCTCGCACAGGTTCCGGAAACGGTGCGCGAAGCCGTGCACAGTGGCTCCTATCGGTACGTGTCCATGGCCCTGCACCCCGGCGGCAAGCGCCTGCGGCACGTGGGCCTGCTGGGCGGCGTGCCGCCCGCCATCAAGGGGCTGGGGCCGGTGCAGCTTGGCGATGGCTCGGAAGCCGTCGTCATCCGCTTTGCCGCCCACACCCCCGAACACCCCGCACCCGGAGGAACCCGCATGGATATGGAAGATCTTCAGAAGCGCATTGGCGCGCTGGAACAGCAGGTCAACAGCCTGACCACGGCCAACAACGAGCTGAAGGACAAGCTGGCCGCCAGCGACAAGGCCCGCGCCGACGCCGACACGGCCAGAACCGCCGCAGAGGAAGGCAAGGCCAGCGCCGAACAGGAATTCGCCGCCTACAGGGGCGAGCAGGCCAGGGCCGCCCGCGCGGCCCGGCTGGAACGCCTGACCGCCGATGGCAAGGTCACCCCCGGCGAGCACAAGGACATCCTTGCGCAGGTGGACGCCCTGTCCAAGGTGCCCGAACCCGTGGAGTTCAGCGACGGCGGCAAGGAAACGCTGGAGGAACGCTTCTGGAAGCAGCTGGAAGGCCGCACCCCCGCGCCGTTCCTGCAACCGGTTGCGCCGCCCGCCGGGGCTGGCCCGGCCTTCTCGGCCCCGACCGCTGCCGCCCCCGCCGACCTTTCCCGCAAGATCTAGCCGCAAGGAGGCACCCCCATGACCCTGAACGAAGGCGTGCTCGGCACCTTTTCCTTCAAGGGCGACCACGCCCACACCATGGACCACCCGCCGGTGCTGTGCAGCGGCGCGGTGAAGCAGAACAACGGCATCTATCCCGCCGGGCTGGTGCTGATGCGCGACGGCGACGGCAAGCTGGTGCCGTGGGATGGCGCGGCCCCCCCCACCGGGGTGTGCGACCTGCCGTGCGACACGGCCACCCTGCCCACGTGCGTCTATCTGGCCCACGGCACCGTGCGGGCCGCCGTGCTGACCAAGGCTGGCGGCGCGGCGCTGACCGCCACGGAAACCGCCCTGCTCGCGCAGGCCACCATCCATTCCGTCTAGGCCCCCAATCAGGAGATTCCCATGCTGCTTTCGCTCAAGAACATCTTCACCCCGCAGGCCATCGCGGCCACGCTGACCAAACTGCCCGACCTTGCCACCACGGTGCTGGATACCGCCTTTCCCGACCGGCCCACCCACCCCTTTGCCGTGGTGGGCGTGGGCGAACTGACCCGCATCGTGGGCACCGTGCCCGTGGTGCGGCGCGGCGGCCAGCCCGTGGCCGTGGGTGGCGAAGGGTACGACGTGCAGCTCATCGCGCCCAAGCCGGTCAAGCCGTCCATCGAAGTGACGGCGGCGGAACTGAACGACCTCAAGCTGATCCTTGGCAACGCCGCCGCGCTGGAAACGTGGCGCAGCAGCAAGGTGGATTCGCTGCGCCGCCTGGTGCGCGACACCACCGAGGCCATGGCATCCGTGGTGCTGTACACTGGCAAGGTGAACTGGCCCTCGCGCATCGATGGCGGCGGGCACGAGAACTACGTCATCGACTACGGCCCGGTGCTCACCCACGCCCCGGCGGCCATGCTGACCGGCGATTCCAAGGCCAGCGCGGCCTACAAGCTGCTGCTGGCCATGCGCACGGCCATCCGTCAGGCCGGCATCGGCGGCAAGGTGGCGTTCCATGCCGGGTCCGATGTGTTTTCCGTGCTGCTGGACATCTGCCAGGCGTGGACCAGCACCGCCGACAGCGGGCAGGGCCTGCGCGTGGAAATCAGCCAGGAGCAGGGCAAGCTGGTCATCGGCGGCTTTCCCGTCACCCTCATGGACGAGGCCTACCCCCATCCCATCACTGGCGAGTGGACCAACAAGCTGGAGCCCAAGGCGCTGGTGGCCTACGCCACCGACGTGCCCGGCAAGGTCTGGTACTGCGCCATCGACTCCATCAGCGCGGCCAACGCGGCCACGCCGTTCTACGTGGTGCCGGAGCCGCTGCCCGGCGATTCGGGCTTCCGCCTCATCGCCCAGTCCAAGCCGTTGCCCGCGCGAAACCCGAAGACCATCTGCAAGGCCATTGTCGTTGCCTAGCGTGCGGGGATTCCGACCCCTGGCTGCGTTGGGCTTCGGCCCGTCCGACGGGGCAGGACGCCAGAGTCCAGCCCCATCGGCCAGCCCTCGCCCGCCTTGCCACGAACCGGACTTCCCGCACGCTACGGGTGGGCTTAGCGGATGGCGCTTGCGCCCGCCGGAAAGACGGCGACCGGGCACAGGCCCGCGCCAACCCCCTCACACCAGTCTGAAACCAGTCTGAAACACCCGGAACGGCCATGGAATACTGCACCCGCGAGCACATCACAGACCTGTTGCTGGCCGACTACGTGGCCGTGGCCGAGGCGAAGAACCCCGGCATCGTGGAGCGCACCATCGCCGCCGTGTCCAGAGAGGTCACGGGCATGCTGGTGTGGCGCTACGTCACCCCGCTGCCGGAGGTGCCGGAACTGCTGCGCTACATCACCTCGGTCATCGCGGCCTACCGCATCGTGCAGGCCATCACCTCGCTGGTGGATACCGAGGGCAGCACGGACAACGAATGGATTCCGCTGCAACGGCAGTGGAAGCACGTGACCACCATGCTGAACGACCTTGTGGACGGGCGGCTGAAGCTGCCGCCCCCGGCGGTGGAACTGAACCCCGACCGCGAGGAAGCCAGCGTGGCCGTGGTCACCCGGCCCCCGCTCTTTGACCGGCGGGGATGGTAGCCATGGCCGGTTACGCGAAGGCGGGCAGGATGCCCGCCAGCCGCGCAGCGGGAGCGCAGCCGGGACCGCGCTCCCGGCAAGCGACAGGCCATCCCGCACACGACGTGCGGGTGGCCGTCATCACCGTCCGGAGGGGGTGGTAGCCATGGCCAAGGGCAAGACCGGCGTGACCCTGAACTGGGGCGGACTGGACCGGGTGGTGGGCGGCGCGGCGCGCAGCCTTGCCGACCGGCGCGGACTGCTCCGGTCCGTGGGCGAAACCCTGGTGTCGTCCACGGTCAAGCGGTTCCGTGACGGGGAAAGCCCGGAAGGCGACCCGTGGGATCCTTCCGCGCGGGCGCAGCAGGAAGGCGGCGTGACGCTGGTGGATACCGCCCGGCTGCGCAACTCCATCGGCTACGCTACCACGACCGACGCGGTTCTGGTGGGCACGTCGGTGGAATACGCGGCCATCCACCAGAAAGGCGGCCAGACCGGGCGCAACCATGCCGTGACCATGCCCGCCCGCCCGTTCATCGGCATTTCCGCAGAGGACAAGGCCGAAGTGGGCGACCTGCTGGCCAACCACATCGCCGCCGCGTTCGGAGGAAAGAGATGAGAACGCTGGCGCACGAGGTGATCCGGCAGGCGGCGGAAGCCGCCGGGCTACCCGCCGACCGGGTGACCGGCCAGAGCGCCAAGGACAACGCCACGCTGCCCCGACCCCGCGTGGAGGTGCAGTACCTGACGGAAACATTCGCCCGCACCGGGCGCGTGCTGGACCGGCGGCGCGAGGTGACAGCCACTCCGCCGGTCCAGCGCACCAGGCGCGAACTGTACACCGTGCGCCTGCCCGTGGTGGCCCATGTGCTGGCCGATGACGACGCATGGCTGGACGGCTTCTGCCCGGCCTTCGTGGCGGAGCTGCCGCGCGGGCTGGACGACGCGCGGGGCCTGTGGGTGGCGGTGCGCGTGCAGCGGGCGGAATATCAGGGCTACGCCGAACGCCGCGTGGGCAATGCGGTGGTGGCCCCGTTCATAAAGCGTTCGCGCCTGTTCACCATCGACTTCACATGGCGGGTGGCCACCGAAGAGGAGGTCCGCCTGCTTACCGACATCACCATCACCCCCCACGTGGGAGGAGGCAACTGACATGGCCAACACCGCGACCAAGAGCACGCAGGACAAGACGGACAAGGCAACGACGCAGGACGCGCCCGACACTGCGCAGGCGCAGGCCGACACCACGCAGACGCAGGCAACCGCCAGCGACACGCCGCAGCACGAGGGGCAGCAGGCCGCCACCACGGGGCAGGAACAGGCCGCCACAACCGAAAATGCCACCGCCGCGACCGATGGCGATGGCGCCGCAGCCACCACGGGGCAGGACCAGCCCGCGGCGACGCTGCATTCGCTGGACGAGCTGGCCACGCTGTACCGCGTGCCCAGTTGGCAGCAGGCGGCGCTGGCGCGCATGCAGGGCTGGGAGCCCGGCAAGCGCGTTGCCGCAGAAACCTACGAAGCGGCCCTGACCGCGCTGGGCGCGCGTCCGCAGGGCGGGCGTTAGCCGTTAGGTGAGCGTATGACGCGAACCTTACGGATAACGACAGCAACGATGCGATAGGAGGCACCCATGGGCGACGTACTGGAATATCTCGTGGACGGCACGTCGGGCCTTGCGCCCGGCGGCGTGGACGGCACGGCCATGATCGTGGGCGTGTGCTCCGGGGGCCAGCCGGGCAAGGGCTACCTGCTGGGCAAACGCAGCGACCTTGCGGGCCTGCTGGGCGTGGGGCCGCTGGTGGATGCCCTGCGCGACATCTTCGCCACCGGGGGGCAGAACCCCGTGGTCATCGCCGTGCCGGTGGCCGGGCAGCCCGCCGGGTACATCTCTACGGTGCGGCAGAGCGGTCCCGGCGCGGCCTGCGCCACCAGCGGCGTGCCGCAGGCCAACGCCGACGTGGTGGTGGAAGTGGTGGCCGACGGGGCCGTGGGCCTTGCGCCGGTGCGCATCTCTCCGGATGGGGGCGCGACCTTCGGCAGCCAGCAGGCATCGGCAACGCAGGTCACCATTGCGGCCACCGGCGTTACCCTGACCTTTCCCGAAGACGGCGAGCTGAAGGCGGGCACCGCCTACCGGTTCACCGTGCGCACGGCGGTGGGTCCGGTAACGCGCATCGGCGGCGGGCCGCAGATCACGCTGGCGGGCACCCCCAGGGCAGAGGCGCAACTGGTGCTGGAAGTGGTTAGCGGCGGCGCGCGCAACGAGGGCACGTACCGCCTGTCGCTGGACGGCGGGGACAACTACGGCGCGGTGCGCACCATCCCCGTGGATGGCGCGGCCACGACGGGCGACACCGGGGTGGCCATCACCTTTCCCGCTGGCGACTACCAGGGCGGCACCACCTACACGGCCACGTTGCAGGCCCCGGTGCCGTCCATCGTGGACGTGATGACCGCCATCGAACGCCCGCTGGAACTGTACGACGTGGAGTTCGTACACATCGTCGGCCCGTCCGACTCGGTGGACTGGGCAGCAGCGCAGGCCAAGGCCGACGAGCTGTGGAACCTGCACCGGCCTACCTACTTCAAGATGGAAAGCCGCCTGCCTCGCGACGGCGAGGACATCAACGACTGGGCAGCCGTCATGCTGGCCGAGCGGGCCGCGTTTGCCGGGCGCTTCGTGCAGGTATGCACCCAGTACGGCGAGGTCAGCGATGCCACCGGCCAACGCAAGCTGCGGAACTGGGGCGGCTTGCAGGCGGGGCGGGTGCTGTCCATCCCCGTGCAGCGGGCCACCGGGCGCGTGCGCGACGGCGGCATATCGCAGGGCACCCTGCCCGAAGGCTGGAACGAGGCGGTGCAGGCCGCGCTGGAAAAGGCGGGCTTTCTTACCGCCAGGATCTACGCCGGGCTGCGCAGCGCCTACTGGGGCGATTCGCGCACCATGGCCGAGGTGACCAGCGACTTCCAGTACGAGGAAGTGCTGCGCGTGGTGTTCAAGGCCGTGCGCAAGCTGCGCATCGCGGCGCTGAAATCCATGTACGACGAACTGGGCGACCCGCTGGTGCCGGAAAACGCGGGCGGGCTGGAATACCTGCGCACCAACCTCGAAACCGCGCTGACCACCATGACCGCCGCCGTGCCTCCGGAACTGGCCGCCTACGTGGTGGCCATCCCGCCGGGGCAGGACTACGTGAACAACGGGGTGGCCGTGGAAACAACGCTCATCGGCATCCCCATCATCCGGCAGATCAAGCTGTTCGCCAACTACGCCTACGCGGGCAGTTCGTTCGACCCGCGCCTGACGGCTACTGCCTAGGAGGCATGCACCATGGCCATCAACGGCAAGAACTACGACTGGGAAGACATCACCGTGCGCCTGCCGCAGGGCGAAACGGTGGGCATTACCGACATCAGCTACAAGGACGGCCAGGGCGTGGAGCCGCGCTACGGGCGCGGGGCCACCCCGCGCGGCTATGGCCGCAAGAACTACGAGGCGTCGGGATCGTTCACGCTGGACCGCGACGAATTCGAGCGGCTGAAGAAGGAACTGGCCAGCTCCGGCGCGGGCGGCATCTACGACCACACGCCGTTCCCGGTGGTGGTCAGCTACGCCAACGCCGACCAGCCCACCATCGTGGACACCCTGCCCGCGTGCAAGGTGACCAGCTTCGACACCTCGTCCGCCCAGGGCGACGACAACGCCGGGCAGGTGAAGTGCGAAATCACCATCCTCTCGCCCATCCTGTGGAACGGGGTGCCCGCCAAGGTGGACCGGAAGGTGAAGAAGTAATTGTGATGCGGGATGCTGCTAGCGTCCCGCATCACAATTCGTTCTTTTGTTGTTTTTGCGCGAAGCTGCCTTGTTTTGTATTTTAGGGGAGACCGATGGATATGGAAATCCGCCAATTGTGCATATGTCGTAAATATCTTTTATTATTGACCCTATTGCAGATGATTCGTTTATTATTACGTTGATATATTCAATTTTGTTCGGACTGTGTTCGCAACAAAAAACTATAACTGGTTTTTTGTTGTATGTTTCAATAGATATTATTCTTATATTTTTTCCACGAACCCGCATTTCAACTGTGGATATATATTCTTCTATTTCGTTTTTTGCTTTGATGTACCGCATCGTCTCTGACATTGGTGTTCTTGCTGTTGATATTGCACTTGTTGGAATCCTGACATCTCCATTTTTGTCAACGAATGCTGAATTTACGCCACTAACTTTTAGCATTCTGACATCATTTGAAGAAAGTGCAGGCTGAGTCAACGTTCCGCTTTTGACTTTGTAGAATATTCTATCTGCATAGTACGGATACTCATTTAGTAACGCATTAAAAACAACATTACCACCAGACTCTATATATATGTCACTGTGCGATGCTATCGTAAGAAAATGTGCTTCATTGTTCATTACAATGACATACGCAAGCGTGTCGTCAGTTCCCTTGTTATATCCAATATGAAAATGACGTATTGATGCACCATATGAAAGAAAATCTAAAATGTGACACCCTGACTTATCAAAAAACATAAAATTATTATCTGTGACAAATCTATCTGCCTTAGATAGCCCTTTCTTGTTTAGTATTGGATTTCCAGTTTTAAATGCATTGATTAACAGGTTTGACTTCTTGTGTATTTCTAGGTCGCCAATCATGCTCAATGCGCATTTATAAGTTGGTGTTATTACAACAGAGTGTGGCACCGGAACAACCATTGTCTTTAAATATCTATTCATTACGTACAAAAAATCGGAACCATCCTTACCCTTTAAATATTTCCTTTGATCGGGGGGGAGGATTCTTGTCGCATACGACATCAAAATTTTATCGAATGATTTTAGAACTTTTTTAATCTTATCGTGGTGTTCCATATTTTCCCACCTTTTTGCTTTTGTTCTCTACACAGACAAGGCGGAAAAATCAATTTCCCTCTATCTTTTCATTTCCCCGCATATCTCCCACTGCCTCCGGCCCCGCCTTCCGGCCTCCGCTAGGGTAGCGGCGTAGCAGGTTCACCTGCCCAAACGCCAACCCGCATGGAGGCATCATGTCCGACCCCGCCAATACCTCGCAGACCACTTCCGCCACCCCGGCAGACACCGAAGGGGCCACCCCTTCCGGTCGCGCCTACGCCGCGTTCGAGCACAGCTGGACCGACCGCTGGGCCGACACGGAAGTGTCCGTGTCCTACCGTTTCGCCAAGCCCTCGCCCACGCACATCAAGCGGTTGCAGTCCACGGCGGCGCGCAACCCCGCGCAGGCGTCGCGCGCGCTGATCCTGGACGTGATCCACCCCGACGACCGCGAACGCTTTCTTGCCGATGCGGACCGCTATCCCGGCCTCGTCACCACCATGAGCAGCGCGCTCATCAAGGCGGTGGGCCTCGGCGACCTGGGAAACTGATCGACGCCGCCCGCCAGCGGCTCGGCGGGCTCGGACAGTATGACGCCATGATTCGTCACTGGCTGCATGCCGAGCCCGCCGACGACTGGGAAGACTGGGCCGGGCAGGTCGCGCAGGCCCTGTTTCTGGAAGAACGCCACATCAAGACCCTCGCCCACATCATGGGCGCACGCGGTAGCCGTTAGGCGAGCTTGCGAGCCTTACGGATAGCGACAGCAACGCGACAAAAGCATAGGCCCGCCATGGAAGTGTTCAGCGTTTTCGCCACAATGTCCTTGCAGGACATGATTTCCGGCCCGCTCGGCTTCATCACCACAAGGATGAAGCAGCTTGCGCAGGCCGCCGACGGCCTTGGCGGGCGCATGGGCAAGTTGGCCATTTCCATGGCTCCTGTTGCCGTTGCCGCTGCCGTGCTGCTGGGCACGCTGGGCCTTGCCGCGCGCGAGGCCATCGCCTTCGAGAGTTCCATGGCCGACGTGGCCAAGGTGGTGAACTTCGAGAGCGCGGGCGAACTGCAATCCATGTCCGACACCATTCTGGACATGAGCGCGCGCATTCCCATGGCGGCGGACGGGCTGGCGGCCATCGTGGCCGCCGCCGCGCAAAGCGGCGTGGACAAGGCCGACCTGACCGAGTTCGCCGAGCAGGCCGCCAAGATGGGCGTGGCCTTCGACCTGACCGGGGACCAGGCGGGCAAGATGATGGCCGACTGGCGGGCGGGCATGAATCTGTCGCTGCCGCGCGTCTACGCGCTGGCGGACAGCGTGAACCACCTTTCCAACAACATGAACGCCACCGCCCCGGCGCTGGGCGAGGTGATCCAGCGCGTGGGCGCGGTGGGCATGGCGTCGGGCCTTGCGGAAACGCAGGTGGCGGCGCTGGGCGCGGCGTTTCTTTCCGCCGGTGCCTCGCCCGAAATCGCGTCCACGGCGCTCAAGAAGTTCACGTCCACGCTGGTCAAGGGCACGGCGTTGAGCAAGGACGCGCAGGCGGCCTTCGGCTCGCTGGGTTTTTCGGTCACGCAGATGGCCAAGGACATGCAGACCGACGCGCAGGGAACCATCTTCCGCGTGTTGCAGGCGCTGGCCGACAAGCCCAGGGAATTGCAGATGTCGCTGCTCACCGAGATGTTCGGTGAAGAGGCGCTGGGGGCCATTGCCCCGCTGCTGGCCAACATGGGCAACCTGACGCAGGCGTTCGAGCTGGTGGGTGATGCCTCGGCCTATGCGGGCAGCATGCAGGCGGAATTCGACACCCGCAGCAAGACCACGGCCAATACCCTGATCCTGCTGGGCAACAAGATGAAGGCGCTGATGATCGTGGCGGGCAGCTACTTTCTGCCGGTCATCGGTCGGGTTGCCGAAGGCATGGGCGGCTTTGTGGACATGCTGCGCGGCGCGGCGCAGACCGTGGCCGGGGAATTCGCGCTCAAGCTGCTGGCGGGCATCGCCACCGCCGTGGTGGCCGCCACGGCCCTGTCCGGGGCCATCTGGCTGCTGTCCGCCGCCGGTCCCATGCTGGCAAAGGCCCTTGGCCCGCTCAAGGCGGCGCTGCTGGGCCTGTCGTGGCCCATGTGGGCGCTCATCGCCGTGGGCGCGGCGCTGTACGTGGCCTATCGCGCCAACTTCGGCGGCATGGCAGACACCATCGACCGCTGGTGGTCGCGCATCTCGCTGGTGTTCCGGGGCGTGGCCGCCGTGTTCGCCACCCTTACCGACGGCGTGGGCGAGATTCGCGGCCAACTGGCCACGGACATTCGCGCCGCCGGGCTGGAAGGGCTGGTGGCCGCCGTGGCCCGCGTGGTGTTCCGCATCCGCGAGTTCTTTACCGGCATGGTGGATGGAGTGGCCCCGGTGGGCCAGCGCATGGCTGACATCCTTGGGCCTTCGTTTTCGGCCATTGCCGCCACGCTGGGCCGAGTCTTCGACGCGCTGGGCCGGGTTGCCGTTGCCCTGTTCGGAGCCGGGGCCGCCACCGATGCATCCGGCTGGCAGCGCTTCGGCGAGGTGCTGGGCACCTTCGTGGCCGGTGCCGCCGAAGGGGTGGCCATTACCGTGCGCGCGCTCATCGCGCCCATCGAAATGGCGGCGGGCGTGGTGCAGTTCTTTCTCGACCTCATCAACGGGGTGAGCCTGTTCGACGCCGGGGCGGCGCTGCTGGGCACCTTTGCCGACGGCATCAAATCCATGCTGGCCGTGCCCATGGAAGCCGTGCGCGGGGCCATGGATCTTATTGCCAAACTGCTGCCGCATTCGGATGCCGACGCGGGGCCGCTGTCCACGCTGACCGCATCCGGTCGGGCCACCCTGACCACCATGGGCGAGGGCATGCAGGCCGCCGCGCCGGATCTTAACGCCGCACTGGATGACGCCCTGGGCGCGGCGGTGCCCCCCGGCACGCTGGAAGCCATGGCCGAGGTGGGCGTGACGCCCGCCAAGGGCCGCGAGGGCCGTACCGGCGGGCGCGGGGTGACCATCCACATCGGCAGCGTGAGCCTGCCGGGCGTGTCCGACGCGCAGGGCTTCGTGTCCGAATTGCAGGCCCTTGTGGCCGAGTACGACGGCGTGCCGGAAGGAGGCATGGCATGAGCATGCTGACCTTCGAGGATGGCGTGGTGCGTCTTGGCGGGGTGGCCCTGCCGGGCATCCTGCGTGCCCAGCGCGTGGCCTGCGCCGTGCGCTTCGACGAGCAGAAGGTGGACGGCGTGTCCGGCAAGCGAAAGACCCCCCTCGGATGGGAAGACGCCGAGATCACGCTGACCCTCGACCTGCTCACCGACGACGACGCCACCTGCTACGACCGGCTGGAAACCATCAACGGGGCCTTCCGGGGCACGGACAGCCGCACGAACCCCAAGGTGCTGGAAGTGGCAAACCGCCACCTGCTGGCGCGGGGCATCCGGCGGGTGGTCTTCAGCCGCCTTGAAAGCGAGGAGACCGACGCCGACGACACCCTGCGGGCCACGCTGGCCTTCGTGGAGCACGTGCCGCCCATCGTGCGGGTGGAACAGGCCGGGGCCAGGACACCGCGCGCGGCAGAGGCCGCCGCGCAGGGCAGCAGCGCCGCGCCGCAGCAGGAGGCATCGCTGCTGGTGGACGTATCCGGCAGGAAAGCGAGGGGAAGCAGGTAATGGACATCACCGGCGTGGACATCATCGTGCGGGTGGGCGGGCTGGAAGTGCTGCGTTCCCCACGGGCCGAGGTGGTCAGCCGCCGCCGCGCGGTCATCACGCGGGCCGAGGTGGAACTGCCCGACCCGGACGGCTCGGTGCGGGCCGCCCTGGCTGTGGGCCAGTCCGTCTCGCTGGGCTTCGGCTACCGGGGCGGCCCCATGCAGCAGTTCACCGGCACGGTGGACGGCTTCCGCCCGGCAGGGCCGGACGCGGTGGCCGTGCTGGCCGCCGGGCAGGAACTGGCCCTGTCGCGCACCACCATCACCGAATCCTTTCACGGCGAACCCGCCGATGCCGTGGCCCGGCGAATCCTGTCCCGCAGCGGGCTGGCCGTGGCCGCCGTGGAAATTCCGGACGTGACCCTGCCGCACATGGTGTTCGCCACCGTGCCGCTGTGGCGCGCGGTGCGGCAACTGGCGGAATCCATCCAGCGCGGGAACGGGCACGACCTTTCGCGCCACGCCCTGTGGCTGGGGGCCGACGGCCTGCGCTGGAGCGCGGGCGACGAACCCGGCCCCCTGTACACGGTGGCCACCGGCGAAAACCTCATCAATCACGAGGTGGCCACCACGCCGGGCGCGCTGGCCGAGGTGGAATCGGTACTGCTGGCGGGCCTTGCCCACTCCATGCCGTTCCGGCTGGAGGACACGCGGCGCGGCATCAGCGGGCAATTTCGCGCGCAGGAGGTGCGCCACGTGCTTACGCCCGGCGGCAACAGGACGTTCATCCGGTACGGGGCGGACCATGGCTGGGGGTAACGGCGGCGCGAACAGCGCCAACCTGCTGCAACTCATCCGCCGGGCGGTGGAGCTGTGCATGCCGGACCTGCGCCACTACTACCGCGTGACCCGCAAGGCGCGGGTGGTGGCGGCCTACGCCAGCGACGGGGCCTACTACACCGACGTGCAGCCCCTGCGCAACGACGAGACCGACGACCCCGCCGAGCCGGTGGTGCCGCGCGTGGAACTGCCGGTGCTGTGGGGCGGCCCGGACCGGGGCGTGGTGTGCCCGCCCGTGGTGGGCACCCTGTGCGACCTTTCCTACTACGACGGCGACCCCAACTACCCGCGCATCAGCAACATCCGCTGGCAGGGGCACGGCGCGCCGTTGGCCGCCGTGGGCGAGTTCGTCATTCAACTTGAGAAGGGCGTGGAGATCCGCATCGACACCGGCAAACGCATCGTGTCCACGACCCCGGCGGACTGGCTGGTGCAGGTGGGCGGCAACGCCACCGTGGAGGCGGGCGGATCCATCACCTTGCAGGCCCCGGAGATCATCCAGCGCGGCAACGTGACGGGCGAAGGGCACGACGGCGGCAAGGGCACGGTGAGCGAGCACGCGGACCGCACCATCACCGGCAGCCTGACCATCAATGGCCCGGTGGCCATCAAGGGCGGGCTGTCGGTGGATGGTGACAGTACGGTGAGCGGCAACAGCCACGCGGGCAGCCGCAGCGGGGGGACGGTGTGAGGCTAGAAGGGCAAGCCTGACTTTACAGCGGCATGAACTCCAATTTTTATCAATTCTTGAAGTGCCGTTTTCAAAGAATCTCCTGTCAGGTTGAGCAGTGCTTTGGTTTTTGATTCTTTCTCTGAAGATGTGAGGGATGATCCTGATATGCAATCCTCAACGATTTTTTTAATGGTCTCTTCGCTGAATTTAATAGTCACCACATTGAGCTCTGCAGTAAGTCCACCGTCAGGCTCTAGGTAGTCGCGCCCGTCCGCTGTGATTTCTAAAATTCTTGAATTTTTATGTCTGACTGGAGTTTCAGATCGTATAAGTCCCTTCTCCATAAGGTGCTGTAATTCCCTGACTGCTGCATGATTAATAATGCCTTGCTCATCATGAATTTTCTCGCCCGAATGAATATGGAAATCTGGGAAGGACTTTTCATTAAAATCCAAAACACCTGTCTTGCTATTTTCTAGCGCTTCGAGAATATACCGCTGCAAAATTCTATTGGTAGCCATATGCACCTCCTTGAAATTCTACAACTAGCATGTTGAGGACTTTAATGTGTCCGCAGAATTAATAAATCTATGGGGTCAAGATATTGCCATCGACGATACAGGCCAAGCCCTCGTCGCCGCAAGCGGCGAGTTCATCCTGACCGAAGGCGTGGAAACGGGCCTTCAGGATATCCGCCTGCGCCTGTTCACCCGGCTGGGTTCGCTCTTCTACGACCAGGGCTGGGGCAGCCTGATCCACGACTGGATATTCGAGGAGAACACCGAGGGGGCCCGCATCGCCTTCGAGGCGGAGGTGACCCTTCGGGTGGAGCTGGACCCGCGCGTGCAGGTGGGCAGCGTGCGCACCACGGTCTTCACGTGGGACGAGCGCACCGTGCTGGCCGAGGTGTCGTGGACGTTCATCGGCGAGGACCAGCCCTCAAATCTCATCCTGCGCGTCGACAAGTCCGTGCGCGAACTGGTGGTGAAGGATGTCGACCCTGCGTCTGTCTAAATCGCTGGAGCAGATCCGCGCGGAACTCTACGCCCGCATGGAGGCCGTACAGGACGAGTACGCCGCGCAGGGCTGGCTGCCGCAGCGCCTGAACCTGAACAAGGGCATCGCGCGCGGCCTCATCGAACTGTTCGCGTGGGGGTTGTGGCAGCTCTACCAACTGCTGGAGCAGGTGTTCCAGCAGGCCGTGCCCGCCAACGCCACCGGCGACTTCCTCGACCTGCACGCGGAACAGATCGAACTGGCCCGCAAGCAGGCTACGCAGGCGCGGGGCACGGTGACCTTCCACCGGGCGGCCACGTCGGTCAGCGGCGGAACGGACACGCCCAACGTGCGCATCCCCGCCGGGCGCATCGTGCGCACGCTGCCGGATGGCCGGGGCATGGTCTACCGCTACGTCACCGAGGCCGACGCGGTGCTGCCCGCCGGGGCCGGTGCGGTGGCCGTCATGGCGCGGGCCGAGGAGTACGGTGCGGCGGCCAACGCGGCCCCCGGCCAGATCGTGGAACTGGCCACGCCGGTGCCCGGCATCGGCGCGATGAGCAACGCGGCGGGCTGGCTGACCGAGGAAGGAGCCGACGCGGAATCCGATTCCCTGTTGCGTCGCCGGTACTCGCTGGCGTGGCAGGCGCGCGCGGGCATCACCAGCGCCGCGTACAAGGCGGCGGCCCTGTCCGTGACCGGCGTGGTGGACGTGTACGTGGACGACCAGCACCCGCGCGGCGAAGGCACCGTGGACGTGGTGGTCAAGGGCGCGGCGGGCCAGCCCACCGAGCAGTTGTTGCAGGCGGTGCGCGCCGCCATCGCCGCGCAGATCCGCATCAACCACGACGTGGTGGTGAAGGCCCCCACGCCGGTGGGCGTGGACGTGGCCATGGAACTGGAACTGCTTTCCGGGGACGCGGACGCCACGGTGCTGGCCGCCCGCGCGTGGGTGGAGGCGCTGTTCAAGGGCGACCAGCCGGAGGTGCCCGCCTTCGGCATCGGGCACGACGTGGTGCGCGACCGCATGGCGGCGGGCATCGTCTCCATTGCCGGGGTCAAGCGCATCAACTGGGCCAGCCCGGTTGGCGACGTGGACATTCCCGCCGACGGGCTGGCCACCCTGAACAGCCTGACCGTAACCGCCCGCTGGGTGACGGAGGCATGATGTCGGGCCTGTTCTGGTCATACTTCCGCGAGCGGCTGGCGTGGCCGTGGATCTTCCGTCCGGGGCCGCTGGCCGTCATCGCGCGCGGGCTGGCCGACTACCTGGACACCGTGCGCGAGGACATCCGCTGGACGCGCGACCAGTGGATCGTGACCACGGCGGAACAGGCGCTGATGCAGGGCTTCGGCGTGTCGCGCGGCGCGCCGCGCACCCGGCACGATGACGACGACCGCCACCGCCGCCGGGTGGAACGCGCCTACGCCTGGCACGCCATGGGCGGCACCGTGGAAGGGCTGCCGCGCATCCTTGAGGAATACGGCTACCCCGGCGGCAGGGTGCGCAACCTGCGCGACCACAACGCCGAGCTGTGGGCGCACTTCGACGTGGAGTTGCTGAACCCGCCCGCGCTGTTCGGGCAGGCCGACATCGAGGCCGTGCTGGATCTGGTCAACGAATACAAGCCCGCGCGCTCGATGGTGGGGCTGGTGCAGTTCACCGGTCGAGGCGCGGCCCCGCTGACGCTGGGGGCCGTGCTGACCACATCGGTGGTGGTCGAGCACGTGGTGGCCACCGGCTCCGAAGCGCCGTTCCCGCCCGCCCCGCTGCAAGCCGGGGTGGTAGCCGTGCAATACATTTTCGTCCGACACGAAGTACGCGAGGTTACGTCATGAGCGATGAGCTGAAAGGCATCTGGACCGCGAAGGGATTGGAAAAGCTGGCGGCGGCCTACGCCGGGGGCGCGCCCCTGGTGCTGCGGCAGATTGCCGTGGGCGACGGCGGGGGCAGCGTGCCCGCGCCCGCGCCCAGTTGGACCGGCCTTGCGGCGGAGAAGTGGCGCGGCAACGTCAACGCCGTCATGGTCAACCCCGACGCCCCCACCGAGGTGGTGGCCGACGTGGTGCTGCCCTTCAA
>NZ_AGFG01000030.1 GCF_000226255.1 Desulfovibrio sp. A2
CGACCTCGCCATCGAGATGCGCCAGCGCATCATCAAGGAAACCGGCATCCGCACCCCCGTTCCCGGCCCCTTGGGGCTGCTTGGGGTCAGGCAGGGCATGGGGCCCGACAGAGGGCAGGGACCAGCCCACGGCCCGGAACACGACCGGCCGCCCCACCGTCCCGAACCCGGCGACGGCACGCCCCCCAACCGCGTGCCTCCCGATGGAATGTTGCCGTCCGGCGCATCGTGATCCCACCGTGCGGGATCGCGGCGCCGGCCACGGCCAAGGCGCGGCGCTCCGACGGTCGGAGCGCCGCGCCCCATTTTGGGGGATGCCCCGCCCGCGATGCGCCGCGCGACCTCTCACGTTTTTGTGATTCCGGAACTTTTCCACTTGCCTTCCCTCGCGCGCGCGCCTATTCTCGCTCCCATCCCGCCGGGTGGCGCTCCGCACGTTTGCAGTGCCGCTCTCGGGACACCGTCGCACCGCTCCGCATCGCGCCAGGCAAGGGCACGACGCCAGGTTCACGAAACGGTGCGCGGCACGGAAGACACGGCAACGGACCCCCGACGACTACGCAGGTACCGCATGACCGCCAGCACCGAACACCGCCCCGCAACGCGGCCCACCATGGCCGCCGCGCAGCACGCCCCCCTTCGTCCGGCGCAGGACCCCGCCGACGCGGGCATGGGACCGGTTTCGGCTTCCGTGGCCCTTTCCCGCCCGTGCGCCAAACGCGCCGTGGCCGCAACGTCCCGCCAGGCCCTGGCCGGTTCCCCTGAAGTATTCCTAGCGCCCCGTTCCAACGGGGCGTTTTTTTACTTCTATTACTTTTGCCGGACAGCATAGGCGGGCGTCTCGCATGGCATGCATGGCCGGGCGCACCGCAGGTGCACCCGGCTTTTTTTCATGCCGCGCGGCGGCCACGAGGCATGACACGGACGAAAACGGCGGCCGAGCGCCGCAAGGAAAGGGACATGACCACAAGGATACGGCCACCGCAGCCCACCATTCCGCCCCGAGGCAGGCGTCGCCCCCTGGCCGCCACGGGCGACCGGCATGGTGCGCGGCGGGCCGACCGGCCCGGGCAGACGCCCCGCATCGGAACACATCCGATCGCGGCGTGCCGTGCCCGGACGCGGTGAACACTTTTCAGGAGGAGGTCCAGCACCCCATGTATGCCCTGTCCGTTCTGCTCGCCTTCATGCCCGTCATCGCCATTTTCGTGCTGCTGCTCGTGTACCGGGTGGCGGCCGACACCGCCGGGTACATCGGCTGGGCCGTGGCCGCCGCCATCGCCTGGCTGTACTTCGACACGGCCCCCGCGGTCATCCTGTACTCCAGCATCGCGGGCCTCGTGGCCTCGCTGCCCATCGCCCTGGTCATGTCCGCCAGCATCCTGCAGATCACCGTCATGCAGGAAACCGGGGCCGTGTCCCGCGTGGTGGCCCTGATGAAAACCGTGGCCCCCGGCCAGCAGGCCGTGCAGATCATGCTGATCAACGTGGGCTTCGGCATCCTGCTCACCTCGCTGGGCGCGGTGACGGTGTCCATCCTGCCGCCCATCATGCTGGCGCTGGGGTATTCCACCTTCGCGGCCATCATCCTGCCCGCGCTGGGCTACGACGCGCTGTGCACCTACGCCCTGCTGGGCATCCCCGCCGTGGTCTACGCCAACTTCGTGGGCCTGCCGGTCACCGAGGTGGGCGGCTACTTCGCGCGGTTCATGCCCGCCATCTCCACCTGCATCGCGCTGGGCATGCTGTACCTTACCGGCGGCATGAAGATGGTGCGCGAGGGCATCGTGCCCGCGCTCATCGCGGGCATCACCGCCGGGGTGGTGGCCATTTTCATGGCCAAGCTGGGCCTTGTGACCATCACCGGCATCGCCGCCGGGCTCGCGGTCATCGTGGCGCTGATGCTGTACATCCGCCTGACGGGCCGCCCCCTGCGCGACCGCACCCTGCTGAACGAGAACGATCTTGCGGCGGAACGCCGCCACTCGCTGGCCGCCGCCTGCTCGCCGTGGATCATCCTGACCGTGGTCTCGCTGATCCTCAACGCGCCGTTCCTGCCGTTCTTCGACCTGACCTTCAAACAGTGGTCCATGCCGCTGGAAATCATCCCCAAGTCGCCGGAACGGCTGCGCATCTTCTGGCAGGCCTACTTCTGGGTGATCGTCTGCACCGCCGCCGCGCTGCCGTTCATGAAGGCCACACGCCAGCAGGTGTCCACCGCGCTGGTCAAGGCGGGCAAGCGCGCCGGGCGTCCGTTCATGTCGGCCTCGGTGTTCTTCGCCATCGCCTACGTCATGAACCATTCCGGCAAGGGGGCGGACTGGGCGCTGGCCCAGCCGCTGCACAACATGGTCTACGTCATGGCCGACGCCTCGGCCGCGCTGTTCGGCAAGATGTACCCCTTCGTGGCCCCCTACCTGGGGCTGCTGGGCGGGTTCATCAGCGGCTCGGAATCGTCGTCCATCGCCATGCTGACCAAGCTGCACCTGTCCACGGCCGAAAAGATCGGCGCATCGGGGCTGGTCATCGCGGCGGCCAGCGGCATCGGCGGCGGGCTGGCCAGCGTCATCTCGCCCGCCAAACTGCAGAACGCGGCGGCCAGCATCGACCGCATCCGCGAGGCGTCGCAGGCCATCCGGCCCGCGTTCGTCATCTCGGTGCTGATCACCACAGTGTGCGCCGTCATGACCATGTTCTGGGCCTTCCCCAACTAGCCGCCAGACACGTACGACAAACACGTACGGCAAGAACGTACGGCGTGAACGACAAAGGCCGGGAGCAAATACGCTCCCGGCCTTCATCGTTCACGCCCGGACGGCGGACGGGCGAAGCCCCGCGCACTACCCCAGCCCCGCCGCGCGCCACAAAAGGCCCGCGCCGGACACGGCGAACAACCCCAGCAGCACCTTGCGGAAGGTTGCCTCGTCCAGGCGGCCGAAGCACAGGTGCCCACCATACAGTCCGGCGGCCAAGGCGGGCAGCCCCACGCAGAACAGCAGCAGCACCCGCCCGGTGATCTCGCCGTGCAGCCCCTGCGCCCCCACTATGCCCACGCCCGCCAGCAGGAAGTATCCGGCCAGGGTGGCCTTCAGCGCGTGACGGCCCCAGCCCTGGCGCATGGCCCACGCGACGACCGGCGGGCCGTTGATGCCCACGGCCGCGCCCAGCGCGCCGCTGACCAGCCCCACCGCCACGGTGGCCGCGTGGCGAAAGGGTGCGCGTCCGCGAACCGCATCCTGCGCAGGGGCGGGCCCACCCGCCGGGGGTGCCGCGCCCTCCCCTTCGCCCTGTGCCGGTGCGCTGCCCCTGCCGGACGCGGACCGGGCGGCGAACAGGGTGAACGCCAGCACCATGGTCCCCAGCAGCCCTTCCAGCCACGCTTCCGGGGCCACGGACAGCAGCCTGCCGCCCACGGCCATGCCCGGCAGCGACGTAAGCAGCAACACGGCCAACGGGCCGCGCCGCACGTGGCCGAGCATGCGCCCCACCAGCGCCACGTTGATGGCCAGCGCCATCAGGCAGCCCAGCGGCACGGCCACCCGCAGGCCCAGCACGGCCACCAGCAGGGGCAGGGCGATGACCGTGGAGCCGAACCCGGCAAAGCCCTGGGTGAATCCGGCGGCCAGCGCGGCCGCGCTCACCGCGCCCACGGTGCCGATGGTGTCCGGGGATCGCAGCCCGGCGGCGTCCAGCGTGCCCGCCAGATCCGCCAGGCCGGGAAACAGGGAGGACAGGCCCGCAAGAAAGGATGCGGCCTGCGCGGCAAGGCCGGTCATGCCGCCCCCGCGCCGCCGTCGGCGGCGGGCATCGCGCCCTGCGCACCGATGCGCCGCTTCACGTCTTCCGCCCATTGCGGCCCGAACACGTCGTCCATGACCTCCAGCGCGAAGCGGGCGGAAACGGTGGCCGGCCCGCCGCCCATCTCGATGCCCACCTCCACCGCCTCCAGCACCTGGGCGGCGTCGGCCCCGGCGGCGGCCGCCTGTTCGATGTGCCACTGCATGCACGAGCGGCAGTCCAGCACCACGGAAATTCCCACGGCAATCAGTTCCTTGTGTCGCTTGGGCAACGCCCCGTCGGCGTAGGCGGCCCGTTCCATGTCCAGAAAGGCGGCGTACACGGGGGCGCGCACCCCCGCAAGCCGGGAATGGGCGCGTTTGCGCTGCACGGTCAGCGCGCGCAGTTGATCGTTCACGGCGTTCCCCTTCGGTTCGCATTTCCCGAATATTGAAAGGAGCACATCTCTCCTTGCCTGCCGTGATATCCCGTGCCACCCTGCGAGACAAACGAATCGTCGTGAATTCGTTGTTCATGAAAATCGAACGATATCGTCACACGGACACTGCGCCCCGGAGACCCCGCATGGACATCCGCCACCTGAAGACCTTTCTGGCCGTGGCCGCCGGGCTTTCCTTCCGCAAGGCGGCCGAGGCCCTGCACTACGCCCCTTCCACCGTCACCGCGCAGATCCGCGCGCTGGAGGACGACCTGGGCGCGCCGCTATTCGAGCGCACCGGCCGCCGCGTGCTGCTCACCGACCACGGGCGACGGCTGCTGCCTCGCGCCCGGCGCATCGCCGAAATGGCCGACGACGCCCGCCGCGCCGTGACCCACGACGCGGATTCGGGTGAACTTTCCGTGCGCATGTCGCAGAGCCTCGGCATGCTCTGCCTGCCCGAGGCGTTGCGCCGCTTCCGCACGCGCTTTCCGGCCACGCGGGTGCACGTGGCCACGGCCTCGCGCCACGGCCTTGCGGCGGACCTGCGCCACGGCGAGGTGGACCTGGCCCTGCTGCTGGGCCGCCCCTTCGCCGCCGAAGGGGTGGACATGGAAACCCTGCGCCAGGAACCGCTGGTGTGCATCACCGCGCCCGGTTCGCCCCTGGCCGCGCTGGACCGGGTGACGCCCACCGATCTCGCCGGGCAGCCGCTGGTGCTCACCCGCCACGTGTGGAGCCTGCGCCCCGCCATCGAACAGACCCTGGCCGCCGCCCATGTGCAGCCGGGACCGGTGCTGGAATGCTCCAGCATTTCCATAGTCCGGCGCTGCGTGGCCGCCGGGCTGGGTGCGGCGGTGGTCCCGCTGTGCGCCGTGCGCGACGAGGTGGACCGGGGAGTGCTGTGCGCCCTGAACGCCTCTGCCCTGGACGCCTCTGCCCTGGCCGACGTGCCGCTCCGTGCCCCGGTGCTGCTGGCCCTGCCTGCGCAGCGGCGCATTGCGGCGGCGGCAGTGTTCTTCGCCGGGGTGCTGCGCGAGTTGTTCCGGCCATAGCCGCCCGCCCTCCGCTCACCCATCCGGCCTCGGATCAGCGCGGGGCGGCCCCTGCGCACGCCAGACGCAAACGAAGACGCCGCAGCGTTTCCACTGCGGCGTCTTCAAAATATGGTGCCGAGGAAGGGATACGAAGGGCAGACGTTCCCGACTCTCGAACCATCTGAAATTCTGCGTTATTCCTTTCGAGGTGTTGCCTCGTTTTGGATACACAGAGGGTAGCCCAAGCCCGCCCGCAGGGCAAGGCTCACTTGCCCCTTTTCAGCCACCGTTCACGGGCGAACCGCAACTTGACCATATAAACTATAGACATCGTGAACACGACAAACGCCGAGAACCAACCACCCACATCATACTCTTGAGTGAACCACACCGAAACGAAAACAGCGATGAGGAAAGGGGCACAAAGTGCGATGTTAAATGCCGTGCTCCGCAACCCACCTTGTGCGTATTCTACCAACTCTTCCCCTCTCTTTCTGTCTCCCATAAACAACCCACGCAAGACGCACAGATGATAATACGCGAGAAATGGAGCACTAGCCATCATCACCACAACAAATGCTGGCTTAATCACACCATACAAAGTAATGCCTACTGTATGCGACATCATACAAAGCACAACCTCCTGTTTTCAAAGACCATACCCAAGCGAGTATTCATTTACAAGCGTAACCCAGTGAAATTTATGCGCCGCGTCTGTGAGGGCACATACATATCGTCGCTCGTGCTCGTTCCCCCCGTGTGGGTTGCCCGCATCACCATCGGAAAGGAACCCTAGCCCCACCCCCTCCCTCATAGAAGCTGGCCCGGCTCCGCCCACCTCCCCACACCGCCAACCTGCTAATCATCTAGGCAAACTCCCTCTTGACCTACCCTGCATATCTCTATACACAATCCCCCTAACCTTCGTAAGGGAATTTGTGACGGGAGGGTAGTAGCATGGCCGAAGGGCGTTTCATCTCCTACTTGCGGGTCAGCACCAAGCGGCAGGGCCAAAGCGGCCTTGGCCTGGAGGCACAGCGGAAGGCCGTTGAGGACTTCCTGAACGGTGGCCGATGGGAACACCTTGCCGAGTACGTTGAGGTTGAGAGTGGCAAGAAGACCGACAGACCAGAACTTGAGAAGGCCCTGAACCACTGCAAGGTAACAGGCGCTACCCTGGTCATTGCCAAACTGGACCGCCTCTCTCGTGACGCTCATTTCCTCATCGGCCTACAGAAGGCAGGGGCAAAGTTCAGGGCGGTAGACATGCCCGAAGCGGATGAAACGGTAGTGGGCATCATGGCCTTGTTTGCCGAACGAGAAAGGAAGCTCATCTCTGCCCGCACGAAGGACGCTCTTGCAGCAGTGAAGGCGCGAGGGGTCAAGCTAGGGTGCCCTCTTGGGGCTACTCACCTTCGCCAGTATGGGAACGCGGCAGGGGTAGCCAAGGTGAAGGAACAGGCACAGGACCGGGCGCATGAACTTGCCCCCATCATTGAGGGCATCAAGGAAAAGGGCACTACCTCTGTCCGGGGCATCGCTGATGAACTGAACCGCATGGGCGTCATCACGGCGAGGGGCGGAAAGTGGCACCCTACGTCTGTAGCGAGGTTGTTCGCAAGACTCGGAATTTCCAAGGAATGACCGCAGTAGACACTATAGGAAAGAAGGCGCGTCTGCCACATCGCAAGTGCCAGTGTGACCGACAAGGACACTATTGAGAAAATACCTTGGGTAACGCAGTTCAGCCACCACAGCCGACACTACCTTCCGTTCAAGCCTCCCCTGTGTGCAAGCCATGCGGGGGAGGCTTCATGCCTCCAAATACACGCCCACTACGGTTGTTATTGCTCGTTGCCACAGATGCTGCCGGTTGCTAACAGCCTAGGAAAAGGAGGCTGGCATGCAGAAACTTCTCCTACTAATGGTCGGCTGGTTATTTTTCATGACGCCTGTGGTCCAAGCAGAATCACAGGCGGAAGCCGCGCGGCGCGCTAACGCGGCTAATGATTTTGCTGAGTGTGCTGCGTTCGCTATGGTCGCTGCGGAATGCCTTAAAAGCACACCGGGTACAGATAGTAAGACTATTTCAGAAATGGAGTCTACGTCGTACCGTTTGATAGAAATAAGCGCGGCGCTATCGAATGAAAAAACCGCACTCGCGCGCATTGAATTATCCTCAAAGGACATGCTGCAATCCATCGAAAGGGATTGTTCCAACATTTCGAGGATTTTCGTCACACACGGGGAGCGATGCAAGCCATATGCAAAGGCTGCAAGACAATAGACCCTAGCTCTCATCGAAGGGTAGGTACTTTTACAGGGTGCGTCACTGGTCACTAGAAACACCCGCGCTACACCCGACTGGATGAGGATGAGAAAGCTGTTGTGGGGATTGCCCACACCAGCCCTACCGGGGGCCAGCAACAGCGCCCATGTCCATCATCAACGAATCCGGCCAGTACTCCCTCATCCTGCGGTCCCGTAAGCCCGAAGCGAAAGCGTTCAAGAAGTGGGTCACAGGGACAGTGCTGCCTGCTATCAGGAAGGACGGCGGGTACATCATGGGTGAAGAGAAGGTAGCGAAAGGGGAGTTGAGCGAAGACGAACTCCTCGCTCGTGCTGTCCTGATGGCCCAACAGAAAATCGAACGCCTTAAGCCGGAACGTGACCACGCGAAGGCGGTGATTGAGGAGCACCTTGTGTACCTTACGGTGCAAGAGTGGGCGGCGATGAACGCGGATTTATGCTCACACCTGCGGCCATCTGTTTTGTTAACATGTTAACCGGCCTGCGATTCTTGGACAGCCCTAGCACGGGTCAGGCCGGGGCGTTTGCGGGCCGGAGAAGCCATCCTCGCGCGTCGTGTGATTGGACCAGGCGGGAAGGGGGGCGATTCTGTGAACGGCCTTTGACGGGCGGCAGTGGGGGCCGACGGACGCGCCCCGTGGTAGCCCTCCTGTGACGGAGGACGTGTCAGAGGGTAGCCGGGGAAGTCCTTCGGGTGGACTCTGTTTGGGAGGGGGCTATCATCGCCCCCTTTTCCTTTAACGAGACGAAGGGGCACCTCCACCGTGATGGCTGCGCCATCCCGTTGAGAGGCGCTGGACAGCCCTTCGGGTGGCATTGAGAGGGGCTTGAAGGGGGCCTAGTTGGGGCGCATTAAGATGGCTTTGAGGAACCTTAAAGGTTGTCCCAATGGGACAACAAGGGAGCGCACGCGAAGGCCCGATGCCCGTAAAATTTCAACGAGTTAGAGAAGTCAAGGTTTGCGAAAGATTTCCCTAGAAATCAGGGGCATTTCCTACCTCGCCTTCCATCCATTTGAGCGCGGTAGACATGAGGCGCACGGCTTCACTACGCTCCACCGGAGAGAGGTCCCGGTAGTAGTCCCTCAACAATTCTATCTGCCCTTCAAAGCGCTGCACCCCATACAGGGTGCCTACTTCACCATACGCAACAGCCGCATTGGCGTTACCATCATCAGGCGTATAGGTAGGCTTCCCTTTCTTCTTATCGGGAGTAGTGCTGTTCTGTTCGGAAATATCCCGCGCCACGTCAGGGAATAGCTCCTTCATCCATCGCGCAATGGACGACTTTTTTCCACACCCTAGCTCTGCTTCAATATCCCGATATGACTTATACCACCGTGGCCCTGCACTACCATCCACCTTGATATGGCGTTCACCTTCCATGTAGCGGATGAATGCGGACCTACAATCAGCCCCTTTTAGGTTTGTCCCATGGCTTGTGTTCGCGTCTACGCTTCTCGCCTTGGCCTCTGGTATGGTTATCTTGTAGTAAACGTCACAGGGTATCTCCGATATTTTTGCCCGCACAGCAGCCTTGAGGCGGTGCCATCCGTCAATGACGTAGTAGTTCTGGCCTATCTGCGCTACCTCGATTGGGGGCAATGGGATACCTTGCCTCATCCGTTCTGCGAGGGTGTCTACCCACTGCTGAATCGTCTTGTTACGGACCTGCGGAAACTCCCGATGCTCTTTCAGAAGCTCGACAGGTAGCGTCATTCGCTTGTGTTCTTTCCTCGACATGTGAACTAGTCCTTCTGTGCCCAAGGATTCGCCTTCAAGGGATGAAGCGGGATGGTGTCATGGAAATTATGAGGCAGAACTACTTCCCTATATAGTACGTCAGCAGTCACGTACTCATAATCGAATGTAATGTCAGCCCCATCATGCCCAACCACAAATTTCTCCAACTCACGGTCAATCTTGTGGACGCGACACGCAGAGATAAACGTATTCCGCAAGGCGTGGAGAGTTACTTCGCTCTTATCATCCTTCATCCCCCCTACGCCCAATGGTCGCCTATAATCTGTCCACCATGAACCCAACTCCTCACCCGGCTGTACACCCGGCACAACTCGGAGATTCGGGAATATCGGGCTGGCCTTGTCTTTTATCTCTTCAACATATTTGAGCAAGCCAAGCTCAACCAAGAAAGGATGAACCGGGGCGTAGCGCCTACCCGCCGGTGTCTTTACCTGCTTCCCATCTACCACGTTCACATCGAATATCAGCACTCCAGCTTGCATCCTGATATTCTCCGGGCGCAACTGACACACTTCCCCCCTGCGCATACCTGTAAACAACAGGATAAGAGGGCACCAGAAGCGTTCAGGGCTGTACCCCTTCCTTGGCGCATCCCACACCCCCAAGTAGTTATCCGCAGAGAAAAGTATACCAAGCTCTTCCAGCGAATACCCCCTTGCATCTCCCTCAACGTGAACCACCCCTTTCTTTCGCACCTTCACCTTGGGGAGAGCATCCGTAAGCCCTTCAGCGTCTATCGTGAACTCTCTCGAATATACCTTCTTCACCCACCGTAGAAATGTGCCTACCGCCTCGTAAATGAACGCCCTACGCTTGTCAGAAATACGCTTACCATCGTTGCCTTCTGCAATCTGCTTATACGTTGCCCCCTTATCCCGCTTCTTTGAAGCGTGTGGGGGTAACTTCTCTATTACCCTACCGTAGTCCCGCAACAGCTCCCACCTCATCGCGCCAATATGAACGTGCGCCCCGGCCACTTCGTGGCATATCTCCACAAATTGGTTGAGGATACCCTCATTGTCCGTCGTCGTCCTTGGTGCCCAATCTATCCCCTTCTTGGCTTCAATGTAGGCGGCAATCATGTCAGGAAGCAGAGGCGTAGACTTGACCGTAGCGGGGGATGTGGAGGGAATTGACACCCCATTTGACGGGGCTACCTCCTGCACCGTAGCCACCTTATCCACCCCCACTAGCTCCTCATACAACTCCCTCTGCCCCTGATTCAGCCTACCCGTGAAGACCGTGGCCTGTGCCGCTACGTTTATAACGTGGTCTACTGCGGCCAAGGCATGGCACAGCTTCAAGAACTGCGTACCCGCTTCGTCTACCCCCGACATACCGCACTCACCGAGCAAGCCAAGGGCCATTCCCTTATAGCGGTCAAGCCCAAAGCCCGGCTCGTTGACTGCCATTGAGTACATGGCGTCACTTGCCAAGAGTTCATTAGCGTCCAACTGTGCAAGCAAGCGCCCTTCCGAACGCACCCCCCTGATGCGCTGTTCTCGCGTAGCCTTCAGCCCATCGTCCAAGGCACGGTCTGCAAGCTCACGTATCTTGGCGTCAGCAAGGAACTCATCCGGGTTGGTCGGGTCAGACATACGCCCTCCTCTGGCGGTGATGGCTAGGTAGGTGTCGGCAAGCTCGAAGACTTGAAACAAAGACGCCGCGAGAGCAAGCGCGATGGGCTTGGCTACCCGGATATAGGGCGTGTCGAGAGAACGCCGGTACTCCTTGCGGCCTAGACAGGCTTGGAGACGGACGGGCACCCTCATGCGGAAGTGTAGCAGGGTCCGATGCTGGACGATGTATGGGGTAGCAGAAACAGGCATGGCCAGCCTCCATCTGTGCCCTACGGTTGTGTATCCGCAGAATCCGACGAGAGCTGGCCAACCAAAAATCGCAGCAAGTTCAGCGACTTAATATGCCAATGGTGCCGAGGAAGGGACTCGAACCCTTACAGGATTTCTCCCACTACCCCCTCAAGATAGCGTGTCTACCAATTCCACCACCTCGGCACGGGGAACGACCGTATAGCCTTGGACAACCCGGCTTGGCAAGCGTTTTCTGCTGCTTTTCCGCGCCCCGATGACTGTCACGGGCAGACGGACGACATGGGCGTGCCACCGGTGCACAGGGCCAGCATCCGGCCCGCACCCCGTTCACACCTGGCCCACGGCGAACGCACGTCGGCACGGCAGCCGCCACAGCACGCCACAGAACGGAACGAGGACGGCGTGAGGCCGGGTACCCGTGCCACCCTTCCGGCTCTCTCATGGAGGTACGGAGCCCATGGCGCACGGCAGTCCCGCCCCCCCGCGTGGCGATTCCATCGCGCCATCAGCGGCTTGCGGTGGTTGCGGGTTTGCATGTACTGTCGAGCCCTGCCTCCATCCGCCCCGGCACCGGCCCTTTTCCGGTGGCCGCCGCCCTTGCGGGCCGCCCATGCCACGGGCATGGCGCTGCCCTGTCGTGCGGCCTGCCACGTCCTTTCCGGCCGGCCACGGCGGCCACACCGAACACCAGCGAACCACACCGACGCATGAACATACCCAACTTCCGCCCCGCCCCGCAGGACACCGGCAGCATCCTGTGCCTGGACATCGGCAGCGGCACCCAGGACGTGCTGCTGACCATGCCCGGCCTGAACCCGGAAAACTGGCCGCGCTTCGTGCTGCCCACGCCCGCGCGCCGGGTGGCGAAACGCATCGCCGAGCTCACCGCCGAAGGCCGTCACATCTGGCTGCACGGCGAGAACATGGGCGGCGGGTTCTTTGGCGCGGTGAAGGCCCACGTGGCCGCCGGGCTGCGCATGGTCGCCCATCCCGATGCCGCACTGGCCCTGCACGACAACCCGGAACGGGTGCGCGCCCTGGGCGTGGAGATTGCCGACGCCTGCCCCGCCGGTTTCGCGCCGGTGCGCCTGGCCGACTACGAGCCCGGCTTCTGGCGCGCCCTGCTGGATACCTGCGGCCTGCCGCAGCCGCACTTGGTGGTGGCCGCCGCGCAGGACCACGGGCACCATCCGCAGGGGTCCAACACGGTGGGACGCTTCGAGCTGTGGCGCGACTTTCTCAATACGCCCGCGGACGGCCAGTCCGGTGACGGCCAAGCAGGCGCGAACCCGGCCAGCCTGATCTACGCCACGCCGCCCGCCCACTTCACCCGCCTGGCAACCTTGCAGCGGGCCATCGGCGGCGGCCCCGTGGCCGACACTGGCGCGGCCGCCGTGCTGGGCGCGCTGGCCCAGCCGGAGGTGCAGGCCCGCAGCGCCCGCGAAGGGGTGCTGGTGGTCAACGCGGGCAACAGCCACACCATCGCCTTTCTGGTGTTTCGCCAGCGGGTGTGGGGCGTGTACGAGCACCACACCGGCATGCTGACCACCGAAAGCCTGCTGCACGACCTGAACGAATTCCGCCTGTGCTGGCTGCCCGACGAGCAGGTGCGGGCCGCCGGGGGCCACGGCAGCGCCTTTGCCCCCGACATCCCGCCGGAGACCGAGGGCTTTCGCCCCGCTTTCGTGCTGGGGCCGCGCCGCGAGATGCTGCGCGGGCACGGCCAGTTCATCGCCCCGCACGGCGACATGATGCTGGCGGGCTGCCACGGCCTGCTGCACGGGCTGGCCCTGCGCGGCGGCGCATAGGCCCGCGCGCCCACCCGCCGCGCCATCCGCATTCACCGGCCAACACGGCCCGCCACGCGGGCAACCATAAGAGAGGGGTGCCATGGAGTTCTTCGACATCGCCGAAACCTGGAGCCGCGAGGCCATCTCCGCCGCCCAGATCGTCCGCCTGCGCAACACCGTCGAGCAGGCCATGAAGTCGCCCTTCTACGGCCAGCGGCTGAAGGAGGCGGGCGTCACCCCCGGCTCCATCCGCTCGCTGGACGACGTGCGGCGCATCCCGCTCACCAGCAAGGACGACCTGCGCTCGCAGTACCCCGACGGGCTGCTCTGCGTGCCCAAGGCCGAGCTTGTGCGCATGCACGCCTCCAGCGGCACCACCGGCACCCCCACCGTGGTCTACCACACCCAGTCCGACCTCAATTCCTGGGCGGACCTGATGGCCCGCTGCATGTACATGGTCGGCATCCGCCGCGAGGACGTGTTCCAGAACATGGCCGGGTACGGCCTGTTCACCGGCGGCCTCGGCATCCACTACGGGGCCGAGCGCCTGGGCTGCCTGACCATCCCCGCCGGGGCGGGCAACACCCGCCGCCAGGTCAAGCTGGTGCGCGACTTCAAGACCACCGTGGCGCACATCATTCCTTCCTACGCGCTGTACCTGGGCGGCGCGCTGCGCGACGAAGGCGACGACCCCGCCGCCCTGCCCCTGCGCATCGCCCTCATCGGCGCCGAGCCCCACACCGAGGAGGCCCGCCGCCGCATCGAGGACATGCTGGGGCTGAAAGCCTACAACTCCTATGGCCTGTCCGAAATGAACGGCCCCGGTGTGGCCTTCGAGTGCGTGCACCAGAACGGCCTGCACGTCTGGGAAGACGCCTACATCGCCGAAATCATCGACCCCGCCACCGGCGAACCCGTGCCCGACGGCGAGGTGGGCGAACTGGTCATGACCACCCTGTGCCGCCAGGGCATGCCCATCCTGCGCTACCGCACCCGCGACCTTACCCGGTTCCTGCCCGGCGAATGTGCCTGCGGCCGCGTGCACCGCCGGCTTGACCGCATCCTTGGCCGCGCCGACGACATGCTCATCGTCAAGGGCGTGAACATCTACCCCATGCAGGTGGAACAGGTGCTCATGGGCTTTCCCGAAGTGGGGCAGAACTACCTCATCGTGCTGGAACGCGACGACTTCCGCGACGTGCTGCGCGTGAAGGTGGAAATCCGCGACGAATACTTCGAGGAAGACATGCGCAAGCTGCACGGCCTGCGCGAACGCATCACCCGCCGCATCCACGACGAAATCCTGGTCACCCCCAAGGTGGACCTGGTCCAGCACAACAGCCTGCCCAAAAGCGAAGGCAAGGCCCAGCGCGTGCAGGACCTGCGCGACAAGCCCGCGTTGTAAGGCGAGCGGACAACGGAACACGAATGTGGGGGAAGGGGGGGAACTTTTGCGGCAGCCGTTTGTGAGCGCACAGCGCGAACATTACGGATGGCGACCGCAGAGCGAAAAGTTCCCTCCCTTCCCCCACACCCCCTTCCCTGCCTCAAAACTTTTCAAGTGTGGCGTGCGCGGTTAGGCTGAGACAACATCGCCAACTCCTCATCCCCATATCCTCACGGAGACCCATGGACTACATTCTCGCCACCCTGTGCATCGTCGCGCTGTTCGGCATGATCGGGCTCAACGTGTTCGGGCTGCCGGGCAACTGGCTGGCCGTGGGCGTGCTGGCGCTGTGGAAGCTGCTGGCCCCCGCCGCGCCGGGCATGGACACGTGGTTCTTCGCCACGCTCATCGGGGCGGCCGCCGTGGGCGAGGCGCTGGAATTCGGCGTGCAGATGCTGGGCGGCAAGCGCTACGGCTCCACAGGCCGGGGCAACCTGGGCGGCATCCTGGGGGCAATCGCCGGGGCCATTCTGGGTGCGCCCTTCCTGTTCGGCCTGGGTGCGCTGCCCGGCGCGCTGGCCGGGGCGTGGTTCGGTTGCTACCTTGCGGAACTGAGCCACGGACGCCCGCGCGACGCGGCCCGCCAGGCCGCCTGGGGCGCGTTTGTGGGCAAGTTCCTGGGCCTGTCGCTCAAGTTCGCCGCCGGGGCCGTGGTGGCGGTCATGGGCGCGGGACAGGTCTGGCCCGCGTAGATACCAACTCAAAACAATTAAAAAGTTTTGAGGGTGGGATGGGGGTTCGGGGGAAGGGAGGGAACTTTTGCGCCAGCCGTTAGGCGAGCGTTACGCGCGAGTCTTACGGATGGCGACCGCAGCGCGCAAAAGTTCCCTCCCTTCCCCCGATTCCCTCCCCCCTTTCCCCTAACACTTCTTCCCCATACGACAATGCTGCAAAACCTGACGGTGGTGCTGGTAAAGACCCGGTTCCCAGAAAACGTGGGCATGGTGGCCCGGGCATGCGCCAACATGGGCGCGCGCGACATCGTGCTGGTGGCCCCGGAGCGCTGGAGCGACGACGCGGGCGACCCGGCCAAGGCCGTACCGCTGGCCACGCCCAAGGGGCAAGACATCCTGGCCGGGGTGCGCGTGGTGGCAACGCTGGCCGAGGCGGTGGCCGACTGCGCGGTGGTGTTCGGCACCACGGCCCGCACGGGCGGCTGGCGGCGCGAACTGCTCTCGCCCGAGCGGGCGGCGGCAGAGGCCTGCCCGGTGCTGGCCGGGGGCGACCGGGTGGCCGTGGTGTTCGGCCCGGAAGACCGGGGCCTGACCAACGACGAGATCGAGCACTGCCACAGGCTGCTAACCATCCCCACCGCGCCGGAGGCATCCTCGCTGAACCTCGCGCAGGCGGTGCTGGTGGTGCTGTATGAATGCCTGAAAGGCACGGCCGCGCACCCCTTCCGCCCCGGCCCCGGGCCGGATTCGCGCCTGGCCACCCACGCGGAACTGGAACGCCTGCACGACACCCTGCGCGACACCCTGCTGGCCATCGACTACCTGCGCGCCGACAACCCCGACTACTTCATGATGCCGGTGCGCCGCTTTCTGGGCCGCACCCGGCTGCGCCGCCACGAATTCGACCTGGTCATGGGCGTGTGCCGCCAGGTGAAGCGCATGGCGGCACTGGCCGCCACCGTCACCGATGCGCCCGCCGGAAAAAAGAGCACCCCGGACGACACGGAAGACAGGTAAGAGCAGCCTGCCGCGCTGCCCGCCACCCTCATTCCCGCACAGCCTTCCGCCCGCGCCCCCGAAATGGCGCAACGCAACGGCCCGGTGTACTGAACCGGGCCGTTTTTGCGTATTCGACACGGCACACAGCCGCCATCACCAGGACGCTCACCTCGAAAGCTCATTTTTTAGTCTCCTGATTCAGCATGTTAAAGCGCCACTGCAACGCCCGCGTATGCAAAAATCGATTGACCTCTTGTGAAAAATGGTGCAACCCCCCATCGGAGAGGTGGGGCCTTACGTACCTGCGGGGGAACGTCAACGGGAGGCAACGACCATGCGGCTAGATACACTCAGGATCACCACCAAGATGTACTCCGGGGTCATCGCTGTGGTGTTGTGCACCATCATGTTCCTGTCCGGCATCGTGGCTTGGCGCACCCAGCGCACGCTGGACAAGATGGGCCATGACAATCTTGCGGGCTTCATGGACGCCATGTGCGACGTGGCCGCCATGCAGGACCGCATTGGCGGAGAAGCGCTGCACAACAGCCTGGAGGCGCTGGCCAGTTCGTTGATGGGACAAGGCGAACTGCACCTCAGCGCCACCGGCAAGTCGGAGCACGAGGTTGTCGACCAGACCAGCGGCGCAAAATCCCGCGTTGCCGTGCCGGACTTCGAACTGAGCAGCGACGGCATGCCCCTGCCCTTCTCACCCAACACGCTGGTGGAAAAGCACAAGCGCTCGGTGGGGTCGGACGCCACCCTGTTCGCGCTGCTGCCCGGCAAGCTGCTGCGGGTGGCCACCACCATCACCGACGCGCAGGGCAAGCGCGCCATCGACACCTACATCCCCGAGTCCAGCCCGGTGTACAAGGCCATTGCCTCGGGCAGCGACTACACCGGCCGGGCAACGGTCATGGGGCACGCCTACCGCACCCACTACCGCCCGGTGAAGGACGCCTACGGCACGGTCATCGGCGCGCTGTTCGTGGGCGAACCGCTGCTGAGCGAGGCCTTCCGCACCATGTTCGGCCAGGCCAAGGTGGGCGGGCGCGGCTATACCTTCATCTTCACGCCCGACGGCACCCGCGCGCTGCACCCCACCCGCACCGGCACCAACATCTTGCAGGACAGTTACGGCAAGCAGATGCTGGAAACCCGCAACGGCTTCCTGGAATGGGAATATCAGGGCCACAAGGTGGGTTTCGTGCGCTATTTCGAACCGTGGGACCTGTACCTGGCCGTGGCCATGACCCGCGACGAGATGTTGCAGGGCGCGGACGCCGACATGCTGCGCTGGACGGCGGGCGGCGGCTTGGCCGCCCTGGCGCTGGCGGTGTTGTTCGTGTGGGTGCTGGTGCGCGAACTGATGAAGCCCATGGGCCAGCTTGCCGCCTATGCCCGCACCGTGGCCGGGGGCGATTTTTCGGCCGTCATGCACTATGCCGCGCGCGACGCCGTGGGCGACACCATTGCCGCCGTCAACGCCATGGTGGCCGAGATGAAGAACAAGCTCGGCTTCACCCAGGGCGTGCTGAACGGCATGACCGTGCCCTTCGCCATCAGTTCGCCCGACGAGAAGGTGGTGTTCACCAACGAGGCGCTGGTGCGGATGCTGGAACGCCCCGGCACCCCCGCCGACTGGGTGGGCAAGCCGCTTGACCGCTTCGTGTACGGGCGCGCCATGGACGACATGGCCACCCGCCGGTGTCTGCAACACGGCAACGCCGAGTGCAACCTGAGCGTGGACCTGACCACCGAGACGGGCAAGACCGTGCATGCCCAGGTGGACGTGGCCCCGCTGTACGATCTGGACGGCACGCTCATCGGGGCCTTCACCATCTACGCCGACGTCACCGGGCTGCGCACCCAACAGGCCCGGACAGAGGCCCAGCACGCCGCCATCACCCGCGTGGCCGAGCAGGCCGACGCCATCGCCCGCCAGCTTGCCACGGCGGCCGAGGAACTGGCCCGCCAGGTGGACGAGGCCAACGGCGGCGCGGACCGCCAGCGCGCCCGCACGGCAGAGACCGCCACCGCCATGGAGCAGATGAACGCCAGCATGCTGGAGGTGGCCAGCAACGCCTCGCAGGCGGCGGGCAACGCTGAAGGCGCGCGCGCCAAGGCCGACGAGGGCGAGCACCTGGTGGCCGACGTTGTGCAGGCCATCACCGGCGTGCGCGACCTGGCCGTGGACCTGCGCGCCAACATGGAAGGGCTGGGCCGCCAGGCCGAGGACATCGGCCGGGTGATGCAGGTCATCGAGGACATCGCCGATCAGACCAACCTGCTGGCGCTGAACGCGGCCATCGAGGCGGCGCGCGCCGGTGACGCCGGGCGCGGCTTTGCCGTGGTGGCCGACGAGGTGCGCAAGCTGGCCGAAAAGACCATGACCGCCACCCGCGAGGTGGGCCAGGCCATCGCCTCCATCCAGAGCGGCGCGCGCGACAACGTGCAGGCCACGGCGACGGCCGTGGAAGCGGTGATGCGCTCCACCGAACTCACCGAAAAGTCCGGGGGCACGCTGAAGGAGATCGTGAGCATGGTGGACCAGACCGCCGACCAGGTGCGCTCCATCGCCACCGCGTCGGAACAGCAGTCCGCCGCCAGCGAGCAGATCAGCCGGTCCACCGAAGAGGTGAACATGATCGCGCAGGACACGGCGGAGATCATGTCCCGCTCGGCCTCGGCCGTGAACGAACTGGCCGGCCTGGCCGGTGATCTGCGCAGGCTCACCGCCGAGATGCGCGCCTGACCGGCGCGGCTGCGACATTCCGTCTTCCGGCAACGCGAAAGGGGGACGCCATGCGGCGTCCCCCTTTCATGTTCCTGGCCGAGACCGGACGGCAGGCCGGGCCATGGCCCCACCCGCAGGGCAGCGCATCCCACCCCACATCCTCGTGCACGGGCGCGCCGGAACCTGCTGGCGCGTACCCGCGACGCACGAACGTCACCGGCGCGCGATATTTTGCCAAAAAGCCAATTGGAGGCCGCCATGCGTACCCAACGCGTCCTGTTCATCTGTGTGCACAACTCTGCCCGCAGCCAGATGGCCGAGGCCTTCCTGCGCCTGCACGGCGGGGAAACCTTCCGGGTGGAGAGCGCGGGGCTGGAGCCCGGCCCGCTCAACCCGCTGGCGGTGGAAGCCATGCGCGAGGTGGGCGTCGACATCTCGGGGGCCAAGCCCCGCTCCGTGTTCGACCTGTTTCGCCAGGGCCGCCTGTACGACCACGTCATCACCGTGTGCGCCGAAGGCGAATCGCTCTGCCCCGTGTTCCCCGGCGTGGTCCGCCGCCATCACTGGCCCTTCGATGACCCCGCCGGACTCACCGGCGGTGACGAGGAGCGCCGGGTTGCCGTCCGCGCCATCCGCGACGCCATCGAAGCCCGCGTGAAGGAATTCGTGGAATCGTTGCGCAACGCTTCCGCAGACTGATCCGGCCACAACGCGAAAGGGGGACGCCACATGGCGTCCCCCTTCATTTCATGTCCGCGTGCGGACGGCGGCGTCGGACATCCTGCCGATGCCGATCCGGCAGGCGGTTACGCCGCCCCGTTGCCGCCATTGGCCGCCTGGGCGCCGGCTTGGGCTCCAATTTGAGCCAGCAGGCGTTCGCCCGCCGGGGTATCCAGCACGTCGCGCAGGCCGTGCACCACGCTCACGTCGTAGCTGTCGGTCTGGCTTTCCAGGGCGTCCAGCACCTTGTCCAGCGGCAGGGCCGGACGGTACGAGCGCGGGCGCAGCATGGCGCAGAAGGCGTTGGCCACGGCCAGGATGCGCGCGTGGGCGGATATCTGCTCGCCGGAAAGGCCATCGGGATAGCCCTTGCCGTCCTGCCGCTCGTTCATCTGGATGATGGCGGGCAGCACCGGCAGGTCGAACTCGATGGAGGACAGCACGTCGCGGGCGTATTCCACATGGCGCTCCATCTCGTGCTTTTCCTCGACCGTGAGCTTGCCGGGCTTGTTCAGGATGTCGCGCGGCACGAACATCTTGCCCACCTGCGAAAGGTTGGCTGCCGCCTCCACCGTGGCCACGTCGCGCTCGCCAAGGCCCATGGCCCGCGCGGTCAGGCTGGCCGCAAGGCCCATCAGCCGCGAATGCCCGGCCAGATAGGGGTCGGTCTGCTCGATGGCGCGCACCAGCGCGTCGATGGTCTGCTGCACCACCCGGCGGTTGCGCTCCTGCGCCTCCACGAGGTCGGTGATGTCGTGGAACACCGAAACCACGCCGCGCACCTGCCGCCCGTCCGGCCCGAACAACGGGGCCTTGACGATCTGGAAGTGGCGCTTGCGCGATTGCAGGTAGACCACCTCGTGCACCGTGGCCGGGTCGCCCCCCATCAGCACCTGGGCGTCGGGGGCGGTGATGCGCCGGGCGGTGTCGAAGCCGAACACCGCCTGCATGTCCATGCCCAGCAGTTCTTCCGGGCTGCGGCCCACGGCGCGGGCAAAGGCACGGTTGACGTACTGGAACACGCTCTGGTCGTCGGTGAGCGAGACCGGGTGCGTCATGGCCGAGTTGATGCCGTCCAGCAGCTGCTTCTGGTCGTCGATGACCTCGAACAGGGCCTTGAAGTCGCGCGCGATCTCGCGCTGCTCGCGGCCAACCAGCCACCACCACAGCGAGGCCAGCGCCACCACCAGCAGCAGGGTGCACAGCACGGCCAGCCCCACCACGGTGCGTTCGCGCTCGGCCAGGCGGGCCAGCGCCAGTTCCGCCGGAATTTCCTCCACGGTCCACCATTCAAGCTGTGGCACCCTGCGCCCGGTGGAGTACACCGACGTCACGCCGTCCACGGAAATCCGCCGCGCGAAGGGCAGGTCGCCGGTTTCGGCGAAGGCGGGTGGGGACACGTTCTTCAGCCCTTCCTGGGCCGAGGGGGCGATTTCCTCGAAGCCGCGCGGGGTGCGCTGCACCAGGCGCGACACCTGCCCCTTCTCCACCAGCGGCGAGGCGGCCAGAAATTCGCCCACCTTGCCGGAGATGATCTTGGACAGCAGCAGCACCGCCACGGGGCGCGCGCCGGTGGTCGCCTCGAACTGGGGCGGCAGGATGGGCATGAACAGGTCCAGCACCAGCCCGGTCTGGGTGGAACGGGCGTGCGAGAAGCGCATCTGCCCCGTTTCCAGCACCGCGCGGATGGCCGCCTGCTGGTCTTCGGACAGGGGCACCGGGGTTGCGTCGGTGGAAATGTAGGTCTGGGCGCGGGTGTTCACGATGCGCCCGGAGACGAAGTCGGAATAGGTCACGAACTCGCGCAGCAGGTTGCGCATCAGCGGCAGTTGCGCGGCCAGCTGCGAGATGTCGTCATCGTCGGCGCGGACGCCGGGCTTGCCCGCCTTGTCCCCGTTCTTGCCGGGGGTGGGGGCCTTGTCGCCGGACTGCCCGGACCCCTGTCCGGGCCCCTGTCCAGGCTTGTTCAGCAGCAGGCCCACGTCGCCTTCCAACTGGTTCACCTCCGAGGCGAACAGCCGGAACAGGTCGGCGTTGATCAGCCGCGCCCCCTGCTCGGTCATGGAATCCAGCCACAGGTTCACGGACTCCACGCGGGCCAGCGTCAGCACGGCCTGCCGCTGGGCGATGTCCGTCTCCAGCTTGTGCCGGGCGTCGGTGATGTTCCAGTAGGCCCCCACCGTGGCCGCCGCCACGGTGACCCCAAGCACCACGATGCCGAACCACAGAAGCCGCGAACGGCCGGCGGGTCTGTCGCGGTCCGGCGTGCCTGTCGATGCGCTGTTCTCTGCCATGGGTCCTCCGCGGTCTAGAGCAAATTTTCAATCGGGGCGGGCGGCGCTTCTCGGGCCGCCGGGGCATTTCTCGACAGACGTTTCCGACGTCGAAATGCCTATTGCATTCTTCGGGTGCCGGGGCCGCCCCTTACGGGAATGTGCGCCCACCGGTATTCTTCGTTTATGGAGTACTGCGGCACGTAGTGCCCGTAGCGTTGGTGCGACAGCACCACATTGGAAAGGTTGTCCAGCACGTAGGCGTCCCCGCCCGTGTACACCACCAGGATGGCATGCGCCAGCCGCCGGATGGAGTCGAGCAGAATGACGATGCGCATGTCCGAGGCAGGCACGCCAAGCTGCTTCAGGGCGAAATATTTGGTTATGGCGTAGTCCTCGCAGTCGCCCGACTTGCGCAGGAACTCCACCGGAGCGGCCCAGTAGTCCACCACGCCCCACACTTCGCTGTCCAGCCGGTAGGGCCATTGGTTGAAGAGCGAATTCACGTTGCGCAGCTTGTCCATGGTGGACAGCCCGCGCCATTCCGAACGCAACTCGCCCCACAGGGCATTGCGCCCACCCAGCGCCCGCTCTGGAATCAGGCCGGGGTTCTTGCGGTCCACGCCCAGCACGCGGTCCCACTTGGGCAGGTTCTTCAGCGGCCCCCGAAACTCGATGGTCTTGAACAGCCGGATGCCGGTGGAGCCTTTGGGCGCGGGGGTTGCCTCCGCGACGGACTGGCCCGGCTGGCCCGACTGGCCAGACTGGCGTGTTTGCCCCGGCTGCTCCGTCTGGGCCGTCTGGGCCACCAGGGGCGCGTCGGGCACGCCCACCGCCGCCTTGGCCGTGGACTCGCCAACAGATTTGCCTGCGTTCTCGCGGTCGGGGGCTTCCGCGCCATCGGGCACATCGCCAGTCTTGGCCGCATGGCCCGCCGCGCCGTCCCCTGCATCGCCCCCTGCCGCGCCCTTGTCCGGCGCGGTGGTCACCGCTTCCGCCCGCGCGTCTTGCCGGGGCGGCTCGCCGGAGGCCAGCCGCGCTTCCTGCGTCTTTCCGGTTCCGTCCACCACCCCGCGCACCTCGGCGGGGGCCGGTGGTTGCTGCCGCGCAACCGCATCGCCGTCCTGCGCCTGCATGGGCGCGGCCTTGGGGGCGGACCCGCCCGCCACGGCCGTCCCGCGCCACGCGCCGGTCCCGGCCGCCAGCGCCAGTGCAAGCAGGGCGCACAGAATCAGCAGGACCGGAACCGAAGCATCACCAACACCCTGCATCAGGCCACGCGCGCCCCGTCCACATGCGCCGGGTTCACGGCGCGAACGCGCCCCCCCGGCCCGGTCCGCCGCAACCGGCGGGCCGGGGAGACTCGGCGCGCTTCCCGCGCCGGTTCCCACGCCCATGGCCCCATCTCGCATCAACGCTCCCGCAGGGCATTCTGCTGTGCCTTCAGGATGGGCTTCAGCAGATAATCAAGCACCGTCTTCTTGCCGGTAAGAATGTCCACCGTGGCGGTCATGCCCGGCATGATGGGCAGGTTTTCGCCGCGATAGGTGATGGCGTTCTTCTTGGTACGCAGCTTGACCAGGTAGTAGAACTCGCCCTTGCGGTCCTCTATGGTGTCCGCGCTGATCTGCTCCAGCCCCGCCTCCAGCCCGCCGTAGATGGAAAAGTCGTAGGCGGTGACCTTGACGATGGCCTTCTGCCCCGGATGCAGGAAGGCGATGTCCGCCGGGCGGATGCGCGCTTCCACCAGCAGGGTGTCGTCCAGCGGCACCAGTTCCAAAATGGATTCGCCCGGCTTCACCACCCCACCCTGGGTATTGATGATGATCCGCTTCACCGTGCCGCGCACCGGAGCGCGCAGGTCGGTGCGGGTCACGCGGTCTTCCCCGGCGGACAGCGTTTCGCGCAACGAGTTCAGTTCCACGCGGCGCTTGTTGATTTCTTCCACCGCCTGCGAACGCACCTCTGCCTTGCGGTGCGACAACCGCTGCTCCACTTCGTGCACGGCGGACCGGGCTTTCGGAATGTTCACGGCCAGCGAACTGATGTCGCCGCGCAGTTGGATGACGCGCTGCTCAAGGCTCAAGTAGTCCACCTTGGAGTATATCTGCTTCTCCACCAGCGGCCGGGCGATGTCGCGCTGCTCCTGCGCCACGCGCAGGCTGGCGCCCAGCTGGCCCTGCCGCCCCACCATTTCGTCCACTTCCTGGCGCTTCTGCGTAAGCTGGCTTTCCAGCACGCTCAGTTCCAGTTCCAACTGGCGCTTGCGGGCATTGTGGATGGAGGTCTGGTCGGCCACCACCTGCGGGGCCTTCTGGATCACCTCCTGCGGGTACACCGGGTCCTTGCCCGCCATTTCCGCCTCCAGCCGGGCGATGGCGGCCATGTGCTCGTAAGACTTGGACACCGCGTCGCGAAAGAAGCTGGCGGCCGATTCGTTGTCCAGGCGCACCAGCACCGTGCCCTTTTCCACTATCTGCCCTTCGCGCACGAATATCTCGCTGATGATGCCGCCTTCCAGGTTCTGGATTTCCTGGATGCGCTGCGAGGGGATGACCTGGGCCTGGCCGCGCGTCACCTCGTCCAGCGGCGCGAAGGCCGACCAGACGATGAAGACCAGAAAGAACACCCCCAGCGAGGCGGACAGCAGGAAGGCCAGCGGGTGCCCCTTGCGGTGCAGGGCCGCATCCACCTCGCTCATGAATTCCAGGTCGTCGCGGCGCACGCCCTGCTCGGCCCCGTTGCCCATGGAGCCGCCCCGGACGGCCCCGGCCAGACGCTGGCCAAGGGTGGAGGCACCGGGACCGGCCTGGCCCGGGGCCATGCCCGGAGGCATGCCGGGGGGCATGCCAGGGGGCGTTGCCCCCGCCGTGCCGCCCGCCATGTTCGATGAGGTCCCGCCAGATGTGCTCTTGTCGTTTTCCATGGTCGTGCTCCCGTTAGCCCTGACGAGGGGCGGCCGCGGGCGCGCCCGTGAAGCGCGCGGCCCCGCCCGCGCGCACCTGATCGCCGCGCAACGCGGCAAGGACGGCCTGCTTGGGGCCGTCGGCCACCACCTTGCCGTGGTCCAGCACCACCAGCCGGTCCACCAGGTCGAGCATGCTCACCCGGTGGGTGACGAGAATGAGCGTCTTCTTGCCCAGTATTTCCGCAAGGCGGCGCTTGAGCGCCATTTCCGAAGAATTGTCCATGTTGCTGGACGGTTCGTCCAGTATCAGCACGTCCGGGTCGTGCAACAGCGAACGAGCCAGGGCCACGGCCTGGCGCTGCCCGCCCGAAAGGGCCATGCCCCGCTCGCCCACCGGCATGCCGAAGCCCGCCGGGTGCCCGCGCACGAAATCGACCACGCCCGCGATGGTGGCGGCGCGCAGGATCATGCGGTCGTCGGCGTTGGGCACGCCGATGGCGATGTTGTCGCGCACCGAGCCGTAGAACAGGTAGTTGTCCTGGGCAAGGTAGCCCACGCGCGAACGCAGGTCGGCCATGTCCATCTGGCGGATGTCCACCCCGCCGAAACGCACCGCGCCGTCGCGCGGCTGGTACAGCCCGATGGCCAGGCGACCCATGGTCGACTTGCCGGACCCCATGCGCCCGATGACCCCCACCCGCTCGCCGGGGCGTATGGTCATGTTCACGTTTTCCAGCGCCAGCCGCTCTGAACCGGGATAGGCGAAGGACACGCTCTCGAAGACGATGGAATGCTCCAGCGGGCCGAAGTCGACGTAAGGCCGGTCATCGGGCCGTTCCGTGGGCAGGTTCATGAGCGTGTCCAGCGACTTCAGGGCCATGCGCGACTGTTGCAGCCGCGCCAGCATGGCCGCCACCTGGCTCAGCGGGGCCATGGCGCGCGAGGCCAGCATGTTGCAGGCGATGAGCCCGCCCATGGTCAGAAGGCCGTCGGAGATGCGGTACACGCCCCAGATGATCACCGTCACGCTCACCAACTGGGTGAACAGGATGGACATGGTCACCGAGATGTTAGCCAGCCCCTTGGACTGGGCGTTGGACGAGGCGCTCATGCCCACCACCTTCTCCCAGGCGTGCTGCATGCGGCCTTCGGCCAGCGACGACTTCACGGTTTCCAGGCCGTTGATGATCTCCACCAGCAGGGCGTTCTTCTGCATGCCCTCCTTGAAGCCCGCCTCGGCCACGCGCTGGAACGGCAGCTGGAGCAACATGCCGATGCCCACAACCAGGGGCACCGCCAGCATGGGCACCACGCCGATGGGCCCGCCGATGAAGCACACGATGAGCACGAACAGCACCAGGAAGGGCAGGTCCACCAACGCCAGCAGCGTGGTAGAGCCGAAGAACTCGCGCAGCGACTCGAACTCGCGCAGGTTGTTGGCCAGCGAGCCTGTGGAATCGGGCTTGGCGTCCAGGCGCAGGCTCATCAGCTGGTTCATCAGGCGGCTGGCCAGCACGATGTCGGCGTTGCGGCCCGCCACGTCCACGAAGTAGCTGCGCAGGTTGCGCAGCAGAAAGTCGAACACGTAGGCGATGCCGATGCCGATGGCCAGCACCCACAGCGTCTCGGTGGCGCTGTTGGGCACCACGCGGTCGTAGACGTTCATGAAGAACAGCGGGCTGACGATGGTCAGCAGGTTCACCACCACGCTGGCGAACAGCACGTGCTTGTAGATGGGCAGGAAGTGCAGCAGCGTGTCCCAGAACCAGCGCTTGGCCTTCAGCAGCTTTATCTCGCTGGCCCGGCGGTCCAGCTTGCCTTCCAGCCGGGCGAACATGGCGTAGCCGGTGTATTCCTTGGTCAGCTCGTCCACGGGCACCATGCGCGGTTCCATGCCCGTTTCCGGAAACAGCACCTCGGCCTTGTCCCCTTGCAGGGACAGCAGCACGCAGGCCTTTTCCTGCCGCAGCAGCAGGATGCACGGCAGGGTCAGGGACGAGATGCGGTCCAGCGTGGGGCGGTACACCACGCTCGAGGCCATGCCCGCCGTGCGCGCGGCACGGATGCAGGCAGACGGGTGCACCGGCCCGTCGGTCATGGGCAGCCCGGCGATGAGGAATCGCGTGGACACCGGCTTGCCGTGCAGGCGGAACAGAAAGCTCATGCACTCGATGAGCGGCGGGGTGTAGTCCACGTCGGCCGGGTCCAGCCCGCGCATGTCGGGAATGCCCGCCTGCGGCACCGGGGGCTCCAGCGCGGCGTCAAGCTGCGGGCCTTCCAGCGCGGCGGCGGTGGCGGCTGCGGCATCGCGCGGGATGGCGGAGGGCGACGGCGGCGGCACGGGGCGCGGCGCGCCCACGGCGGGGATGGGTTCTTCCGGCGCGAAGGCGGCTGCGCGATAGGGATCGGGCGGCAAGGCCGGGCCCGGTGCGGGGGCGACGGACACCCCCGGCGGGGTTGCCGTGCCGGACGAGGGCCTGCCCGGCGTCACCGTGGCGTGCAGGGGAGGCGGCCCGGCGGCCTGGCTGGCGGCGGGACCGCCAGACGGTGGAGTGCCAGACGGCTGCGTGCCAGACGGCGGTGTGGCGGACGGCGGTGTGGCCCCGGCGGGCTTCGCCGTGGTCGCATCGGCAGTCCTGGCCGCGCCCGAAGGCGCGGCAGGGGCGGAGGCAGGCCTGGCCGTACCCGCAGGCGTGGTCACGCCAGGTGACGGGGGCGACGACGAAGGAACGGCAGCGGCTTTCGCCGCGTCGCCCCCCGCCCCCTTGCCAGCTTCGACGCCGGGCGCCTTGCTGGTCTCGCTGCCGGTTGCCGTGGCCGGGCGACCGGCGAATCCGTAGGACGGCCGGGGAGGCCTGTCCCCAGGCCTGTCGGCGGAACGGTCCGCGGGGTGGTCAGCAGGGCGGCCCGGGGAACGTTCATCGGGACGGCTGGTGGCTTTTTCGGAAATCTTGTCGGCGGGGCTGCCCGAAGGCTTGTCGGAGGCGCGATCCGCCGCCCGTTCGGAAAACCGCGCCAGTGGGCGCTCGGCGGGCTTGCCCGCATCCGGCCCCGCCGGGCGCGCGGCGGTGGATGCCGCCGACGCGGGACTGGCGGCGGCAACCCGCCCTGACGATGCGCCCGAACCCTTGTCCGGTCCCTTGTCCGGCTCCTTGCCGGGTTGCGTGGCGTCGGGGCGAGCGGGAGGCGGGGAGGAAGGCTTGTCTGACACGGCGGACCCCTCGTGAGGTGGATGACCAATGGCGCGGCGGGGGAACGGCAACCGGCCCCCCTTTCCGGACATTTCATCCTATACGCGCGGGCACCCTGCCGCGCAACCGGATTATGGCGCTCTTCCTTTCTCCTTTCCCACGTCCGAAGGCCGAAAAAGCCAGCCTTCGCGCCGCCTGACGCACCACACCGCAAAAGCCCCCGTGCCGGACTACCGGCAGCACCACGTCGCACCGCCTGGCGAACGCACCGCTTCGCGGCGCATTCCAGCACGGCGCGCCAACGCAACGCATTTCATCACACCAGCAAAAACACTTCGCAATATTGTGTTACAGTACGCAACACAACGACACCGCGCGCGATCACCGCATGAAAATCCCTCCTTAACAATTCTTAAGCCCTATTGTTTTATTTTATCATCACATATTGTCGTATCGTCACATGAAATTTTCTATCCTGCGACCATCAAGGCATCGAGCAAACAACATCGGAACGTGCATTCCACGCAGAAGCATCAAAGATGCATACGCCGTGAACGGAATGACGTTACACCACGTCACATCCCATACGGCACAGGCAGCACGGCACGTCATTCACAACCGCCGCAGTCACCGCACAGGGGGGAACCATGGAAACGTCAGCCAACATCCAGTCGTCCGGCCGCCAGGGTGGCGGGGCGGGCACGCCCCTGCGCGCACCGGGCGCGGGGCAGGTCCAGGTGGTCGAGGCGGCCGCCGGGGCGCTCTTCGAACTGGCCTTCGCCGCCGAGGAAGCCAGTCTGGCGCGCAGCGGCAACGACCTGGTCTTCAACTTCGAGAACGGCGGGCGCATCGTGCTGGCCGGGTTCTTCGCGGCGGGCGACACCGACGCCCTGCCGCAGTTCACCCTGCCGGAGGGGGGCACCATCTCCGGCTACGAATTCCTTGCCGCGCTGGACCCGGACCTGCTGCCCGCCGCCGGGCCGGGCGCGGGTGGCGCGGCGGGCGGCGGCGTGGGCGAATACAGCGACGACGCGGGCAGCCTGATTTCCGGCGTGTCCGGGCTGGACCCGCTGACCACCTCCACATTTGGCGTCACCGCCCTTGGCGCGCTGACCGATGACCCCACCACGCCGGACATCGACTATGGCATCAGCGTCACCGGTTCCGCCGTCACCGTGGCGGAACGCGGCCTGCTGGCCGAAGTCGGGACGCTGGAATCCTCCAGCGCCACGCAGACCGGCACGTTCACCGTGTCCGCGCCCGACGGCGTCGCCACGGTAAGCGTGGGCGGGGTCATCGTGATCTCCGGCGGCGCGCTGGTGGCCGACGAAGGCGCGCGCACCGTCACCACCGCCCATGGCACGCTGGTCGTCACCGGGTACGACCCGGCCACCGGCGTCGTCAGCTATGCCTACACCCTGACCAGCAACGTGCTGGCGGCGGGCGACGCCTATACCTTCGACGTGACCGTCACCGCCACGGACACCGACGGGGATGCGGCCACGGGCGTCATCGCCATCACCATCACGGACGACGCGTCCACTGCCGCCGACGATGCGGCCAGCGTCACCGAGGACGAAGGGAACGACGGCGGCGTGGTGAGCGCCACCGGCCATCTGCTGGACAACGACACCCAGGGCGCGGACGGGGCCACGGTGACCAGCGTGGGCGACGCCAGCGTCGCCGCCACGGGCAGCACGGACATCGCCGGGCAGTACGGCACCCTGACCATCGCCGCCGACGGCACCTACACCTACACGCTGAACAACGCCTCGCCCACGGTGCAGCACCTGACCACCGGCGAGACGCTTTCCGAAACCTTCTCCTACACCCTCACCGACGGCGACGGCGACACCGCCACGGCCGCGCTGACGGTGGCCATCAACGGCAGCGACGACGGGGTCACCCTGTGCGGGATCGGAAACGAGGCGGGCGACCTCACCGTATCCGAAAGCGCCCTGGCGGAGGGCAGCGCGCCCGACGCCAATGCCCTTGCCCAGAGCGGCACCTTCACCGTCAGCGCCGTCGACGGGCTGGACACCATCAGCGTGGAGAACGTCACCGTCATCTCCGGCGGCGTGCTGGCGGCCGACGAGGCCGACCGCACCATCACCACCGCCGCCGGAACCCTGGTCATCACCGGGTACGACGCCGCCACGGGCACGGTCAGCTACACCTTCACCCTCGCCAGCAACGTCCTGGCCGATGGCGACGCGGCAGCGGTGGCCTTCTCCGTCACCGCCACCGACCGCGACGGCGACACCGACACCGCCAACCTCACCGTGACCATCCTGGACGACGCGCCCCTTGCCGTGGCCGATGCGGCCAGCGTCACCGAGGATGATTGGAACGACAGCGGCGTGGTGAGCACCACCGGGCATCTGCTGGACAACGACGCCCAGGGCGCGGACGGGACCGTGGTGGTCTTCGCCCAGTCCGGCACGGACGCCACCGGCATGCCCGCCATCGCCCTGCCCGACGGTACCTTCGTCATGACGGGGCAGTACGGCGTCCTGACCATCGCCGCCGACGGCACCTACACTTACACGCTGAACAACGCCTCCACGGAGGTGCAGCACCTGACCGAGGGTGAACACCTTACGGACACCTTCACCTACGTCATCGCCGACGGCGACGGCGACCCCGCAGCCGCCACGCTCACCGTGACCGTGAACGGCAGCGACGACGGCGTGAGCCTGGGCGGCTTCTGCGCCACCGGGACCGACGTGACCGTGCACGAAAGCGCCCTGGCGGACGGCAGCGCGCCCGATGCTCTCGCCCTGGTCCAGACCGGCAGCTTCACCGTCACCGCCGCCGACGGGCTGGACACCATCAGCGTGGGCAACGTCACCGTCATCTCCGGCGGCGTGCTGGCCGCCGACGCGGCCGACCGCACCATCACCACGGACACCGGCACCCTGGTCATCACCGAGTACGACGCCAGCACGGGCAACGTCAGCTACTCCTTCACCCTCGATGACAACGCCCTGGCCAGCGGCGACGCGGCCACCGTCACCTTCGACGTCACCGCCACGGACCGGGACGGCGACACCGACAGCGCATCCCTCACCGTGTCCATCGTGGACGACGCGCCCTCGGCCGCGACCGACACGGCCAGCGTCACCGAGGACGCCCTCACCACCGCCACCGGGCATCTGCTGGACAACGACACCCAGGGCGCGGACGGGGCCACGGTGACCGCCATGGCGACTTCCACGGGCAGCACCACCGTTGCCGCGGATGGCACGACCACCGTGGCGGGGCTGTACGGCACCCTGACCATCGCCGCCGACGGCAGCTACACCTACACCCTGAACAACAGCCTTGCGGCGGTGCAGGCCCTGAACGCCAGCCAGTCCGTGGCCGACGTGTTCACCTACACCCTCACCGACGCCGACGGCGACGCCACGTCCTCCACCCTCACCGTCACGGTGCACGGCGCCAACGAGAACACCCCGCCGGTGGCGCAGTGCGACACGGCCACCATCCACGAAAGCGACGTGGACCCGGCCACCGGGGCGGTGACGGTCAGCATCGGCAGCAGCGTGCTGGGCAACGACAGCGACGCGGACGGCGACCTCCTGTCCGTGGCCAACGCGGGCACCTACACCCTGGACTACGGCACCCTGGTCATCAACGCCGATGGCTCCTACACCTACACCGTGGACATGACCGACCCGGCGGTGCAGAACCTGTTCTCCAGCACCTCCACCAGCGCGGCCAGCCTGGCGGACACCTTCACCTACACCCTGTCCGACGGGCACGGCGGCACCAGCACGGCCACGCTCACCCTGTCGCTGGTGCCGGACAGGCTGGCCACGGGCACCTCGGGCGACGACACCGTGAGCATGGGCGGCTCGGGCAACGACGTGCTGGTGGGCGACCCCGGCGGGGTCACCGAAACCACGGTGTACGCCACGTACAACGTGGCCATCATTCTCGATTCGTCGGGCAGCATGTCCGACTCGCAACTGGAAAAGGCCATCGCGGCCCTGACCAACCTCATCCAGCAGCTGGAAGACTACGAAGGCACGGTGAACCTGAAGGTCATCGACTTCGACACCGGCATCAGCAACACCTGGAGCGGCGTGCTGACCGAAAGCTCCATCTCGCAGGTGCTGGACATGCTGGAGGACGTCCAGAGCGGCGGCGGCACCAACTACGAGGCCGCCTTCAACGAGGCCTCGGAGTGGTTCGCCTCCTCCTCCATCGCTGACAACGGCGGTGAAAACGTGGTGTACTTCGTCACCGACGGGGAACCGACCTACTATTACAAGGATTCCGTTTCCTACACCTACACCACCGGCGGGCCCGGACAGGGCGGCCCTGGTCAAGGAGGTCCCGGACAGGGCGGCCCCGGCCAGGGCCAGGGCAACGGGCAATCCACCACCTACACCGTGGATGTGCCCGACGGCTACACGCTGGGCGAGGTGGTGTACAACACGGCGGGCACGGCGCGCATCAACGCGGAAGGGTACCTGGAATACACGGCCAATGGCGGTGCTACGTGGACCACCACCACCGTCTCCGTGCTCGGCGGGTCCGGCGACTCCACCGGCAGCACCGAGACATCCCAGTCGGAAGAGGCCTACGCCCGCCTGCTGGCCCAACTGGACAACGACGTGGCGGTGAACGCCATCGGCATCGGCAGCAGCTACATGCACGGGCCGGGCGGCACCACCAGCACCACCCTGCTCGACCCCTACGACAACACCGGCGGCGCGCAGATCATCACCGACGCCTCGCAACTGGCCGCCGCGCTGGATGCGGGCACCACCGACCTCAACCCCGAGGCCACCGGGTCCGACGCGCTCACCGGCGGCGCGGGCGACGACATCCTGTTCGGCGACGCCCTGAACGCAGACTACCTGCTGGCCTACCTGCCGGGCACCACGCTGACCTCGGGCGACTCGCTGGCCATCGTCAAGGCCTACCTGGCCTCCACCCTGGGGCACGAGGCCAGCAACGACGAACTGCGCACCTACATCGCCGACCATCAGGATGCGCTGTCCGGCGGGTCGAGCGAGTCGCGCGGCGCGGCCGACGTGCTGCACGGCGGCGACGGCAACGACACCCTGTTCGGGCAGGGAGGCAACGACACCCTGTACGGCGACGCGGGCGACGACCACCTGTACGGCCAAGGAGGCAACGACACGCTCTACGGCGGCGACGGCAACGACCATCTGGACGGCGGCATGGGCGTGGATACCCTGTACGGGGGCGCGGGCAACGACACCCTGGTGGTGCACGACACCAATGCCGACCACGCCATCAACGGTTCGGACTTCACCGGGCTGCACGGCGGCGAAGGCTACGACACGCTGGTGTTGGACGATGCCGGAGCAACGCTGGACTTCACCCACATCGGCAGCACCGCCGTCACCGGCATAGAGGCCATCGACCTTACCGCCACCGGCTCGCAGTCCGTCACCCTGTCCGCGGCGGACCTGCTGGACCTTTCCGCCACCATGGACACCGGCAACTCGCTGACCATCAGCGGCACATCCGCCGACCACGTCAACCTTTCCGGCTCGGGCTGGACCAACACCAACGCCAGCCAGACGGTGAACGGCGTGACCTACGACGTGTATACCGGCACCTCGGGCTCGGAAACGCACACCCTGCTGGTGCAGCACGACATCATCGTGCAGACCACCGGCTAGCGGGCCAGCGCGCTTGCACCCCGCGCACCAATGCAAAGCGGGCCGCCCCAAAGGGCGGCCCGCCGCATTTTCGTCGCAATGCCCGTCCGGCGCGCTACCCGCCGAGATAGGCCTTCTTCACTTCCGGGTCGTTGAGCAGGGAATCCGACGGCCCCTGCGCCACGATCTCGCCGGTGTCCAGCACGTAGCCACGGCTGGCCACCTGCAGGGCAAGGCGGGCGTTCTGTTCCACCACGATGATGGTCAGCCCCTCGCGGTTCAGTTCCTTGAGGGTGCGGAACATTTCGTACATCAGCAGCGGGGCTAGGCCCATGGACGGTTCGTCCAGCAGCAGCACCTCGCAGCTGGTCATCAGTGCGCGGCCCACGGCCAGCATCTGCTGCTCGCCGCCGGACAGGGTGTCGCTGCGCTGGGTGCGCCGCTCGGCCAGCCGGGGGAACAGGTCGAAGATGCGTTCAAGGTCGCGCGCTATGGCCGGGTCGTTCTTGCGGGCGTAGGTGGCCAGCATCAGGTTTTCCATCACCGACAGGTTGCCGAAGATGTGCCGCCCTTCGGGCACCAGCGCGATGTGCAGCTTGCTGACCACGTCGTGCGGTTCCACGTTCAGCAGCGACTTGCCCTTGAACAGGATGTCGCCGCCGCTGACCTTGGGCGCCTCCGGCGGGGGCAGGCGCATGATGGACTTCAGCGTGGTCGACTTGCCCGCGCCGTTGGCCCCGATGAGGGTGACGATCTCCCCTTCGTTCACATGGAACGAAAGGCCGTGCAACGCCTCGATATTGCCGTACTTTACGTAGAGATTCTCGATGGAGAGCAGCATCAGATCGTATCGTCTCCCAGGTATGCCTTGATGACGACCGGGTTGGACTGAATCTCCTCCGGCGTCCCTTCGGCAATGGTGCTACCGAAATCGATGACCTTGATCCACTGGCACAGGCTCATGACCACCTTCATCTGGTGCTCGATCATCCAGATGGTGATGTCGAACTCCTTGTGAATCCAGCCGATGAGCTTGATCAGCCCGTCCACGTCGGCCGAGTTCAGGCCCGCCGCCGGTTCGTCCAGCAGCAGCAGCTTCGGCTTGATGGACATGGCGCGGGCGATCTCCACGCGGCGCTGCAACCCGTAGGGCAGGTTGCGGGGCAGTTCGTGGGCCGCATCCTTCAGGTCCATGGCCTCCAGCATTTCCCAGGCGATGGCGTCGATGTTGCCCTCGCTGCGGGTGAAGCGGCCGGTGCGCAGGAAGGCGTCCCAGATGGTGTAGCCCAGGCGGTGGTGCTGGGCGATGCGGATGTTGTCCAGCACGCTCATCTCGTGCCACAGCCGGATGTTCTGGAAGGTGCGGGCGATGCCCCGCGCCGTCACCTGGTGCGGCCGCAGGCCCGCCGTGGGCTGGCCGTTGAAGATGATCTGCCCCTCGGTGGGCTGGTAGAACCCGGAGACCAGGTTGAACACCGTGGTCTTGCCCGCGCCGTTGGGGCCGATGAGCGCGATGAGCTTGCGCTCCTCCACCGATATGTTGAAGTCGGAAACGGCCTGCAGCCCGCCGAAGCGCTGCGTCACGCCTTTCATTTCAAGCAGCGGCATGTCCTCGTTCCCCTATTTGAACGTGTAGAAGCGGCGCAGCTTCGGGAAGACGCCCGAAAGCTCGCGGTTGCCCATGATGCCCTCGGGCCGGAACTGCATGAGCAGGATGAGGATGAGCGGGATGAGCACCCACTTCCACACCTGGCTCAGTTCGTATCCGGCGGGCAACAGGTTGACCGCGTGCAGGGCCGCATCCAGGCCGGGAATGACGAAGCGCAGCGATTCGAGCAGCAGCGTGAACAAAATGGCCGCCATGACCGAGCCGGACAGCGAGGCCATGCCGCCAAGGTAGACCATGACCAGGCCTTCCGTGGACTTCAGGATGTTGAAGGCCTGCGGGTTCACGTAGCCGTACACGTGGGCGTACAGCGCCCCGGCCACCCCGGCGAGGCCCGAGGAAACCATGAAGGCCACCAGCTTCACGTGGTTGGTGTCCACGCTCATGATCTCGGCGGCCACCTCGTCCTGGCACACGGCGGAAATGCCCTTGCCGTAGGTGGAGTTGACCAGGCGGCGCAGGATCCACACCGAGAACAGCGTGCCCAGGATCACCCAGATGAACATCCAGGGGATGTCCACCATGTCGCGCATGCCGTTGATGACACGCTTCATGCCGTGAAAGCCGCGCGGCCCGCCGATGACGTCCAGGTTCTCGATGACCGAGATGACGATGTAGTTGGCCGCGATGGTGATGATGGCCAGGTAGTCGCCGCGCGTGCGGAACGAGGGCAACGCCACCAGCAGGCCGAACACCGACGAGACGAGTCCGGCGACGATCAGCACCACGGGGAACAGCATGGGGGCCAGTTCCGGCGGCAGCAGCGCGTCGCCCACCAGCTTGTTGGAGGTGAACAGCACCACCGAAAGCACGGACGAGGCGTACGCACCCACGCACATGAACCCGGCGTGCCCGCACGAGAACTCGCCCATGTAGCCGTTCACGATGTTCAGGCTGCTGGCGAAGATGATGTTGATGCCCATGAACATGAGCACCGTCTGGGTGTACTGGTCTATGACGTTGAACTGCGCCAGCAGCACAAGGCCAAGGCACAGCGCCGCCAGTGCGGCGTTGAGGGTGTATTTCTGCATGTTCGCGTATCCTCTGGCGTGCGTCGCGGGTTAGATCTTGGTGGTCTTTGCCACGCCGAAGAGGCCGGTGGGCCGTTGCCACAGGATCATCAGCAGGATGGTGAAGGCGAACAGGTCCCTAAAGGTGGAGGGCAGGAACGCCGCCACCATGATCTCGATGAACGCCAGCAGGAAGCCGCCGATGAACGCCCCGCGAATGTCGCCGATGCCGCCCACCACCGCCGCGATGAAGGCCTTCCAGCCCACCATGGCGCCCATGTAGGGGTCGAGAATGGGGTAGGACATGGCAAAAAGCAGCCCGGCAAGGCCCGCGAAGCCCGACCCCAGCACGAAGGTGAACACGATGATCGAATCGAGCGGAATGCCCATCAGCGGCAGCGCGAACTTGTCCCACGCAACGGCGCGCATGGCCATGCCGATGCGGGTGCGCGTGACGATGAACTGCAGCAGGAAGAACACCAGGAACGCCGCCACGATGACCCACACCTTCAGGTTGGTCACCGACACGGAGCCGAAGGTGTACACCACCTTGTCCACCATGTCCGGCAGCTTGCGGCGGCTTGCGCCCAGCAGGGCCAGGTTGCCGTTTTCAAGGATGAGCCCGCACATCAGCGCGGTGATGACCACGTACAGCCGGTGCGCGCCCTTGCGCCGCAGGGGGCGGTAGGCGATGCGTTCCAGCGTCACGCCCACCCCCGCGGTGAGCAGCATGGTCAGCGGCACGGTCAGCGCCAGCGCGGCCCAGCCGGGCAGGTCGAACACCCCCAACAGGTCGCCGAGCAGCAGCGAGGAGACGAAAAATGCGATGTACGCGCCCACCATGAAGATGTCGCCGTGGGCGAAGTTGATGAGCAGCAGCACGCCGTACACCAGGGTGTAGCCCAGGGCGATCAGCGCGTAGAAGCTGCCCCACTGGAGCGCGTTGAACAGGTTCTGGATGAAGATTTCCACAGTCCCGAAACCCTCCGTGGAACGGTTTGCCCCTTGGCGCGCGCCGTGCGCGCGTCAGGGGGGCAGAACACGGGCGGCGCGTCGTGCGCGCCGTCCGTGAAAGGTGATTCGTATGTTCCGCTTCGCAGGTGCCAGGTTCCGGATGGGAACCCGCGCAGGGCGGCACCTTGGCCGGGCGGCAACCCGGCGCGCCGCCATGGCGGCGCGGATGGAAGCGGAAGCCGCGCTGTGCGTGCGGCGGAAAAGGCCCCGCGCGGCCGGTGGGCCGCGCGGGGAATCATCATACTACTTGGGGCAGACCGATTCGGCGAAGGTGAATTCGCCCTTCTCGCTGATCTTGACGACCACGGCGCACTTGATGGGGTCGCGGTTTTCGTCGAAGCTCATCTTGCCGGTGATGCCGTCGAAGCTCTTGATGTTGACCATGGCGTCGCGCACGGCCTTGCGCATCTTGCGCACGTCGGAATCAACCTTGCCCACGCTCTGGATGGCCTGCAGCACGAGGCGGGTGGCGTCCCAGGTCAGGGCGGCCACGTCGTCGGGGATGTAGCCGTACTTGTTGTTGTACTTGTCGATGAATTCCTTGGTGGCGCCGGTGGCGCCAGCGGCGGCGTAGTGGGTGGAGAAGTACTGGCCCACGCATTCCTTGCCGCACAGGTCCATCAGTTCGGCCGAGCCCCAGGCGTCGGAGCCCATGAAGGGGCCCTTGTAGCCAAGGTCGCGCGCCTGCTTCACGATCAGGGCGACGATGTTGTAGTTTTCAGGCAGAAAGATGAAGTCGGGCTTGGCCGCGATGACCTTGGTCAGCTGGGCCGAGAAGTCCTGGTCCTTGGTGCCATGCGATTCCATGCCCACCACGGCGCCGGCGCCGTGCATCTTCTCCCACTCCGCCTTGAAGAACTCGGCAAGGCCCTTCGAGTAGTCGTTGGAGATGTCGAACAGCACGGCGGCCTTCTTGGCCTTGAACTGCTTGGTGGCGAAGTTGGCCACCACGGGAGCCTGGAAGGGATCGAGGAAGGCGGCGCGGAACACCCACGGACGGCCCTTGGTGGTATCCGGGTTGGTGGACCAGGGCGAGATCATCGGGGTTTCGTTGTCGTTGGCGACGCCGCCGGCGGGCACGGCCTGCTTGGACGACTGGGGGCCGACCACGGCCAGCACCTGGTCGCGCTCGATGACCTTCAGCATGGCGTTGACGGCGGATTCGGGCTTGGCTTCGTTGTCCTCGAACACGAATTCGAGCTTGTACTTCTTGCCGCCCACATCCAGGCCGCCCTTGCCGTTGATTTCTTCGCGCAGCATTTCGGCGGCGAACTTCGAAGCCTCACCCACCTTGGGGATGTCACCGGTCAGGGGGATGACGAAGCCGAGCTTGATGGTGTCGGCGGCCACCGCCTGACCCGACAGCACAAGCAGAAGCGCCAGCACGAGCAATACTGTCTTCTTCATCTTTGCCTCCTCGCAGGGAAACTAGGGTTTTTGATAGCGGTTTAGTATCCCAATCAGGCTGTGAAGGGAACCGGTTTCTTCAATAATGTCTTTTTTGTAAATGCACAATTATTTCAACATATTGATCTTTGACCATTTTGTCATCACAGTTTCCGCCGCTATACTAGACAGTTAGATAACCCTCGGGCATCATGTGCAAGACGCCATGTGCCACGGCGTGCGGCGTGTTCCCGGCATGGATATGACGCGACGTGGCGTGGCCGTATCCGGGAAGAAAGCCGCTCAGCCCAGGCGTGACGTTGTTTTCCGGCCATATTCCCGCGTGCGGGCAGCCTTTGCGGCACCCGCGCCGTGCCGCGCCCGCCCGGACGGAAGCTGCTTGACACGACAAGATTGTTCATTCAACCCATCTCTCGCCATGCACCATCCCAACGCCCTGCGCTTTCACAAGTTCAGCCCCGGCGGCAACACCACCATCCTCGTCACCGATCCGGTGCCCGTGCGGCTGCGCGCCGCCGTGGCGGCGGAGCTGATGGGCGAGCACCACGTGCACGCCGAGCAGGTGGGGTTCGTCTCGCTGGCCGGGGCGCGGCCGCGCATCGACATGATGGGCGGGGAATTCTGCGGCAACGCCTGCCGCTCGCTGGCGGCGCTGCTGGCGCTGAAGCGCGTGCTGGTGGCGGGGCCGGGCGGGCTGATGTCCGGCGAGATCGACAGTTCCGGCGTGGACGGGCCGCTGCCCGTGCGGGTGGTGCTTACCGCCCGGGGGCCGGACGCCGCCGTGCGCATGCCCCTGCCCCCTGTCGCCGGGAACGCGCCTGGCGGAAAGGATGCGTCTGAAGGAAAAGGCGCGCCCTACGGAATGAACGCGGGCGCAGGCAACGCCGCCCCCACGGGCAACGCCCCACCCAGCGCCCCGGACCTTTCCCGCATGGTGACCCACCTGGACGAGGGGCTGGCGCTGGTGCGGCTGCCGGGCATCGCCCATCTGCTGCTGGACGCCGCGCTGCACCCGTTCCCGGAGGCGTGGCGCGACCGTGCGCGGGCGCTCATCGACCTGCACGGCCTGTCCGACGGGCCTGCGGCCGGGTGCATCTGGCACCACGGCCCCTTGGCCGCGCCCGGCATCACCCCGGTGGTGCGCGTGCGCGACACGGACAGCATCATCCTGGAATCGGCGTGCGGGTCTGGCTCGCTGGCCTACGGGCTGCTGCGCGCCGCCAGCGGGGACGGCGAAATCTCGCTGGCGGTGCGGCAACCCAGCGGCGCGGCGATCCGCGTTTCGGTAACCCGGCGCGACGGCCAGACGCCAGAGGCATGGATAGGCGGCGCGGTGCGTCACGTGGCCAGCGGCACCGCCTATCTGTATGGAGACGGCGCGGCGTAGCCGTCCGAGCGTCGGCGGGCCATGCGCCTGCATCCGGAGGACGCGCGGCGGCATGCCCGGTCCGCCGGTTTTCCACGGGCTTTCCGCGCAACCGTCATTCAGTCACGCGGGGCATGTTCCCCGGTCGGCGCGCGCATCCGTACCGGCCGCCCCGTGCCGACCAGTTGTCGCCCACCCCGATTGACTGCGCCGTAACCTTTCCGTAACAATGCATGCACGGGAACCTCCCGAAATCACGGGGGCTCACCCGGACATTTACCGGACACCTCCCGGTCACGAACGGTCACGAACGGACGTTCACGGAGCCCCCACCAAGGCTCCCCGCACCTTCCACGGACGCGTTGCGTCACTGCGAAACATCATGGCATTCCGCACGCTTTTCTTCGACCAGCAGGACCACGAGCTGTTGCTCATGGTCAACAAGGTGCTGGAGAAGACCCGCACCCCCAGCCCCTTCGTGCGCAAGCTGTTCGACGCCAGTCTGCATCCGCACGGCATCAAGGAGCTTTCCGTCTCGCGCGAACTGCGCGTGGCCTACGCGGTGATCAACCTGCTGGACTCGCTGGAGGCGGGCCTGGCGGAAGAACGCCTGCTGGCCCTGCAGACCCTGCGCGACGAGGTGCTGTACAGCGCGCAGACCGGCCTTCGCCGCAACACGGCACGCGTGCTCATCCAGATCATGAAGGACCTGGTGCGCGCCCACGGCGACACCTGCCGCCAGCTCAAGCTGGCGCACGATTTCCGCCGCGCGGCGTCGGGCAAGCCACGCATCGTGCGCACCCTGCTGGCGCACTACCACCTGCTGGAAATGCCCGAGGAATGGAACCAGCTGGCCTTCGACAACCACGTGCACGACGCCAACACCAAGGGCCGCAAGAACCCCACGCACCTCATCATGGACGCGTGGATCAAGGGCATCCGGCACCTTACGGTGATCTACTACAACTTCGTGGAATCGGCCGCCGCCCGCGAGCTCATGCAGGCCGCCGACATCATGGGGGTTTCCGTCCGCATCGGGGTGGAATTCCGGGTGCCCGCGCGCAACAAGTACGCCGAACTCATCTGGGTGCCGCGCGGCTTTTCCGACTCGCAGGGCTTTCTTTCGTTCCTGGCGGAAACGCCCACCCAACACCTGATGCACGAGGGTCGCAAGGCCTCGCAATACCTCGCGGAATACGTCCTGCGCGTGTTGCAGCGCTACAACGAGCGCCATCGCCGGACCATCAACGAGGAATTCGGGCTGACCCTGGAGCCACTGCACCGCGACGAATTCCTGGCCTTCGTGGGCACCGGGCAGCCTTCGCTGCTACACCTGGCGGAATTCATCCACAAGCGCCTGGTGCCCGCGTTGCAGGGCCGCGTGGAGGAATTGCGCGATGAATGGGCCATCGCCACGCCGCCGGAACGCGAGGCCATCGAGGCCCTGGTGGCCCGGCTGGACGGGCTGGACCCGGAAACGGTGCACGACCTGTGGCTGGTGCCCGCGCGCAACCCGGACATTCCTTCCGCCTTCGTCCCCCGCGACGGGGCCGACGTGCCCGACATCCTGCGCACCCCGCCGCGCGCCCTGCTGGACTGGCTGACCAGCCTGCACAGCGGCTACCGCATCACCCTCAACCTCTCCGAACTCACGGTGGCCGACGTGCTCGAACTGCTGTGGGACTGCGAGGGGCTGGTCACCCACCTCGAACTGTTCAACCTCAAGGACTGGGCCGAGGGCGACGAGGCCCATGTGGCCAACATCCGGGCCATCAACGAACTGCAACTGGCCATCAACAGCGGCAGCGCCCCCCGGCTGAAGCGGCTCATCCGCACGCTGATCCGCGACTACGCCGATTCCGGCGCGGACGACGCCTGCGAACGCTGCGAAAAGTTCCGGCGCATCCTGCGCAACATCCCAAGGTTGCAGGGGTTCTACAAGACGGTGCAGCTCAAGTCGCGCATCGGCAGCGATTCCACCAGCCGCTCGCACCGGGTGCACGGCATGGGCCTGGTGTTCCGCGACACGCTGCCCACGCGCGCCCAGAAACAGATAGACGACCCGCGCGACACCATGCGCCAGATCATCCCCGTGCATACGGAGGTGTACCTGCGCGAAAGCATGCTGGAGCGCCGCACCCCGGTGCTGCCCAGCCCCGCCCTGGTGCGCCTGGTGCGGCGGCTGCCGGGATGCTCGCGCTTCGGCTATCGCCGCATGCGCGAATGGGTGGTGCGCACCGACACCTCGCGCGTGACACCGCACGGCAACATCGCCACGCTGGGGGGCTTCGCCCGCAGCGCGGGCAACGGCCTTTCGCTGCACTTGCGCGGCGGGGCGGCCTGCGCCCGGTGGATGGGCATGCGCTACCTGAACACCGGCGTGTCCAACGCGCTGAAGGTGCTGGCCGGGTTCATCCCCGCCCTGCTGGCCTTCCAGCACACCCAGCACTGGTGGGTGCTGGCCTGGTTCGGCGCGGTGATCTGGTTCCTGATCACCGGCGTGCGCAACGTCATCCAGGCGGTGACGGGCGGCGGCGGCGTAAGCCGTTCGCCCCTGCTGCGCTGGAACGACTACGTGAGTTGGAGCCGCCTGTCCGATTCGCTGATGTTCACGGGCATCTCGGTGCTGCTGCTGGAACTGGTCATGCGCAAGCTGGTGCTGGAGCAGACCCTGGGCTTCACCGTGGGCAACCACCCCATACTGGTCTATACGCTCATCGCGGCGGCCAACGGGGCCTACATCGCCTCGCACAACATCTACCGGGGCCTGCCGAAAGAGGCGGTGCTCGGCAACATCTTCCGCAGCGTGCTGGCCATCCCCGTGGCCATGTTCTACAACCTCGTGCTGGACGACCTGCTGATCTTCGCCGGGGTGGACAACCCCCTCGACCTGCTGCAACAGGGCGCGGCGGTGATCTCCAAGACCGCGTCCGACACGGTGGCCGCGCTCATCGAAGGCTACGCCGACCGCAACAACAACATGCGCATCCGCCGCTGGGACTACGACAGCAAGCTGCACCAGTTGTTCGATGCCTTCTCGAAGCTGGAACTGCTGTTCCCGGAAGAGGACGTGCTGGAACTGCTCTCGCAGCCCAAGCAGTTCATCCGCGCGGTGGAGGCAGAGGCAGAGGACCTGGAGCGGACCATCATCATCAACGCCCTGGACATGATGTACTTCTGGATGTACCAGCCGCGCGCGCGCAGCGTGCTTTCGCTGCTGGTGCGCGACATGTCGCCCGAGGAAAAGGCCATCCTGGCCCGCTCGCAGATGGTGCTGACCCGCGAGCGCGAGGTGAGCCAACTGTTCGTGGACGGCATCGTGGGCAAGAACTTCTCCAAGCCCCTGGCCTTCTACCTGGACCGCAACGTGGAATACCTGACGGCCATGTCGCAACTGACCGGCGTGGACACGGTGGGCAACCGCATCGCCTCGCCGGTGTAGCCTCCCGGCCCCTTGCCCGGCCCGCGCTTTCATGCCATACAGGCGGTGCGAGCCGCGGTTTACCGCTTTTGCTCGCCCCACTGGCCCCGCTTCGGCGGGGCTTTCCTTTTGCGGGGCGCGTCCCGCGCCCGCGCCGCCGTCACCCGTACCATACCCCTCCTCGTCACCCCAGCCTCTTCAGTCACCGTCACCACACGGTAACCACGTAACTTTCCGGTGCCGCCTTGTGCGAACCCCCAAGCTGCCCTACCATGCAGGGTGAAATACCACCCCGGTCCGCAGTCCGCCAATCCGCCGGGCTGACGGCCCCCCGCACCGGCAACGACGCGGGCGCAAGCCCGCGAGGGAGGCACGCATGTCCCACTCGCCCGAAACATCCAAGGCCATCTTCTTTCATGAAACCGGCGGGCCCGAAGTGCTGCGCTGGGAAGACCACGTCCCCGGCGCGCCCGGCCCCGGCGAGGCGCTGGTGCGCCACGGGGCCGTGGGGCTGAACTTCATCGACGTGTACCACCGCACCGGGCTCTACCCGCTGCCCTCCCTGCCCGCCATCCCCGGCATGGAGGGCGCGGGCACGGTGGAGGCCGTGGGCGAGGGTGTGACCGAACTGACCGGGGTACGGCCCGGCGACCGGGTGGCCTACGCGGGCAACCCGGTGGGGGCCTACGCCCAGCGCCGCCTGATCCCCGCCCACCGGCTGGTGGCCCTGCCGGACGACATAGACTTCGTCACGGCGGCGGGCATGATGCTGCGCGGCATGACCGCGCGCTACCTGCTGTACGGCTGCTACCCGGTGCGCGAGGGCACCACCATGCTGGTGCATGCCGCCGCGGGCGGCGTGGGCTCGCTGGTGGTGCCGTGGGCCCGGCACCTGGGGGCCACGGTCATCGGTACGGCGGGCGACGAGGCCAAGGCGCAGCGGGCGCTGGCCAACGGCTGCCAGCACGTCATCCTGTACCGCAGCGAAGACGTGGCGGTGAAGGTGCGCGAACTCACCGACGGGCGCGGCGTGGACGTGGTGTACGATTCGGTGGGGCAGGCCACGTTCATGGCCTCGCTGGATTGCCTGCGGCCCATGGGCACGCTGGTGTCGTTCGGCCAGTCGTCGGGCAGTGTGGAACCGTTCAGCCCCTCGCTGCTGGCGGCCAAGGGCTCGCTGTTCCTCACCCGCCCCAGCCTGATGCACTACACGGCGCAGCGGGCAGACCTGCTGGCCCACGCCCGCGACCTGTTCGACGTGGTGCGCGCGGGCATCGTGCAGGTGCAGGTGAACCAGACCTTCCCGCTGGAGCAGGCGGCCGAGGCGCACCGCACCCTGGAATCGCGCCGGACCACGGGTTCTACCGTGCTGCTGGTGTAGGAAACGGAAGAAGGGACGAAGACCGCCGGGTCAGTTCCGGCGGCGGAAGGGCAGGCGCAGCAGCGCCCGCAGGCGGTTGCGCCACAGGGTGCGCCCCGTGTCCGCAGGAAGGGGAAAGGCCCCGTCACGCGGGTATACGCCCTCGGCCAGCAGCGCGCGGACGGCCAGTACGGCCCCCTTGCCCGTCAGGCTGCGGCACTGCGCGAAATGGGCGGCCTTGTCGTGATGCACGTGGCGGACGAGCACCCGGCAACAGGTGGCCCCGCAGGCGGCGCGAAAATCATCGTGCATCCGGCGGGCCAGCGCGCGCCCCCTGGCGCCGCCCGCGCCGCGCTCCGGCCTGCCCCGGAACAGCCCCACGGCGGCCACCGCGCCGCTCAACGCGCCGCAGGTGCAGCCCGCGCCGCCCATGCCCTGGCAGAACGGCGTGCCCAACGCGGCGGCCTCGTCCGGCGAGAGGGGGCCGCCCAGCGCCTCGGCCACGGCGTGCAGCACGGCCTCCGCGCAGAGCAGTTGCCGGGTGTCGAACAGGTTCTCGGCCCGGCGGCGAATGGCCTCGACGACAGGGTCGCCATCGGACGAAACGGCTTCGGACGGCTCGGCAACGGCCGGGCCGGAAATCACCGGTCCGGAAATCACCGGGCCGGAGACGGACGGACCGGCAACGGATCGGGCATCACCCGGCGAGCATTCGGAACCGGCGAAGCCGCCGCACCCGCCACCCCCTTCGCCGCACGCGCCGCCGGGCGCGGTGCACGGCGCGGCGTCCGTGCCGGGATCGGGAAGGGTGACTGTCTTCATGACGGTAGGGTATGCCGCGTCACGCGGCCAGGCAAGCGGGTCGTCCGGCGGGCAGGCAGGAAAGGCGGGACGACGCAGCATGCGCCGCCCCGCCGGTACGGACTAGTTGATGGTCTTCACCGGGAACTGGGCTTCCTTCCAGGCCACGATGCCGCCGGGCAGGCGGTACACGTTGGTGTAGCCCAGCTTCTTGGCCCACACCGCGCCGTTGTGCGAGCGGGTGCACTTGACGAAGCCGCAGTAGAACACCAGCGGGCGGTCCTTGTCCGGGCCGAGCAGCTTTTCGAAGTCCTGTTCGGTCTTGTCGCCGGTTTCGGTCATCTTCCATTCCGGCATGTCCGGAATGGGGAACAGGAACTGCACCGCATTGTGGATGTGGTTCTTCTTGTACGAATCCTCGAAGGGCATGGTGTCGATGATGAGCATGTCCTTGCCCTCGTCCTGCCACTTCTTCAGTTCGGCCACGGTCAACAGCCCGTAGCCGCCCTTCGCGGTATCGCGCGCCAGCTTCACGGCCTTGGCCTCCAGGTCCACCTCGGACGGCCCGGCAAAGGGATTGTTGCACCCGGCAAGACCGAGCACGGCGAGCAGCATCAACGGAGCAACCAGCTTCTTCAACGACATCGCAACCTCCTCATTGTTTGTGGAACGAAATTCTCCACGCCCGTCCCCATGGCCCCGCGTCCCGCCCGGCACGTGGGCGTTCCGGACGCAGGCATGGCATCGGGCCTGAACGTCAGCCCATGCGGCGGCGCAGCCGCCGCCATGCATACAGGTAGGCCACCCCGGCCAACAGCACGAGATCGCGCAGCAGGGCTCCGCGCAGGGCTGAACCGTCCTGCACACCCTCCGGCAACTCGCCGGGGGCAAAGCAGCCGCAGTCGCCAATGGACAGCCCCGCAGCCAGCGCGTATCCCAGCACGCCGAGAAACAGCAGACACATGGCCGCGATGGCGGCCAGGCTGCCGCGCACGGCGAACAGCAGGCCCACCCCGGCGACCACCTCCGCCAGGGGCAGCAGCAGCGCCACCGGCCCCACCGCCCACACGGGCAGGATGGCGTAATGCTGGATGATCTCCGCAAACCCGCGCACGTCGGCCAGCTTGGCCCCGCCCGCCGCCACGAAGACCAACGCCAGCGCCACGCGCACCGCGCGCTGGCACCACACGCTGGCCAGCAGGCACGACAGCGGCCGCGGCAGCAGGTGCGACAGGCGGTCGCGGGGCGCGGCGTCGCAGCAATCCGGCGATGCGGAAACACCGCCCGGAAGCCGGTCGGCGTATCCGCCCTTCCCACTGCTGCGTGACGGGACGTTTCCTGATAGCATGTACCGGTGCTTACAAAGCATCGGGCTCGCGTCAAATCGATTGTTCCAATCGTTTAAAATGAAAAGTATTTACATGAGTGATAGCACCGCCAGCGCATCCTCCCCCGCCCTGCCCGCGCGGAGAGGTTCCACGCGCCACGCCGCCCCGGCAGCGGGTGCCGCAGCCTTGCCGGACGGGGAAGCCCCCCCGCCGGACGGGGCAAGCCTGCGCGAAGGATTCACCACGGGGTCCGCCCTGGCCGCCGCGGCCACGGCAGCCCTGCGCCTGCTGCTGCGCGGCGGGCGCGCGGCCACGGTGTCCGTGCCCCTGCCGCCCTTCTCCAGCGGTGAAGACCATGGCGCCCCGGCGGGCTGGCTGGACGTGCCCGTGACGGAAGCCACACTGGTCGCTCCCGTGCACCTGAACGCTGGCGCGGCCTTGGGCGCGGTCGTCAAGGACGGCGGCGACGACCCGGACGCCACCCATGGCGCGCGCATCGAGGCGCTGGTGGAATGCGCGGCCGAAGGCACTGCCCTGCCGGAAATCGGTGCAACACCGCAGGAAGACGGTGTATCCCCGGCCGATGCGTCGTCCAACGTGCCCGATCTGCTCCTGGCCTTCCCCTGCGACGCGCCGTCGCGCGCCGCCACGGGCGCTGCCGCATCCTTTCCGCCGCCCATCCCCGCCTCCCCCAACGGCGTCACCGTGCTGCTGCGCGGCGGCGCGGGCGTGGGTCTGGTCACCCTGCCCGGCCTGCCCGTGGCCGTGGGTGAACCGGCCATCAACCCGGAACCGCGCAGACAACTGGCCTTCGCCATCCACCACGAGTGCGCGGCGGCGGGCTGGCGCGGCACGGTGCGCGTCACCGCGCGCGTCCCCGAGGGCCAGCGCATCGCCCGCCATACCCTCAACCCGCGCCTGGGCATCGTGGGGGGCATCTCCATCCTCGGCACGCGGGGCACGGTGCGCCCCTACAGCCACGAGGCATGGCAGGCAGCCGTGGCCCAGGGGCTGGACGTGGCCAGGGCCGCCGGACTGACAGAGGTCTGCCTGTCCACGGGGCGGCGCAGCGAAACCCTGCTCATGCGCGCCCACCCCGCCCTGCCGCCGCTGGCCTTCGTGCAGGCGGCGGACTTCGCCGCCTTTTCGCTGGCCGCCGCCGCGCAGCGCGGCTTCACGCGGGTGGCCTGGGGATGCTTTTTCGGCAAGTTGGTCAAGCTGGCGCAGGGGCTGCCGCACACCCACGCCCACACCGCGCCGCTGGACCTGCCCCTGCTGGCGCAATGGGGACTGGACGCGGGCGCGGACAAGGCCGCCTGCGCGCACATCGCCGCCGCCAACACCGCCGGGCAGGCCCTGGAAATCCTGCTGGCCGACCCGGCCCACCCCGGCGTGCTGCGGCACGTGGCCGAGCGGGCTCGTGCGGCGGCCCACCGCTGGACAGGCGGAACGGAAACCGTCACGGTGACCGTGCACCTCTTCCACATGGACGGCAGATGTCTGGTGACGGCATGACGCACGCGGCGCCCCCACGCCCACTTTCCCCGGATGCAACGTTGGGTGGGGCACGACCGGCCTCCCCGGTCTCCCCGGTCTCCTTGATGACGCCCCCGCTGACGGTCGTCGGCTGCGGCCTGCGCGGCAGCCCCCTGCCGCCCGGCCACGCCGCCGCCATCGCGGACGCGCAGGCGCTGGCGGGCGGGGCGCGGTTGCTGGAGGCCTTCGCGGACCACCCCGGCGAGCGCATCGTCATCGGCGCGCCGCTGGACACCACGCTGGCGGCCATCGACGCATGCCGGGCGCGCGGCCTGCGCGTGGCCGTGCTGGCCGACGGCGATCCGCTGTTCTTCGGCATCGGCGCGCGGCTGGCCCGCCACTTCGGCCCTGACGCCCTGCGGGTGCTGCCCGCCGCGTCCAGCCTGCAAGAGGCCGCCGCCCGCCTGGCCCTGCCGTGGCAGGAGGCACGCTGCGTCTCCCTGCACGGCCGTGACGATTTCCGGCCGCTCACGGCTGCCCTGCGCGCCGCCCTGCGGTCGGGCTGCCCGGTATGCGTGCTGACCGACGGACGCAACTCGCCGGGGGCCATCGCCCGGTTCCTGGTCACGCGCGGGGTGCGCGGCCTGCGCCTGCACGCCTTCGCCGACATGGGCAACGCCAGCGAGCGCCACGTGGTGTTCGACCTGCCGCACGGCGGGCTGGGCAGCCGGGACGACGCCCGCGCCACGGCGGATGCCGCCGTGCCCGCGCAACGGGACGGCCTGAACGGACGGAACAGACTAGACGAACTCGAGAAACTGGACGAGTTGGGCGGCAACTGCACGGTGCTGCTGGTTCCCCGCCCGGCCCCGGCCTCGTCCCCCCACGCCGCCGGCGGAAAGGGCGCGCCGCCCGCGCTGGGCATTGCCGACGCAGACTTCGCCGTGCAGGCCCGGCTGATCACCAAATGGCCGGTGCGCGCCGCCGGGCTGGCCGCCCTGCGCATCGCCTCCGCCCACACGGTGTGGGACCTTGGCGCGGGCAGCGGGGCCGTATCCGTCGAGGCCGCCGCGCTGGCCCACGACGGCCTGGTGGTGGCCGTGGAGCGCGACGCCGCCCGCATCGCCCTGATCGAGGAAAACCGCCGCCGCTTCCACGCGCCCAACCTGCACGTGGTCCACGCCGACCTGCCGGACTGCCTGGGCGAACTGCCCGACCCCGACCGGGTGTTCATCGGCGGCGGACTGGGTGGAGACGGGCACACCCCTCACGCGGACCCGCTGCTGGACGCGGTGTGCCGCCGCCTGCCCCCCGGCGGGCGGCTGGTCATCCACTGCGTGCTGCTGGGCACGCTGGAACGGGTGCGCGCCGCGCTGGCCCGGCACGGCTGGCCCGCCGAAATTTCGTGCATCCAGGCCAGCGAGGCCGTGCCCCTGGCAGGCGACCTGCGCCTTGCGGCCCTGAACCCCGTGTTCATCGTGGCCGCCGCCAAACCCGGAGATGACGCCCGATGACGCCCGCGCCACACCGCATCCCGCCGCGCCTCGCCGCGCTGCTGGCCGCCCTGCTGACTCTTGCCGGGCTTTTCCCGGCAACGGTCCGGCCAGCCGGGGCCGCTGCCGCAGCCCCCGCCCCTACCCCCATCGCTACCCATGAAGCCCTGGAAGCCGCGCCGCTCCGGGTGTTCCTCCTCGACCAGCCGCCCTGGTCCTGCACCTGCGGCGGCCAAGCCTCGGGCGGGGCCGTGGAAGTGGCGCGCGTGGTGTTGCGCAGGCTGGGCCGCAGCGTGGAATTCCAGACGCTGCCCTTCAACCGGGGGGTCGAACTGGTGGCGCAGGGCAAGCTGGACGCGGCACTGGGGTTGTACCGCACCCCGAAACGCGAGACGCGTTTTCATTTCAGCAGCGTGCCCCTGTACGACGACGAGGTGGTGATGCTGGTGCCGTCCCCCGTTTCCGGCAACGCCCCCGGTGCACCGACGCCCCCCTCTCCGGTGGTTCCCCCCCCGAAGACGTCCCCCCCGGACTCCGGCACCACGCGCGACGCCGCCCTCTACGGCGACAAGCCCCTTGCCGTGGTGCTGGGCTACAGCTACGGGCCCACGCTGGATACCCTGTTCGCCCAGAAAGGCATGATCCGCATTTCCAGCGTCTATTCGCTCGAAGAGGCCGTACAGGCCCTGCTGGACGGCCGCGTGGGCGGGGTGCCCGGCGACCGGCTCACGCTGCGTCAACTGGTCCGGCGGCTGGCCCCCGGCGCTGAGCCGACACTGGTCGGGCCTCCCTTCGACTATGTTTCCGCGTACATGGCCTTCGCCCCCAACGAAGCCAACATCGCGCTGGCGCGCGACTTCGACCGGACGCTGGGGCAGATGCGCGCCTCTGGCGAATACGCCGTCATCATCGCCGAAGCCTTCAGGATGCACGATGCCCATCACCCGCAATGACGCCACCGGCAACGGCCCCGCAGCATCCGGCGGCACACCCGGCCCCGCTCCCTCGCGGGGCCACGTATGGTTCGTGGGGGCCGGTCCCGGCGACCCGGAACTGCTCACCCTGAAGGCCCGACGCATCATCGGGACGGCCGACCTCGTGCTCTACGCGGGTTCGCTGGTGCCGCCGCAGGTGGTGGCCTGCGCCCGGCCGGACGCGCGGGTGGTCGATTCCGCCCCGCTCACGCTGGAGCAAACCCACGCCCTGCTGCGCGAAACCGCCCTTTCCGGCGGCGTGGCCGCACGGGTGCACACCGGCGACCCCTCGCTGTACGGCACCGTGCGCGAACAGATGCGCCTGCTGCATGCCGAGGGCATCGCCTGCTCGGTGGTGCCGGGGGTGACGGCGGCCTTCGCCGCCGCTGCCGCCGCCGGGGTGTCGTTCACCGTGCCGGAGGTCACCCAGTCGCTGGTGATCACCCGGCTGGAAGGCCGCACCCCCGTGCCGGAGGCGGAACAACTGCGCGAACTGGCCCGCCACGGCTGCGCCATGGCCGTGTACCTTTCCGCCGCCGCCCCGGAACGGCTGGAAGAGGAACTGGCCGCCGCGGGCATCGCCCCGCATGCGCCGGTACTGGCGGCCCACCGGGTGGGCTGGCCCGACCAGACCCTGGCCTGGACCACGGCCGGCGGCCTGGCCGAAACCGTGCGCCGGCAGGGCTTTTCGCGCCAGACGGTGTTCCTGGTGCTGCCCGGCGAGGCGGCCGGGGACACGGCCTCGCGCCTGTACGCGGCCGACTTCGCCCACGGCTGGCGCGCCGTCCCGCAGGCGGACAAGAATGGACCGGGCGGCGAGGACTGACCCAGGCCGCGCGGCATTTGCCGCAATCTCCCGCCGGTTCCCGCCAATCCGCCCGTTCCCCGCAGATATCGCGGGCAGACCCGGCGCGCCCCCTGCGACCTTTGCGTGACAATGCCGTGCGAGGTTGCATCGCCTTCCGGATGGGGGCATCATGGCGGCAGTGTCCTGATGGCCCTGTTCACCCCGCCCGGCCCCCCCGCCCGCCAACGGGAGGTCTCCATGCGCCCCGCGGATATCCCGCGCGCCCTGTCCCACGGTCTGCTCCGGCTGCTGCTCGCGCCGCTGCGCCCCTCTGCCCGCGCCTTCTGGCGCGCCGCCCTCAACCGTCCGCACGGCAGCTTCATCGAGGCCCTGCACGGCTACGTCTACCTGCGCTGGCCGTTCTTCTACATCGGCGTGGGCACCGGGCGGCACCCGCTGGCCCGCTGGCTGTCCGGGCCGCTGGCCTGGCTGGGCGGCATGCTGGGAGTATGGGGCGACAGCGAGACCTTCGGGCCGGAATTCGCCCAGGGCTACCACGGCAAGGTCATGCCGCCGGGCACCGCGCCCCGGCTCATCGCGGTGGGGCGGGCGGTGTGCACCACCGTGCCGGAAACGGTGCTGCCCTTCCGCATGGCGCGCGACATCATCCTCGACAACGCCGACGCCCTGGCCCTGCTGGACTGCCCCTGCCGCCTGACCAAGGAGGACCACTGCACCCCGGTGGGCGTATGCATCCTGGCCGGTGGACCGGTGGTGGACTTCGTGCTGGACCACCACCCGGACAAGGCCCGCCGCGTGACGCCGGACGAAGCCATTGCCGTGGTGGAGGCGGAAAACCGGCGCGGCCACGTCTCGCACGCCTTCTTCAAGGAGGCGGTTTTGGGCCGCTACTACGCCATCTGCAACTGCTGCACCTGCTGCTGCGGGGCCATGCAGGCCCACCGCGAGGGCACGCCCATGCTGGTTTCGTCCGGCTACGTGGCACGCGTGGACGAAGGAGCCTGCACCGGCTGCGGCCTGTGCGCGCGCGTCTGCCCCTTCGACGCGGTGCGCATGGCCGGACCGCCCGCACCGTACACGCCCGCGCCAAACAAGCCCAGGCCAGACACGCCATTGCCGGACGCTCTGTTGCCGGATACGGCCACCGCAGCGCCCAGCCACCGCGCCAACACCCATCGCAGCGCCCGCCCGGTCATCGCCCCTGCCGCCTGCATGGGCTGCGGCGTGTGCGAACTGCGCTGCCCCGGCAAGGCCATCCACCTCGTGCTTGCGCCGGACAAGCCCGCCCCGCTGGTGCTGCCCGGCGAAGAGGCCCCGGTGGCGCTGGCCCATCCGGACCTGTCGCGGCCAGACGCCATCAGACCGGACGCCACCAGGCCGGACACCATCGGCCCAGATGCCATGGCCAAGGGCGGGGCCGCTCCCCGGCGCGGCGCGGAACCGCCGCCCACGGGCGGCAGCGCCAGCACGCCCGGCTAGCGCGCCGCAGCGCGATACCGCACGTGCTTCACTTTCGCGGGCATCCGCGTTATTCTGTGCATGTTATTTCGGGATATTGCGGGCGCAAGCGCCCACGAGGCACAGCCCACCGGAAACGCAGGAGCAACCATGCGGCGCATCGGCAGACGACGCTTCCTGAAACTGGCCGGGACGACCGCCCTCACCGGCGCGGCCTGGGCCCTGCGCCCCGGCCCATGGGCCACGGCCCTCGCCGCGCAGGACGCCCCCGCCCCGCGCCCGGTCGCCGTTCCGCCCCCCGCGCCTCGCCCGCTTGCCGGGCTGGCCACCGCCGCCACGTTCGACACCCCCCTGCCCCTGCCCGGCGACCATTCGTTCATGGGCCTCATGGATGGCGCTGCGCGCATCGAACTTTCCGCCACCGCCGCGCCCCGGCAGCCCGCCGACGACACGCCCGCCGCGCCGCCGCTGTGCCTGGAGACAGACCACGCGGGCCGCCCCTATTGGAGCCCCACCCTGGTCATCCAGCGCGGCGCCGCGCTGCGGGTGCGGCTGGTGAACCGGCTGGACGCCCCCACGCTGCTGCGCTGGCACGGCCTGACCGCCGACTGGCGCATGGGCGGCCACCCGGTGATGATGCTGCTGCCCGGCGCGACATTCGAGTACCGCATCACCGTGCGCAACCGCGCGGGCGTCTACCCCTACCACGCCATCGCGCCGGGGTTCGCGGGCCGCCAGACCCACCAGGGCATGACGGGCCTGTGCCTGGTGGACGACGAGGAGGAGCGCGCCGCCCTCGCGGCCATGGACATCGAGCCGCTGGGGGCCACCGGCACCGGAGCCTACCGCAGGTGGGGACAGGACCAGGGCTCCGGCCCCTCGGACATCCCCCTGCTGTTCCAGGACCGCCGCCTGGACCGCGACGGCGTGCCGGTCTACGCGCCCAACCTGGACGACCGGATCTCGGGCCTGATCGGCGACGTGCTCACGGTCAACGGCGTGCCCGGCGCGCGGCTGGACGTGGTCACCCGCATGTACCGCCTGCGCCTCGTCAACATGTGCAACGCGCGCATCCTGCACGCGGGGCTGGCCCGGGCCGACGGCGCGCCGCAGCCCTTCCTGCTCATGGGCGTCGACGGCGGCATGCTGGAACGCCCGTTGCCCGCGCAACGCCTGTTCCTGGGCCCCGGCGAGCGGGCCGACATCCTGGTGGACCTGCGCGCCGCCAACCCCGGCGACGAACTCTACGTGGTCAACCTGCCCTTCGACCCCATGCGCCGCGCCGGGGCCGCGTCCGGCGGGACCGGTTCGCCCGGCGAGGGAGAGGCGGCGCGCCTTGTGCGGCTGCGGGTGATGCAGCGCGTGGACTACGACCAGCCCGTGCCCGTGCGGCTGTGCGAAGTCCCTCCCGCGCCCGCCGTGCCGCAGGGGCCGCCCCGCCGTCTGCACGTCGCGCGCGGCGAGGTCATGGGCCGCCCCTCGTGGCTGCTGAACGGCCAGCCCTTTGCCCTGCGCCACGACACGGGGGCCGACCTGCCCGACGATTTTCCGGCCCAGCGCGTGCCCCGGCGCGAGGCCGAGGTGTGGGAACTGTCCAACGACGCGGTGTCCATCCCCCATCCCCTGCACCTGGCGGGCTACCAGATGCGCGTGCTGGAACGGCGCGCAAGCCCCCCGCAGGTGGCGGCGCTGGCCGTGGACGCAAGCGGCCGTTCCGCCGCCGAGACGGGCATCAAGGACACGGTGCTGGTCTGGCCCGGCGAAACGGTGAAGGTGTTGGTGGATTTTCGCGACAGCCCGGCGGAGCCGCAGCGCGCCGCGCTGTATTCACGCGTGCTGGAATGCCTGGATGACGGGATGGTGCAGGATGTGGCCGTGCCCTGATTCCCCGGCCCCCATGGAAGATTCCACCGGATTTCATGCCCGGCGGCCCCCCTGGCCCCACCGGCCTGGCATGTCGCCGGTCCGGCGATCCGCCGGACCACGGGGCCAGCGGCTGGCCCGCACCGTGGCCATGCTGGGCCTGGCCGTCTGCCTGCTGCTGGCCGCGCCCGTCGGACAGTGCGCGGACAATGCCCGCCAGCCCGCCCACGGCGGACAATCCGGCCAGTCCGACCAGTCTGGCCAGACTGGCCAGGCTGGCCCGCATGCCGCCCCGCCGCCCATCCTCTTCGACGAGGACCAGCCCCCTTACGCCTACCGGCCTTCGCCCGAAAGCCAGTTGCCTCGCGGCATCTATCCGGAACTGGCGGCCGAGGCGTTACGGCGCATGGGCCTGCGCCCATCCATGGAACCGGCCCCCTGGGCGCGGGCCATGGCCGCGCTGGACGCCGGGCGCGCCGGGGTGTGCGGCCTGTACGTCACCGGCCAGCGCCTGCTGCGGCACGACTTTTCGTCCCCCCTGTTCGAGGAGCACCTGCATCTGGTGATTCCGGCAAGCGCGACAGTGCCCGCCGCCCTTGCCACGCCCACCGGCGCGGCAAGCGACACGTTCGCCGCGCTGCGTGGCATGCGCCTGGGCGTGGTGCGCGGGTGGAGCTACGGCGACGCGCTGGACGCCGCCCGCGTCTCGGGCGCGTTCACGGCGGAAGAAGCGGGCAGCGAGGCCCAGAACATGCTCAAGGTGGCCGGAGGACGGCTGGACGGGGCCATCGTCTCCCGCGAAGGCGCGGCATGGCTGCAGGAACGGCTGGGGCTGACCCGCCTCGTGACGGTGGCCCCCCGCCCGCTTGCGGTGATGCCGGTGCACCTGGCCTTTCGCAGGCAGGCAGGCCAACGCGCGCTGTTGCGCGCCTTCGACGCGGCCATCCGCGAGATGCGCGCGGACGGCACCCACCGCCGCATCGTGGAGCGCTCCCTGAACGGGCAGTAGCCAAAGGGCGCGGCTTCCCGGCGCGGCCTGCCGACCCCGCCGGGACTTGCGCGGGCATCCGCCCCGCGAACGGGGGCGTGCCCTAGCGGCGCAGCGTGGCCACCAACCGCAACGGATGCAGCAGCAGGTCCAGCCCGTCGCAGATGTGGCGGACGGCCACGTCGGCGGCGCACAGCGCCTGCACCGACGCCCCTTCGTCGCCCATCACCGCCACGGAAAGCCCCGCCTCCAGCAGCATGAGCAGGTCGTTGCGCCCGTTGCCCACGGCCACGGTGCGCAGCGAGCCCAGGTCGGCCACGTAGCGCCGCTTGGCCTCGTCCTGCATGCCGGGCGGCAGCACGTGCAGGCGCACCGGCAGCCCGGCCAGCGCCGAGGCCACGGTGCCGAAGGTGTCGGCCGTGACCACGTGCACGGCCAGTTCGCCGGACAGCCTGGCGATGCGCTCGGCCACGCCCTGCACCAGCGCGCCCGAGGTTGCCATGGTGCCGTTGTAGTCGAGCACCAGGTGTTCCAGTTCCAGGGCCTCGCGGCCCGGTATTTCAAGTCTGAGCATGTCGGCCTACCCCGGTTGCGCGTCCCTGTCCCCCTCCGGACCATCGGGACGCATGCGGTTCCCCCGCTGTTTCCCCCGCGCGGTGCGCGCTTCGTCCCTGTAGCCCGTTGCGCCGGGCGAGGCAACGCGTGCGTCCCCGCCCGGTGGCACAGCCGCCCCGCCGCGCCCCTGCCCTTCCCCACTGGACAGCCCGTGCACGGGGGGCTAGAAGCCAGACGACGCAACCGGCCGCCGGTTGCGCACCCCCGAAACACATCCCTTCGCAACGGAGGACACATGGCGTCCATCACCGGCGCTCTCATACTGGCAGCGGGCAAGGGCACCCGCATGCATTCAGACAAGCCCAAGGTATTGCAGTCCATTCTTGGCGAACCCATGCTGCGCTTCGTGCACGACGCGCTGGCCCCGGTCTTCGGGGACAACGTGTGGACCGTCATCGGCCACAAGGCCGATATGGTGCGCGAGGCGTTCAAGGGCGAAGACCGCCGCTTCGTGGTGCAGGAAAAGCAGCTGGGCACCGGCCATGCCCTGCAGGCCGCGTGGGACGAACTGAAGGCCGCGGGCCTCGACCGCGTGGTGGTGGTCAACGGCGACACGCCGCTCCTGCCCACCTCCACCGTGGCCACCTTCCTGAAGGAGGCCATGGATTCCGACGTGGCCTTCATGACCCTGACCCTGCCCGACCCCGGCGCGTACGGCCGCGTGGTGCGCCACAACCGCCGCGTGGTGGCCATCGTCGAGGCCAAGGACTACGACGAAACCCTGTACGGCCCGGAACCGGACGAGATCAACGCGGGCATCTACTGCCTGCGCATGGACGCGGTGGAAAAACTGCTGCCGCGCCTGACCAACGCCAACAAGAGCGGCGAATACTACATCACCGACCTGGTCGGCCTTGCCGTGTCCGAGCGCATGGACGTCATCGGCGTGGAATGCGGGCAGGATCCCAACCTGCTCGGGGTCAACGACCCGGCCGAGCTGATCCGGTCCGAGGCGTTGGTGCGCGCGCGCATCGTCATGAACTGGATAGAGAAGCGCGTGCTCATCCATGCGCCCGAAACCGTGCGCGTAAGCCCGCGCGCCGTGCTTGAACCGGGCGCGGAAATCTACGGTCCCTGCGAAATCTACGGGGCTTCGCGCATCGCGCGCGGGGCCGTGGTGCATTCGCACTGCTGGCTGCGCGACGCCGTGGTGGCCGAAGGCGCGACCGTGCACCCCTTCAGCCACGTGGAAAAGGCCGAAATCGGCCCCGACTGCGTGGTGGGCCCCTACGCCCGGCTGCGCCCCGGCGCGGTGATGGAAGAGGGCGCGCGCGTGGGCAACTTCGTGGAAATGAAAAAGGCCCGCCTGTGCAAGGGGGCCAAGGCCAACCACCTGACCTACCTTGGCGACGCCGAGGTAGGCGCGGGGGCCAACATCGGCGCGGGCACCATCACCTGCAACTATGACGGCGTGCACAAGCACAAGACCGTCATCGGCGAAGGGGCCTTCATCGGCAGCAACAGCGCGCTGGTGGCCCCGGTGACCATAGGGGCCGGCAGTCTGGTGGGCGCGGGGTCGGTGATCACCAAGGACGTGCCCGACGATTCGCTGGCCATAGCGCGGGGCCGCCAGACGAACCTGCCGCGCCGCAGGAACCCTTGATTTCACGCCGTGAAACGGCTAGTTATCGGACATGGAACTGATTGACCTGCTTGAAACCCGCGTCACGGCGCTCCTGTCGCAGCTCGAAACCCTGCGCGAGGAGAACCGTCGCCTTCAGGAAGAGGTAGAAGGCGGACTTTCGGCGCTGGCGGAAGAGAACCGAACCCTCAGGGAAGCCCTTGAAGAAGAGCGCACCGTGAAAGATGCGGTGCTTACGCGCATCGACGCGCTGCTGCTCCGCCTCAAGGACCAAACCGGCGACGCCTAGGCGCGTCGAGGCCCCATGCGTACATACAACCTCACCGTCCTGGGGCTTGAGGTTTCCTTCAAGGCCGAGGCCGACCCCGCAAGGGTCGAAACCGCCAAGGCCCTGGTGGAAGAACGGTTCAACAGACTGAAGTTCCACGGAAGACAGCTCAGCAAGGAGAAGCTGCTGACCTTTCTGGTACTGGGACTGGCGGATGACCTGTTGCAGTCTACCCAGCAGAAGGACGAAATGCGCGCGCGCATGGAGGCCCTGCTGGCGAAAATAGAGGAATCTGCGTAACTCCCGTTGCGCCGATGCATAACGATCCCTGGAGTGTGCGTGATTGACCTGCCATCGCTGACCTCACAAGAAAAAATGAGGGGACCTGTACGGCGGACCGGTGTGCATACCCGGCCCCGCGCCGGGGAGCCTGAAGGCCCGCCCGAGGTCCCCACCCTGACATAGTCAGGTCCTGCTTTGGCACGTCACACGGCGCTCCGGGGCTTCCACATGCCCCTCGCCCCCAACAAGGCCCGCCCGGCGGGGCGTCCGCGTTTAGCACAAGAGTGCGCGGACCCCGGCGACGTGGCCGCCCGTCCCTCCTTGCCCGAGTGCTCGTCTTCCCCGTGCTCATGGAATCGGCACGGCGACCGGGTGCGTCCCTGCTCCGTCGCATGGCCCGCCGCCCCACGCTGGGCGGCCGCCCGCACGGCCCGCACGACGCGCACCGGCCCGTTGCCGGAAGCGACATCGGACGCTGGTCCGACACCATAACGGGAGTTGCAGTATGGGGCTCATGGAAATCATCTACGTCGTCGTGGGAGCGATCATCGGCGCGGCATCGGGCTATGCCCTGCACCGCTACGTCAGCTCCAAGCGCATCGCCGATGCCAACGAACTCGCCAAGCGCATCGTCGAGGAAGCCCGCAAGGAAGCACAAGCCCAGAAGAAGGAAATCCTGCTTCAGGGCCAGGACGAAATTTTTCATCAGAAGCGCGAGCTGGAGCACGAATTCAAGGAGCGCGAGCGTGAACTGAAGGCCCGCGACCGCAAGATGCAGGAGCAGGGCGAACGCCTTGAGGAAAAGCTGGAGAAGGCCACCGAGAAGGAGCATGAGGTGCTCGCCGCGGAAAAGGAACTGACCCGCCGCGAACGACGCATGTCCGAAATGGAGGAGCAGATATCCAGCCGCATCGAGGAACAGGAACGCCGCCTGCAGGAAATCTCGGGCCTGACCGCCGAAGAGGCGAAATCGCGTCTTTTCGAAGACATCGAGGCGCGCACCCGGCATGAAGCCGCCAAGATGATCCGGCTCATCGAAACCGAATCGAAGGAAACCGCCGACCGCAAGGCCAAGGAAATCATCGCCAACGCCATTCAGCGCTACGCCGGCGACTACGTGGGCGAGCAGACGGTGACGGCCGTGACCCTGCCGAGCGAGGACATGAAGGGCCGCATCATCGGCCGCGAGGGGCGCAACATCCGCGCGCTGGAAGCGGCCACCGGCGTGGACCTGATCATCGACGACACCCCCGAGACGGTCATCCTTTCCGCCTACAGCCCGCTGCGCCGCCAGGTGGCCAAGATGGCCCTGGAACGGCTGATCCAGGACGGGCGCATCCACCCCGCGCGCATCGAGGACATCGTGCGCAAGTGCGAGCAGGAACTGGACGTGCAGATCCGCGAGGTGGGCGAACAGGCCACCTTCGACGCGGGCGTTCACGGCATCCACGCCGACATCGTGCGCCTGCTGGGCCAGCTGAAGTATCGCACCAGCTTCTCGCAGAACGTGCTGCAGCACTCGCTGGAAGTGGCCGCCCTGTGTGGCATGATGGCCGCGGAACTCGGCATGGACATCAAGAAGGCCAAGCGCGCTGGCCTCTTGCACGACATCGGCAAGGCCGTGGACCACGAGGTGGAAGGGCCGCACGCCATCATCGGCGCGGACATCGCCAAGAAGTACAACGAGAGCAAGGAAATCATCCACGCCATCGCCGCCCACCACGAGGACACTCCGCCCAAGTCCGCCCTGGCCGTGCTGGTGCAGGCCGCCGACGGCCTGTCCGGCGCTCGCCCCGGCGCGCGCAAGGAACTGCTGGAAAACTACGTGAAGCGGCTGGAAGACCTGGAGAACATCGCCACCGGCTTCGACGGCGTGGCCAAGGCCTACGCCATCCAGGCGGGCCGCGAGATCCGCGTCATGGTCAATTCCGACAACGTGGACGACGACCAGACCTACATGCTGTGCAAGGACATCGCGGGCAAGATCGAAAAGAACCTGACCTACCCCGGCCAGATCCGGGTCACGGTCATCCGCGAACGCCGCGCCGTGGGCTTCGCCAAGTAGCCCGCGCGCAGAGCGCCTTTCCTCCGCATGCATCAAAGCCCGGCCGCAAGGCCGGGCTTTTTCGCGTTCCGGGGCATTGACGATGCCTCTCCTCGTGTTTTAGACAGGTGTATACTTGTTTTTCTATACACAATTACAGGAGATGCCCATGGACCCGAACGCGCCTTCCGGAATTTACAAGTGCACCAAGTGCGGCAACGAAGAAACGCACGTGGCGGGGAAGAACTTCGCTCCCTGCTCCAAGTGCAACTCTCAATCCTGGGTGCTTGTCCGAAAAACCCGTTGAACTGAATCGAAAAGCCGCCGACATCCCTTTCGATTCTCGTCAGGCGACGCGGCGCGCTCCACGGCACGGGCGGCCCTTGCCCCACCGCACCCCGCGCGCCGCCCGTCACGGCTCCAGATGCCTGCGCGCAAGGCGGCGCAGCGTGCCGTCCTCATCCATGTGCCGCAAGGCCACGTCTATGCGGCGCACCGTCTCGTCCGGCACGGTCAGCGGCCAGAACACGTGCACCGGCAGTTCCAGCCCCACGGACACGGCGCGCATCCGGGGAGATTCGGCGGGGTCCAGCAGGCGTGTGGCCCCGGCTTCGCCCACCAGCGCCACCTGCACCCGGCCCGCCTCCAGCTTGCGCAGGCACAGCGCCTCGCTGGGCGCGGGGTCCAGCCGCCATGCCGCGTCGGCCTGCATCGCATCCAACGAGGGGCCGTAATCCCAGCCCTCCACGATGCAGGTGCGGTACGGACGCAGATCCGCCACGCGGCTGCCGTGAAACGGGGTCTCCACGGGCAGCACGGCCACGATGCGCTCATGGTGCAGGGGCAGGCTGACGCGCCACTGGCCGCGCGCCCGCGTGGTGGCGAAGGCGCCGCCAAGGGCGGCCTCGCCCGTTTCCAACGCGCGCAGGGCGCGTGTCCACGGAACCGCGCGTACGTCCAGCGGCACGCCGGAACGGCGCGCGGCCTCGCGCAGGATTTCCGGATACAGTCCGGCGGACTTTCCGGCATCGTCACGGTAGGAAAGAGGAAAATGCTCGTCGTTGCAGAACACGGCGGGCGATGCGGCGCGCGCCGCCGCCGGATGCCCCAGCAGCGCCAGCGCCAACGCCACGCCCGCTCCCAGCATGGTCAGATGCAGCAGGAATCCCGATGGCCGCGACATGGGTCCCCCCCGGCGTCTCATGGCCGCCCCGCAGTCCGCGTGTCGATGGCTGGTGTTTCGCGTCCGCCCTTGCCACATGGTGGCCGCAATGCCGACCGGCAACGCCCCGGCCACACCGTTGAGCGTTTGCCCAATATTATGAAGAGCTATGATGCGTTCGGCCGATTGTCAATGCGCCGCGCCGCCCTGGCCCCCCTGGATTCAGGCGAACAGGGCGTCGCCGGGTCTGGATGAACCGGGCAGCGGCCGTCCGGCCAGGGCGGCGGCCTTTTCCAGCAGGGCGCGGATGGCCGAGCGCCCCTCGTCGCGCAAATCCAGGCTGAAATCGTTGACGAAGGTGCGAATGTGGCTGTCGATGACCGTATCGGCCATTTCCTGCGCGTGTTCCCGTATCCACGCGCGAGAAGCCGCGGGGTTGGCGTTGGCGTGTTCCAGGCTGCGGCGGATGGCGTCCTGCACGGCCAGAATGGTTTCCATGCCCAGGTCGCGCCGCGCGGCAATGGCCCCCAGCGGCAGGGGCAGCCCGTAGGCGGATTCCCACCACTGGCCAAGGTCGAGCACGCAATGCAGGCCGAAGCCGCCGTAGGTGAACCGCCCCTCGTGGATGACCAGCCCGCAGTCGGCCCTCCCGGCGGCCACGGCGGGCATGACCTGGTCGAACACCATTTCCTCGCGCGGGCCTTGCAGCACGCCATGCAGCGACAGCAGCAGGTTGGCCGTGGTCATGCGGCCGGGTATGGCCACCCGCGCACCGGCCAGGTCGGCGGGGGACAGGGGCTCGCGCGCCACCAGCAGCGGCCCGCAGCCGCGCCCCAGCGCCGCCCCGGCATTGAGCAGCACGTAATCGTCCAGCACGTGGGCCATGGCGGCCAGCGACAGCTTGGTCACCTGCAGCGTGCCCGCGCGGGCGCGCCCGTTCAGTTCCTCCACGTCGGCCATGAACAGTTCGAACCCGCAGGGCAGCGGAATGCAGCCCTTGGCCAGGGCGTGGAAGATGTAGGTGTCGTTGGGGCACGGGGAAATGCCCAGCGACAGGGTACGCGGGGCGGTATGCGGGGGCAGTACGGACGGGGAAGACATGGAATCGACCTTGTTGCGCCGCCGGGATGGCCGAGCGGGTGGAATGAATGATGGATGGGGAAAATGGGCGGGCGCTCTGAACGGCGGAAAGGACGGGCCGGCACGACGGGCAGTCGTCACGGCTTGGCCACGGTGTTGACACGGGCGCACGCCGGGTCGATACTCCGCCTTCCGTCCGGGGTGCGCAAGCCCCCGGCCGACTACCGCAAGACATTCAGTCCCGCCACACCGGAGGACACATGCTCGACGCTGCCCATTACGCCCGCCTGGGGCTTGGGACCGCCTTTGAAAAAGTGATGCGGGGCGCGCGCCTTTCGCCCGAAGAGGGCTTGGCGCTGTTCAACTGCCCGGACATCACCGCCGTGGGGGCGCTGGCCCACCACGCGCGCACCCGCCTGCACGGCGACAGAACCTATTACGTGCTCAACCGGCACGTCAATTACACCAATATCTGCGTCAACGGCTGCCTGTTCTGCGCCTTTCAGCGCGAACGCGGGCAGGCCGGTTCCTTCGCCCTGACGCCCGACGACATCCTGCACCGCGTGCTGGACGACCGGGGCACCCCGTTCTCCGAGGTGCACATCGTGGGCGGCTGCCATCCGGACCTGAACCTGGCGTGGTTCGAGGACGTCATCCGGCGCATTCGCACGGCGCGCCCCCAGAGCATCGTCAAGGCGTTCACCGGGGTCGAGATCGCCCACTTCGCCGCCATGGAAGGCATCAGCACCCTGGACGTGCTGTGCCGCCTGCGCGACGCGGGGCTGGCCATGATGCCCGGCGGCGGGGCAGAAATCTTCGCGCCGGAAGTGCGCACCAAAATCTGCCCGCGCAAGGCCACGGCCGACGAATGGCTGCGCGTGGCGGGCGAGGCGCATTCCCTCGGCATCCGCACCAACTGTTCCATGCTCTACGGGCACATTGAAACCTTCGAGCACCGCGTCGACCACCTGTGCCGCCTGCGCGAGCAGCAGGACAAGTCCGGCGGGTTCACCTGCTTCATCCCCCTGCCCTTCCTGACGGAAAACAGCCTGCTCAAGCTCCCGCCCGAACGGGTGGGCGAGCACGTGGGCCTCGACCGGCTGCGCACCGTGGCCGTCAGCCGCCTGATGCTGGACAACATCCCCCACGTGAAGGCCTACTGGGTGATGATGGGCGTCAAGATGGCCCAGACCGCCCTGTACTTCGGGGCCGACGACCTGGACGGCACCATCGTCGAGGAACGCATCGGCCATGACGCCGGGGCCGATTCCGCCCAGTCGCTCACCGTGCCCGAACTGGAACTGATGATCCGCCGTTCCGGCTTCACCCCGGTGCGCCGCGACTCGCACTTCAACCCCGTGGCCGACCCGGACGCCATCCGGAACGATGCCGGGCACGCCGCGACGCCGGAGGTCCGGGCATGAGCGCCGCCGCCAACGCCACCAACGCCCCCATCATGCCGGGCGGCTCGTCCCTTGGTGAATCCGCTGGCGAATCCGCCGACGTGCGCGCCGTGGCCGCAAAGGTGCTGGACGGTGCGCGCCTGACCCGCGCCGACGCCGACCTGCTGTACGCCCACGCCGGGCTGCATACCCTGGGGCATCTGGCCCACGCCGTGCGCCTGCGCAAGCATCCGCAGCCCGTGGTCACCTACGTGGCCGACCGCAACATCAACTATTCCAACATCTGCGTGTGCGCCTGCCGCTTCTGCGCCTTTTTCCGCGCCCCCGGGCACCCCGAGGGCTACGTGCTGACGCGCGAGGAACTGGGCAAGAAGATAGAAGAAACCCTGGCCCTCGGCGGCACCCAGATACTGCTCCAGGGCGGGCACCACCCCGACCTGCCCCTGTCGTTCTACGAAGGCATGATCGCCTGGATTCGCGACACTTATCCCGCCATCCACATCCACGCCTTTTCGCCGCCCGAAATCGTCTTTTTCGCGGAACTCGAAAAGATCACCGTGGCCGAGGTCATCGCCCGGCTGCGCGCCGCCGGGCTGCATTCCATCCCCGGCGGCGGCGCGGAAATCCTGGTGGACGAGGTGCGCACGCAGGTTTCCCCCAACAAGTGCTCCGCCGCGCGCTGGCTGGGCGTCATGGAAGAGGCCCACACCCAGGGGCTGCGCACCACCGCCACCATGATGTTCGGCCACGAGGAAGAGCCCCGCCACCGCCTGGACCACCTGTTCGCCGTGCGCGAGGTGCAGGACCGCACGGGCGGGTTCACCGCGTTCATCCCCTGGACCTTCCAGCCCGCCCACACCAATATCCACCGCGACCCGGAGCCCGCGCCCGCCTACCTGCGCCTGCTGGCCCTGTCGCGACTGGTGCTGGACAACGTGGACAACGTGCAGGCCTCGTGGGTGACCATGGGGCCGCAAGTGGCCCAACTGGCCCTGTACTTCGGCGCCAACGACTTCGGCTCGCTGATGATCGAGGAAAACGTGGTGGCCGCCGCTGGCGTCAGCTTCAGCCTTTCGCGCCGTGAAATACACAATTGCATCCGCGCCGCCGGGTTCACCCCCGTGCAACGCACCATGAACTACACCCCCGTATCGCCCCAACCCGTGGTGGAAGGGGAGATACAGGAGTTGTAAAGGCAACAACCGGGGAGGGGACCTTTTAAAAAAGGGCTCCCTCCCCGGCCCCCTCCCCCCCAAATTTTTTCATAGGGGTGGGCTGACAGCTGGCATCTCCCGTTACACGTCCAACGTCCCTTGTTCCCTTTACTCGGGGGTGCTGGGGGCAAAGCCCCCTGCCCGCCGGAGGCATAAAAAACCGAGCCGACAGGGGATACAAACGCAATATACACCATGAGTAACACCACCACGCCGTCCTCATGCGCGCGCCCACTTCGTCTGGGCCGCATCGGGTACCTGAACGTGCTGCCCATCTACCACCCGCTGGAGTCGGGCATCATCACGCACGAGTACGAACTGGTATCCGGGCCGCCCGCCGTGCTGAACAACATGATGGCCCGCGGCGACCTGCACGTGTCGGCCAATTCGTCGGTGGAGTATGCGCACAGGCCGCAGAACTACCTGCTGGTGCCCGATCTTGCCATCGGCAGCCGGGGGCCGGTGCAGAGCGTGCTGCTGCTGTCGCGCCGCCCGGTGGAAGACCTGACCGACCAGCCGGTACTGGTCAGCGCCGAGACGCACACCTCTGCCGCGCTGCTGCGCCTGCTGTTCCGCGACTACTACAAGTTTCCGGTGCGGTACGAGGTGGGTTCGGCCACTGGGCGCATTGCGTCGGGCAACCCGCCGGAGGCGTTCCTGGCCATCGGCGACGAGGCCCTGCGCCTGCGCAACCACCCGGAGTTTCCCTACCGGCTGGACCTGGGCGAGGCGTGGCGGCAGTGGACCGGCCTGCCCTTCGTGTTCGGGGTGTGGGTGGTCAGCCGCGCGGCGGCGGCCTCCGGCTGTTTTGTCAGTGATCCGTGCGAACTGTTGCAGCGCGCCCGCAACTGGGGCGAACTGCACATGGACGTGATCCTCGACCTGACCCTGCAGGGCTGTCCCCTGTCGCGCGAGGAACTGCGCCAGTACTACCACGGCCTGGTCTTCCACATGGGCTTTCCGGAAATGGAAGGGCTGCGCCTGTTCTATCACCGGCTGGCCGAGGCGGGCGAAATACCCGCCGCGCCGGAACTGGAATTCTTCAGCATGTAGCGTGACGGCGGCCGGAAGGCCGCCGTTCGCGTCTCCGGCCCCGCCATGAGCCACCACGCCCGTTCAGCCTAGAGACCTTCGCCCCCGGCCCGCCCCCTGCTCGTACGGGTGTTGGGCCTTGACGTCACCGCCACACCCGGCCCGCGCAAGCCGCTGACCCTGGCGGTGTGCGCCCTCGCGCCGGGGGAAAGGGATGCGCCAGACAACAACATGTCGGACGCGCCGCCCGTGCTCACCCTGCACGAACTGCGCGAACTGCATGCGCTGGACGACCTTGACCGGCTGTTCGGCGGGCAACTGGACGCCAGCTTCGCGGGGGGCGATGGCGCGGCCGGGGATGGCTGGGTGCTGGGCATCGACGCCGCGCTGGCCCAGCCGCTGGAACTGGTGGATGAGTTGGGCTGGCCGCGCGATTGGGCCGGATATGCCGCCCTGTGCGGGGCCATGGACCGCGCCGCATTCCGCAACCTGTTGCGCGGGGTGTCCGCCGCCCGGCCCGCCGGGCAAAAGTACCTGTACCGCGCCTGCTGCTGTAGCGCCGGGGCCGCCAGCCCCATGAACACGGTGCGCCCGCCCGTGGCCCTGATGTTCCATGCCGTGGCTCCCCGCCTTGCCGGGCAGGCGGTCCACGTGCCCGTTCTGCGCCCCCTGCCGGATGTGCGCCGCGTGGCGTTGGAAACCTACCCCGGCTGGCTGGCCCGCCAGCTGATCGGCCGCGCCCCCTACAAGGGCGGCGACGCCGCAAGCCGCACCGCCCGGCGAGAGGCCCGCGCGGCCCTGTTGCAAGGGCTGGCGGGACATCAGGACGATGCGCCGCATGGACCGGATGTCGTCCCGGCCCCGTCTCCCTCCGGCCTGCCGCCCTTCGCCATCCGCTGGAACGCGGACCACGAGGCCCGCATGCTGGACGACCCGGAAGCGGACCTGCTGGACGCCCTGCTCTGCGCCGTGCTGGCCGCCGTCTCGACCTTGCGGCCAGGCTACGGCCTTCCCGATTCTTCGGCGCCGCCGTGCGGCGTCCCCCCCGCGCAACTGGGCGTGGAAGGCTGGATCGCCGGGTTGCCGCCCACATCGTAGCCGCGCCGCCATCGGCCTTGCCCGCCAGTCTCCGGCTGTTCCCCTCAGCCTTCCACATGCGTTTGCCGCTTCGCCCGGCTCGTCCTGCTTCCCACGCAACTTCACAAAACGGCGCAGCGCGCGGCGAGGATTCGCCGCGCGCTGCGCGTCCGGGCCATGGACAGCCCCGGCCCGGAACAAGAGGGCTTCCCCCGGCCCGGCTACCAGCCCGCCCCGCCGGTGAACAGAAAGGACACCATGGTCCACGCGGCTCCCAGCAGGGCCAGCAGCAGCAACCCCAGAAACAGGCGCAGCACACATCCGGCGGCGGCCAGCAAACCGCGCAGCAACAGCCAGCCCACCACACCCGCCACGGCGGCCACGAATATCAGGCCCAGAATCTTCATCATCGTCTCCCCGTCCGGTTGCGGCGCGGCGCGCCTGGGTTGTTGGCCGCCGTCATGCCGCGCCGGAATCCCGGTCCGCGCCGTTGCGGGGGGCCGCCCCGCCCTTCGGGGGCACGACATCCGAGGACTCCGCCATGTCTCCGGGGCGGCAGACCCGCGCCCCGCCGCCGGACCGGCCCGACGCACCGGACGCGCCGGACGCACCAGACAGGCCCAGCCAGATGGCGAACAGCGAAAGGCCCGCCCCGGCCATGCCCCAGCCGTCCGTGGGCCGGTCGAACAGCAAAATGTCCCACACGAACGCCAGCGCGGGCTGCACCACCATCACCAGCCCGGCCAGCGAGGCGGGCAGGCGCGGCAGCCCGGTGGACAGCAACACCCACCCGGCCGCCTGGCACAACACCCCGTAGACGGCGAGATAGCCGAAGCTGGGCATGTCGCCGATGGCGAAACCATCACCCCGCGCCAGAATGCCCGCCCCGATCACCACCGCGCAGACCAGCGAGATGAGGGCCATGTTGGCCACCGGCGTGAGCATGCCGCCCATGCCCTGCGAATGCCGCAGCAGCAGGATGAATCCGGTGTAGAACATCGCCGTGGCAAGCCCGTAGGCCACCCCGGCCAGCGCATCGCCCACCACCAGGCCGCCGTCGGCCGCCACGGGCAGCAACTCGGCCGGGCTCACGCCCAGCAGCAGCCACAGCCCCGCCAGCGCCAGCGGAATGGCCGCCATGTGCCGGACGGAAAGCCGTTCGCGCAGCAGCGCCGCCCCGGCGATGGCGATGAAGAACACCTGGAAGTTGCCGATGATGGTGGCCAGCCCCGGCCCGATGAGCAGGATGCTGCGGTGCCAGCACTCCAGGTCCAGCGCGAAGAACACCGCCGCCGCGACCATCACCGCCCATACGCCGCGCCGCGCCCGCAGCCGCTCGCGGCGCGCAAGAACCACGCACAGCAGGGCAAGGCCGCCGAAAAACATGCGGTAGAAGGCCGACTGGCTGGGCCCCACGTGCGCCAGCTTCACGAACAGGCCGGAAAAGCTGATCAGCACGCCGCCCCCGGCAACGCGCAGCAGCCCTCCCGCATCAAGGCAGGGGGAACGGTGTGTACTCATGCGGCCCCCCATACTGCGAAGCCGGGTGAAGCGCAAATGCGGGCGGCATGTTCCGGCCGGGCGACCAGAGTAAGATGACCGGCCAGATCGATCAGGCGGGATGCCTCCACGGGCAGGCCCCCAACGCAAAGGCGGCACACCCCGCAGGGGGCATGCCGCCGAATGTTCCGTCATGCGGGTTCGCCGGGCTGTCCGGCGTGTCTCGGCCCTATTCCGGGCGGCTCACCGTGACCTTGGCAGGCCGCAGCAGGCGATCCTTCAGGCGGTAGCCGCGCTGCATAAGGGCGCACACGGTGTTTTCGGGCAGGTCGGGGCGCACCTCGGCCCCGATGGCCTCGTGAATTTCCGGGCTGAACGGCTCGCCCGCCTCGCCCACCGGCTCCAGCCCATGGCGCTTCAGCGCGTCGAGCAGGAGCTTCTGGGTCATTTCCACGCCGACTAGCATGTCCTTGAAGGCGGGGTTGCCGCGCCCGTACTGCAGGGCCAGGTCGAAGTTGTCGAGGGTGGGCAGCAGGTCGGCCAGCACCACCTCGGCGGCGTAGCGCACCTGGTCGTCCTTCTCGCGCTGCAACCGCTTCTTGAAGTTGTCCATTTCCGCCAGGGCGCGCAGCCGCTGCTCGTCGGCCTCGGCCCGCTCGGGACATTCCGGGCACAACCGCACCGCGCACTGTTCGCGCAGGTCGTCATCGTCCATCACGGCAACGGCGGCCGCGCCGGAGCTTGCGCCGGAAGCGGCCGGGTTCCGCGAGGGCGCGTCAGCCTCGGCGCGCAAGGCCTCGGCCTCGGGGCTGATCTCGACATTGTCCTTGAACACGTTGCTGGGGGGCATGTTCCTGAATCTCCTTGGAATCCTGATGCGTGAAAGCGTCGTTGAACATCAGCCCGCGAAGACGGGCTGCATGCATCGGGGGTATGTCCGGGGTTACGGCAGCAGGGAAGGCGCGGCGGCGAAGCGTTCGCGAAACAGCTGGGTGAGCGATCGCGAAACGCACTGCACCACCGGCACGATCTTGGCGTAGTCCATGCGCAACGGGCCCACCACGCTGACCACCCCGCGCGGCGTGTCGCCGCCGTAGGGAGCGCTGACCACGCTGCACCCGCGCAACCCGTCGGGCGCGCCTTCGGGCACGTCCTGACAGAAGGTGATGCGCACGTCCTTTTCGGACAGGGTGCGGTCCAGCAGTTCCAGCAAGCGCGAGCGTTCCTCGATGGCCGTCAAGAGGTCGCGCATGCGCGAGACGTCGGTGAATTCCGCGTGCTCCAGCATGTTCAGCGTGCCGTTGACGATGAGTTCGCGGTCGTCGCCCATGTGCTCCACGGCGCGGCGCGAAAGCGCCAGGGCGCGCATGCACATCTCTTCCAGGCGCGAACCGGCGCGGGCCAGCTCGCGGCCGATGCGGTCACGCGCCTCGGACAGGGGCAGGCCCCGGAAATGTTCGTTGAGGTAGTTGCCAAAGCGCACCAGTTCATCCTGCCCGTAGCGTTCGTCCACGCGCACGGTGCGGGTGCGCACCAGCCCGCCTTCCAGCATCAGCACGGCCAGCACCAGCCCTTCGGCCGCCGGGGCGAATTCGATGCTGCGCCAGCGGGCCTCGTCCTCGCTGGGGGCCACCACCATGCCTAGCTGCCGGGCATGGCCGGACAGCAGGTTGGCGGCGCGGCGCAGGATGCCGGAAATTTCCAGTTCCTGCCGGGTAAGTTCGTCGGCGATGGCCTCGCGCTCGGCGCAGCCCAGCGGCAGCGGCCGCAGCAGGCTGTCCACGTAAAGCCGGAAGGCCCGCGCGGTGGGCACCCGTCCCGCGGACGTGTGCGGCTGCTCCAGATACCCGAGGTCGGTCAGGTCGGACATGGTGGCGCGCATGCTGGCCGGGGAAAGGCGCAAGCCGGAGTGTTCGGCCACGGCGCGAGACCCCACGGGCGAGGCCGAGGCGATGTAGCTTTCTATGATGGTGGCGAGCACCTGGGTTTCGCGCTGTCCGAGGGTGGGCATGAAGGCTCCGGCATCATGAGGATGCAGTTCTTGCAGTAGCACAAACGGGTAACAACGGGGGTGGGGGCTGTCAAGGTTGGCGGGGCCGCGCCGTCAGTGCCCGCCCCGCGCATCCCTTTGGCAACGCGGAAAAGACGGGTTCGCGCATGCTGCAAGGGGAACAGGCATTGCCGCGATAGTGAATAAAATCACAAATCGCCGCTACAACAACAGGAAACATCACGAAAAAATATATTATTTCAGCATGATGTCAGAAATGTACCAGACCGACCCATTTAGCCGCCCGCCCCGCCAGCCCACTGTATGCACCATGTTGCACCTCTTCATATATTGTGCATTATTTCACATGTATTGACACACAACCAGCAACCCACTACAGTGCACCTGTCATCGCCAGCGTGAAACTGCACCGCCGCATGCAGCACTGCTCTGACTCCTTCATAATACACCCACACGGCCCGTTCCGCGCCCCTTACGTGCAGCGCGCAGCGGCGAGTGAGCAACTGTTTACCCGCTCACCCGTAGGGTGCTGTAATGCTTGCCGAAAAAACACCCCCGCCTGCCTTGAATTTTTCATGACATTGTGGCATCTTGTGCCTCGTCCGCATGTCTGGAACCCGGAATAACCCGCGCGTTCGATTCTCCGGCACCCAGGGCTCTCCGGGGTCGGGGTCCACGTTGACACGCCGGGTGAGCACGGTTTATCCAGCGGGCAGTTGCCTGCCCCCGGGCTGACCATCATTCGGATAGAGGCAGCGGATCGCTGCTTATCATCGGCCGGCGCATCGCCGCACGATGCGAAGGTCAGGCGTTTGTCGTGCATCCCTTTCACTGCCAAGAACCTGTCCAAGGAGGACACGCATGGCTGAAGTCACTTACAAGGGCAAGAGCTTCGAAGTCGATGAAGACGGCTTCCTTCTTCGCTTTGATGACTGGAGCACCGAGTGGGTTGAATTCGTGAAGGAATCCGAAGGTATCGCGGACATCACCCCCGATCACCAGAAGATCATCGACTTCCTGCAGGACTACTACAAGAAGAACGGCATCGCCCCGATGGTTCGTATCCTCTCCAAGAACACCGGCTTCAAGCTGAAGGAGATCTACGAACTGTTCCCCTCCGGCCCCGGCAAGGGCGCCTGCAAGATGGCCGGCCTGCCCAAGCCCACCGGCTGCGTGTAGTCCATACGGCCCATTGTTCATCGGAAGGGCGGGAGCTTGCTCCCGCCCTTCTTCATTTTGATGCGTTTCCCGGAAGCGGGGCGCGCGACACACGCCCGCTTCGGCGCTTGTCGTCGGCAGGCGCCTGCGCGGCGACGTGCCCGGAAAACCGGCACGCAAGAAGGGCGGGAGCTTGCGCTCCCGCCCTTCTTGATTTGCGGTGGCACGCCCGGCCAGTTCGGGCGCGCCGGTTGCGGGCTTCGGACTGCGAAGCGGGTGCGGGTGAGACCGGCCGAACTCAGTGTTCCGTGCCGGCCTCGGCGGCGTCGAACAGCGTGTTCAGCGCCTCTTCGCGGCACAGGACGCTCGACGCCATGGCGATGCTGAACGTCGAGTGGGCCTTCTTCCACAGGGAAAGTATCTGTTGCACGGAATGAACCATGGAGACCAGCACCGATGCAGGCACGATGAACGCGCCGTCCGGCGTCCGCTCCAGTCCGTCCAGCGATACGGAAAGGCCCGTCAGCTCCTTGCCCACGTTGCCCAATAGACCATCAATGTCATGCTTCACGTTGCGAACCCCGTTGTAGGAACTAGGCGTCGCGCGCGGCACGCGCCGACACCCGTTACGGTCTAGCAGGGGGCGCGACCGCCGGTCATTTATATTTTCCCCCGTCCGCGCCGTGCGGGAGCGCCCGCACTTGACGCAAGCCACGCCGCGCAATACACAGGGCAATACGTCATGTTCGATTACGCAAACGCCACCACCGACGCCATGTCCTGGCTCGCCGCCCTCTCGCCCCTGAGCGAGCAGGACCTGTGCGACCTGTGCCTTGCCCTGCGCACGCGCGGGTCCGGCCAACGCTTTCGCTGCACCCAGGACGCAAGCCTGCTGCTGCTTGAAGCCCAGGGGGCGGACACCCCGCTGCTGCTGCTTTCCGAGCGGGCCGCCCGCAACCTGCTGGACCATCTGGTTTCCGGCTACCTGCGCGACAAGCCGCGCGGGCTGCGCACCTGGCACGCCCGCGAGTACGGCGGGCACGACTAGGCCCCGCCCGGTCCACTGGCCGCCACCAGCCTCCCGGCCCTGCCCGCTGCCTGCCTGCTGCCTGCCGATGTTCACTGCCCGTCGCGATTCATCGCGGCCCGGCGCATCTCAGTGACGCGCTCCGCACCCTTCCCACCCTCCCGCTCTGCGCACGCGAAAGGGCCGCCCCCTGTGGGAGCGGCCCCTGCATCGCATCGGCTGACCGATCATGTCCTTGTCATCACGGGCCGTCACGGGCCGTCACGGGCCGTCAGGCTACTTGCGCAGCACCTCGGCATCCCAGCCGCGTTCCAGCGCCTCCAGCCAGTCGGCGGGGATTTCAGGCACGGCCCGCCGGGCCAGCGCATCGGGCGGCAGGGTGGCCTCCCCCATCTTCACGGCGGCGAAACGGGCGCGCCATGCATCGGGCAGCCGCCCCACCTCGATGGCCGGAAAATCGCCCCACCAGGCCGGGTCCATCTTGGCCAGCTGCGCCTCGGGCGACAGCAGGAAGTTGGCGGCCACCATGGCCCCCGCCTTGTTCGGCGCGTTGAAGGGAATGGCCACGAAATGGGTGTTGAAGATGGCTCCGTCGTCCAGCGCCACGGTGCGCACCGTGGCCGGATAGGTGCCATCGTCGATGAGCGCCTGGGCGTGCGCCGGATGGTACGAGATGGAAAAGTCCACCTCGCCCCGCGCGAACAGCCCGTCCAGCGTCGCGGCGTCGCGCGGGTAGGCGCGCCCGGCCTGCCACAGGTGCGGGGCGAGACCGCGCAGCCAGCCCCACAGGGCCGGAGACTTGCTGGCCAGCAAATCCCTGTCCAGCGGGCGCATGTACTGGGCATGCCCGCCGGTGAGGGCGTAGAACGCCTGCCGGATGAAGGCCGACCCGGTGAAGTCCGGCGGCTGGGGGTAGGTGAACCGGCCCGGATGGGCCTTCACCCATTCGCCCAGTTGGGCCATGGTGCGCGGCGGCTCCGGCGTGCGGGCCGTATCGTATTCCAGCACCAACTGCGCGCGCCCGTAGGGCGATTCATAGCCGTCCACGGGATAGCCGAAGTCGGTGGCGCTCTGCACCGGGTCGGTCAGGGCCATGTTGGGCAGGGCCGGGGCATAGGGCCCCCACAGCACGCCGCCCAGGCGCGCGTTGCGAAAGTTCTCGCCGTTGATCCACAACAGGTCCATGCTGCCCGTGGCCCGGCCCGCCGCCTTTTCCGCCAGCAGCCGGGTGACGAACACCGGGGCCTCCATGGGCACGCGCACCAGGCTGATGCCGTAGCGCCGCGCCAGTTCCGGCGCGACGTAGCCATCCACGTAGCGGTTGGCCGTGGCCATGCCGGCGTACATGTGAAAGCGCACCGTGCCGCCGCGCGCTGCGGCCTCCACATCTGCCCACGGCAACGAGGCCGGGGCGGGCAAAGCCGCCTGCCTTGCCGACACGGTTCCGTTGCCTGCGGCCATGACGTTTCGCGCCATGACCAGACACAGCAGCAGCGCCAGCGCAACACCGGCCCCCGGGGCCATCCTCGACAGAATCATGGAATCTCCCTGGTGATGGGCCTGGCGGGGGAGCTTGCAGGTGGGCTGGCGGGAATCCCGGCGGCGGGCCTGCCCCCAGGGGCAACGGCCTGCCCCGGCTCCGAGCGGGCCTGTTCCGCCTGCCATGCCGTGGCCTTCACGGTTTCATACAGCGTGGGGTCCACCCCCACGAAATCCACTACCTCGCGCTCACCAAGGCGCAGTCGTTCGCGCCAGCGGCGCAGCACGGCATCGTCGGGCACGGCGAACACCAGCCCCCTGGCGCGCAGCGTCTCGCGGGCTTCGGCCTGGGCCTCGGCGGCCTGGCCGCGGGCGCCGTCCACGTGGGCCTCCCAGGCATCACGCAGCGCGGCGCGCACATCGTCGGACAGCCGTTCCCAGAACACCCGGCTGACCAGCGGCACGTACATGGCAAAGTAGGCGCGGTCCTCGAACACGTGCGAAACTCCGTACCGCCAGAGCTGGCCGGACACCGCCGTCTCGTGGGTGGACATGAGGCCGTCGAGGTTGCCGGACCGCAGCCAGTGCGGCAGGTCGTGCCAGGGCACCACCAGGGGCCGCGCGCCCATGGCGGCCAGGCGCAATTCGTTGGCCGGACCGCCCGCCACGCGGATGCGCAGGCCGCCGAGGTCCTCGTGCCGCCGCACCGCGCGGTCCACCAGGTACAGGTTGGCGTGCCCCAGCTCCAGCCAGCGCCCCAGCACGGCGACGCGCAGGTTGCGCTCGATGCGCGAATCGATGATCCGGCCCGGAGGTCCATCGGCCACGGCCAGGCTGGCGCTGGCTGGCGCGCCATAAAACACCGGCAGCATGAACACGCCGCAGTCGGGCACGGCTGCATGCAACACCCACGTGCCGGGCAGGGCCATTTCCACGCGGCCCAGATTCAGCGCCTGCAGCACGTCGCGGTCGCGGTACAGGCTGGCGCTGTCATGCACCTCCACCCGCAGCCGCCCGGCCAGCCGCCGCTCCACGTCTTCCGCGAAGCGGCGCAGGGCCTTGACCTGGAAGTGCGTGGGGCCGTTCTCCGTGGAAATGCGCAACACCGGCACGGAGCCACCCTCGGGCGTGCCGGACGGAGAAGCCGCCGTTCCGCCCGCAGGTTCCGCGTTCGGAGATTCCTCGCGGGGGAGTTCTGCGTTCGCGGCGCGCGCCCACGGCGCGGCGATGGCCAGCACGAGCGCGCACAGCGCCACGGCGGTCACGCGCCCCAGCAGATGCGGCCACGCAAGGGACAGGCGCACGGGTACGCGTTGCGGAACAAGGTCGGTCATGCGGCCTCCACGGGAAGGAGCGATAACGGTGCAAACGCACCCCCAGCATGCCACAACCGCCCGCGTCAGTACACCTTTCTCCGCGTGAATTGCCCCCCAAGCACGGTGAAGGTGTTCTCGACGATGAACAGCGCATCGGGGTCCACGGTGAACACCAGTTCCTCCATGCGCTTCAGCTGCACGTTGTTGGTCACGGTCATGACGATTTCCCGGTCGTCGCCGGAATAGCCGCCCCGCCCTTGCAGAAAGGTGGCCCCCTGCCCCAGTTCGGTGACCAGGTCGTGCCCGATGCGGCGGCTGTGCTCGGAAATGACGAACACCACCTTGCGCTGGTTGAACAGCGCCAGCACGTAATCCAGCGTCACCGCCGCGATGAACACCTGGATCAGCGAGGCGATGACCGTGTCCACCGGCATGGAGGCAAGGCATGCCGCGAACAGCACCGCGTTGAAGCCGAAGCCGAACCGCCCGATGCCGACGCCGAAGCGCCGGTGCAGGATGATGGCCGCCACGTCCAGCCCGCCCCCGGACCCCAGCGAACGCAGCATCATGCCGCCGCCAGCCCCGCAGATGACCCCGGAGGCCACGGCGGCGTACAACTGGTCGCGCACGCCAAGGTCAACGCCCGCGAACACCTCCGCGAACAGGGTGGTGGCCAGCATGCCATACAGGCTGTAAAGCAGGAACCGCCGCCCCACTTGCAGCCAACCCAGCACGAACAGCGGGATGTTGCATAGCAGGTACCACGCCGCCGGGGACAGCAGATGGGTGTGGTACCACGTCAGCAGCGCGATGCCGTAGATGCCGCCGGTGAGAAACCCGTGCCGGGCCACGATGCCCTGCGCCCCCAGGGCGAACAGGGCCGCCCCCACGGTAAGCAGCAACAGGTTCCAGCGGACGGAATAGGCCAGTTCCTTCCTGGTGAACATGCAAACCTCCCTGCCCGGCCCGCGCCTGATCGGCGGGTCGCGGACCGGCATGAAAAAAGGGGCACGCCCAACCTCGCGGCGGCGCGCCCAGCTCAGTTCAGATCACCGCGCACCGCCGTTGCCGTGAAGCCGGGGGCGCGTTGGCCGTGCCTCTATCCCGGATGCGGCGCGCGGCCAAGGGTGAAGATGCCGCAAGACCCGGGGAGACGCGCGGGGAACGCATGAACGGTGGCGACTGTGACGGCAGACGCGCGGTTGCGGAGCAGACGAAATGAACGGGGGAACCCGCACGGACCAGGGCAGGCCTGAAGGCGTCAGGATCGGGTGCTCCCGGACGGAATGCCGCCGGACGGAATGGGGCCGGACGGAGGGAGCAGGCACGAGGCCGCCAACCGGACATGCCGGGCGCGCGGGATGGCAGGGGCGTGAGCGCGCCGGGCGCGACCGGTCAGGCGAACCGGTCAGGCGAACAGTCAGGGGCGGTCGCAGTCGGGCCAGACCAGGCCGGGCACTTCCGCCGTCAGGATGCGGCACAGGGTGCGTCCATTCTCGGCCAGGAACAGCGCCTCGTTTTCCAGGCGCAGACGGTAGCCCGTGGCGTCGATGCGGGCATCGCCGCCCTGGCGGCACACCGCCCCCGCGCCGTCGATGGCGGCCTCGAGCCGCGCGGCGGATTCGTTGGCGCGGCGGAACGCACCGCGCAGCATCTCCTGCTTGGGGTCGTTCTCCACCAGCAGCAGCCGCTTCATGGCCGCATCGGAACCGGCGCGCGTGCCGCGCACCCGCTTCATGTCGTCGTCCAGGCGTCCGCAGACAGGCCCGGCCGCGTACGCGTCGGCAAGCTCCACGCCGGTGCGGATGAACCGTTCCACCACGTCGGCGTCCTGCCCCAGGGTGCTGCCCGCCGCCCGCGCGACAGGACCACCGGCCCCGAAACCCCACAGCGCCGCGCACAACGCCGCGCATGCGGCGGCCACGCGCAGCCCGCGCTTGCGCGCAAACCCCGCCCCGCCACCGGCCATATGTAAAGTTTTGTAAAGATGCGCTGCCATCCAGCCCATCTATATGCCGCGCCCCGCGAAGGCAACCCCCCGCCCTGCCGCGCGAAACGGCACGGCGATGCCGCCCGCCCTACAACGCAGCAGCCCCCGGCGTAGGGGCGCCGGGGGCCGTGCGTGAGAAGACCTTCAGCGGGAGGAGTTTCGTCTACAGGAGACCGATCAGCATGCGCGTCGCCATGACGAGGAGCAACACGGCGAAGATGCGCTTGAGCTTGGTCACCGGCAGGCTGTGGGCCAACCGGGCGCCAAGGGGGGCCGTGAGCACGCTGGCGCAGACGATGCCGATCAGAGCGGGGAGGTAAACGAAGCCGAAGGTGTTCGCGGGCAGGCCCTGGGTAGCCAGCCCGTTAACTATGTAGCCCACGGTGCCGGACACCGCGATGGGAAACCCGATGGCGGCCGAGGTGCCGATGGCCGTATGCATGGCCACGTTGCACCACGCCATGAACGGCACCGACAGCGTGCCGCCGCCAATGCCCACCAGGCTGGACACCGCGCCGATGACGTTGCCCATGCCGAACATGCCCATGCCGCCGGGCAGTTCGCGCGAGGGCTTGGGCTTGATGTTCAGCAGCATCTGCGCCGCCACCCAGTACAGGAAGCAGACGAAGAAGCCCTTGAGAAAATTGGTGGAAAGCTGGGCCACCACCCATGTGCCCAGCAGCGTGCCGGTGATGATGCCGGGGGTGATGCGCCACACCACGTTCCACAGCACCGCGCCGCGCTTGTGGTGCGCCCGGAAGCTGGAAATGGAGGTGAACATGATGCTGGCCATGGAGGTGCCCAGCGCCAGATGCTGCATGAATTCGTGCGGAATGGCCTGCCATTCGAACGCGAAATTGAGCATGGGCACGATGACCAGCCCGCCGCCCACGCCGAGCAGCCCGGCAAGGATGCCCGCGATGGCGCCAAGAATCAGGTACAGCGCGAGGGAAAGAAGCATGTCTGGCACTCCGCGATGCGGGCATTGCGCGGCCCGCGAGGTTTCGGCCGTGGCGCGCGGCGACGGGGTTGGCGTCGGGCCGGGCGCGGGTTTGATGGCCCGGCGGCGCGCCATGCGGGCGGCCGCCGGACCGGATATCCTTCAGGATTGCAAATGAAGATTTTCGTTTGTTGGCGCGGAAAACGAGCCTGCCATGAGGGAGTGCCTCACCCGTTAGGCGAGCACGCAGTGCGTGTCTTACGGATGAGGACCGCAGCGCGTACTCTTATCGTATTCGACCGAGCCTTAGCCGTTAGGCGAGCGCGTAGCGCGAGTCTTACGGATAAGGACAGCAAGGCTATGGCAGGCGAAGTTTGACAAAGCCAACAAGTGAAAAGACCATTTGCAATTACATGCGCAGGGCGTGACGGCCGATGGCCGCAACATTGGCGCTGCCGGTCAGCACCATGGCCTGCACCAGCTGGCCCTTGATGGAATCCACCAGCATGGTCACCCCGTCCTTCAGCCCGCCCACGGCGGCGATGGAGAACGGGCGGCCCAGCAGCACGGCGTCGGCCCCCAGGGCCAGCATCTTGAACACGTCCACGCCGTCGCGCACGCCGCCGTCGGCCAGGATGGCGATGCGCCCCTTCACCGCGTCGGCGATTTCGGGCAGCACCTCGGCCGTGCCGGGGGCATGGTCGAGCACGCGGCCGCCGTGGTTGGACACCACGATGCCGTCGGCGCCCACCTCAACCGCCAGGCTGGCGTCGATGGTGGTCATGATGCCCTTGAGAATGAACGCCATGCCCTTGGCCTTGACCTTGGCCACAATGCGCGAAAGTTCCGCCGGGGTCTTGGGGCCCACGGGGCGGCCCATCTTGCGCAGGGTGACGAGGCCTGCGGCGTCGATGTCCATGCCTATGGCCGGGCAGCCCAGTTCCAGCGCGCGGTCGAGCTTTTCGTCCAGTTCCGCGCCGTCCCACGGCTTGATGAACGGGATGCCCCGCCCGCCCGCGCCGGTGATGGCCGCGAAGCCCGCGTCGATGATGAACGGGGGCACGCCGTCGCCGGTGCAGCCGATGATGCCGCGCTCGGCGCAGCCGCCCACCACGGCGGCTGCGTAGTCTTCCTCGCTCACGCCGCCGCCCATGTTGAAGGACACGCCGCCGATGGGCGCGGCCAGCACGGGCATGTCCAGCGCCATGCCGCACACGGTGGTGGAGGTGTCGGGCTCCTTCACGTCGTGCACCAAGCGCATGTTCAGGCGCACGGCGGCCAGGGCGTCAAGGTTGGCGGCAAAGGTCGCGCCGGTGCCCAGGCCGCCCATGCCGGGCACCTCGCCCGCGCAGGCCTTGCCGTTGCAAACCGGGCAGACCCGACAGTAGCCTTTCATCAGTTGGCGTGCCTTGTCGCGAACTTCCTTCATCATGTCCCTCCTTTGCCAGGCGAACATGGGCGGCGCGGGCCTTGCCCGCACCGGGCGTGCCTCGCCCTGGGCGTCGATGGCGTGATGCGCGCCGGGCGTTCCGGATACGCCGGGCGTTCCGGACGCGCCGGGGCGCGTGGTGAGTGGTCTTGCCGCCTGCGTGGTCATGCGTGGGTGCTCATGGGGTCATTCCCCCGACCATTCGAGGGCTATTTCCTCGACGTGCAGAATATGTTCGTGCATGGCGCGAAAGGCCGCCTGGGGGTCGCGCGCCTCCATGGCGGCGAGGATGTTGGCATGGGTGGCGACGGCCCACTGGCGGCGATCTTCGGTCTGCAGGGTGAAGTCCCGGCTGTCGCTGAGAATGTCGTGCAGGCGCGTCAGCACTTCCTGCACCACCGTGTTGCGGGTGGCGCGGGCGATGATCATGTGGAATTCCACGTCGGCGTCGGAGCCGGTGTTGCCGCCTTCTATCTCGGCCACCTGGGCGTCCAGGGCGCGGCGCAGGGCTGCAAGGTCGCCGTCGCTGACGTGGGCCGCGGCCAGCGCGGCGATTTGCGGTTCGAGCAGACGGCGGAACTCCAGCACCTCGCGCAGCTTGGCGCGGCGCTGTTCGATGATGGCGGCCAGCGGCTCGATGAGCGTTTCCTCGGTGTCGTCCAGCACGTAGGTGCCGTCGCCAAGGCGGCTGGTGACGATGCGCTGCTGTTCCAGCGAGCGGATGGCCTCGCGCACGCAATGGCGCGAGACCCCGAACAGTTCAGCCAGGCGGCGTTCGGGGGGCAGCTTGTCGCCGGATTTCAGTTCGCCCTTCTCGATGAGGTCGCGAATCTGCCCCACGATTTCCTCGTGCAGGCGGATGCGGCGCGCGGGCTTGAAGGCGGGGGTCATCTGCGCTTTCACGCAACGGCCCTCCCGGGGCAGTGGGATGCGCGAACGGCTGCAAAATTGGTACAACCATTCACTGGTTGAACCAATTCACCCGAACGTGCCCCCGCTGTCAACGAAAATCCGCGCCGGACGGCGAGCGGCGGGCAAGGCGACGCGGTTACGAAGGGGCCGCAACCGACGGAAAAGAAAAGCGCGGCCCGAAGGACCGCGCGATCATCCCTGAAGCAGGGACGCAAGATGCGGGTGCGAACCGACGCCGCGCCGCACTTGCGAAACCCGTCACCTGGCGTTGCCGACCACCTTTCCCTCGGTGATGAACGAAATGCCCTGCGACGACACGGTGCCGATCATCACCCCCTGGGCCAGGGGTTGCGACACCTGCGCCGCCGCGCGCCACACCACGATGAACGCGGGGCCCGCGCCGCCGAGGGTGTCCGATTCCTCCACCACGAACTGGGCCGACCCCAGGGGCGGCAACTGGCGGGGCTCGGTCAGATAGGTGCGCACGGTCTTGCCGTTCTCGTCCACGTAGCGCACCTCCATGAGGGTGATGGGGATGCGCTGGTCGGTGTTGCGCACCGAAAGCATGGTGGTGATGTTCAGGGTGCGGCCCCGGTTGCCGTACACCACCGAGGAATACACCGGCACGTACACCGTCTGCCCCACGGTCATATCGGCCTGCGCGACCGCCGGAAGGATGCCCGCGCGCGGCATGCCCGTGGGCATGGGCAGCGCGGCAAGGCCGCAGCACAGGGCGAGGCAGGCCGCCACGCGCAGGGCCAACGTGCGCACCCGGGCGACCGAAACTGCCGGGACGCGGGCGGCAACGGGCCGGGACAAAAGGGGTGGGGCCGACTGGTCGGGCTGGGTCATGGGGCGTTCTCCCGCCGCCGGGTCAGCGGCTTTCCTGCACGTGGTCCAGCGCCTGGCGGAACAGGTGCCGCACGTGGTCGTCATCAAGGGTGTAGAAGGCGTTCTTGCCGTCGCGGCGCACCCGCACCAGCTTGGCCGCGCGCAGCAGGCGCAGTTGGTGCGAGACGGCCGACTGGCTGTGGCCCACCACGGCGGCCAGGTCGCACACGCACAGTTCGTCGCAGGCCAGCGCCTCGAGAATGCGCACGCGGGTGCGGTCGCCCAGCAGCCGGAAGGTGGCGGCCAGTTCGGCCATGTCCTCGTCCGGGGCAAGCCGCGCGCGCACCCGCGCGATGACCTCGGTGTGCTCGCAGTGCTGCTGGCACACCGTGGCGTCGGCAAGATCGGCCCCGCCCGGCGCGGCAACCGCGTCCGGACCGTCGGGCATGCTCGGCGCGCACGCGCGCTTGGCCGTGCGGCCCGACGTGCGGCCGCCGGTTCCGGCGGCGGGTTGCGTGGCGTCTGTCGCGCTCACTGGCATGACTCCCGCGGCATGCTGCTGCCGCACAGTGTGAACGATACCCGGTGCCGCCGCACGCCCTTTCCGGGTGCCGGGGCTTCGGACCATGCCCCAAGGCTACCCGGAACACCGGGGCGACGCAAGGCCCACCCGCCGCGCCGCAGCGACGGAAAAGGCCGGGCGCATGCGCCCGGCCCCGTCGTGTCCTTTTCTGCCTGGCCCGGCTCGCCGCAGGCGGGCCGTTCAGGCGGCTACATGGCCGCGCCGTCGCCCGAAGCCACGGCGGCGGGCATGGCGTCCTCGCCCGGCAGCGTTCCGCCCACCGCAACACCGCTGGCGGCCAGTTCCTCCACCGAGAAGATGCGGTTGCCGTCCAGGATGATCACGAAGCCGTCGTTGCGATGGCCCATGCCCCGGATGAAGTCCTGCCGCACGGCGGTGCCCATGCGCGGCGCGGGCTCCACGGCGTCGGCCGGAATCTCGATGACCTCGCGCACCGAATCCACCAGCGCGCCGATGACGGCGGCCTCGCCCTCCAGCTCGGCCTCCACGATGATGATGCAGGTGTTCACGGTGTCCGCCACCGGGTCCATCCCGAACTTGCGCCGCAGTTCCAGCACGGGCACGGCGCGGCCGCGCAGGTTGATGACCCCGCGCATGAACTCCGGCGTGCGGGGTATGCGCGTGATGGCGGTCAGTTCCAGCACCTCGCGCACGGTGCCGATGTCCAGCGCGAACACCTCTTCGCCAAGGGTGAAGGTAAGATACTGGCTGGTCTCGTACATGCTGCCTCCCAAGGCCCAAGCGCTAAAAGCGTTCAAACTCGCTGTCGTCCGCATCCGCGCCCATGTCCAGGGCGATGTTGCCGCCCTTGCCGGGCACCGCCTTGCGCGGGGTGTGAGCGGCCACGGCGCGCGGGGCCGCGGCGGGCTGGGCGCGACGCGGCGCGCGTACCGCGCCGCCGTCCATCGAGGCCACGCGGAAGCGCGAGACGGTGGCCTGCAACTGTTCGGCCTGGCTGGAAAGCTCTTCGGACGTGGAGGCCATTTCCTCGGAGGCCGAGGCGTTCTGCTGGATGACCTGATCGAGCTGGGCGATGGCCTTGTTGACCTGTTCCGCGCCCACGTTCTGCTCGTTGCTGGCGGCGGCGATTTCCTGCACCAGTTCGGCCGTGCGGCGGATGCCGGGCACCATCTTGGTCAGCATCTCGCCCGCCTGCTCGGCCACGGCCACGCTGGATGAGGAAAGGTCGCTGATCTCGGCCGCGGCCTCGCCGCTGCGTTCGGCCAGCTTGCGCACCTCGGCCGCCACCACGGCGAAGCCCTTGCCGTGTTCCCCGGCCCGGGCCGCCTCGATGGCCGCGTTGAGTGCCAGCAGGTTGGTCTGGCGGGCGATTTCCTCGATGATGGAAATCTTGGCCGCGATGTCGCGCATGGCCCCCACCGTATCGCCCACGGCCTTGCCCCCCGCTTCCGCGTCGGTGGCGGCCTGCACGGCGATGGTTTCGGTCTGGCGGGCGTTTTCCATGTTCTGGCGGATGTTGGCGGCCATTTCCTCCATGGACGAGGAAATTTCCTCGATGGAGGCGGCCTGCTCTGTGGCCCCCTGCGACAGGGTTTCGGCCGATGCGGAAAGCTCTTCGCTGCCCGAGGCCACGTTCTCCGCCCCGGCGCGCACCTCGGTGATCACCGAGACAAGGCCGTCCACCATGTCCTTCATGTCGGCGTACACGCCGCGCAGCCTGCCGCCGTCCGCGTCGAAGGACACGTCCAGGTCGCCCGCCGCGATGCGCCGGGTGACGGCGGCCAGCGCCGCCGGGTCCGCGCCCAACTGGGCCATGACCACCCGGATCAGCAGCCAGGAGATGGCCACGCCCGCCACCACGGCCACCAGGGCGATGCCCCCGGTCAGCAGTTGGGCCTGCTCGTTGGACGCCTGCACGCGCGGGCCGATCTCGCGCTGTTCCGCCTCGTAGCTGTTCTGGATGGCGTCGCACGCCTGGGCGATGGCCGGGCCGAGCTTGGCCAGGCGTTGGGTGAACACCGCGTCACGCTTCAGGGCCGCCGCGGACATGCGCTCGAAGGCCGAGAAATAGTCGGTGCGTTGCTGGTACAGCTCGCGCGCCCGGTCGCGCAGCACCGGGTTGCGCACGTCGGCGATAAGACGGTTGAACGCCTCGCCCACCAGTATGGCATCCTGCTTGGCCTGTTCCAGCCATTTGACGTCGGTGTCGGCCATCATCTTGACCACGGCCACGCGCAATTCCAGCATGGCCCGCATGACCGCCTCCACGCGGGAAGCGCCCACCACGTCGCCTTCGCGCTGCGCCGATTCCGCCAGTTGGGCAAGGGCCTGCATGCGCTGCGGCCCCAGGGTGTTCAGGATGGTGATTTCGGTCTGTCGTTCCTGGTCATGCTTGCGCAGTTCGGCCACGCCATCCGTGTACTGGGCAAGCGCATCGGCCACGGTGGCCAGATGCTTGCGGCGGTCGGGATTCTTGATGGACTTGTCGGCCTCGTCCAGCCCCTTGGCCAATTCCGCGCGGGCCTCCTCGTAGGAGCGCAGTGCCGTCTCCGACGAGGTGTTCATGAAGCTGAGCACGCCAAGGCGCATCTGGAGCATGTTCGTCATGATGCCCCCGCTCATGAGCGAACCGCGCGCGGTGCGCCGGTAATCCGTGAAACCGAATGTGGCGTCGGACAACGCCTTGTAGGAAATCCCCCCCATCGCCACCAGCAGCACCAGAACAAGACCGAACCCCAGAATCAGCTTCTTGGCCAGCGTCATGTGTCTTCTCCCGTCCGGAACGTTCACGTCGCGGCGCAGCGTTCGGCCGCGCCGCGGCCCGGCCCGCTTCTGCCCTGTTTGTCCAGCTCCGCCCTATTCCACCCAGAACAGCCTAATCATGCCCCTGCCAGTGCAACATGATTTTCCCCGTATCGGTCAGACGGGCGCAACGCCGCACAGCCTGGCCGCGATCCGCACGGCCTGCGCCTCGTCGGGCGCGGCCAGCAGCTCCTCGAACAACTCCCCCGGCAGTACCGCCGGATCGTAGTCCAGCGTGAGCGTGGAGGTGAAGACGTCGAAACGGGTTCCGCGCAGCCCGGGCCACGTTTCGGGCGTCAGGGCGCGCAGTTGCGCGGCGGACGGATGCCGCAGGACGGCAAGGTCCACCTTCAGCCGCAACCGGCCTGGAGTATGATCGGCAATTTTCAGAAATTTCCTGAGGTCCGCGAGTACACGTGGATTCATATTTTGTTGCATTCTCCTGTCATGCCCGACCGTGCGGAGCACCCTACCCTACTCCCCGGTCGGCGCATGCGCAAGCAGATGCAGGAGAATGTTCGGCATGCCCCCGCATGCGGGAGCCTATACGTCGCCGCGCCGAGGTGCCGCTCTCGCCCCTGCATGACGGACGCGACCAAAAGCCACGATGCGGGGCGTCGGCCGGGCCGCGCGGCATTCCGGCGTGGCATCCCGGCAGGGGGGGGGCGGCATGGGGGGCGGCAAGACGCGCAGGCGCGGCTTCAAGAGGCGTCGTGCGATCCGGGCGCGTCGCGGTCCGCGACCGGCGGCGGGGGAACAAGGCGGCGGCGCTGCGCCACCGCAGCCACCTTGCGCAGCATGGAATCCATGTCGAACGGAATCAGGATGTCGTCGTCGATGCCGCGCTTCATGCACTGGATGGAAAGCCGCACCTGGTCCGGCCGGACCATCAGGATCACCCCCATGTGCGGGGCCAGTCTGCGCGCGGAATCCAGCAGGCCCAACGGACAGGGCGGCCCTTCGGCGCAGCCGAACAGAAAGACGCTGAAGCCCCCCGTGGCCAGCAGGCGGCGCGCGTCGTCCGGCTCGGCCGCCACCACGCAGGCGCTGCCCCCGCCCCCCAGCAGTTCGGCCACGTGCCGGGCGAAGGCGGTATCGGTATCGAACACCAGCACCGAGGTCATCCACATGGTGCACCGGCCTTTGGCCTGTCCGGCGAAGGGGCTCGGCCCCGGCCCGGACAGGCCGGGCCGGTTCCGGACATCGCTCCGCCAGGCAGAGGTTGGACATCTGGAAACAGTGCTCACGCGCATCCGCTGCGGTGGCTCGTGAAATACATAGCAAACACTGTTCCAGCAATATTTAGCACAATGTTGCGGCATGTTGGAGGCGACACGATCTGACGACGCAAGGCGGGAGCTGGCGCGGAGCGCTGCGGAAACACGCGTAACGCATCATTTTGCAACATCTTGCGACATAGCGGCGCACTCCGCAGGAAAAGACCAGCAACGCGTGCCCGGCTGATCGCATCCCGCCGGACACCCCGCGCTCGCCGGACGGGCGCTACACCCCGCCCAGCACCGCGTCGGCCTTCAGGGTGCCCGCCAGCAACGCGCCGATGATGGCGTCGCGCCCGCCCACCACCCCGTCCAGCACGGTGATGCGCTTCCAGGTGAGATAGTCGTGGAATTCCTGCTCGATGCCGCAGCAGACCACGGTGCTCACGTTTTCGGTCAGAATGATCCGGCACAGCTCCTCGGCCGAGGCGTTGGCCAGCACCATGGTGCGTGAACGGGCCAGCCCCCCTTCGCCGTCGATGCGGCCCAGCCACGCCTCGGTGGCCCGGTCGAACCGGGGGGCCACCGCATCGCGGTGCAGGGCCACCAGCACGTTGCCGCGCACGGGGGGTTCCTTCGTTGCCCTGTTCCGGGGCGTCGCATCGCTCATTCCGTCACTCCCTCTCGTCGCGTCTGGCCAGGCATGGCCTGGTTTCGCCGTTCCTCACCCGTCCGCACCGGAGCGGAGTCATTGATCCAGCCCATACTGGCGCATCTTGCGCCACAGCGTGGTGCGCGCCCAGCCCAGTTCGGCGGCGGCAGCGCCGCGCCGCCCCCGCGCCCGCAGCAGCGCCTCCATGATCAGGCGGCGCTCGGCGTCGGCCCAGGTGCCGTCGACTCCCGCGCCAGCGGCATGCGTGTCCGTGGCCCGGACACCGGGCGTGGCACGAGATACGGCGCGGGGCGCATCCACCCTGCCGCCAGCCGGGGCCGTGCTCCGCCCTGGCCGCCCGTCGCGTGGTCCGCCGTGCGTCTCGACGCCCTCCTCCAGCAGATAGCGGGGCAGATGCGGCAGATCCACGTGGGTGTCCTGGCACACGTTGACGCAGTATTCCACGATGTTGCGCAGCTCTCGCACGTTGCCAGGGTAGGCATGGTCCAGCAGCGCCCGCTCCGCAGCCGGGGTGAAGCCGGAGATCCGCTTGCCGAACATGCCCGCGTACACCTTGAGGTAGTGCGCCAGGAACAGGGCCACGTCGTCGCCCCGCTCGCGCAGGGGCGGCAGATGAAAACGCACCACGTTCAGGCGGTACAGCAGATCCTCGCGAAAGCGCCCTTCGCGCACCATGCCCCGCAGGTCACGGTGGGTGGCGGCGATGATCCGCACGTCCACGTGCACCCCGCGCGTGGATCCCAGCGGGTGGATGATCTTGTCGTCCAGGAAGGTCAGCAGCTTGACCTGCAACGGCAAGGGCAGGTCGCCCACCTCGGTGAGGAACAGCGTGCCGTTGTGGGCCAGGCGGAACCGGCCGGGCTTGTTCTCCGACGCGCCGGTGAAAGCCCCCTTCTGATGGCCGAACAGCTCCGACTCCAGCAGGCTTTCCGGCAGCGCGCCGCAGTTCACCTTGACGAACGGCCCCTTGGCCCGGTTGGAGGCGTTGTGCACCGCCTCGGCCAGCAGGTCCTTGCCGGTGCCCGTCTCTCCGGTGACCAGCACCGAGGAATCCGTCTGCGCGATGCCCGGCAGCAGCCGGAACACCCGCTCCATCTCGGGGCTGTGCCCCAACATGTCGCCGAAGCCCTGCGGCCATTCCGGCCGGGCCTCGGACGGGCGGAACAGGCGCAGGTCCTCCAGCGTCTCGAAATACCCTACCCGGCTGCCGTCGGCCCCGGTCAGCGCGCCGCAGGTCACCCGCACGGGGATGCGCGCCCGGTCGGCGTTGACGATGTCCGCCTCGCGCGCCACCGGGGCCACGGCGGCGGACGGCGACTTGTCCACCACGTCCAGCGGGCAGCCCACGGTGCACAGGCTGCACCGGAACACGTACCGGCAGGGCAGGTTCAGGGCCCGTTCGCGCGACATGGCCGTCAGCGCGCAGGCCGCCTGGTTCAGGAACACCACTCGCCGCTCGGCCGACACCAGCGCCAGCGGCAAGGGGATGCGGTCCAGCAGGGTGCGCGCCGCAACCGGCCGGTCGAACAGCCCCTGCAGCAGCGGCCCCAATTCCGAAGCCATGCCTTCCCTTGTCGCAGTGGTCATTCCGGCCCCCCTGCCCGCTTCTAGCCGCCCGCGCGTCCGGAACGGCAAAACGATGCAAAACGTTGCAAAACTTTTCACAGCGGTAGCGCATTCCCTGCCACAGGACAAGAGCGACTTCACACGCAATGGTCAATACACTGAAATCACAACACAACACCTCCATGTGAATTATGGAACGAAGCTTGCTCGTATCGGATCAGCGACCCAAGGCGGGGTGAGCGCATACAGCACGATGCCATGCCGGTCGCTTCGAAGCCCCAGCACACCAGGCCCCGGCCATCGACACCCGTCGCCCGCAGCCACGCACCATCGCCCCCGTTTTCAAAGAGGAGCATATCCATGGGGATCAAAACCAGACTGTACCTGCTGCTTGCCTCCGTTCTCGTGGCCCTGGCCGCCATCGTGGCCGCCAGCTGGGTGGGATCGGCCAAGGTCGAACACGCCCTGGAACTGCGCGCCCTGGCCGTGGACGCCAACACGGAACTGTTGCAGGCCCGCAGGCAGGAAAAGAACTTCCTCATGCGCAAGGAACAGCAGTGGGCGGACAAGACCCGCAAGCACATCGCCACCGTGGATTCGCTGCTCCAGCGCATCGCCGCGGGCGACCCCGGCAACGCGGCCATGTGCGACAAGGGCCGTTCCACCCTGGCCCGCTACAACGCCTCGCTGGACGAGGTGTTCAGGGTGGTTGCCGAAACCGACGCCATGATCCAGGCGGGGCGCGCCGTGGAACCGGCCCTGGCGGACATCCGCAAGACATACGAGGAAAAGGCCGACGACATCGCCGGGCTCGTGAAGACGGTGAACACCGTCATCGAGGCGGGCATGGGCGTGCTGATAACCCTGTTCGTGCTGGCGGTGATCTCTGGCATCACCCGTTCGCTGGCGGTATTGCAGGCCTTCTCGCGCGAGGTGGCGGCAGGCAGGCTGGACGCCACGGCGCAGGGCAACCTGCCGGGCGAGTTCGGCCTGTTGCGCGACGACCTCGCGGCCATGGTGGACCGGCTGAAGGAAACCCTGACCGACTGCGCCACCAAGGGCGACGAGGCCCGTCACCAGGCCGAGCAGGCCCGCGCCGCCATGGACGCGGCCACCGCGCGCGAGCAGGAAGTGAGCGCGCTGGTGGAAACCATGCGCCGGGTGGCCGGCGAAGCCGCCGCCATAGCCGGGGACCTCACCGACGCCTCGCAGGAACTGGCCGCCCAGACCCAGCAGGTAAGCGCCGGGGCCGAGGTGCAGCGCGCCCGCATGGCCGAAACCGCCACCGCCATGGACCAGATGAACGCCACGGTTATGGAGATCGCCCGCAACGCCACCCTGGCCGCCGACGCCTCCAGGTCCACCCGCGAAGAAGCCCAGAAGGGCGCGCAGGTGGTGCAGACCGCCGGGCAGTCCATCTCGCGGGTGCATGAAATCGCCACCCGCCTGCGCGCAGACATGCAGTCGCTGGGGCGCGACGCCGAATCCATCGGCGAGGTCATCAACGTCATCAACGAAATCGCCGACCAGACCAACCTGCTGGCGCTTAACGCGGCCATCGAGGCGGCCCGCGCCGGGGACGCGGGGCGCGGCTTTGCCGTGGTGGCCGACGAGGTGCGCAAGCTGGCGGAAAAGACCACCAACGCCACCAAGGAAGTGGAAACCCGCATCTCGGCCATCCAGACCGCCGCCCAGCGCAACGTGGGCAACATGGACACGGCCACCCAGGCCGTGGCCGACGCCACGGGCCTTGCCGAGGAATCGGGCGGGGCGCTGCGGCGCATCGTGGAATTCGCGGACAACACCGCCGGGCAGGTGCAGTCCATCGCCGCCGCCAGCGAAGAGCAGTCGGCCGCGTCGGACCAGATCAGCCGCGCCGTGGCCGAGGTGAACGACGTGGCCGCCGAATCGGCGCGGGGCATGGAAGCCGCCAGCGAGGCCGTGCGTGCGCTTGCCCTGATGGCCGAACGGCTGCGTGCCATCATCCAGCAGATGGGCAGCGGACAGCGCTGACCGTCACGGTTTCGCGCCTTTTGCATGCGTTCGGGGCATGGCCGGAAACTCACGGCCATGCCCCGTTCATCTTGCGGCGGATCGCCCGTGCCGCATACGCCCTGCCCTTACGGCCCCTACCCCATGGGCAGTGCCGCGTACGGGGCGGGCAGCCAGGAATAGCCCCCATCCCTGGCGCGCACGCGCCCGATGCCCGGAAACGGCAGATGCGCCCCGGCCACCCAGTGCCGCTCGCGAGCGGCGCGGGCCATGACCTTCTCGCGCGCGGGATACGCCTTGGCCTGGTCCGCGTCGAAGTCGATGGTCACCGCCGGGCGGGGGAACTGCACATCCATGCAGTGCACCACGTCGCCCCAGCACAACAGGCTGGCCCCGCCCGATCCGACGCGGAACCCGTAGTGCCCCGGCGTGTGGCCAAGGATGGGTTCCGCCGCCACGCCGGGCACCGGTGCCTCGCCAGTCTTGAAGGCGCGCAACGTCCCGGCGGCGCGGTACGGCTCCACGGCGGCGCGCAGCGCGGGCAACACGACGCGCTGCCCCTCGGTAACGCGGTTCTCCGCGCCGGGGCTGAGCCAGTAGGCCACTTCCGCCTCGTGCACGCGCACCTCGGCCCCGGTGAACAGCGGCTTGCCCGCCCCGTCCACCAGACCCAGGGCATGATCGGAATGCAGGTGGGTGAGCAGCACGGTGTCCACCTGTTCGGGCCGGTACCCGGCCTCGACCATGCTCTGCGGCAACAGCCCGGCCTTGTCGCCGAAGTAGGTGCCCACCCCGGTATCGACAAGGACCAGGTTGCGCCCGGTGTTGACGAGAAACGCATTGATGGACGCGGGGATGCCCGCCTGCGGATCGACATACGCGTCATCCAGCAGCCTGTTCACCTCGGCCACCGGCGCGCCGTGCAGTAGCTTGGGAGAAATGGGCACCCCGCCGTCATACAGCGCGGTAATCTCCACGTCGCCGAGCAGCATGCGAAAATAGCCGGGGGCCTGCCGCCCCACTCTGGGCACGGGCGCCGCCGTGGCCGGGGGCACGGCCTTGCCCAGCACCGTACCCGCCACCGCCAGCATCGCCCCCTGCATGAACCTGCGCCTGCCTAGCATTTCCTGCCTCCTGTTCGCCACGGTACGCCATGCCCGAAGCGGACGCGCCGGACCACCGCGTGGCGATGACGCGGTCCGACTGGCATGTACATAACGAAATAGCAGCCGACGCATTTTGTTCAAGTACGCACCATTTTGTTTTATTGTATGCAAAAAGATACAGAGGCACCTGATGCATACCTTTCTTTCGCACCGCAGGGCCGAGCGGGAACGAATGCGGGATGGCATGAAGAGCGGCGACACGCGAGTTGCGGGGGATCTGATGGTGCCAGACGGGGCCTGGCGGTGTCGGACGGGACCAGACGGGAACAATGCCGGTGGGGGGAAGGAAACGGGAACATGAAAAGGCAACAGGCCCGGTGCACGGGGCACCGGGCCTGTCCTGCGTCGTCGCGCCTGTTCCGCCACGGGCGGAACCGGGAACCGGCGGACGCGCACCGCCGTCGCGGAGTGGTCCGGGACTGCCGACATGCCGGACCGCGCGGAGGGCGGATTCGCCGTGTGGAGGCAAGGCGATAGGGAAAATTCGCATCGGCTGCGCGGAGCGCGCAGGGAAGGCGACAGGGAGGAGAGGGGGGGCCAGGGGTGTGGGCGCCCTGGCCCCGCAGGGCAAGAGGGAGAACCGAACAGGCATGATCGGCGGGGCCGGGAGCACTGGCCCCGTTGTTCTCGTCTCTCAAAAGCGCCCCGGGCAGGGCGGCGGCCCGCTTTTCGGGGCGTGGGCACTCTCGTCTCCCCGCCGCCGCGCCATCCGGGCCGATACGGGAACCGGCCACGGCAGTCGCTGCGGCGTGTGCCCGGCAGCTATACAAACTGTTCAACCAACCAGACACAATTCCTGATTAGTCGACTTCCCGGCAGGAGTCCAGCATTTCGCCGCAGCTTTTCGTGTTTTTTTTAGCGTGCCATTCCGGCACATTAGCGCATCACACCCACTATTCTTCATGGCAGTGGGCACGTGTTTTTCCGGAAATTCCTACTCCGCAAGGCGGATGACCACTTCCGAGCCGGGTGAATAGCCCTTCAGTTCCGCCAACATGCCGCGCAACGCCCCGGACACGATGCGCGCCACGAAGGGGTTCAGCCCCAGTTGGTGCCCGTTCACCGTGACGGACAACGGCCCGTCCACGGAACAACAGTCGGCCGGCGCGGCCTGGTGGGCCACCACCATGCGGGCGAACCCGGCACAGTCCTGCTGCCCGCACGCGCCGCAGTCCAGCCCCGGCAGCACGAAGCCGCGCTCCGTCACCAGTTCCGCCAGCGCGTCCACGCTGGCGGCGTCGAAACGGGGCAACCCCTCTGCCTCCACCGTGCCGAAGGTGGCCAGGGCCAGCCCCCTGTCCAGCGCCTGGGCCTCTCCCGCCTCGCGCAGGCACAGCACGCGCGGCAGCCAGCCCAGGCTCTTGCCGCCCTCCACCAGCAGCACGTCGGCGCACACCAGCGGCAGCAGGTCGGCCAGGTGCCGCCGGGTGGACCAGAACACCGCGCATTCGCCCTCGGCAATGCCGATGACCGTGCGGCCCGGCTTCATCAGGCGGGCGGTGTCGGTTTCCGCCTTGTCCAGGTTGTGATGGGTGTGCTTGGCCACGGCCACGGTCAGGCCGCGCGCCTCCAGCGCGTCGGCCAGCAACGCCGTGCAGGTGGTCTTGCCCGAATTCTTGAACCCGATGATGCTCACTGCCTTCACGGCGTCCTCCCTGTGGCTGGTGCGGCCCGGGCCACTCGCCCTTGGCCTGCTTCTGGATTGCATCCTAGCGTCGCCCCGGTTCCGACACAAGCCGGGGCGGGAAAAAGGAGCGCCGTCCGCATCCGCCACGGGTGGCAGGCGCGGACGGCGCGGGATGCCGCCTTGCGCGACGACGGACAACCATGGGCATGGTCGCCCGCGACGCCCGGCACGGGGGAAGGCGGGAAACCGCCCCCGCGCCCAAGGAGGCAGGGATGATGGGAAAACAAGCCCGCCGCGCCTGTCCGAAGACCGGCGCGGCGGGTCTGGTCAATGCTCGTCTGCGGCTACGCGCGCACGCGGAACAGCTTGGCGAACAGCTGCTTGCGGGTCAGCGGACCGGATTCCAGTTCCGCCACGGCGTGCTCGAAGTAGCTCTTGGGGTCGCGCTGGAACAGGTACACCACGCGCACGTCGTTGGGGTCGCCCAGGACGGCCTTGGGGTACTTCTTCTTCACCTCGGCCAGGCGCTTTTCGGCCAGGGCGGACATTTCCGCCTCGTCGCCGAAGTTCATGCACCCGGTGGGGCAGGTCTTCACGCAGGCGGGCAGCAGGCCGTTCTGCACCCGGTCGTTGCACATGTCGCACTTGGACAGCAGGCCGGTGGCCGCGTCCTTGCGCGGAATGTCGTACGGGCAGGCAGAGCGCACCATGTCGCCGTCCACCTTGGCGGTGAGCTCGGTGAACAGGACGGCCCCGGTGGCCTCATCCTTCAGCACCGCGCCTTCCAGGTCCACGTCCGCCTGGCCCTTGCAGGGGGGCTCAAGGCAATGGCGGCACTGTTCGGGAAAGAACAGCCAGTCCATCTTCTTGTCGAACACGCCCTCCTCGAAGCGCACGGTCTTCAGCGTGACGTACGAGAGGTCCGGCGGGTTCTGGTGCGAGCCCGTGTTGCGGGTTTCCTCGGCGGGCAGGTTCTTCCACTGCTTGCAGGCTATCTGGCAGCCGCGGCAGCCGGTGCAGCGGGTAAGGTCGATGAAGAACATCTTTCCCATGACTACTTACCTCCCACCTTGCGGATGTCGACCATGAACGCCTTGGTCTCGGGGATGCCGGTGTTCGGGTCGCCCGCGGACGGCGTGAGCAGGTTGGCCGTGTCGCCGCCGTTCCTGGGCACCATCCAGCCGTAGTGCCAAGGCAGGCCCACCATGTGGATTTCCGCGCCCATGACCTTGTGCGGCTTGATGCGCTCGGTGACGATGGCCACCGCTTCCAGCGAGCCGCGCAGGCTGGATACCTTCACGCGGTCGCCGTTCTTGATGCCGCGCAGCTTGGCCAGTTCCTTGCTGATTTCGGCGAAGATCTCGGGCTCCGCTTCCACCAGCCACGCGCAGCGGCGGGTCATCAGGCCGGTCTGCCAGTGTTCGGTGACGCGGTAGGTGGTGCCGATGAAGGGGAACTTCGGATCGCACACCGCCGCCTTTTCGCCCTCGATCTTGAAGGCCACCGGGTTGTGCAGCTGCTTCGAGAACGGGTTCTTGGAAACCGGGCACTCCAGCGGTTCATAGTGCTCGGGGAAGGGGCCTTCCTCGCGCCCCGGCCCGTACAGCGCGCCGAAGCCGTGCGTCTGCATGATGAAGGGGTGCTTGGCGCCGGGGTCGCCGCCGCCGTCAACCACGTCGCCCACCCACTTGCCGTCCTTCCATTCGATGACGGCCTTGGCCGGGTTCCAGGGCTTGCCGGTCTTGTCCACGGAAGCGCGGTTGTAGATGATGCGCCGGTTCACCGGCCAGCTGAACGACCAGTTGGGGAACAGGCCGATGCGCGCCTGCTCGGGCGTCTGCGTGGTGTCGCGGCGAGCCATCATGTTGCCCGCGTCGGTGAACGACCCGGCATGCAGCCAGTTGCCGGAACAGGTGGAGCCGTCCGCCGTCAGGAAGGCGAACGAGGGCACCTGCTGCCCGGCCTTGAACTGCTTGCCGCCCACTTCCACGTCCTTCAGGAAGTAGCCGTTCATGAGCTTGGCGGTCTTGGCCGGGGAGAACTCGTTGTGTTCCTCCCAGTCCTTGATGTTCAGCTTCAGGATAGGGTCTGCGTGCACGCCGCCTTCCTTGGCGTACAGGTCGCGGATCTTGTGCATCATCTCGAGCATGATGTCGCCGTCGGGCTTGGTTGCGCCCCACGGCTTGGGCCCGCGATAGCGCCACTGCATCCAGCGGCCGGAGTTGGCCACCGAGCCTTCCTTTTCAATGGACACGGCGCACGGCAGGAAGAACACTTCCGTGCCGATTTCCTCGGGCTTCATGCCCGGGCCCTTCCAGAACGACGATGTTTCGTTCTCGAAGATGTTGACGTTCACCAGCCAGTCCAGCTTGCCGAGCGCGCGCCGGTTCTTGTTGGCGTTGGCGCCGCCGCAGGCGGGGTTCATGCCCCACGCGAAGCAGCCCTTCACGTCGCCCTTGTCCATCTTGTCGAAGATGTTCAGCCAGAAGTAGTAGGTGGCGGGCTTGGACGCATCGAGCCTGGGCATGATGTCGTAGGCGTCCGCCGGGGCAAGATCCGGGTACAGGGCCTTCAGGTAGCTGGCCACGTACTTGGGCCGATTCTGCCACCAGTTCACGCTCATGGGGTCTTTGGATTGCGGCGTGATGGTGTTGTACAGGTCCAGGGTGGCCTGCTTGGTGGTGGGGGTGGGGTTGTACCCCGGCCAGATGTGGGCCAGCAGCCCCTGGTCGGTGGAACCCTGCACGTTGGATTCGCCGCGCAGCGCGTTCACGCCGCCGCCCGCCACGCCGATGTTGCCCAGCAGCAGCTGGATCATGGCCATGGCGCGAATGTTCTGCACGCCCACGGAGTGCTGCGTCCAGCCCATGGCGTACATGATGGTGCCCGCCTTGTCCGGCTTGCCCGTGGCCGCGTAGGCCTTGTAGACCTTCAGCAGCAGGTCCTTGGGCGTGCCGGTGATGTCGGCCACCTTGTCCACGGTGTAGCGTTCGTAGTGCTTCTTCATCAGGTTGAAGACGCACCGGGGGTGCTTCAGCGACGGATCGCGCTTGGGCACGCCGTTCTCGTCCAGCTCGAAGGCCCACTGCGACTTGTCGTACTTGCGCTTGTCCGCGTCGTAGCCGCTGAACAGGCCGTCTTTGAACGAGAACTTCTCGCCCACGATGAGCGAGGCGTTGGTGTACTCGCGCACGTACTCGTCAAAATACAGCTTGTTCTCGAGGATGTACTTGATGAGGCCGCCAAGGAACGGAATGTCCGAACCAGAGCGGAGGGGGGCGTAGATGTCGGCCTTGGCCGACGTGCGCGTGAAGCGCGGGTCCACGTGAATGACCGTGGCGCCCTTGTCCTGCGCGCGCAGCACCCACTTGAAGGAAATGGGATGGTTTTCGGCAGCGTTGCTGCCCATGATCAACACACAATCACTGTTCGCAAGATCGTTCCAGTGATTCGTCATCGCGCCGCGACCGAACGACTCTGCCAGAGCCGGTACAGTGGGGCTGTGTCAGATCCGCGCCTGGTGTTCGATGAACACCAGGCCGAGGCTTCTGAGGATGACCTGGTAGGCCCAGCATTCCTCGTTGTCCATGGCGGCGGAGCCGAACGACGCGATGGCTTCCGTCCGGTTCACCTTTTCACCGGCCGCGTTGGCCAGTTGGAAGGATTCGTCGCGGGTCTTCTTGACGCGCTTGGCGATTTCGGTCAGCGCCCAGTCCCATTCCACTTCCTTCCACTCGCCGCTGCTGGGCGCGCGGTACAGGGGCTTGGGCGAGCGGGCGTTGTTTTCGCCCAGTTGGAAGATGGACGCGCCCTTGGGGCACAGCGAACCTTCGTTGATGGGATGGTCCGGGTCGCCTTCCACGTTGACGGCGCGGCCGTCGCCATTCTTGGCGGTATGGACGATGAGCCCGCAGCCCACCGCACAGTAACAGCAGATCGAGGTGGTCTGCTTGGCCCACTGGAGTTTCTGGAGTTCGGCCCGCGCCACCGAGGGCGCAAGGCTGATCCCCAGCCCGCCGAACGCGCCCGCCAGGGTGGCGCCCGCGCTCAGCTTGAGAAATTGCCTGCGATTGACAGTCATCATGCCTCCTTGCGTACCGGATGCACCGTTGCCGCAAGAACGCGAAGCCGGAGCGCGCCTGGGCGCACCCGGCTCAGCGCCCTCTCGTTTCCCTGCCCAGCTCGATCTGAAGCGCATAGCCCGCGCTGCGGCGCGCACGCGCCGTAACGCGCCGCCACACCGCATGCGGCCGGACATCGCGCGGCCGCCGCACGGGGATCCATGCCAGCAGTCGGGCGTGCGATGCCGTAAGCCCCAGATCGTGTCCCAGGCCCGAAAACGGCAGCGGGGTCTCCCCCGGCACCTCATGTGTTGCAGGGTATGCGAACATGGTAGTCCCCTTTCCCTGTGGGCACGGCCACATGCCGCGCCCTGCCCCCTCCACGCCGTTCCCGGCGGCGCAAACGGGACATCTTTCCTGTTAGAGCAAGGTGTTAGGCGCGACTGTGCGGCGCATCAATGTCGCGTTTCCTGCGCACGGTCCTGCACCATGGCAGGTTTTTTTGTGCCATCATTCACGACCGTTACATGATGCCAGAAAACATATAATTACACTTTGGCACCACGCCGCACTGCCCCAACCGCAGCACACCCCATCGCAACACACCGTAACCAAACAAAAAGCCCCGCCACCGGAAATCCGGATGCGGGGCAAAAAATCACGAATCGGGAGAGAAAAGGAGGGCTGGCCGGTGGGCGTGGTGGGGGCGGGTGGAATGCGGGACACGGGGGGGGAAAGGTCGCCCGCCCCGCTCACAGGGGGTCCCCCTACCTGGCCTCGTCCATCTCCGGCACGTCGGGCACCATGTCGCACAGGTAGCGCACCAGCGTGGCGAACAGGTTCTCCCGCCGGTGGTTGAAGCGGAATTCCAGTTCCTTCAGGTACAGCGGAAAACGCTGTGGCGACACGCCCTTGAAGGCCCGCAGCCGTCCCCCGGCGAACTTCCAGAACTCGCTCTTCGGCTCCGCCTGGCCGTCGGCCCGCCGCCGGATGTACTCGTAAGGCAGCGAATCGTCGCCGCACAGCACCAGTGCATCGTAATGACGGTAGGGCGCGGTGTGCACCAGGTTGCCCGAACGTTCGATGCGCAGGTGGAAATTGTGGTTGAAGTGGAACACCGTTTCGGCGGACAGGCCGGAGACAAGGTCGATGAACACCCACCCGTTGCGTTCCAGAATGCCGAACACCGGAATGGGCACCTGCCCTCCCCCGCCCCTGGGTTCTCCGGTCAGCTTCTTGCCCTTCAGGTAGCCGCCAAGACCGGTTTCCGGCCCCAGCAGTTGGCGGGCGTCGGGGGCGTGGGCCAGGATGGCGAAGCGCGCCGTGGTTACCGCCTTGTAGGCGGCGTTGTACGAAAGGCCCAGTTCGGCGGCCAGGGTGTGCACCGTGGCCTCGCCCGCATACAGGTGCAGCAGGCGCAGCCAAGTCAGCGGCGTGAGGTTGCCGTTGTTGATCCAGCGGCCGGAAAAGGGATGGAAGGTATACTTGCAGCCCGCGCAGCGCCAGCGCCCGGCCGACAGCGCGTACAGCCGCCCGCCGCCACAGCGCGGACAGAAGCTGCGCCCGCCCGGCCAGCAGTGCTCCAGCAGGTGGGCCAGGGCCGCCTCTTCCGAGGCCAGGCACGGCTCTTCATGCAGCGATTCCATGTTCTTCTGGTAGCCCAAGTCACCCCGTGGGCGCAATGCGCCCCCGCCCTCGCTGCCAGCATGCCCGATGCTCACGGCAACGGCCCGGCCGCCGCCAGCACGCGGTCCAGGAACTGGGCCGGGGTGCCGGTGAGCGCGCCGGACAGGGTGAACAACACCCGAAAACCCGTGGCCTCGCGCCGCACCACCCAGGTGAACGGCACCGGCAGGCCGCCAAGCTGCCCGTGCAGGGCCAGTTCCGGATCAGCAAACAGGGGAAAGACCAGCCCGTGCCGCTGGCGGAAGGATTGCACCAGATTCCAGTCGTCCCCGGCGGCAATGCCCACCAGGCGCACCCGCCCGGCCAGCCCTCCCGGCCCGGCGGACGAGATGCGCGCGTCCAGCGCCCGCAGGGCCGGGGCTTCTTCCTGGCAGGGGGCGCAGAACCAACTGTACAGGTTGACGATGAACACCTGGCCTCGCAGGTCGGACAGACGGAGCGTCTGGCTGCGGGCCGGGGTCTCTCCCGGCAGGGGCGCGGGCACGGCCACGGCCGGCCCCCCGTTCCACCCCGCATCCGGCGACGGCATGGCCAGGACGATGTCCGGAAAGGCCGCGCCCTCGGGCCATGCGCCCGGCGGCTCCGGCAGCACGGCGGCCTGGGGCGCGCCCTGGGGTGAACCCGAAGTCAAGGAAGACACGGCGGACGGCGAGGCGGCCTGCCCCGCATCGGCGGCGCGGGCCAGGCTGGCGGTCAGCACCAGCAGGCAGGCCGCCACGGGCAGCCCGAAGCGGAACAGGGCGGCCAGCCGTGCAGCCGCACCTGTGCACTCGCGTGGGCGGGCACGCCCCGCATCGCGGAAAGGAACGAAGGTCATCCGGGCTCCTGTGGGTGGGCGCGGCATGAGGGGGCCGACGCCGGGCCACGTTCCGTGGCGCCATCAAAAAGTGTAGCCCTGCTCCGCATTCCTGACAACGGGGCGCGAGCAGCGCCCCCGCCCCGCAACCGGCACCCCTCGCCGGTTTCCGCGCCACGGCAGGCATTTCGCCAGTCGTGCCCGCCCTTTTGCCCCCTTTGGACGCACGCCACGCGCCCTTGAACTTTCCGCCGTCGTCAGGCTACAGTCCGCTCGGCGCGACATCGATCCGCCCGCACCACACGCAAGGGAGCAAGAGTGACCACGCGCACAGCACCGCAGTGCACCGCCCCCCGACGCCCTGCCCTCCGGCCATCCGCGACAAACGGAGCCCGGCCTACCGACCCCATAGGGGCCCTCGTGCCCACCGGGGGCATCCGGTCTGACGGGTTTGGGCCGCGCCGCCGCGCCACGTGGCGTCGCGCGCTGCTTCTACCCGTGCTGCTCCTGCTGGCGCTGTGCCCCTTCCTTGCCGCCTGCAACTCCGACAACCCCCGCCAACCGGACCACACCGGCACGCCCGGCGTCACCGACGACGCCATCCACCTCGCCTCGTCGCTGGCCCTCACCGGGCACGCCAGCTACCTTGGGGTGCAGACCCTGCGCGGCGCGCTGTCGTACATCAACCATGTCAACGACACCGGCGGGGTGCACGGGCGGCGCATTCTGGTCACCGCCGCCGACGACGGCTACGACCCGCCCCGCTGCCTGACCAACACCCAGCGCTTTCTCATCGACGGCGACGTGTTCGCCCTGTTCAGCTACGTGGGCACGCCCACCACCATGCGCGTGCTGCCGCTGGTGGAAGAGGCGCGCATCCCGCTGGTGGGCATGTTCACCGGGGCCAACGGCCTGCGCGAACCCTTCAACCGCTACGTTTTCAACGTGCGCGCCTCGTACTACCAGGAAACGGCGGCCGCCGTGCGCCACCTGGTGCGCGACCTGGGGCTGACGCGCATCGCCGTGTTCTATCAGTACGACGCCTACGGCTTCGACGGGCTGACCGGCACGGAAATAGCCCTGCGCGAACTGGGCCTGGCCCCGGTGGCGCGCGGCTCGTACGTGCGCGGCACCGCCAAGGTGGAGGAAGGGCTGCGCCGCATCCTGGCATCCGACGCCCAGGCCGTGGTCATGGTGGGCACCTACGAGCCCTCGGCCCGGTTCATCCGGCTGGCGGAACAGGCGGGACTGCACGCTGTGTTCCACTGCCTGTCGTTCACCGGGGCAGAGGAACTGGCCCGCCTGCTGGGCAATTCGCCGGTCAATCCGGTGATCATGTCGCAGGTGGTTCCGCCGCCCGGCGCGCGCGAAACCCCGGACCTGCTGGCCGCCGCCGCCGACTACGTGCAACTGCTGCGCCGCTACTTTCCCGACGAGGCCCCCAACACCACCGGCCTCGAAGGCTACGTCAACGCGCGCATCCTGGTGGAGGGGCTGCGCCGCGCCGGGCGCGACCTGACCCGCGAAGGCCTGGTGCAGGCGCTGGAATCGCTACGCGACTATCCGCTTGGCGGCAGCACCTACGTGTCCTTCTCGCCCGAAAGCCGCCAGGGCATGAACCAGGTGTACTTCACCCGGCTGCAGGACGGCCGTTTCGACCTGATCCGCGATTTCCGCGAGGTGCGCCCCCTGCCCGTGGCCCTGTCCGGCCGGGTGCGCGGCCCCGCGCCGGAAGCCACGGAGCCCCACCCCGCACAGGAACAGCCTGCGGAAGAACGTTCCGCCGACGAGCGGCCAGAGGGGGCGCAGCCATGATCCTGCGCCGCTTCCAGCGCCTGGGGCTGCAACAGAAGTTCTTCATCACCATCCTGGTGGTCATCATGGCCATCAGCGGCACCATCGCCCTGCTGGCCCGGTGGATCCTGGTTTCCGGCCTGACGGCGGAACTGGAACTGCGCGGGGCGGCCATCGCGCACAGCGTGGCCGCGCGCGGGGCGGGGTACATCCTGGACAACGACGCCGCGCAGCTCGTGGGGCTGATCTTCGACGAGGCCCAACTGCGCGAACGGCACCAGTTCATCGCCTACATCTTCGTCACCGACCCGCAAGGCGCGGTGCTGGCCCATACCTTCATCAAGCCCTTTCCCGAATACCTGCGCACGGCCAACCCCCTGGCCGACGGCGCGGCCAAGAGCGTGCAACTGGTGGATGTGTTCGGCATGTCGGCCTACGACATCGCCGTGCCGGTGAAGGAGGGGCTGTACCGCATCGGCGACGTGCACGTGGGCCTGAGCAAGGACCACATGGACAGCCTGGTGGGCAAGCTGCGGGTGACCTTTCTGGGGTTCATCACGGCGGTGGTGGTGATCACCTTCTTCATCAGCCATTACCTGGCCCGGTACATCACCGCGCCGGTCACGCGGCTGACGCGCATTTCCGACGATCTTTCGCGCGGCAACTTCAACACCGCCGTGGATCTCGACGTGCGCGACGCGGGCTGGGACATCCACGACTGCCCAGCCTACAGCGACACCGACCTGCCGTGCTGGCACTTTGACGAGCAGCGCCGGGGGGCGCGCCAGGCCCCGGAAAAGCTGCACAGCTGCCCCACCTGCGTGTTCTACCGCAAGCGCGGCGGCGACGAGGTGATCCAGCTGGCCGACTCGTTCCGCAACATGGTCTGGTCCATCCGGCTGTACCGCAAGCGGTTGCAGGAATCGGAGGGCAAGTACCGCTCGCTGTTCGACAGCGGGCCGGACCCCATCTTCGTGGTGGACTGCACCGACCTGCGCATCATGGACGCCAACCCCCGCGCCGTGGAGATGTACGGCTACACCCGCGAGGAACTGGCGGGCCTTTCGCTCACCGAGATCGGCGGCGACGCCGTGCGCGAGTGCAGCGCCGTGTTCGACACCGTGTTCGACGGGGGCGACGCGGCGGGCGGCTGCCTGAACATTCCCAAGGCCATGCAGGTGCGCAAGGACGGCAGCGTGTTCCACGTCAACCTGCACGCCTGCCCCATCAGCTATCGCGGGCGGCCCGCCATCATCGTGTCCACCACCGACATCACCGAAATGATGGACAAGGACGCCCAGATCATCCAGGCGGCCAAGATGAAGTCGCTGGGCGAAATGTCCGCCGGGGTGGCCCACGAACTGAACCAGCCGCTCAACGCCATCCGCATGGGCAGCGACTTTCTGTCGCTGGTCATCGAGCAAGGGCTGCCGGTGCCGCAATCGCGCCTGCACGAGGTGGCGCGCGACATCTGCACCCAGGTGGACCGGGCCACGGAGATCATCAACACCCTGCGCTCGTTCGGCCGCAAGTCCGATTCGGTCATCGAGCCGCTGGACCTCAACCGGCCAACCCGCGCCGTGCTGCCGCTGGTGGAGCGCCAGTTTCTGCTCCAGAACGTGGAGGTGAAGCTGGACCTGGCCGAGGGACTGCCCCCGGTGCGCGCCCACGAGAACCGCTTGCAGCAGGTGTTCTTCAACCTGGTGACCAACGCGCGCGACGCCATTGTCGACCGCGCCCTCACCGATGGCGGCCTGCGCGGGGTGATCACCATCTCCACGCGGGCCGAAGGCGACACCGTGGTGGCCACCGTGGCCGACAACGGCGCGGGCATTCCCGAAGCCCTGCGCGACCAGATATTCCAGCCTTTCTTCACCACCAAGGTCACGGGCCAGGGCATGGGCCTGGGGCTCGCCATCGTGTACGGCATCGTGCGCGACTACGGCGGCGACATCCGCATCGAAAGCACAGAGGGCAAGGGCACCGCGTTCCACGTGCGCCTGCCCGCCCACCGCGAGCCCCCGCCCCACGGCGGGAAGAAGGACGACAGCCATGCGCATCCTGGTGATTGACGACGAGGTGCCCACCCTGAAGATGTTCGGCCTGCTGCTGGAGGCGCTGGGGCATGAGCCCATCGCGGCGGAATCCGGCGAGGAAGGGCTGATCCGCTTCGACCGCGAGCGCCCCGACGTGGTGCTGACCGACATCAAGATGCCCGGCATCGACGGCATGGACGTGCTGCGGGCCCTGAAGGAGGCCGACCCGCGCATCGAGGTCATCGTCATCACCGGCCACGGCGACACCGAACTGGCCATAGAATCGCTGCACCTGGACGCCACCGACTTCATCAACAAGCCGGTGCGGCGCGAGGCGCTGGAACACGCCCTGGCCCGGGCCGAGGAACGCATCCGCCTCAAGCGGGCCAAGGAAGAGGAAATCCGCCTGGTGGCCGGGCCGGGGGTGGCGAATACCGACGCTGCGCAGGACGGCGGGGACGCGGGCGCGGCGGCACGGGACGGAGCCGCCGTGGTGCGCATTCGCGGTACGGTGAACAGCCCGGCCGAACCGGTGCTGCGCCACGTGTTCGAAGAGGCGCTGCTGACCGGCGCGCCCACCGTGGTGCTGGACTTCGAGCCCTCCGTGTCGGTCAACGGCGCGGGCATCGCCGTGCTGGCGGAACTGGTGCGCCACGCCAGCAGCCTGGGGCGCGCCGTGCGCATCACCGGGGTTTCCCCCAATCTGTCCACCGTGTTCGACGTGGTGGGCATTGCCCGCAACGCCACGGTGGACGTGGCCTCCGCCGTGGAATAAGCGCAGCCCCGCCGCCACGACCCCATCTCTTGCCGCGCGTGCCGCACAGGCCCGCGCGGCGCGTTTTCAGGCCCTTTCCACCCCTCTGGACAGCCCCCCTGCCCGGCGCTAGATAGGCGCAAAGGGCCACCGTCGGCGCGCGCTCCGGCGGGTGAGCAGTTGCGCCCGGCACTGCCTGCCGCCCCCTGTCACCGGACACCGGACACCGGGCACCGCCAGCGCCGCCAGCGCCCCCCAAATGGGTCCCTTTCCCAAACGGCCGTCCCACAGAAAGGCTCATCATGACCATCCGCGTCCTCATCGTCGATGACGAACGCCCCGCCAGGGACGAACTTGCCTACCTGCTCTCGGCCCACCCCGACGTGGAGTCGGCCGAGGCGGCGTCGGCGGCGGAGGCCTTGCGCAAGCTGGCCGACGAGCGGTTCGACCTGGTGCTCCAGGACATCCAGATGCCGGGGCACGACGGCTTCCACGTCCTGCGCGAGGCGCAGACGCAGGCCCAGCCGGGCGAAGCCGCCCCGCTGTTCGTCTTCGTCACCGCCTTCGACGAGCACGCCATCCGCGCCTTCGAGGAAAACGCCCTCGACTACCTGCTGAAACCCGTGGCCCCCAGCCGCCTTGCCCGCTGCCTGGACCGGGTGCGCGGCCGCCTGGCCGCCGACGGGGCGCGCCCGCTGCAGAACGCCGTGGCCACCCTGCTGGGCGCGCTGGGGCACGCCAAGCCGGTGGACCGTCTGCCCGTGGACCGTCTGGCTGTCGAGCACGGGGGGCGCATCAGCCTCATCCCCACGCGCGACGTGGTGATGATAGAGGCAGAGGAAAAGCGCATCGTGGCCGTCACGGGCGAAGGCCGCGTGCCCTGCCACAACATGAACACCCTGGCCCGCGCGGAAGAACGCCTGGCCGGGCTGCCGTTCTTCCGGGTGAACCGGGCCGTGCTGGTGAACCTGGAGCGCATTGCCGAATTTTCGCCGTGGATCAACGGCAAGTACCATCTCGTCATGAACGACGCGGACCGCACCGAGGTCACCGTCAGCCGCAACCGGGCGCGGGATTTTCGCGCCCGGCTGGGCGTCTAGCAAGGGGACCGCATGGACCCGATACTCTCCCCCCACGTCCCGGAACTGTTCATCACCCTCACCCAGCGTTTCGGCCTGCTGCTGGCCGGGGGCTTCGCCATCATGACCTTCGCCCCGCTGGACAAAGTGGGGCCGGGCCGTTCGCGCCCGTTGTGGGCCACGGCGCTGCTGGTGGTCATGTTCGGGCTGTTCGGCATCCTCGGCACCTACACCGGCAACTTCGTGTTCCAGTCGTTCGCCAACCTGCGGGCCATGGGCGTGATCACCGCCGGGCTGTTCGGCGGGCCGGTGGTGGGCGCGGGGGCCGGGCTCATCGCCGCCGGGCACCGCTACCTCATCGACGTGGGCGGGTTCAGCGCGGTGCCGTGCGGCCTCGCCACCCTCAGCGAGGGGATATTGGCGGGGCTTGTGGCATGGCGCTTTCCGGAACGGCGGCTGGACTGGGCCACGGCCCTGACACTGGGGCTGGTGGGCGAAACCTACCACATGGGCCTCGTGCTGGGGCTGGCCGAACCGTTCACAGAGGCCGTGGAACTGGTGCGGGTGATCAGCCTGCCCATGATCCTCATCAACGCCATGGGGGCCGCGCTGTTCGTGCAGGCCCTGCGCCTGCAACTGCACTTCCGTGACCTGCGCGATTCCACGCAGGCCCGGCAGATCCTGTCCATCGCCAACCAGACCCTGATCCATCTGCGCGCGGGCCTCACGCGCGCCTCCGCGCAGGCCACGGCGGAAATCATCCAGGCCGAAACCCACGTGGCCGCCGTGGCCCTGACCGGGGGCGACATCGTGCTGGCCCACGTGGGCGCGGGGGCCGACCATCACCTGGCGGGGTTCCACGTGCGCACCCAGGCCACCAGAAGGGTTGCCGAAAACGGCGAGCCGCTGTTCGTGCGCGACCGCGAATCCATCGGCTGCCGCCAGTCGGGCTGCCCGCTGACCGACGCCATCATCGTGCCGCTGCGCAAGGGCGGCGAGATTCTCGGGTGCCTCAAGCTGTACGGCACCAAGAACCGCCCGCTGGACCAGACCCGCTTCGAACTGGCCAAGGGGCTGGCGGACCTGTTCTCCACCCAGATCGAACTGGAAGAGATAGGCATCAAGAACCAGCTCATCGCCCGCGCCGAAATCCGGCGGTTGCAGGCCCAGATCAACCCGCACTTCCTGTTCAACTCGCTGAACACGGTGGCCTCGTTCTGCCGCACCGCGCCCGGCCAGGCGCGCGACCTGATCCTGGACCTGGCCCGGTACATGCGCCGCAACCTCGATTCCAGCCGGGGGGCCATCCGCCTGTCCGAGGAACTGGAGCAGGTGCGCTCGTACCTGGTCATCGAACAGGCCCGCTTCGGCGACCGCATCCGCGCCGACATCGACCTTGCCCCCGGCACGGCCGACTGGCTCATCCCGCCGCTGCTCATCCAGCCGCTGGTGGAAAACAGCGTGCGCCACGGCATTCTGGCCCGCGAGGAAGGCGGGCTGGTGCGCCTTTCCGCCCATGCCGACGGCGACCACCTGCTGGTGACCGTGGAGGACGACGGCGCGGGCATGGACGACGACACCCGCAGCGCCATCCTGGCCCCCGCCGCCAGCGACCTTGGCCCCCACGCCGCGCAGGCCGTGCAGGCCGTGCATGATTGTCCCGCCGCCGTCGGGGAAAGCCTGAACGACGGCATCGGCGCGCGCAACTGCAACCAGCGGCTGGTGCAGATGTACGGCCCCTCCTACGCCATGCGCATCGACAGCGAACCCGGCCGGGGCACGCGCATCTCGTTCCGCATTCCCCGCCAGCAGTTGCAGTAGCGCCGGGCGAAACGGCCCTGCCGCGCTTTCCTGGCCGTCCGCGTGCGTCCCCGCGCCGCGTTGCCATGCGCGGCGGATGCGGGTATTTTCCCCCCGGTCGTCGGCCACCATGCCGTCCGCGCCATCTCTCCCAAGGAGCACCCATGCCGCCCGGGGCATACCTTGCCATAAGCCTTGCCGCGCTTCTCTGCGGCTACCTTCTCTACGGCCGCCTGATGGCGCGCCTGATGCGCCCGGACAACGCCCGACCCACCCCCGCCTGCACCATGGCCGACGGTGTGGACTACGTGAAGATGCCCGCCAAGAGCGTCTTTCTCATCCAGTTGCTGAACATCGCGGGCATCGGTCCGGTGTACGGCCCCATCCTGGGCGCGCTGTACGGGCCGTGGGCGCTGGTGTGGATCGTGCTTGGGTCCATCTTCGCCGGGGGGGTGCACGACTATTTTTCGGGCATGCTTTCCGTGCGGCGGGGCGGCCTTTCGCTGCCCGACGTGGTGGGCGACCATCTGGGCGCCTCCATGCGCCGCTTCATGCAGGTCTTCTCGCTGGTGGTGGTGGTGCTGGTGGGAGTGGTGTTCGTCACCGGCCCGGCGCGCCTGCTGTCGGACATGACCAGCATACCGGTGATGACCTGGGTGGTGGTCATCTTCGCCTACTATTTCCTGGCCACCATCCTGCCCATCGACGTGCTCATCGGGCGGGTCTACCCCATCTTCGCGGGTTCGCTGCTGGTCATGGCCGTGGGCCTTACCGCCGCCCTGTTCGTGGAGGGGTACGCCACCAGCGCCCCCCTGGCCTGGGCATCGCCCCCCCCGGACCTGCCCATGTGGCCGCTGCTGTTCATCACCATAGCCTGCGGGGCCATTTCCGGCTTTCACGCCACCCAATCGCCCCTGATGGCCCGCTGTCTGCCCGACGAACGCAGCGGGCTGCCCGTGTTCTACGGGGCCATGATCGTCGAGGGCGCGCTGGCGCTCATCTGGGCCACCCTTGGCATGGCCCTGTACCCAGACCCCGCGAAGTTGCAGGCCGCCATCGCCGCCGGGGGGCCGGGCAAGGTGGTCAACGACGTGTCCATGGAACTGATGGGCCCGGCGGGCGGCATTCTGGCCATCCTGGGGGTCATCGTGCTGCCCATCACCTCTGGCGACACGGCCTTCCGCTCCGCCCGCCTGACCATCGCCGACGTGCTCGGCATACAGCAGGGAAAACGTGGCCGCCGCCTGCTCATCGCCGTGCCGCTGTTCGCGCTGGGGGCCATCTTGTCGCAGGTCAACTTCGAGGTGATCTGGCGCTACTTCGGCTGGGCCAACCAGGTGCTGGCAACGCTGGTGCTGTGGACGGTCGCGGCCTTCATGGCACGGGGGGGCATGTTCCACTGGCCGGCCAGCCTGCCCGCCAGCTTCATGACCGCCGTGTGCGCCACCTACATCTGCCATGCCCGCATCGGCCTGAACCTGCCGCTGGGCGTCTCTTCGTGGATGGGGGGGGCCGCCGCCGTGCTGGCGCTGGCCCTGTTCCTCTTCCGCTGCCGCCGCAAGGCCTGACACTCCCCCGCATTCACGCAACTGGCGCCTCTGGCGCGCCAAGGGCACGCGGCGCACCGCCATGAAGACGGAAGCCGGTCGTTCCGGGCATCCTGCTTACGGCAGTGTGGCCTCTGCAGCCCCCTCTCTCAGCACACCAGTTACCCGCCCCTCCAGGCATTTCGGGGCTTCTTTCCTGCATTCCACACGTAAAAAAGTACATATCGCAACAACCTTCATTGCCATGAAGCATGTTTTCCTCCGATTATACGCCCAAGAGCTGGAAACTGCACACATGGCACCCGCCAGTTTTCCATGAACACTGGCAAACCGACAGCATCAACGGAGGAACATGATGAACGCATTGACGCTTGTCTTCGCGGCACTATGCGTCTTCGCCATCGCCTATCGCTTCTACGGGCTTTTCCTGACCCGTACGGTCCTGGGCGTTAAGCCCGGCAGGCCGACCCCGGCGGTACGCATGGCCGATGGCCACGACTACGTGGAAACAAACAAGTACGTGCTCTTCGGGCACCATTTCGCCGCCATCGCGGCGGCAGGCCCCCTGCTTGGCCCCGTGCTGGCCGCGCAGTTCGGCTACCTGCCGGGCACCCTGTGGATCCTCGTCGGCTGCGTGGTGGCGGGCGCGGTGCACGACACCGTGGTGCTGTTCGCCTCGGTGCGGCACAAGGGCCAGAGCCTCGCCTACATCGCCGCCAAGGAAATCGACAAGTTCACCGGCTCGGTGGCCTCGTTCGCGGTGCTGTTCATCCTCATCCTGACCCTGGCCGGCCTGTCCATCGCCGTGGTCAACGCCATGCACGACAGCGCCTGGGGCACCTTCACCGTGTTCGCCACCATTCCCATCGCCCTGCTGATGGGCGTGTACCTGCACGTCTGGCGCGACGGCGACGTGAAGGGCGCTTCCATCATCGGCGTGGTGCTGCTGGCGCTGGCCATCCTGGCCGGTCCCTACGTGGTCGAGCACCCGGTGCTGTCCTCGTGGTTCAACATGTCGCGGCACACCATCGCGCTGTCCATCCCGGTGTACGGCTTCGCGGCATCGGTGCTGCCGGTGTGGCTGCTGCTGTGCCCGCGCGACTACCTGTCCACCTACCTGAAGATCGGCACCATCGCCGCCCTGGCCGTGGGCATCTTCTGGGTGCATCCCACCCTGCAGATGGAAGCCATCACCCCGTTCGTGAACGGCGGCGGCCCCATCATCCCCGGCGCGGTGTTCCCCTTCCTGTTCATCACCATCGCCTGCGGCGCGCTGTCCGGCTTCCACGCCATCATCGCCACCGGCACCACGCCCAAGATGATCGGCAGCGAACGCGACCTGCTGTTCGTGGGCTACGGCGCCATGCTCACCGAAGGCTTCGTGGCCATCATGGCCCTGATCGCCGCCTGCGTGCTGGTGCCCGCCGACTACTTCGCCATCAACTCCGCCCCCGCCGTGTACGCCAAGCTGGGCATGACCCCCGTGGACCTGCCGCAGCTTGCTGCCGCCGTGGGCGAAAACATCCAGGGCCGTCCCGGCGGCGCGGTGTCGCTGGCCGTGGGCATGGCGCACATCTTCTCGTCCATCCCGTTCATGGAACACCTGATGTCGTACTGGTACCACTTCGCCATCATGTTCGAAGCGGTGTTCATCCTCACCGCCGTAGACACCGGCACCCGCGTGGGCCGCTTCTTCCTGCAGGAAATGATCGGCACGGTGATTCCCAAGTTCTCGGAAAAGCGCTGGATGCCCGGCATCCTGATCACCAGCGGCCTGTTCACGGCATCGTGGGGCTACCTGGTGTACACCGGCGACATCTCGACCATCTGGCCCCTGTTCGGCATGTCCAACCAGCTGCTGGCGGCCGTGGGCCTGCTGATCGGCACCACCATGATCATCCGCATGAACAAGGCCAAGTACGCCTGGATGACCGCCATCCCAGGCCTGTCCATGGTGGGCATCACCTTCTGGGCGGGCTACCTGAACGTGATGAACAACTACCTGCCCAAGGGGCTGTACCTGCTCGCCACGCTGGCCATCATCGTCATGTGCCTGATGGCCGTGGTCATCGTGGGCACGGTGAAGCGCTGGATGCAGCTGCTGGCCATCCAGAAGACCGTGACCGACGCAGACGGCGACGAAGTGCTGGAAGTGGTTACGGAATAAGCCCGCAACGGCGCGGCGCGTGGGCAGCCCGCGCGCCGCGCACCACCCCGGCCCGCACCCGCCGGGGCGGAGAGTGACCGGAGACGGTCCATCGACGAGAAGAGGCCGGAACCCCCAGGGGTTCCGGCCTCGCTTCGTTACGCCGGGAAACGTGATGGCGGAAAAGGAATGCGGCAGGGCACGCTCCGCGCCCTGCGGGTCGGTCTGGCAGGGAACAACAGGGCCGTGGCGGAAACAGGCCCTACCCGCCGATGGCGCTCATGCGGCGGTTGGCCACGGCCGTGCCGCCCTCGCACGGGGCGTTGGGCAACTCCTGCCCCGCGCCGCGCAGTTCGGCCAGCTGCCCGGCACGCACCCGCGCCAGCAACTGGTAGCCCAGGGGCTTGCGACGGTTGGCCAGGCGCAGCACCTTGCGCACCGCGTCCATGCCGAGCCGGGGGTGGCGCAGCAGCGGGCGCAGACGGTATTCGCGGTCGGAGAACAGGCAGGTGCGCAGCCGCCCGTCCGGCGTCACGCGCAGGCGGTTGCAGTCGCCGCAGAAGTGGTCGGACAGGGGCGTGATGAGCCCGAAGCGGCCCAGCCCACCGGCAATGCCCCACAGCTTGGCCGGGCCCTTGCGCCGCTCGCCGGGGGCCAGGGGCACCAGGTCCGCCAGCCGTTCCGCCGCCGCCAGAATGTCCGGCGCGCCCCAGAACTGGTCTTCGGTCCAACTGGTGCCGCCGCCCATGGGCATGAACTCGATGAACCGCACGTCAACAGGATGGGTTCGCGCGAAATCGAGGAAGGCGGCCAGTTCGTCGTCGTTGACGCCCTTCAGGGCCACGGCGTTGATCTTCACCCCCAGGCCCGCGTCCAGCGCGGCGTGGATGCCCTCCAGCACCTGGGGCAGCATGTCGCGCCCGGTGGTGGCCGCGAACCGCTCGCGCCGGAAGGTGTCCAGCGAAATGTTCACCGTGCTCACGCCAAGGCCGCGCAGTTCTGCGGCGCGCGGGGCCAGCAGGGTGCCGTTGGTGGTGATGCGGATGTCCAACGCGGGGTGGCGCTGGTGCAGCATGGCCAGGAACCCGGTCAACCCCTTGCGCACGAAGGGCTCGCCCCCGGTCAGGCGCACCTTTTCCACGCCCTCTTCCACGGCCACATCCACGATGCGCGCCATTTCCTCGTAGCGCAGCACGTCGCCGTGAGGGATGAAGCGCATCTCGGAGCAGCCCCAGCAGTACGAACAGCGCAGGTTGCAGCGGTCGGTGACGGACAGGCGCAGGTAACGCACCTTGCGGCCGTGCGCGTCGGTCAGGCTGCCCTGGCCGGGGGCGGGAGCGGGGGCGGCTGCGGCGTCCGGCTGGGGGGCGGAATCTCTGGTCATGACAGCATCTCCGGGCATGGCGACATCCCTGGGCATGGCGTCTTGCGGGGCATTGCGGCGCGCCGGGTTACAGCGAACCGATGATCCGCCGGGCCATTTCCAGGTCGGCGGGGTAGTTGATGTTGAAGAACGGCAGGGCGTCCTGCACCGAATAGGGAATGTGCTCGCGCAGGTCCGGCGGCACCACCCGGCTCAGCTTGCGCTCGCCGTCCTCCAGCGCCTGCCGGAACAGCGGCAGGGCCTCGAATTCGTACACGGCCACCAGCGATTCGATGAAGCCGGTCTCCGTCTGCCGGAAGGTGGTCATCACCGTACCCGGCCGCCGCACGGCCCGGCGGGCCAGCAACCGTTCCAGCACGGCGCGCTCCATGAACGGCAGGTCGCACGAGAGCACCAGCACCGGCCCCTGGGCCACGCGCAGGGCGGTGATCACCCCGCCGAACGGCCCCATGCCTTCCACCTCGTCATTAAGGCGGTAATAGGGGCCGTCAACACCCGTCGTGGCCACCGGGCACGGGCGGCCGCCACGGCACGATATCCACACCTCGCCGGTGACGGAACGCAGCAGCGCGGCCGTGCGGGCCAGCATGTCCGGGGCTGCTTCGCCGTGCAGGTGCAGCCGGGTCTTGTCCTGCCCCAGCCGGGTGGACAGCCCGCCCGCCAGCACCACGCCGACGACGCCGTGCGCCGCCGGGACGTCGGCGACGGCATCGGCATCCCCCATGCCCGGAGTGGGAATGGCATCTTCAAAGCCGCCGCCCCCCTCCGCGCCGGAGGCCTTCGCCACGGCAAGGCCGGGGGCCGCGTCCGCGCCCTCCTCCGGCATGTCCGCCGTGTGCTCCGTTCCCCGGCCGCGGCTCATTCCAGCACCCTGCCCCCGGCATCGGCGAACACGGTGAAGCGCTCCTCGCGGTCCCGCGCGAAACCCACCAGCGTGACGCCCTGCGCCTCGGCCATGTCCACCGAGGCGGTGGTCACGGCCGAGCGGCTGACGATGAACGAAAAGCCCGCCCGGCGCGCCTTGGCGAACAGGCTGGCCGTCACCCGCGCGGAAACCAGCAGCAGCCTGGGGGCCAGGTCCACGCCTTCGCGCGCGGCCCACCCGGCCAGCCGGTCGATGCAGTTGTGGCGGCCAATGTCCTCGGCCCGGCGCAACAGACGCCCCTGCACGGGGTCGTACACGCCCGCCCGGTGAAAGCAGCCGGTGCCGTCCCACAGCCCTTCCTCGCCCATGAAGGCGCGCATGGCGTCCAGCAGCACGGCGGCGGGCATGGGCATGGGCGGCTGCGGCGCACGGGCGGGGGCCGCAGCGCGCAACGCCACCTGAAAGGCAAGCTCATCGCCCGTCCCCGTTTCGGCCACCGCGCCCGCATGGCGGATGCCCCACGCCCCCGGTTCCTGCCCGGTCACGGCGGGGTGCACCCGGTCCAGCAGTACATGGCCCAGGGCCAGGTCGGCCAGGCCGTGCGGCCAGGCCCACAGCCGGGTGGAACCCGCTGCGATGCCCGCTTCGCCGGGCGCGGCATCCCACGCCACGCGCACCGGCACCTCGCGGCTCAGCACGTCGTCCACCTCATGCCAGGCCGCGTCCTTGTAGCGGCGCACGAAAACCTGGCGCGGCACCGCTCCTTCGGGCAACTGCGTCGCGTCGCGTCCGCTCATCTAGAACCCCCAGGCCGACGCCGTGGGCCGCTTGTAGCCCTGCTGGCGCGCCACGATGTCCAGGGCCAGCGACTCCAGGTCGTCCAGCACGGGGATGGAGATGCGGTCGAACTCGCGAAAATCCGCCACCTTGATGTACCCCTTGCACGACTTGCAGACATGTACCTGGAAGCCGGGCTCGCCGTCTGCGGTGAAGTATTCGAGATTCTTTGATTCTTCTTCCAGGCAGAACGGGCACTGCAGCCGCTTGGCACGGTATTCGTGGCGGCAGAACGAGCAGGTGTGGTGCAGCGCCCCTTCCTTGCCCACCAGGCGGCCCACCAGCGGCGCGCTGCCGCACACGGGACAGTGGCCGTGCTGCCAGACCACCGGGGTTGCGCCCGGCTGGTCCGCGCCGGTGCGGCGGGCATCTTCGGCGGCAACCTGCGCGGCCAGCGCCTCCACCGAGGGCACCACGCTGCCCATGGCCAGAAAACGCACCAGGCTGGGCGCGTCGGTCAGGCGCAGGGCCCAGGCGTCGAACCAGGCCACGTCGTCGCGCAGGGCCGCGTCGCAGGCGTCCTCCACGGCCAGTTCGCCCTTTTCCATGGCCTCGCGCACCACCTCGGCGGCGCCCCCCAGGCTGCCCCCGGCGGCGCGCATCATGGCCAGCAGGCGGCCGAAGGTGGCCGCCGTCCGCGCGCGGTCGTAGGTGAAGGCGTCGCGCGGGAGCAGCGGCGCGCCCTGGGCGTGGGCATCGGGCGTGGCCAGTTCCGGCAGCGGGGCCGCCTGCACGGCGGCACGCGCCTCCACCTGGATGGCGGCGGTGCGCGCCACGATCTCCAGCAGCGCGTCGGGGATGTATTCCTTGCTGCGCAGGGACTTCAGCTTGCCTTCAAGGCGCTGCATCTCGTGGTCGAAATCGAAGCTCATGCGTTCTCCTGAATGGAACGTGGGAAAGGGCGCTGGCCCTTCCGGGCCGGGCTGCACGCCCGGTTTGAAACCACCCTACCGCCCTTGGCGGCCCCCCACAATGGCTGGGGCTCCTGCGCAAGGTCTTGCACCGGAACCAGTCGTCGCAAGGTCGTCCAAGGTCATCCCCGGCCAACCTTTCTCCGGCGCGGAAGGGTACGGTACCCATATTCCACGCTCCTGTGAACCGTCCGGGACGGGTTTGCCGCGCGGCCCGCCCGGCACGCGGACCGGCTTGACACGCCCCGCGCAGGTTCTACCTGTATTCAGGACACCCCGGACATCGCCGGGGCACCGTTCCAGGGCGGCGCGCCGCGCCGCCGGGAGGTTGCCATGATCCACTTCCGCATTCCCACCCGCACTGCCCGACGCGCATCGGCCGCCCCCCCGCGTACGCGCCGCGCCCCGGCCCCCGCCGAAACGGCGCAGCCCCTCGCCACCAGCCGCGCGTTCAGCCGCATCCGCAAGCCTGACGGCCTGCCCGATCTGCTGTGGTTGCTGCTGGCCGTGCTGCTGTTCGCCCTGCTGGCGGGCCAGCCCACGTATGCCGGGGCGGGGAGCACGGGCGAAACCGGGCCGAATGCCCCCACACACCAGACGCAAGGCCATGCCGCCGCCCCAGCGGCGCATGACGCCACCGGAGATACAGCCATGACCGCACCCGCACCATGGCAGCGCTTTTTCAAGCCCAAGGCAGAGGAACTGCGCGCCCGCCTTACCCCCATGCAGTACGAGGTCACCCAGAAGGAGGGTACCGAACCCGCCTTCCGCAACGAATACTGGGATGAAAAACGCCCCGGCATCTACGTGGACGTGGTGTCGGGAGAGCCGCTGTTCCTCTCTTCCGACAAGTACGATTCCGGCACCGGCTGGCCCAGCTTCACCCGGCCCGTACGCCCGGACGCGGTGACCGAACACATGGACCGCACCCTGTGGATGGTGCGCACCGAGGTACGCAGCCGTATCGCCGGGTCGCATCTGGGGCACGTGTTTCCCGATGGCCCGGCCCCCACGGGCCTGCGCTATTGCATGAATTCCGCGTCGCTGCGGTTCATCCCGCGCGAGGCCATGCAGGCCGAAGGCTACGGGGAATTCCTCGACCAGCTGCCGTAACCCGTTGGCAAAATTGGCGCTTGCCCCCCCGTTCCGGCTCTGCTACACGGGCCGGATGAAGCACACCATCCGTCCGCTCGCCCGTACCCTTCTGCTGTCCGGAACCGCGCTGCTGTCCCTGGCCCTGCCCTGCGCCGCCCTGGCGTGGGACGGATTCGACACCGAGTCGGGCCATCTCGTGGAAGTCGACGTGGACACCGTGCCCATGCGCGGCGAAATGGTCGACGTGTACGACTGCGACACCAAGGAAACGGCCACGCTGATGGTGGACGCCGTGAAGAACAACGCCCGCACCGTGGAAATCACCGTGCGCGAGTCCGATACCGGGCGCACGCGCATTCTGGTGATGGAAGCGCGCTAGGCGCGCGGGGGCTTCGGAGCACCCCGAACGGGCCGAAGCGCGCTTTTGCCGCGCGCCTCACCATGCGGTCGGTCGTGCGGTTGAAACCGCACCGACCGGCGCCGGACGAGCAAGGGCCGGGCATGTACATGCCCGGCCCTTGGCGTTGCATTCGTGACCGATTGTATGGGTGGCGGCGGCGCGGCCTACTGGCCCGGCATCTTCATGCCCGGGGGCATGCCCATGCCTTCCAGCGCCTTCATGTCCGGCATGTCGGGCATGTCCTTCATGTCGGGCATATCCATATCCGGCATCCCCGGCATGCCCTTGCCCTTGGCGTATCCCTTGGGCACCTCGAACAGCGCGGCAGGCTGCGCGCCTACCACGATGTTGCGGAATTCCTCGGCCCCGCCCTGTTCGTCGCGTTCGCGCAGGGGCACGTCGAATTCGTCGGCCATCCACACCGTCGACACGGTGGTGTACGTCTTGCCCATGACCTTGGACGTGGAGGTGACCCGTTTCTTGCGCGTGTCGTAGCCGTTCACCTTTTCGCTGCCCAGCGGCTCTTCCTTCACGACGTGTTCGCCCATGGGCATGGCCGCCCCCCCGCCCCGGCTCATGTCGGCGATGGCCTTCTCGTCCAGTTGCTGCTCGAAGTATGTCTTGGCCTTCACGTCGATCATCCACTGCACCTTGCGGTCGGGCCGCACGATGATCACCATGGGCCCCATGTCCTCCTGCGCGGGTACTTCCACGCGCACGTTGCCGCCGGAGAAGAACAGGCGGCTGGTGCTTTCCACCTTGCCCGCCGCGTCCAGCGACACCATGTCCCCGGCGTAGTCCTTGATGCTGCCCGCCACGGCCGCCGAACAGCCGAACACCGCGACGGCAAGGCTCCACACGGCGACCAGCGCCGCGCGCGCCGCCCTGCGGCGGCCCATTCCACGCATCTCCTGCATCCGAATACCTCCGCGTGTCTGCCCGTCCGCATCGGCGGCGGGCGTTTTCCGGCCCCCCGCGCATGGTATCGCACACCCCACGTGACGAGTAAACCCACGGCAACAAAAGAGCCCGCCACTCTCATGGCGGGCTTTTGGAGGATGCGGGGATTCTGCGGAAACGAAAGGCCCCGCTAGGGGCGCACGGGCACCGTGGACACCGAATTGTAGGGCGAACCGTCAATGATCTTGCGACTTACCGCCAGATAGACCAGGGTGTTGCGCTGCTTGTCCCACAGCCGGGTGACGCGGGTGGCCTTGAAGAACACCGAGGTCGATTCCTTGAACACGTTTTCCTTGGCGGGCAGCTTGTCGGGGATGACGATGGGGCCGGTCTGGCTGCACGAAACGGAGAAGTTGGACGGGTCCTCGGCCAGCCCCAGGCTGCCGCTGATGCCGCCGGTCTTGGCCTGGCTGATGAAGCACGACACGCCGGGGATGCGCGGGTCCTGGAAGGCGAAGACGCACACCTGGTGGTTGGCGCCCAGCAGCTTCCATTCAGTGGTCACGCAGCCTATTTCGCTGTCGTCGGCGCGCGCGGGAGCGGCCAGCGCCAGCATGCCCAACAGCACAAGCAGGAGAATGGGGGCCAGCAGGGCCAACGAAAGAGCGGTGTCGTCGCGGGTGGCGGCAATGGCCACGGCTCGGGGGCGGGCGATACGGGTACGGGGATGCATGTCGATGCTCCTTGGCTTCGTGAGGTCGGGCGAACGCAACCAGCCTTCAGGATAACGCATCGCGTGGACGATGCAAGGCCGGGGATGCCGAGGAGGAAATGCGGAGGGATTACCGCCAGCGCACCAACCCCAGCGCATACCGCTCCACCGGGGCGTATTCATCGGTGAGTGGCGGCACGCCGTCGCGGGTCACATCCGGCAGATTCAGGCGGCGGGCCTGCATCTCGCGCACCTCGGGCGGCAGGGACACGGCGGGAACCTCCGGCAGCCCGGCCACCGGCCGCGCCACCAGCATCAGGTTCTGCACGTAGTCCGTCGAATCCGCCGTGGCCACGGCATACACCCGCACGTCCGCGAACGACGCGGCGAATGCCGCGCGAATGGCCCGGAACAGCCGCCCGTCCTCGCCGCCAGCGGCGGAGATGATGTTCATGACCACCGCGCCGTCGTCGGCCAGCAGCGCACGCATGCGGCGGGCCGCCTCCACCGTGCCCACGTGGAAGGGCACGGAATAATATGAATTGAAGATGTCGGTGAAGATCAGGTCGTAGCGGTTCGGCCCATTCGGCCCGCTCGGACCGCCCGCGCCGCCTTCGCCCCCGGCCAGCCGCGCCGCCCGGCGGTTCAGGAAGGCCCGCGCGTCCTCGTGAAAGATGCGCAGCCGCGCATCGTCGGCCAGGCCGAAATGGCGGCGGGCCACCCCGGTCATGCCGGGGTCCAACTCCACCACGTCCACCCGCAACGCATCGGCGTCAAGCCCGGCACGGCCCGACAGCAGCCATTTGGGCACGGAATACCCGCCGCCCCCCAGCATGAGCACCCGGCGCGCCTGCGGGACCAGCGCCGGGCCAAGGGCGTAGAAGCGGGTGTACGGCAGGGCCAGCTCGGCCATGTCGTCCGGGTAGGCGGCGGACTGGTAGCGGCCGGGGTCCGTGGCCAGCAGACGCATGGGCCGCCCGGCCTGCGTGGCGTCGTACACGCGGATGTGGTTGTACGGCGTTTCGGTAACCCGCACGCCGTAGTACCGCTCGGAAAAGGCCGCGTAGGCGTGCGACGCCCAGGCCAGCCCGCCCACCGCCGCCAGCATGGCCAGCCGGGCCAGCGGCGCGCGCGGGTGCGCCAGCAGCGACGCCCCCAGCAGGCAGGCCGCCACCCCGTGCAGGATCAGCGTGCTGCCGAACCACGAAACCAGCACCATGCCGCCCAGAAACGTGCCCAGGATGCTGCCCGTGGTGGACACGGCGTACAGCCGCCCCACCACCGCGCCCGAGGTGTCCATGTCCGACAGGGCCAGCCGCACCACGTAGGGCGAAACCATGCCGCACAGCACGCCCGGCACGGCAAACAGCACCACGGCGGCCACCACGGCGGCCACGTACAGCGAATCCAGCCCCCCGGCCACCCAGCCCACCACGCGGCCGTGCGCCAGGGCCACGGCCAGCACCGAAAGCGCGGCCCCGGCCAGGATGCGCGACAGGGTGCGGCGCGACAGGGTGCGGTCGGCCAGGCGTCCGCCCAGCCAGTACCCCACGCTCAGGCTGGCCAACACCACGCCTATGAGGCTGGTCCAGACGATGACCGAGGTGCCCAGGTGCGGGGCCAGCAGGCGCGCCCCCACCATTTCGAGCACCATGACCATGGCCCCGGACAGAAACATGATGGCGTCGAGCATGGGGCCTCCTGAAGGGGGAAGAAAACCGGCGGGGATGGCGGCCAGATGCGACCGGACGCGGCCGGGACGGCGGCGCGGCGCGAGGGGCCGTGCCCATGCTGTAACAGGGGCCGGGGCGGCGAGGCAACGGCAGTTCAAGGGGAACAGACGGGCGAGGGAGGCTGGTAAATGGCGCGGAAGGCGGGCGGCGGGCCGGAACGGCGTGAACGCGCGGGGGATGACGGGCGCGGCGGCCCCCGCGAAAACGGGCGGCAACGCACGCAAAAGGGGCTCCGCCAAAGCGGAGCCCCCTGCTAGAACACCATGGGCCGGGCCTGCGCGCCGCGCTCTTCGCGCGCGGACATGCAGTGCACGCAGCGGGTGGTGGTGGGCACGGCCAGCAGCCGCGCGGCGGGAATCTCGTTGCCGCAGTCGTCGCAGTAGCCGAAGTCCTCGTCGTCCAGCCTCTCCAGGGTGGCGCGCAGCACCTGCAGGCGCGCCTCTGTGCGCTGCTTCCACGAACGGTAGGTCATGCCTTCCACGTCGGGCAACTGTTCGGAGTCGCCCGCGTCCTCCACGCCCTGCAGACCGCGCCAACGGTCCAGGGCCTCGCGCAGGTCGCGGATTTCCTGCTTCAGTCTGCGCCGTACCACGGCGATGGTTTCTTCGCGCATCTTGGTCCTCCTTCGGCGCGGCCCTGTCATGCCCGCGAGCAACGCGGGCCGGACGGCCATGCGCCGGATGCCATATGGGGTGAAATGAAAAGGCCCCGCCTACCAGAGTGGTGGACGGGGCCGCGTGCAGCGTGTGCGTGCGGATGCTGCCGCTATGCGCCCCTCCCCGTCCCGGAGAAGCGTTCCCCACGGGCAAAGCACCGGTCGGAACCGGTGAATGCGGTGGTGCTGGACGGAACGGAAATGAAACGCATGGGAGCTTCCTTGTTCATCTGGGTTTCGCGAAACTTGCGTGCTTCACGAAAAAATATTTCGGACGCAACGACTTTACTATACATCATCCCACGAACAATGCAAGCCTTGGCTGGATACTTTTTCCCGACGTTACGCAAGGTTGCACCATGCCACACAACAGCATGAATTATCTTGCGTTCGCAAGAAAGTTCAAACGGCGTGCACGGCGCGCGCCCAGTCTGCCCGCCAGCGGCAACGCGGATCCGCCGTCCCCATGACCGGGCGTCCTTCCGCATGCCGCCCCCGAAAAAACGGAACGCGCCGATCAGCCCCAGGGGCCAATCGGCGCGCACGACCGACGATGCTCGTCGGCAGATTCAGCGGTCCTGTACGGATGCGGGCGCGACGGCGGACGTCTCGGCGGCTGCGCCGCGGGCGACCTCGTTCTGCGCATGGACGAACGTGAACAGGGCCGATGTGAGAATGATGATGGCCAGCAACAAGTACCTCATCGAACGGACATCCTTCTGCGACGGTTGAAGGTGGCGCGGCTGGAGCACGAAGCGCCTGCCTGCGCAATGCGGTCCCCGTTGCAAGCGCTATAGTCCGGGACGAGGCGTCGCGCAAGACAAAATGCCCGGTTTCTCCGCATGGTGCAAAACATTGCGCAACAACGGGACCACTCTCGCGGCGCGATTCCTCACGGCGCAGGCCGCCCCAATCGCAGGACTTCGCACCACGTGCTCCGGCGCGTTGCTTCCGCGCCGCCCACCTGCTAGATTGGCGGGAATCGGAAAAGCGCGCCTGCGGCGTGCCCTTTCGCACCACACCCATCGCCAGGGAGAACGTCCATGTCCGGTTACATGCTCTGGGGCGGCTTCAACCTTTTCGTGCTCGTGCTGCTGGCCTTCGACCTTGGCGTGCTGCACCGCAAGGACAAGGAGATGTCCCTGTCCGGCGCGCTGTGGATGAGCCTTGCCTACTTCGTGCTGGCGCTGGCCTTCGGGGGCGGCGTGTTCGTCTTCATGGGCGAGCAGAAGGGGCTGGAATTCCTTACCGGCTACCTCATCGAAAAGAGCCTCAGCGTCGACAACATCTTCGTCTTCGTGCTGGTGTTCACCCATTTCGCCGTGCCCGCCGCGTTGCAGTACCGGGTGCTGTTCTGGGGCATCCTGGGCGCGCTGGCCATGCGCGCCGGACTGATCCTGGCAGGGGCGGCCATCCTTGCGGCCTTCCACTGGGTAATTTACGTGTTCGGCGGCTTTCTGGTGGTCACCGGCATCAAGATGCTGCTGGCCGCGGACAGTGAGCCGGACCTTTCCGGCAACCGGGTGGTGCGGCTGTTCCGCCGCAGCTTCCGGCTGACCGAAGGCTACGAGGGCGGGCACTTCGTGGTGCGCAAGAACGGCCTGCTGCACGCAACCCCGCTGCTGGTGGTGCTGGTGATCATCGAATTCTCCGACCTGGTCTTCGCGCTGGACTCCATACCCGCCATCTTCGCCGTGTCCACCGACCCGTTCATCGTCTACACCTCCAACGTGTTCGCCATCCTGGGGCTGCGGGCGCTGTACTTCGCGCTGGCGGGCGTCATCCACCGCTTCCGGTACCTGAAGTACGGCCTGTCGCTGGTGCTGGTGTTCATCGGCGGCAAGATGATCGTCAACGCCGCCTTCGACGCCAAGATCATCTCCACCGGGGCGGCGCTGCTGGTCACCTTCGGCATCATCGCCGGGTCCATGCTGATCTCGGTGCTGAAGACGCGTGGCGCTGGCGAGGCGGAAAAGGCCGCCCTGCCGCTGGGCTGGGTGCCCGGCACGCCGCGCCAGGCGGAACCGTCGCGCAAGGATGGCGGGCCCTCGGAAGGGGATGGCGGCCCTATGGGACGCGCCTGACGCAAAACGCCTTCCTTGCGCGGGGCCGGATCAAGGCCGGGGGGCGTCGCCCCCCGACACGGGACGGCCGCTCACGGGCAGGTCGATGCGGAACACGCAGCCCTCGCCGGGGCGCGATTCCACGGACATGCGGCCCTCGTGCCCCTTGGTGATGATGAAGTACGACACCGACAGGCCGAGCCCCGTGCCCACGCCCGGCGGCTTGGTGGTGTAGAACGGCTCGAAGATGCGCCGCTGCACCTCGGGCTCCATGCCGGGGCCGTTGTCTTCCACCTCCAGGCGCAGCCAGTCCCCGTGGGGGAAGGCGCGCAGGATGATGCGCGGCTCTTCCGGCGGCGGGCTCATGCCCGCCAGGGCCTGCGCCGCGTTGCGCAGCAGGTTCAGCAGCACCTGCTCTACCTCCGTCTCCACGCAGGACACGGGGGGCAGGTCATCCAAGAACTGGATGTCGATACGTATTTTTCTGAAATCGTAATTCTTCTTCAGGTCGTAGTCGCTGGCGGCCAGGTTCACGGCGCGGGCCGCCAGGCCCCGCAGGTCGCTGGCCGTGCTGCGCGCGGCGCTGCTGCGGCTGAAGTCCAGCATGTGCCGGATGATGCTGGATGCGCGGATGGCCGCCGAGCGGATGTCCTCGATGAACCGGTCCACCTTGCGGGCTTTCAGGTAGCGTTGCAGCGCGTCCAGGTCCAGCCCCGCGTCCTCCGCCGCCGCGATGTTGGCGGGCAGGGTGGTGTTCATGCGCTGCTGCATGTTCTGCGAGGCCTGCATGATGGCTCCGAGGGGGTTGTTGATCTCGTGGGCGATGCCCGCCGCGATGCCCCCCACCGAAATCATCTTCTCGGTCTGGATCATTACCTCCTGCATCTTCTTCAGTTCCGTCACGTCGCGCAGCACCAGCATGAACAGCTGCCTGCCGCCGATGTCCATGGCTTGCCCCGACAGGGAATGGATGACTTCCCGGCCGTCGGGGGTGCGCCCCGCCACCTCGGCGTTGCGCACCACGCCTTCCGCTTCCAGCCTCGCCCATGTCCCGCGCCGCGCGCTCTCGCCGGGAAAGATGCCCAGGTCGAGCACGGTACGGCCCACCATGGCCTGGCGCGCCAGGCCATACGCCGTGGCGGCCGTGTCGTTGACGTCTTCCACCATGCCGGTGTCCGGCGCAACCAGCAGCACGCTGTCCGGCGAAAGCCGGAACAGGCTGGAAAACCTGTCCTCGGACCGGCGCAGCCGGGCCATGGCCCGCTGCAACGCGCCCAGCGCCAGCGCCACGCAGGCCAGCGTGACCAGAGATATGCCGCCGCTCACGGCGGCCAGCCTGCGCGCCGGGGCCAGCAAATCCTCTTCGTCCGCCTCTATCACCAAGTACCAGCCCGTGGCCTCGTTGCGCCGGAACAGCATCAGGCGTTCCCGCTCCGCGCGCTGGACGCGGTGGATGCCCAGTTCCGCGCCATCGCCGGAGTGCAGCATGTCCATCAGGTGCGCGTCGGGCGAAAAGGCGTCCGCGCCGGACCAGCCGGGCCGGGCCACCAGCCGCCCCTCGCCGCTCAGGATGTACGCGCCGCCCCGGGAACCCAGGTGCACGCTGTCCAGAATGTCGCGCGAGAAGGCGTCCATTTCCGTGATGGCCGCCACCACGCCGGTCACATTGCCCTCCGTGTCGCGCACCGGCTCGGCCGTCACCACCACCGCGCCGCCCGTGATGACGGACATGGGCACCAATTCCAGCGCGGCGCGCCCCTGCATGGCCGTCTGAAACGCCTCGCGATGGGAAACGTCGCGCCGGTCGTCCGCCACCGGCACGGTGGCCAGCACCATAACCCCCGAGCCGTTGATGAGCGTCAGGTGGCTGAAACCGCCCGCCTGCACGAACGCATCCAGCTTGCGCTGCGCCGCCAGCCGGGCCGAACGGCCCAGGTACGAGCCCTCCAGCGCCAGCGGCAAGACCTCTTCCTGGCTCACCAGAAAGGTGCGCCGCGCCATGTCACGCACCCGGCCGGAAACGTCGCGGTCCAGCAGTTCCAGCGCCTGCACCATCTGCGTCACGGCCATGTCCTCGGCCGTGGCGCGGGTGTGGCGGTAGGACACCACGGAAATGACCACCACCCCGACGAACACCGCCGTCAGCACCGAGGCGCTCAGCCGGTTCAGCATGGCCCAGCGCCAGGCCCGCTCGGTGAACACGCTCATTGGATGACCATCTCCGCCGCCTTGATGATCTCGTAGGGAATGACCAGCCCCAGGCGTTCCGCCGTCTTCAGGTTGACGAACACCAGCCCCTGCTGGTTGATGGACACGGGCAGATCGCCCGCGCGCCCGCCGCGCAGCAGCAGGTGCCGGGCCATGCGGCCCGCCAGCAACCCCTGCTCGTGCCCCGATTCCAGAATGCCGCAAAGATGCCCGTGATCGCGGGTGGCGTCGCTGAAGCCCAGCGTGGGCTTGCGCAGCGCGGAAAGGTTCCAGTCGCGCACGGTTTCCACGGGCACCACCTTGCCGGTGGTCTCGTCCACCAGCGAATGGTACAGCCCCAGGGCCACCGCGTCGGCACGTTCCTGCGCGGAAAGCACCGCGCGCTTCCATTCCTGAAAGGTGCGCAGCATGGCCACGTCGGACAGTTGCAGCGCAAAGGGGCCGTTGCGGGCCAAGTCGGCACGCATGTCGGCCAGCACGTATCCCGCCGATTCCGAATCATCCAGCAGTACCGCCACGGTCTTCACGCGTGGATCGATCTTGTGCAGCAGGTCGAAACCGTCGCGAAAGTGCCAGCGCTCGCGCACCCCGGTCACGTCGGCCGCCGGATAGCCGTAGTTTTCCAGCGGCGCGTTGACACCGCAGAACACCACCTGCGGGCCGCCCTTGCCCACCAGATACGGAACGGCCAGATACTTCTGCGCCACGTCGTCCACGGTGATTACCAGCCTGGGGTCCAGCTTCCCGATGCGGGCGGCGATGTCCTGCGCCGCCGCGCGCAGCCTGTCGGGCGAGGGATTGCGTTTGGCGTCCAGGTAGAAGACGTCGATGACGACTCCCGCGCCCTTCAGGGCATTGCGGATGCCGTCGTTGATGTTCTGGCACCAGATGTATTCGGCGTTGTAGCTCTGCACCACGCATACCCGCGTCACCGTGTCCCGCGCCTGGGCCACGCCGGAAAAAGGCGGGCACCACGCGAGCACAACCCAGCCCACAAGTTGCAGCAACAGAAAGAGACGCAAACGGTTACGCATGGCATACCCCTGTGGCACGGCGGAAGACGAGCACCGGCACCGCAGCCGCTGACCCGCCAGTCTGCACCTTGGAACAAAGTCGGCACGGTGTCCATTATTGTCGCGCGGGTGCCCCCACCCGCAACGTGCGTGCTTTCAGCCCGCTGCAAATCATGGGAAAGCCCCGGCACGGGCCGGGGCTGAAGAGGGACAGGGCATGAAATGCGTGCGCATTCGCGCAAGGCGGGCGCACCCGCCGAAACCGCAGCGGCAACCGGCACGGGGTCAGCGTTCCCCCCGCCGGCCAAGGACCAGCCACGCCGCCGCCACCTTGCGGCAGAACGTTTCCGAGCGTTCCACCAGCAAGGGCATGTCGCGCGCCAGGTCCTCGAAGTACACGTCGTCGAACGTTTCCCGATAGGCGGCGTATTCGCGCATGCGCCCCCTGCGGAACATGTCCACCCAATCCTGCACGATGGCGGAATCCACCTCCAGATGGAACTGGAATCCGTAGGACGCGTTGCCCACGCGGAAGCACTGGTTGCGGCACCGTTCGCCCCGCACCAGCAGGGTGGCCCCCTCCGGCAGGTCGAAGGTGTCTTCATGGAAGAACATCAGGCGCGGCAGGGGCAGAGCGGGCGACAACACAGGGTCGGTCAGGCCCGCGTCGGTGGGCGTGAAGGCCACGAAGCCGAACTCCAGCCCGTCCATGGTCCACGGTCTGCCGCCGTGGGCACGCGCCAGCAGTTGCGCCCCCAGACAGATGCCCGCCACCGGCCTGCCCGCCGCGTCGAAGGCGCGCAGCAGGTCCATCAGATGCGGGAAGTAGGGGGAACCCGCGTCATCCGAGCAGTGCTGCGGGCCGCCCAGGACCACCAGCGCGTCGTATCCGGCCAGGGCCTCGTCGAGCGACGGCAGATCATCCCCGTGCCCCGGCCGCAGGGTGGCCAGCGCCGCGCCGCAGCGCTCCAGCTCCTTGCAGAAGTTGCCGCCGGGGGCGTCGCAGCCGGGCTGCACCACCAGCACGCGCAGGCCGGTCAGCCCGTCGTCGGGGCACGGCGTCACCCGCACGCTGGTCTCGTAGTACGGCGTGCCGCGTCCCACCAAGCTGGACAGGGCGCGGGTGAGCAGGTTCAGCCCGTGCCCGGCCTTGTTCCAGCCGCCTCGCTCGGCCACCAGAATGTCCGCCCGCTGGCCGTCTGCGGTGCGCAGGGTGGCCTTCACCGCGCCCACGCAGCTTTCCACCCGCACCACCGCGCCGTCGACCAGGCCCAGGCGGGCGGCCTCGGACGTGGCCAACACCACCTCGGCCAAGGCGTCGTGCTCGGCCATGGTGCGCTCGGAGCAGATGTACCCGTGCGGGGCGATGGTCAGCAGACGATAGGGATAGTCCGGGTCCACCGCGCCCAGCCCTGCGGGGTCGAAGTCGGTCATGAACCGGAACTTGCCGGACGGCGTGGGAAAAGTCTTGTCCGCGTAGGGCACCATGGGCGCTTCCAGCCGAAAGGCCCCGGCGCGCAGCCGCTCCGGCGTGCAGCCCTGCCGCCATATGGGCGCGCACAGGTCATGCAGCCACTCGTCCACGCCGCGCCGGAACCGTTCCGCAAAGGGAAAGCGCGCCGCGAGGTCGTGGAACATCATGAATTCCGAACGGCACTCGCCCACCGGCGCGATGACCCTGTTCACCGGCCCCACGTAATTGTGGCCGTAGCTGGCCACGACGTCGTCTTCTTCCAGAAAGGTGGTGGCGGGCAGGAAAACGTGGGCCAGGTCCGCCGTGTCGTCCATGAAGTGACCGGAATAGACCACGAATTCCGCCTTGCGGAAGGCCCGGGTGACGGCACCGGCATCCGCCGCCATGCAGGCCGGGTTGCCCGCCGTAACCATGATCATGCGGATTTCCGGGTCGCGCGCGTCCAGTATCTCGCGGCCTATTTCCGGCAGCAGCAGGGTGCGCCGGGGCGGGTTCAGCCCGTCGCCCCAGTACTGCGGGTCGTAGGGGCCGTATTCCTCGAAGCCCTGGCTCACCCCGCCGCCCGGCACGCCGATGTTGCCGCTGATGGCCCCCAGCGCGTCCACGGCGCGGATGGACAGGTGCGCCGCCTCGTGCCGGTGCATGCCCCAGCCCAGCAGGATGGACGTGGGCCGCTGGCGCAGCATCATGCCAGCCAGAAACTCCGCGTCGGCCATAGGCACGCCGCAACGGGCGCACAGTTCGTCCACGGTGTACCGGTCAAGGATGCGCAGGTATTCCGCCGCGCCCTCGGCGTGGCGTTCCATGAACGCGCGGTCCTCGCCCCCGGCGCGCAGGATGAGCTTGGCCACGGCCATGGCCAGGAAGGCATCCGTACCAGCGCGCGGGGCGATGTGCCGGTCGGCCAGCGGGGCCGAACGGTTGCGGGCCGGGTCCACCAGCACCACCGTAGCCCCCTTCTTGCGTATCTCGCGCAGGATGGGCACCAGGCTGATCTGGGTGGATGCCGGGTTGCGGCCCCACAGGATGAGCGAGTTGCTGTTGTAGTGGTCCAGCGGGTCGTGCGAGACGCGCTGGCCGAAGTCCAGGTTCTGCGCGCCCTGCCCCGCCCCGCCGCACAAGGACCCGCGCAGGGTGGTCACCCCGCCGAACAGGTTGAAGAAATAGCGGTGCAGCAGCTTCAGTGCCGTGCGTTCGCCGTAGCCCTGATAGTACAGGATGGCTTCCGTGCCGGATGCGTCGCGTATGGCGGTCATGCGCGCGGCGATGTGGTCAAGCGCCTCGTCCCACGTGGCGCGCCGCCACGGCTGGTCGCGGTGATCGCGCAGCAGCGGGTGGGTGATGCGTTCCGGGCTGTACACCCGCTTCACGTAGCGCTGCGCCTTGACGCAGGACTTGCCGAGGGTCAGCGGGTGGTCCTGGTCGCCCGCCAGCCGCACCAGGCGGCCGTCGCGCACGGTGGCCACCAGGCCGCAACCGTTGGGGCAGTCGCGGGTGCAACTGGTGATGATGCGTTGTTCGCTGCAGGCTTCGCCTGCCGCATGACCGGAAGCACGGCGTAGAGCCGCTCCGGAACCGGTGGCCGATGTTCTGCGCATGTCGTCCATCCCGTGGCGCAACCCCGGATGGTGGCCCGCAGGCCGGAATGGGCGCGCCCTGCAACGCGCCCGTTGCCCGTTCATGGCACAGCCGCCCCGGAGCGGCAAGCTGCCCGGCACGCCACGTCCGTCCCGTCAAGCGCTTGTCTGCCCCGCCCAGGCCGCGCCATCCCCTTGTGAAGGGGACGTCCCGGCGCTACAACATGACGGCGGCGCACCATCCGCCGCACGTGCGCGAGCGCGCCGATTGACACCCACTGCGGCATGGGGCAAGGGTGCCACAGGCTGCCGCCCCGCAGTGCGCACGTTTCGCGCCCCGCAAGGCCCGACGCGCCACATTGCCACCGCCATAACGGTCACCTCCGTCATTACCCACATGGCGGGCCGCCCGGCCCCGCGCCGCGCCCGCAAACCATACAGGAAGCCATCATGTCCAACGGCAAAATCCGCGTCGCGGTCTTTTTCGGCGGGCGTTCGCCCGAACATGACGTCAGCATCGTCACCGGCCTGCAGGTCATTCAGGCGCTGGACGCATCCCTCTACGAACCCGTGCCCGTCTACGTGGACCGCTGCGGCGTTTGGCGCACCGGCGAGAAACTGCTGGACCGCGCCACCTACATCCCCGCCCGCGACGCCGACGGCCTGCCCGCCGTCTCGCTGGAAATCGCCCCCGGCAAGGGCGGCATGCTGGTGGAGCAGACCGCCAAACTGTTCGGCAAGCCCAAACGCATTCCCTTCGACGTGGCCATCCCCGCCTTCCACGGCCCCTACGGCGAGGACGGCGACATGCAGGGCCTGTTCGAGACCGTGGGCATTCCCTACACCGGCATGCGCGTGCTGGCGTCCGCCATCTTCATGGACAAGGCGGCCACCAAGCAGGCCCTTTCCGGCGCGGGCATTCCCATGCTGCCTTGCGCGGTGCTGCGCAAGCCCGTGGGCGGCCTGCTGCCCCCGCGCGCCGAGATAGAGGCCGCGCTGGCGGGCATCACCCTGCCCGGCTGCCTGAAGCCCGCGCACCTGGGCAGCAGCATCGGCGTGGCCAAGGTGGATTCCATCGAAGAGATCGAGGCGGTACTGCCCGGCCTGTTCAGGAACGACACCGTGGCCATCGTGGAACCGTACCTGGACGGCTGCGTGGAATACAACATTTCCGTGCGGCGCGACGGCGAGGGGCACGCCACCTCGGCCATTGAGCGGCCCAAGCGCGACAGCGAACTGCTGGATTTCCGCCAGAAGTACCTGTCCGCAGGAGGAAAGGGCGGCGGCAAAACCGGCGGGGTGGGTGGCGGCGCCAAGAGCGCGGGTGATTCCGGCAGCGCGGGCATGCTTTCGCTGACGCGCGAGATCAACCCCGACCTGCCCGAAAGCCTGGAAGGCCGCATCCGCGACTTTGCCGTGCGCACCTACGCGGCCTTTGGCGGCACCGGCGCGCCGCGCATGGATTTCATGTACGACGCCTCGCGCGACGAGGTATGGCTGAACGAGGTGAACCCCATCCCCGGCTCGTTCGCCTTCTTCCTGTGGGAGGCGGCGGAAACCCCGGTGCGCTTCACCCGGCTGCTCTCGCTGATGATCGACGAAGCGCGGGCCATGGCCCGCCACACCGCCTGCCCGGAGGATCCGACCCCCGAGGCGGCGCGGCTGTTCCCCCGCCGGTAGCCAGAACGTCAGCTTGCCCGTTGGCGCAGCGCCCCGAAGAGGGCGGACATCCTGCCCAACTGGTTGCCCACAAGCCTTCTTCTCTTGCCCTCCTTTTCCCGCACGCAGCGCGCGCCGTCCCCACCGGGCGGCGCGCGTTTCGTTTGCCCTGCCGACATGGTTTTCAACGTACAGCGACGCGGCCCGGCCACATGCCACCCGCCCTGCCGGACGCCCGTCCGGCACGCATCAGGCCGCCCCTTGCCCCTTGGCGCGCCCCCGGTGTACACCACGGGGCGCGCCACGCCGCTCACCCCGCCCATTTTCGCGGCCATTCCCGCATGCGGGCGACGGCCGCAGCGCCGAACACACCACTCCGAGGCCAGAATGGATTCCGCCCCGCACACCGCCGCGCCTTCCGCCGCCGCATCAGGCCAGGCGGGTCCCCACATGCACGTGGTGCATCTGCCCAATGCCGCGCCCGCCCGCCAGAAACCGGCGACCGGCGGCACGCCCCCCGCAGCCCCCATCGCCCCCCAGATCATATGGGCGCACGGCTGGATGCACACCCACGCCAACCTGCTGCCGCTGGCCAACACCTGCACCCACGGGCGCGACAACTACCTGCTGGACATGCCCGGCTTCGGCCGCTCCGGCATGCCGCCCGCCACCTGGGGCACGCAGGACTACGCCGACCACGCCGCCGCGTGGCTGCGCACGCTGCCGCGCGGCAAGCGCGTGTGGGTGGGGCATTCCTTCGGCTGCCGGGTGGGCCTGCAACTGGCGGCCCGCCACCCGGACCTGGTGGACGGCCTGTTCCTGATGGCCGCCGCCGGGCTGCCCCGCCGCCGCACGCCCGTGGAAAAGTTCACGCGCGGGTGCCGCATCGCCGCATTCAAGACGCTGAAGCACCTCAACTGGCTGGGCTTTGGCGCGGAACGCGTGCGCCGCTTCTTCGGCAGCGCGGACTACGCCAACGCCGGGCCGCTGCGGCCGGTGTTCGTCAGCGTGGTCAACGAGAACCTGTCCGACGTGGCCGCCCGAGTGGCCTGCCCCGTGCACCTGCTGTACGGTGAAAACGACACGGAAACCCCGCCCTCCATGGGGCAGGACTTTGCCCGGCTGCTGCCGCACGCGCACCTGCAGGTGCTGCCGCGCTTCGGGCATCTGGACATCCTCACGGCGGGCGGCCATCAGGCCGTGTACGCCCTGGACACCTTCTGCGAGGGAATCTTCGGTGGCTAGCTCTCTGTTCCTGGGCGCGGCGTTTCTCGTGTTCGCCGCGCGGCGCGGCCTGACCTACCTGCACATCTTCCAGCAGGAGGAATACGACGGCCCGCGCTTTCTGCGCTGGATGGCCGCCGCCCGCGCCATCGACAAGCGCGCCACCCTGCCCCTGCTGGCCTGCTGGGGCGCGGCGCTGGCCGCGCCGGATGCCACGGAATGGGGGGCGTACGCCAAATGGACGGCGGGCCTTGCCCTGCTGGCCGTGGCCGCCGTGGAGGACAATCCGCTAAAGGCCGCCAAGAAGAAGCTGGTGCTCACCGCGCGGGTCAAGCGCATCCTGTCCGTGGCGCTGGGGCTGACGGCGCTGTACGCCGTGGCCCTGGCGCTGTGCCCCGCCGAACCCGCAACCCTGCTGCCGTTCTGGATTCTGGGGGTGCAGGGGCTGCCGCTGACGCTGGTGGCGGCCAACGCTTCCCTGGCCCCGGTGGAGGCGCGCATCCAGCAGGGCTTCTGGAACGAGGCGCACGAAAAGCTGCTGCGCCTTGCGCCCACGGTGATCGCGGTCACCGGCTCGTACGGCAAGACCAGCGTGAAGCACATCCTGGCCCACGTGCTGGGCTGCTACCACCCCACGCTGATGACGCCGGGCAGCATCAACACGCCCATGGGCATTTCGCGGATCATCCGGGAAAAGCTGACCGACGCGCACCGCTTCTTCATCGCGGAAATGGGCGCCTACGGCGTCGGCTCCATCGAACGACTGTGCAGGCTGGCCCCGCCCGATTTCGCCATCATCACCAATGTGGGCCCGGCCCACTACGAACGCTTCAAGGATCTGGCCACCGTGGTGCGGGCCAAGTTCGAGCTGGCGCACGCCACCGTGGCCCGTGGCGGCCGGGTGGTGCTGCCCGCCGCCCTGCTGGAGCACGGCCATGCGCGCGACTTCGCTGCCGCCAACGCGGGCGCGGTGCTGCTGTGCGCGGGTGCGGACGGGGGCGCGGGAACGGATGTGGCGGAACCTTCCGTCCGCGTGCTGGAGGCCGGGCAGGACCTTTCCGGCATCCACGCCCGCCTGCTGTATCAGGGGCAGGAATACGAGGTGCGTGCGCCCATCCACGGCATGCACCACGTGGACAACGTGGCCCTGGCCTTCGCCGCGGCATGCGGGGTGGGCGTGGAGCCGCAGCGGGTGGTCAGCGCGCTGCGCAGCCTGCCGCAGATCGCCCACCGGCTGGAGGTGAAGCCCCAGCCCGACGGTTCCGTGCTCATCGACGACGCCTACAATTCCAACCCCTCCGGCTTCGCCTCCGCCCTGAACCTGCTGGACCTGTACCGCAAGTCCGGCCGGCGCGGCGTGCTGGTGACCCCCGGCATGGTGGAACTGGGTACCCTGCACGACAGCGCCCACGCCGAGCTTGGCGCGCGCGCCGTGGCCTGCGCCGATGTGCTGCTGGCCGTGGCCCCCGCCCGCATCCCCACCCTGGTGGATGCCTTCCGCGCCGCAGCCGGGCCAGACCAACTGGTGGTGGAGTGCGTGGACTTCACCGCCGCCCGCGCTTGGCTGGCCGCCAACATCGGCCCCGGCGACGCCGTGCTGCTGGAGAACGACCTGCCCGACCTGTACGAGAAGAAGGTGCGGGTGTAGGAAAAACGCATCTCCCCCCGCGCATTTCCCGTCATCCCGAACCCTTGACGGAACGGCCCCGGTGCGCTCTAGTGTCGGGAATGCAATGGCGGAAACAACACGCCAGCGACACAGGCCCGCTTCCGCCAACAGCGTTCCGCCCCACGGCGGCCGTGCGTTGCAACGGTGGAAGCATGTGGACACACACGCTCCAGCAGGCACACACTCCATGACGTATCTGTCCACGATCCACGTCGACATCCTCATGTGTCTCGCGTTGCTTCCCGCCATTGTCGTGGCGGTCATCAAGCTGGACAAGAGCATTGCCGCCCACCGGCACCTTGTTTCCGTCATGGTGTGCGTCTTCGTGCTGCTGGTGCTTGAAGCATGCAGCGTGGCGCTGGACACCAACTTCAACGCCACGATCCACGACGACGCGCAGCTTGTTCCCTTCGGCAAGCTGGTGAACAGCATCGGCTTTCTGCTGGTGCCCGTGCCCGCCTTTCTGACGTGGACCTTCCTGCACCATTGGACCGGCGTGCGCCTTTCCGCATCCTCCGCCCTGCTTTGGGCGCTTCCCCTGGCGTGCAACGCGGGGCTGGCCATATTCAGCTACAACGCGGGGCTCCTGTTCTCCATCGCGCCCGACAACACCTACTCGCGCGGGCCGTGGTTCCCCCTGTCCCCTGCCGTTTTCTACGGCTACCAGGCCCTGGCGGCGGGCTTTCTGATTCGCCAGCGCAACCGGCTGAAAACGGAAGAAACGGCCCTGTTCGCCCTGGCGTTGGCCCTGCCCGCCGCCACTGCGGCCATTCAGCTGCAATACTTCACCTTTCTGACGATATGGAGCAGCTGGGCCATCTCGTGCATCATCCTGCTGGTGGCCGTGTTCATCAATTCGTCCGAGCGCGACGAACTGACCAAGCTGGCCAACAGGACGGCGTACCGCAACGCCATCGCAAAGGCCCGGCGCATGCGGGAACTGAAGATGTGCGTGGCCCTGCTGGACATGGACGGCCTGAAATCCATCAACGACAGGCACGGGCACGCGGCCGGGGACATGGCGCTGCTGACGCTTGCGGAAGGGCTGCGGGAAACCTTCGGCGAAGGGTTCAGCGTCATGCGCTTTGGCGGTGACGAATTCGCCGTGGTCCAGTTCGACAACGACCCCGCCGCCCTCTACGAGGGGCTCTGCACCCTTGAAAGCAACCTGGCGGAGCAGGATGCGGCCTCCGGCAGGCCGTACCGCGTGGCGTTCAGCTACGGGCTGGCCTGCTCACGCGACGGCGAAAGCGTTGACGCGCTGCTGAAGCGGTGCGACACATTGATGTATGACCGCAAGCGGCAGAAACACCTCAAGGCGGTTGCAACCTCGGCCTGACGCCCGCCGGGGCCGACCCTGCGATTTCGCGGGCCGTGAGCGGCAACGGCCGCCCGTCGGTTCATGCCATGGGCCCGCACCTGAACGCACATCCGGGAGCAGCATGCGCACCCCCTTCGCATCCATCCTTGGCCCCGTCGGCCTTGCCGCCCTGCTGTTGGCCGGGGGCTGCGCGGCCCGACACGAGAACGGACATGCCGGGCAGAATCCCGCCCCGGCGAGCACGCAAGACAGCCCCCAGACTTACGCACACCCCTCCCCCCAAGCAGGCAGCCAGGCCGTCAGTTCCGTCCAACTCGCCCGGTCGGAACGCAGTTGGGACGGCGCGCTGCTGCCCTCCTACCCGCAGGGCCAGCCGCAGGTCACCATCCTGCGCATCACCATTCCGGCCGGGGCGCGCCTGCCCATGCACCACCACCCGGTGATCAACGCCGGGGTGCTCACGCGCGGGCAACTGGTGGTAACCACGGCGGACGGCAAGGAACTGCGCCTCACGGCGGGCGACCCCATCGTGGAGGTGGTGAACACCCCGCACCAGGGCTTCAACCCCGGCAGCGAACCCGCCGAGATCATCGTCTTCTACGCCGGGCAGGACGGCGCGCCGCTGGCCGTGAAGCAGGGGCAGTAGCAAGCCGGACACCCGGAACACAGGGTCGATCATGCCACGCCCGCCCCACGTTCACCCGCGCGTGCCCAACCAGGCAACCTCTCCGGGCGGCATCGGACGCGCCCCGCAGCTGCACCACAACGAAACTCAGGCTGCCGGAATGCGTCGCCCGGGGGCCGTTGCGGTGCGCCATCCCCTCCACGTCACCGTCGTCGCCCTCATCGCCATCGTCACCTTCATGGCCGCAGCCTCAGGTGGAACGGCAACCGGAGGCGTGTTGACCATTTACTACGCAGAGCGCCCACCATACTCGCACACCCTGCAGAACGGCACGGCCGCAGGCATGCTTGTCGATGCATCCAGAGACATATTGCGCCTGACCGACATACAGTTCGAATTCAAGCAAATGCCTGTCCCCAGAATCTTGCAGACGCTGGACAATGCAGATCACGCCGGGGCTGCCCTCGGGTTCTTCAGGACCCCCGGCAGAATGGAAAAGTTCAAATTCAGCAACGCAATGTACGACGACGGCCCCTTGTGCATCGTGTACACCACGCCACTCCTTCTGCAAGGCCGCGATCATGCGGCGTTGGCACGCATTCTCGAACAGCCCGGCATCCGCATAGGCGCCATGGGAGGCTACTCCTACGGAGAAAGGGCCGACGCGATCCTGAAGGCGCACGACAAGAGCGTGCACAGGATATCCGGAGATACGGAGCAATTGTACAAGATGCTTACAGCGGGAAGAATCAACGGCTTTCTGGCGCGCAAGCCCGACATCGACCACGCCGCGGACAAGTACGGACAGGGAACAACCCATGCCATCCTGCAGGACGTTCCACTGCATCAGTACCGGTATCTGATGTTCAGCCGCAATGTCGGAAATGATCTGATCGGAAAGGTCAACGCCGCCATCAGCAAGCTCGCGAACCGCCCCACGCACTGAAGCGAATGGGCTGATCGCAGCAGCGCGCCGCCCGCCTCCAGCGTCCGCATGCGGCCAACGCCACTCCGTCCCTGAATGCACCCGCACAGCCCCACCGAAAAAACGTGCGTCATCTGACTGCAGGCAGCAACCCACAGAGCACGGCCACGGCAGATGGGGATCATTTGGGGCCAGCTTTTCGGAACGCACACAACGCTTCCGCATGGCGCGGAGCGTATCCTTTTCACACGCAAGAAGTAGCCTGACTCGGCAATGCCAATGTCCCAAAGATGCCGTTTTTTTGCGCACGCAGTGCCCCCGGCCGGGCAACGCATCTCAACGTCTTCACGCAGCGGGCAATACTGTTGCCGAAAAAGCCCCCACGCGCATGCGTGAGGGCCAATTCACTGGCACACCCAAAAGAATTCGCCACCGGCCAAGCATGGGAGACCGGCCGGGCGTGCAATCAGGCAAAAGCGGTACCGACGCGGCAGGCTATCGCCCCCTGCACCCGACAGAGACCGACAGGCAGCTCCCCTTCTACGCCGAAGACATGGGCACGCGGGCGCATGGGATATTGAAGGCGAGTTGCCCGCGCGGCACAGGCGCAGAAGAAATGCAAAAGGGGCGTGCTGCCCCTTTTTGCAGGGCACGGGCAACGCCCCTTGCATCATGCCTTTTTCGGCCTGCCCTTTGCCTTGGGCTTGGGGGGATTTGCGGGATTGGGCACCGGAAGCGCGGCTGGTGCGGCCTCGGCCGCCTTGGGCTTCGAGCCTGCGGCGGAACGACGGCGCTCCCAGAGCTGCATTTCCTTCATCTTCTTGCGGCGGGCCCGCACAAGCGCCTTGCAGGCAAGCGGGGTGCCCTTCTTCAGCCCCCACTTCTCGCGGTAGGCATCGGCGTCCAGACCGTGCAGGGCCAGATGCTTGGCCGTGATGATCTTGAACACCTTGCCGCATTCAAGACAGGTGACGGCTGCCTCCCTGATGGACTTTGCAGAATCCGCCTTCGCAGCGTCGACAGGAGCTGCCCCGGCGGATTCCGCAACGGGCTGCGACAGGGCCTGCAGGCTTTTGGCAAGAGCGCTTACCATGTTGGTCATTTCATCAGCAGTCATCGCGCGGACAGTTGCCTGCGCCTTCACCAGTTCCAGCGCTTCCTTGAACATGTCGTCCATATGAGCCTCGGTCAGTTATTGTCAGGTTGCACAACTCACTTGTACACATACATTGTTATGCGCACCTGTCAATCTCTTGCACGAATGTTTCATAATGTATCCTGCGCGACGCACGTCCGCGCACGCCGCATTTCATTGGGCTGCGCGACATCTTACGGTCGGACAGACGAAAAATAGCAATCTCGCCCCCGGATTGCGAAGTGCCAGGCCTGCCGTTTTCGCGCAACCGTAAAGCTGTCCGCTGGCCACGACAACACGCACTACCCGCCTACGCCGACGCCGGAACCACTGCCCGATGCGCCCGGAGCTGTCCTCCCGGCGGTCCTGCCATCGGCGCACCGAGGCAACGCATGGATGTCTTTTGCAACGCAAAAACGGCCAGCCATGCTTCTTTGCATAACCAGCCGTTCTTTTTTTACTGGCGCGCCCGGGAGGATTCGAACCCCCGGCCAAGAGCTTAGAAGACTCGTTTCGGCGAGTATTTGGCTGTTTGGTCGAATATGCAATATTATGTATCATTCCGTAGTGTACGGGATTGTTTCGCTGCTTGGGTGTGCAGGCAGTTGCGCCGAAGGGTAGAAAAAGGGTAGGAAAATACGCCGCAGGGTAGAAATAGGGTAGAAAGGATTTGCCACCATGAAGGGCACGAAACGCACGCGCAGCACGGGTGTCTACGAGTTGGAGAGCACCACGAGGCGTCACGGCGGCAAGCCTGACGTCTGCTACTACATCACGTTCAAGGACGCCAGCGGTCGCAAGATATGGGAAAAGGTCGGCTGGCGTTCCGAGGGCTATTCCGTGGCGCTGGCCACCGACCGCCGCATGCAGCGCGTGCAGGCGTTGCGCCATGGCGCGCCGGTACCTGCCGCCGCTTCGCGGCGCATCACCTTCGGCGATGCCTACCGCAAGTGGCGCGACGTTCACCTTTCCGGCATGGCCAGCGAGCGCGGCATCACGCTGCTTGCAGAACGCCACCTGCTGCCCCGTTTCGACCGCCGCACCATGGCGGGCATCAAGTCGCTCGACCTCGAAACCCTGAAGGCCGACCTCTACCGCGACGGCCTTTCGGACCAGACCGTGCGCCACGTGCTGGGCATCATCCGCCGGGTGTACCGCAAGGCGCTGGCATGGGATCTCTACGACGGCCCGGTGCCCACGGCCAAGATCGACATGCCCAAACCCGACAACGCCCGCCTGCGCTACCTCACGCACGACGAGGCCGCCCGCCTGCTTGCCGCCCTGCGCGCGGAGTCGCCCTTGTGGCACGACATGGCCGCCCTGTCGCTGGGCACGGGCATGCGCCTTGGCGAGCTGCTCGCCCTGCGCACGGGCCAGGTCGACCTGCACGCCGGTGTGATCCACGTTCTGGACGCCAAGGCGGGCACGCGCGCCGCGTACGTTTCCGCCGCAACGCGCCCCATCCTCGAATCGCGCATGACGCCCGGCCACCCGGACGCCCTGCTCTTTCCATCCCCGCGCGGTGGCGGCGTCATGGACAAGGCGGGCAAGCCGTTCCCGCGTGCGGTGCGGCTGTGCGGGCTGAACAACGGCGTCACGGACCGCCGCCAGAAGGTGGTGTTCCACACGTTGCGGCACACGTTCGCCAGTTGGCTGGCCATCGACGGCGTGCCGCTGGCCGTCATCGGCGAGCTGCTGGGCCATGCCACCATGCAGATGACCCAGCGCTACGCCAAGCTTTCTCCCGACAGCAAGCGCAGTGCGGTCGAGCTGGTGGGCAATGCCCTTCGCGGTTTGCAGTCCTGACATGGCTACCCCCTTACCCGTGCGCGGGTGACGTATTCCCGGATGTCCTCGTGCCGGTAGAGCACGGTACCGCCCCGGTGCACCTGATGGTACGCGGGCCCGCCGCCCCGGCTGCGCAGCGTGTCGAGCGTGGCGTACGGGATGCCGTACAGCCGGGCCACTTCCTTCGACGTCAGGAATTCCTTGCGCTTCAGCGCTTCCAGTTCCGCCACCTGCTCCATGCCGGTGCGCAGGCCGTCGAAGATGGGTTCCAGCCCGCGCTGCAGTTCCTCGCGCAGCAGGGTGCGGGCCATGGCATCGGGCGTTTGCGACTGCTCCGCCGCCCGGGCCTGCGTGCAGCGCTCGTAGCAGCGCTGGGCGTCTTCCTCGTGGTTCGAGCTTCTCCCGCACAGCGGGCAGGAGAACACCTTTATGACGGACGCTTGATCGGCCATGATACCTCCATGACAAGCTTGTCGTATGCACTGTCGATGATCACTGCGTGCAGATCGCGGCCAACGGGGGCGAGCTTCAGCCCGCAAGCCCCGCACAGAAGCTCGAGCTCCGGCAGCGAAATGTCCTCCGGGTGAAACAGCGGCCAGATCCTCAGCAGGGGCAGCAGGTTGACCGGGCCGGGCGCGCCGAACCCCGCAACCACGAGCGCAAGGGCCGAGGCCAGCGCGGTGCGCATCTCTTCCAGCTCGCGCACCTCGTCCCCGTGCAGGCCCGGGTCGCTATTCGGCCCTTGCTGCAGCACGCCCTTCCCCCTGCCCTTCGCCCTCTTCCATGCCTTCCGGGTCCGCGCCCTCGCCTTCCGGGCGCACGTCGTCCTCTTCCATGTCGTCCTCGATCTCGAGCCCTTCCGGCTCGGGCATCACCAGTTCTTCCCAAGGGGCCTGCCAGTCGCCGTCATCCGGCAGCAGGGCCGCCCCCGCCCCGGGCTTGTCATCCATGTCGTCCATTTCGATCATGCCACCGGGGGCCATCATGGCCGGGCCGGTCGCAGCCCCCGTGCGCATGGCCATGGCCGTGGACGCACGGACCGGTCGCACATCGCTGCCCGCCCGCTTCGCCGTGCGCGTCGCAACCCGCCGCTTCGTCCTGCGGGCCGTCGGCACCTCTTCCTCCACCATCCGGCCCGTCTCCAGGGCACGCATGCCCGGCACGGGCAGCACCGGCGGCAGTGGCCGCAGCCAGCCCAGCCCGGTGGTGCGCGCCAGCGCCTGCCCGCGTCGGCAGGCCCGGCAGGTGGCCAGCGCATCCGCCCCGGCCGCCAGAATGAACCGGCAGCAGTCCGCATCGGTCAGGCCCAGCGGCTCGTGATGGCAGGGGCGTCTGGTCTCGATCTCGTGCATGGTCTGCCGCCGGGCTACCGGGCTTCCGTGGCCACAAGGTCGGCCAGCAGCTGTCGCACGTGCTGCCCCTTGGCCAGCAGGCGCTGCGCGTCGGTTTCCACCCGCTCGCGGGTGATCTCTATGCCCCGGCCCAGAAAGGCCACGGCCTCGCTGCGGGTGCGGTGCCACCCGGCGGGCGCGCTCTGCAGCTGGCATTCGAGGCGGCCGTTGCTGCGCACCAGAAAGCGCACGCCGTTGGCTTCCGTCACCCGGCCCTCGGCAATGACGATGCCCTCGCCGTTGCGAGGGAAGAACGCGCGGTACAGGGTATCGCCCGCGGCATAGGGAATGGATTGTGTCATGGTGTGCTCCTTGCGGCCGTGCCGCCTGTCGTTGATCGTTGCCCGAACCCGTAAGCCGGGCCTGCTTCAATCCCAGTCGCGGCCGGTGGCGCGCGGCGTCTCCCTGCCGGAGAGGCATTGCAGCAGGGACGCGCCACCGGCGGCGGCAAGGATGGCCGCCCCGAATCCTTCACCCCACGGTGCCGGGCAGCACCATGCGGAACCCGTTTTCCGTTTCCAGCGCGGTGATCTCGTGCCCGAGAAACACGCACATACGGTCCTGCCGGGCCTTGCCACCCACCACGGGCCAGCCCCACAGCTGTTCCGGGTGGCACCCGTTGCGCCCGCGCACCTGCACCGGCCCCCGATGGCGGACGGTGAGCACCAGGTCACCCACGGCCACGCGGCGCATTGCCCGCCCCCGTGCAGCGCCCCCGGCGCTGCCGCCACGCCATCGCAAGGCAGCCACCCGCCACCACGGCGCATGCCGCCAGCGGGCCCCACAACCACGGATCCGTCAGTGCCGCCATGACCGCCCCCTAGAAGCCCAGCACCGGGTCCGCCGCGCGGTACAGGTCCCGCGCGTAGCGGTCTGGCGGGATATCGCCGCAGGCCCACGGATCATCGAACGCCGGGCGCACGCCGCCCTGCATCGCCTCGCACAGGGTGCTGCACGTGTGGCCGTACGGAGGCACGGACACGAACGACGCCCCGCACACCACGCAGGAGCGCGTTACCCCGGCCTTGCGCCCCGCAGTCACGCACTCGCGCGAGCAGTACCGCGTCTCCGGCCGGGCGGATTGCGGCATGGGCCTGCCGCAGTGCGCGCAGTGGCTGGCCCGGCCCTTCCTGCGGTGCAGGGCGAAGCATTGCTTGCTGCAGAACCGCCCACGGCCGTGGGCGAACCGGGCACCGCTGACGCTGAATTCCCTGCCGCATTGCTGGCAGAACACGTTCACGGCCATGGCCTTACCCCCCTGCTACTGCCGCGCCCGGGCAACCCGCCGCACGCAGGCGGTGCCCCGGGCCGGGTTCATGTCGAACAGGGCGCCCTGCGCCCGGGCCTGTTCCCACCGCCGGTTGATCTCGCGCATCACCAGTTCCTCACCAAGGCCGCGCGCTACCAGCGACTGTTCGAACAGGCTGGCCGTGCGGCCCTGCGCCGCCGTGGCTGTGCTGCGCCTGCTAGCGGAAGGCATGGCCCGTTTCCTCCACGCGCTTGACCAGCGTCATGATGGCCTGCAGGGCGTCGTACCCTTCGCGCGTGATGCGCTGGCGTTCTTCCGGGGTGATGCGGCCATCGTCCAGTGCATCGCCCACGGCGGCCATCAGCTCGCCGAATTCGCGCACGGCGGCCACGGCATCGCGTTCCGTGGTGGGGTGGCCGTGCCCGGGCCGGGGCAGCCGTATGACCACCGCGCCCATGGCCCCGGCCAGATAGTCCAGCGCGCGGGTGGAGCCGGTGGCCTCCATGACCGGGATGAGCTGCATGAGCCCGAACTTGTGCCCGGGGATGGCCCCGTTCAGTTCGTTCATCAGCGTGGAGTAGCCCTTGCCCAGCAGTGCCGCGATGGCTTCTGCCTTGCGGCCGGACGGGGCGCGCTTCACGTCTTCTCGCAGGATGTCGAGCAGTGAATCGTCCATGAGATGGTGCCCTCTCTTCTCTCGTTTACGGGGCCGCACCGATGGGGCAGCCCAAGGGTGTACGGAAGGACTACGCGCCCGCAGGCGCGGCGCAGTTGGCCCGCGGCTTGGGGCCGGGGCGGCCGTCGTTCGGTTCCGGGAGGAGTTCGGCAGGTATGCCGAGGGCGATCAGCTGTTCGATGTGCTCTTTGGGGCGGCGTTCGCCGGAGCAGATCTTGCCCACGTAGGACACGTGGATGCCGAGCAAGTGCGCGAGATGACTCTTGCTGATGCGGTGGACGGACAGGAACGCGTCCAGCTTCGCTTGACGGTCCGGTTGCGTTAAGTCTAACTGTAGACGCATTATTGCCCTCCCTGATGCGGGTGAACCTGTCATGGCTTCGACAGGTCTATGGTTAGACTATTTTTCGACAAGGCACAATACATGTCGGCCAAGATTTCGACTAAATGGCTTGAACAGTACGAACTGATTAAGAAAAAAATTGGCGAGCAGCTCGGATCAGAGCCCTCGCAGTATGAAGTCGCATCCTTTCTAGGCATCAGGAGGGGCAAGGTCGCAGCATGGGCTGGCGGTCAACGCCCCAGCGCTGATGACCTTGAGATAATAGCGCGGACGCTGAACCTTTCGCCCAAGTGGCTTTTGCTATTTGAAGGCGACTCGGTCGAAATATCTACCGAAAAAGACGCCCTGCAGCAGGCCGCAACAATCGACCCGATCGTTCAACGAATGGTCGAAGCTGAGCGGTTATTGAGGGCGGCGAATGCCCCGGACGGGATGATTCAGCAGGTAATTTGCGATCTGGTACGGGGGGCTGGGGAAGCCGCCCAAAAGGACGCAGGACAAGAGCCTGGACCAGAGTTTCGTAAGGCGGGCAACGGCAGGTAGGGTGGCGCGGGCGTCCGCCCCCCTGGTTCAATGGCCTTTGGATCAGGGGTTCAGGATGGACGCGGCCGTTATGAGCCGGTTTTGACAGTTACAGACGAGAATACACTCCGACTTTCTCAGCTATTCACCCGGGCGGCCCCGGTTGGGGCTGCCCGGAACAAAGTACAGCGCTATTGCGAGGTGGCCCCAGCGTTCAGCAGCAATCAAAACTCACGCCAAGCCTTCACCCTATAGACCGGAGGAAGTATGAAGCTTTCAAAAATTGAAAGGCAGATCCTCGTCAACCAATTCACAATACTTGCGCAACTCATTCCAAGCGAGCGAGCATACTACAATAGCTGTAAGGAAGTTTTTCAGAACGGCTATACGCTAGAGTATGAAAACCATATCAACGTCACCGCAGAAGTCGACGAGGCGACCTGCACGTTTGTACGCAGAGTTTTGTCAATGTTCGACGATATACAGCGTGTGCTTGGCCGTGATGACTCACTTGCGAAGCGTGAGTCCGGCGCTCTGTTCATGGGTTTTGACGGCAACAATGAACCAGATCACTTAGGATATCTGCGGTTCCTCTTCGAGGGCGGCCCCACTCCGCGCTTCGCATATCTGCTTCGGGCGAATCCCCACGACTTGAACAGCCACATGCCCACGCTTGCTCTCTACGCCCGGATGCTCCGCGTGTACGACAAATACGCGACCGACTACGGCGCGCCCGACCTGACCCCTGAACAGGCACGCGAAATTCTTGCTGCCCGAACTCACCCCGACAGCCGGTAGACGACCTCCGGCCCCGTTGAGCCGATAGGGTGTGCACGCCCTCGCAACCCCTGAGACGAAAGAAGCGGGACGCAGCCCCTTTGTTCAATGCTCTTTGGATCACGTGCGCAGGATGGACGCGGCTATCATGAGCCGGTCCAGTTCGCACAGACGAGAATACACTCAGACTTTCTCAGCTATTCACCCGGGCGGCCCCGGCTGGGGCTGCCCGGTGTCATGATGTGGTTCAACTTCTTACGTTTGAGAGGTGAACGCCCATGAATGACTCGCGCGACCTGCTGTCAATGCCGATCATAGCCCCTGCTTTGCCCAAAAAAATTC
>NZ_AGFG01000029.1 GCF_000226255.1 Desulfovibrio sp. A2
ATACGATTGATTACTTATCGTAAAGGCTGATTCCTTCCCGACTCGCTATTTACTTGTCAAAGAACCGCAGTCTTTTGCGGACCGTCGCCCCGCCGGGGCTTCCCGTCGCGGCGAGGAGCATGTATGCCCCAGCGCCCCGCCAGGTGTCAACCGCTTTTTTCGTTTTCCCCGATTTTTCTTCGGGGACCCCGCGAACCCGCAGCGGGTTCGGGAAAACGGCATCGGCTTGGGCTGAAAATGAGCAGAGCCTTGTCCGTTTGCCCCTTGCTGAACGCCAGAAGCAGTCGGTTGCGGCGAAGGGGGTATCTAGGCCATGACGCAGGCAGGTGTCAACACGGTTTTTGCGGGAAGCTTGAAACTTTCACGCAACCCACCGATCTTGCAGACAGTAAATGACCACATAAAACCCGCCCGTTCCGCCCCGGCCCCTTGCCGGAAAGTACGCGGGCGGGTAACACTGCCCTCCGGGTTGGGCCCCCCGACCGCTTGCGGGCCGCGCGCCCGGCCGCCCACTTTCATCATAAGAATGGAGCATCCATGTCCCAGACCCACCGCGCACAAGGCCGTCAGCAGCAGGACGATGCATACGTCCGCAAGTCCACCATGTACATGGCAGTGGCCGTGGCCCTGATCGTCGGCGCATTCCTTGGCGTGCAGGGAGCGAGCATGTATACCCCCTCGCCCGCGCCGGAAAAGCGCTCGGTGTCCGCCCCCAGCCAGCAGGCCCAGGGCGGCGCGGCCAACCAGATCACGCCCGACATCATGGCCCGCATCCTGGAGATGGAGCAGGCCGTGCTGAAGAACCCCAACGACGTGGCCGCGTGGACCAAGCTGGGGCACCTGTACTTCGACACCGACCAGCCCAAGAAGGCCATTCCCGCCTACGAGAAGTCGCTGGCGCTCAAGCCGGGCGACGCCGACGTGCTGACCGACCTTGGCGTGATGTACCGCGAGGACCATCAGCACGACCGGGCCCTGGCCACCTTCGAGAAGGCCATCGCCATCAATCCCAAGCACCAGATCGCCCGCTTCAACAAGGGCATCGTGCTGTACTTCGACCTGGAACGGAAGGACGACGCCCTGAAGGCATGGCGCGAACTTCTGGCCATCAACCCCGACGCCAAGGCCCCCAACGGCCAGCCGCTGAAGGAAATGATGCAGTCGCTGCAGCAGCAGAACAAGTAGGGCGAACGCCCTGCCTGCACCGTGCGGATGCGCGCGGCGGCCACGAGCCGTCGCGCGCTTTTTCGCTTCCGCCTCGTGCGCGGGAACTTGCGGCTGTCCGCCATTCACGGCCCGCAGTTACGCCGCCTGTCCGGCCCATCAGTCCCGCCGCCCCGAGCGCACTGCTCACGGTCGCACGGTCGCTCAACCGCATGGGCCTTCCCCATGGCCCCAACCGCCACGCCGTCCCTGTGCATCCACCACCCGCTGCCCCGCAGCCCGCCCACGGCGGGCCCGGCTGCCGCGCCGGGCCTTGATTTCCACTCGCCCCCCATGCCGAAGTGCGCTATGGTCCGACGGGGCGCGGCCCTAGCGCCGCGCCGCGCACGGTCAACACGCAACCCGCGCGCCCCGCGCGCCCACGGAACCATGCCGCACGCCCCGACCATCGACTCGGCCACCCGCTCGCCCCGCGTACCGTCGCTCCACACATATTTCCCCGGCCGCCACGCCATTCTGCCGCGAATGGCCGCATGGCTGCTGCTGGCCTGTTGCCTTGCGGCATGGGCGATCCCGCCCGCGCAGGCCGCCACGGCCACGCCCGCCGCCGCGTCCAACGCCACACGCGCCGACGTCCCGGCCGCCGCCCCCGCGCTTGCAAACGCCACGCGCGCGCTGGACACTGCTTCCCTGCTTGCCACCCAGCCGCTGACCCCGTTCATGGAGTTCCTGGTGGACCCCACCGGCACGCTCAGCGTGGATGAACTGCTCTCGCCCTCGCATCAGGCCGGTTTCGCCCCCCTGGGCAGCGGCCTGCCCCTGCTCCGCTCCGGTTCCACCTGGCTGCGCCTGACGCTGGCCGCCCAACCCGCCAACGGCCAGAACCGGCAGTTGCTGCTCGACCTCGGGCGCGACCTGCCCGGCCGCGCGACCCTGTTCCTGGCCAAGCGCAACCAGCCCGGCGAACCCAACGAATGGCAGGCGCAAAGCCCCGAGGGCAGCAACGTGTTCACCCTGCCGGACCCGGTGGGCAAGCCCATGCCGGTGTACGTGAAGCTGGACGGCGTGCCGGGCCCGTGGTTCGCGCCCATGCTGCGCACCGCCCAGAACGCCGCCTCGAACAACGACGCCCTGGCCCGCCCGCTGGTGATCGGGGTACTGGTGGCGGTGCTGGCCTTGTGCCTGCTGCGCGGCCTTTTCGAGCGGGGGGAATGGCGGCTGTGGACCAGCCTGTTCGCCGCCGCCGTATTGGCCCAGGCCGTGGCCGGGCAACCGCCCACGCCCGCCGGGTACGTGCCGCTGCGCGGTCTGCCTGGCGTACTGGCTCCGGGCCTTGCCCTGATGCTGCTGCCCCACGTGGGGCGGCACCTGTTGCGCACCAGCGACCAGGCCCCCAAGGCCGACCTGCAATTGCGCATTGTCTCGCTGGCCGGTGCGGTGCTGGCCCTGCTGCCGCTGGTGCCGGGCATGGCCTGGGCGTCGCGCCTGCTGGCGCTGTGGCCCCTGCTGCTGGTGCTGGTGTTGCCTGCGGCCGTGTCCTGCAAGGTCCGCAAGCTGCCAGGATCGCGCCGTTTCCTTACCGGGTGCCTGGCAGCGCTGGCCGGGGCCGGGGTGGGCATCGTGGGGCTGGCGTCTCCGGTTCCCGCTGTGTGGATATCCACGGCCCCGCTGTGGGGCCTTGCCCTGCTGGCCCTGCTGGTGGCAGGCACCGGCACCCCGCGCCCGGCCGAGGCCGAGGGGTCGCTGACCGGCGGACGCGGTTACCGCGTGCGCAAGAGCCCGGCGGCCGAACGGCCCGACCTTGACGACCCGCTGGCCGACGAACCCACCCTGCGCCTGATTCCGGCCGAGGAACTGCGCGGCGGAACGTCCGGCCCGGCCCGCCTTGGCGGGGGTGACCGCCATGCCGGGCATGACGGGCGCGACGGGCAGTCGCGCGCAGCCGAACATCCCCTTCATTCCCTTCATCCCTTTGACGATGGCGCCGAGGGCGAGGAACCGCTGGAGCTTTCCCTGGGAGACGTGCTGCCCGAACTGGAGGACACCCCCGCGCCGCGCGGCTCGCGGCGCATGGCCCGTGCCGCAGCCGCCGCTGGCATGGCGGATTTTGCCACCGACTACGGACCGGATGCGGACGAAGATGCCGCCGCCCGCACGGGCCGGGACCGTACCGACCAGAGCCGCGTCAGCCCGACCCACGCCCCGAACCACGTTCTGGATCCGCTGGCGCTGGCCCGCATGGAAGAAAGCCTGCTCGGCCCCATCGACGCCATGTTGCAGGAATTGGACGGCCTGGAGAACTGCGCGCTGCCCCCGGCGGCCCGCAGCCACGCCGAGGCCGTGGCCGCCGCCGGGCGCGAGCTTGCGTCCATCGCCGGTGATCTCGGCCGCGTGGCCGCGCCGCAGCGCACCGCGCCGCGCCGCGCCGTGTTCGACCTGCAACGCATGCTGCGCGACGCCCACGACGCCGTGGCCGACCGCGCGGAACGCAAGGGCCTGGCCATCTCGTGGTTCATGGCCCCCCATCTTTCGCAGCTGTATGAAGGCGACGCGGGCCAGCTGGGCGAACTGCTGCGCCTGCTGGCCGAAAGTTCGGTGCGCTCCACGGACAAGGGCTCCGTGCACATGTCGGTGCGCCGCGTGCCCGACAGCACCGACCCCGGCCACCTGCTGTTCACCGTCAGCGATTCCGGCGCGGGCGCGCCGCCGCACAAGCGCAGCGTCAGCGCGTTGGCCCGCGCGTGGGAGATGGCCGACGCCGCCGGGGGCACCCTGACCGTGGAAAGCGGGCGGGGCCAGGGCACCACCGTGTCGTTCACCGCGCGGCTGGTGGCCCTTTCGGGCGACGCCACCGCCCCCCGTCCCTTCGTGGGCGTGGATCTGACCGACGACCTGCGCGTGGCCCGGCCCATACCCGACGCCGTCACCGCGGCGGACCAACTGCACCTTGGCCCGATAACGCCGCGCCGCCCGTTGCAGGTGATCGTGGCCGACGACGTGCCCAGCAACCGCCAGCTCTTGGCCTTTTTCCTGGAGGGGCTGCCGCACGCGCCGCTGGAGGCGCGCGGGGCCACCGAGGCGGGCATCCTGTACCGGCGCGCGCCTTCCGGGCTGGTGATCATGGACGGCGACATGCCGGAGGACGACATCGTGGCGGCCGTGGCCTCCATCCGCGCCTTCGAGCAGGAGCACGACCTTGCCCCGGTGCCGGTGCTGGCGCTGGTGGCGCACGAGGCCCAGGCCGACCGCATGCTGGCCGCCGGGTGCACCGAAACGCTGGAAAAGCCCCTGACCCGCAGCGGCCTGCGCGCCGCCGTGGAACGTCTGGCCCCGCCCCATGCCGAACCGGAGCCGCAAGCCGCATACGCGGAATACGGATACGCGGACGCGTTCACGGATGCAGCGGACCAGGCTCCCCAGCCGGGGGCCTATGCTGACGCCGCGCCGGAGTTCACCGCGCTGCCCGACCTGTTCCTGACCGACCCGCCCATGGCAGACATGGAAACCTTGGCGGATACGGCCAGCGCATGGGATGCGCTGGGCCACGCAGGCACGGGGCATGACCAGCCCTTCGCCGCCGGCCACGGGGAACCGCAGCCCGAACTGGCGGGGGAACCGGAGGGACCGGATGAACCGGATGAGCCGGACGAGGCGGATGGGTTCGATGCACCTGATGCGCCTGATGCTCCCGATGAGCCGCATGCGCCTGATACGCCCGATGCTGCTGACGACGCGGACATGTTCGACGACGCCAGAGCCCTGCCGGGCGCGGAAGCCGCCGCCGAACTGATGGCGTCGCTGGCCGCCGGGCCAACCTCGTGGCACCCGTGGGACAGCCCCATGGCGGTCGGACCGGAGGAAGCCCCCACGGACGCGCGCGCGCCCGGAACCGTCGGCGCTGACCTTGGCGAACCCGGCCCGACCGGCCCGACCGGCGAAACCGGCGAGGCCTATGAAACGGGCGCGGCAGGCGAGGAGTTGCCGGACCTGTTCGGCGCGGACATTTTCGCCGTCCCGCACAGGGACGATCAGACACAGCCCCGCGATGCGGCCTTTGCGGCCACGGGGTCGGGCGGCGCGCTGCCCGAAGGCGGTTCGCTTCTGGACCTCATCGTGACCGACGCGGCGGATTTTGAGTCCGCCGACAATTCCGGCACGGCAGACACCGCGTTCACCGAGCCCGCAACCGCGGTTGCCGTTTCCGGCTTGGCCGCCGCCATTCCCGCCACGGCAGCGAGTGCCGCCGCGTCCCTGTCGCCCGCCACCGTTCCCGCCGCATGGGGGGACGATTTCGAGGAGTCGGTGGGCGAACCCATGCCCCTGCAACGCGCGGCAACGCCACAGTCCCCGGCCAGCTCCGCCGGTGCACCGACCGAAACGGAACGGAGCGCGGGCAGGCCAGCCCATGCCGCCAGCGTCCGGCCCGCCGCCGAAGGCGGCGAATGGGTGGGCGATCCCATGCCCATGGAGCCGCATCGGGCCTCGGCCCACGCCGGACCCAGCGCTTCGTCGTCTTACGGGGCTGCGGCGCGGCTGGAACGCTGGGAACGCGCCCAGCGGGCGCAGCATCAAGGCCAACGCGTCACGCCACAGCCCCCGGCGGCAGACCCCGCCCCCATGCCAGCCCCGGCGTCGGAGCTCGACACCCGCCCCATCCGCGACCTGTCCGCAGAAGTGCGCCCCGGCTACCGCCCGCAGCAGCAACCCGCGCCGAGCCCGGCCCAACACGCGGGTCAGCCGGGTCAAACGCCGTCGGCCCAGCCCGCCGCAGCGCAGCAGGCCCCCCAGCCCCTGCCGCCACAGATGCCGTATACCCGGCCGCAACCGGGCCAGCCCCAGCCAGAGCCCACGCACCCCGGCCAAGCCCGCCCGGTGCAGACCATGACGCAGCCCCAAGCCCAGACCACGGCCCCGCACTCCCAGGCCGCGCAGGCCGCACCGGCCGCGCCCGCCAAGAGCTTTGCCGAACGCATCGCGGAGCGCATCGCCATCCATCTGGGGCGCGGGGCGGAGCGGACTCCCGACCGGGAATCCGACAAGACGCGACGTGCCCCTGCCCGCCCCGCAAGCCCCGATGGCGGCCAGGCACATGCCGGTCCCAGGGACCGGGGCGACGCCGCCCCCGCCCACTCGTTGCCATCGGTCGGGCACCGGCCCGAGCCGCACGGCCACATGGGCGACGACATCGAGCCGTTCATCCCCGGCCTGCTGGAAACGCTGGATGCCGCCCTGGACGACGCCCGGCGCGGCCGGGCGGGCGGCAGCACCTTCGTGGTGCAAGAGGCCGCGGCCCGCATAGCGGGCAAGGCGGACAGCTTCGGCCTGCGGGTGCTGGAACGCATCGCCCGCTGCGTGGAGCGCGCCGCTGCGGCCGACGACATGGAAGCCGTGCGCGACCTGCTGCCCGAACTGGAGGCCGCCGTGGAGCGCAACCGCATCGCCCTGGCCCCGCGCGCCGGACGGGGCAGCCGCCGCTCGGTGGGGTAACCCCGCACCCGGCCCCCGAGCCGCACGATACCCGGCCCGGCCGAATTTTCGGCCGGGCTACTGGCGGCGCGTACCGCCCGTGCTCAGTTGCCTCCACTTGGCCCGCCCCTTCGCCCTTGTCCATGCCGCTCTCGCGCGCCCCTGATCCGGACCCGAAATCCCCGGAAATCAACGGTCGCCACCGGCAGGTTGCGCGTTCGCCCAACACCGGCGTTGACACCGCTCATGACTGGGGTTAGCCTTCTCTCGTTTGAGCGTTCACTCCTCGCTTCTGCCGTAGTGCGGCAGACACTGAAAGGATTCCGACATGAAGCGCGACACCATCCTGCTTACCGCCGCCAAGCTGTTTGCCGAGCGCGGGTTCAACAACACCCCCACCAGTCTCCTCGCCAAGGAGGCAGGCGTGGCGGAAGGCACCATCTTCCGCCATTTCAAGACCAAGGACGACATCTTCCTCACCCTGATCCGCAACGTGAAGGATCAGCTCATCAGCGACATCGAGAAATACCTCGAAGTGCGCGCGCCCGAGACCAGCGTGGAGAAGGTGGTTTCCATCATCAAGTCGTTCTACGTGTTCGTGAAGAAGAACCGCATGGAGTTCTGCCTGATCTTCCGCGACGCGCCCACCCGCTACGGCGAGCGGAACGACGACGTGTTCCTTGCCATCAAGGAAATCTACACCTACCTCAATGAGTACCTGCTGGTGGCCCTGCGCGAGGGACAGCGGGACGGCTCGGTGCGCACCGACATCAATGTCGAGGACACCGCATGCATGATCGTGGGAATCATGGTGGGCATCGTGCGCACCATCCACTTTCAGTTCGTGGAACCCACCGACGATCTGCTGCGCAATGTCATCGACAACGTCAGCCGCTTCCTGAAGCCGTAGCGGAGGCATCCGCACCGTTTCCATGGGGCCGTTCCGCGCATACGGGGCGGCCCTTTGTCATGCGGCACGCTGGCGCACAGGCGCGCGGCCTCCCCCCTGCGGCCAGCCACACCGCGCAACCTTTTCGGAAGGTGTCCCGTGCCCGCGTTCTTTCCCCGCCGAAAGGCCCTTGCCCTGCCCGCCATGCTGGTGCTGCTGTGCCTGGCGGCGGCGCCCTGGCCCATGCGCCCGGCCCGGCAGGCCCACGCGGCGCAGCCCGGACAGCCGGCCCCGGCCGGACAGCCTGATCGGCCTTATCGGCCAAGTCTTGCAGATCGGCCAGATATTGCAGACCGGCCTGACAGGGCCGCGCGCCTGACGGCCTGCCCCGACCGGCCCAATTGCGTCATCACCCAGGCCGAAGGGGCCGTGCGCGACGGGCAGTACATCGAGCCCCTGCCCTTCACCGGCGAAGCCAGCCACGCCATGCGCCGCCTGGCCGTGGCCCTGGCCGCCCAGCCCGGCTGCACCGTGGTGGAGAAGGACGGCCTGACCCTGCGCGCCGAGTGCCGCAGCAAGGTGTTCGGCTTCATCGACGACGTGGTGTGCACGGTCGATCCGGAGGCGTCCGTGGTGCATCTGCGCTCGGCCGCGCGTACCGGCTGGTGGGATTTCGGCGTCAACCGGGACAGGGCGGAGCAGCTGCGACGCAAGTTTCTGGGGCTGCCCCGCTAGGCTCCGCAGCATTCCCGCCCCCGGCCCCGCCGCGCGTATTTTTCCTTCGTCCTGCGCGGACGCCGCGCCCCCCGCATTTCCGGTTGCCAAGCGGGCCGCACGGGCGTAAAGCAGACCCCGCAACGTGCCCACGGCACATGCAGGCGGCGGCCACACGGCGCGCCGCGCACCCCCAACAGGAGCACAGACGTGGATTCCGGCGACAGTAGTAGATGCACCATCGCATCGCACCGTCTCGCAACGACGCACCCGCGCCGCTGCCGCCGTCACGTCCGGGCCTGATCCCTCCCGGTCCGCCCGGCGGCGCAGCGCGCCCCCGGAGGTGGACTATGTTCCGCACACCGCTTTCCCCGCTTTCCGTTCCTGCCATCCGGCGCGCCCGTTGCCGGATGCACCGGCGCACGCTTTCCGTGGCCCGCTCCGCGGACCCGTACTCGTGATGCTTCCTCGCTTCCGCCGCCGCGCCCATCCCCGGACCTGACCAAGTCTCGCCACGGACATGGCGCCGCGCGCGGCTGTTCCCGGCATCGTGCGGCCCCTTTCGCCGCGCGACCCACCGCACACCGGAACGGACGCAAGGAGCCTTGCCGTGTTCACCATCCATAAGACCATCGACGGCGTGCTGACGCCCGTGGACCATATAGAGCCCGACTGCTGGGTGAACCTTTCCAACCCCTCGGACGAAGAATTGCGCCGCGCCTCGGTGCTGCTGGGCATTCCGCTGGACTACCTGACCGACCCCCTGGACGCCGACGAACGCGCCCGGCTGGAACACGAGGACGGCATACTGCTGCTGGTCATCCGCGTGCCCCTGGAAAACGAGGCCGACGTGCGCGTGCCCTACCTTACGCTGCCCATCGGCATCGTGATCACCCGCACCGCCGTGGTCACGGTGTGCCGTTCGCCGCGCGACATCGTGGCCGAACTGCTCAACGGCCGCGCCCGCACCATGGACACGGCCCGCCGCCTGTGCCTGGCCATCCACCTGCTGCAACGCACCGCCATCACCTATCTGAACGATCTGAAGGACATCAACCGGCGCACCGCGTTCATCGAACAGCGCCTGCAACAGTCCATGCGCAACCAGGAACTCATCGAGCTGCTGAACATAGAAAAGAGCCTCGTGTATTTCACCACGTCGCTCAAGGCCAACGACATCATCATGGAGAAGCTGCTGCGCACGCGCACCCTGCGCATCAGCGAAGAGGAAAGCGACCTGTTGGAAGACGCCATCACCGAGAACCGCCAGGCCATCGGCATGACCAACATCTACAGCGACATCCTTTCCGGCACCATGGACGCCTTTGCCTCCATCATTTCCAACAACATGAACACGGTGATGAAGTTCCTGACCGGGTTCACCATCATCCTGATGATCCCCAACATCATCACCGGCATCTACGGCATGAACATAGACACCCCCCTGCACGATTCGCCCTATGCCTTCGGCATCGTCTCCGGGGTGACCGTGGGGCTGTGCCTGGTGGCCTGGCTGGTGTTCATCAAGAAGCGCTGGCTGTAACCCCCGCCCCCCAAAGCAGGAACGGGACGCCCCGCACGGCCATGACCGTGCGGGGCGTCGTTCGTTCCGGGCGGCAGAAAATGCGGAGGGGAGAACGCAGCGCCGGAGGGTGTGCCCACGCGGCGCGACGAGGCGGCTGCGAAGCGGTGACGGGGACCGCGTTTGGGAACTGCCCTAGCGCTTGCCGTCCTTGTGCCGCGTCTTGGCCTCGGTGCGCTCCGGATTGCCCACGAGGTGGCGGTATCGCTTCACGGCCAGGCGGGCAAAGTCCCCCACGATGCGCGGCAGGTCGGAATCGGTCCATATCCCCGCGAACCCCGGCAACGCCCGGATCGTCCCGTCCAGCGCGTAGCCGTCGGCCGCATCCGGCGAAAGGGTCACGGCGTCGTAGCGCACCGCCTCGGCCGCGCCCAGGGCGTCCGCCAGCAGCGTGGCCACGGTTTCGGCAAAGAACCTGCGCACCTCGTCGGGCGACTCGGCGCGGTCCAGACGTTCCCTGAAGCCGGGCAACTGCGCCTGCTCCAGCCGGGTGAACGAAACCTGTCGGGTCATGGGCACCTCCTTGCCGGGGCCGCCGTGGCGAAGGAAGGCGGCGGACGCGCGGCCCCCGAAAGGTCCGCCGCCTTATGCCCACCGTAGCAGAAACGCCCCCTCGCGCAAGCGGGCGGCAACCGCGCGGCAGACGTGCCCGCCCGGCAGGACGACGCCCCGCGCGCCTCCGTCGCCGGGTTGTTATAATTCCCGCGCTAAGCGGCGGAAGGATACGTTTTCCCCTGGCCGGGCGCGAACGCCCCGAGCGCCCTTCCCCATCACACCGGAGCCGGAAAACGCCATGTCCCAGCCGCACGCCCCCAACAGCGCCGCCCAGCAGTCAACGGAACCGCGCACCGCCCCCCGCTTCGAGGCGGGCGTGGCCCTGCGCATCATCGCCCTTGCCACGTTCATCGCCCTGCTGTTCGTGGCCGCCATCATCGGGGGCTTTCTGCCGCACGTCCGGGCGGACGCCCTGCGGGCGCGGCAAGAGGAGTTGCGCCACCTGGTGCAGACGGCGGTGAAGCTGGTGGAAGACCACGACGCGCGCGCCGCCAAGGGCGAATTCCCGCAGGCAGAGGCCAGACGTCGCGCGGCCGAAAGCATCCGGCAGATGCGTTACGGCAACGGCGACTATTTTTGGATCAACGACGACCGCGATCCCTTTCCCGTCATGGTCATGCACCCCACCGCCCCGGCCCTGGAGGGCCAGCCCCTGGACAAGCCCGCCTACAACCGGGCCACGCACTGGCGGCCCGCGCCGGGGGCCACGGCTGTGGATTACCCCGGCGGCAACCGCAACCTGTTCCAGGCCTTCCTTTCCGTGGCGCGCGAACGGGGCGAGGGCCTTGTGGCCTACATGTGGCCCAAGCCCAAGCAGGGCGGCGGCGTGACCGAGGCCACCTACCCCAAGGAATCGTACATCGCCTACTACAAGCCGTGGGGGTGGATCATCGGCACCGGGGTGTACGTGGACGACCTGGACGCGGATGCGGCCTCGCTGCGGAACATGGTGCTGGCCGTCACCGCGTGTATCCTGGGCGTTGGCGGCGTGCTGACGGTGCTGGTCACCCGTTCCGTGCGCACCCCGCTGCGCGCGCTGGTGGCCTATGCCCGCGCCGTGGCCGCTGGCGACCTGGACGCGCCCCTGCGTGGGACGTTCCGCGCCGAACTGCGCGGGCTGAAGGATTCCATCGCCACCATGGTGGAGGCGCTGCGCGCGCGCATCGACGAGGCGCGCACGCGCACCGACGAGGCCGCCGAACACGCCCGCCGCGCCGAAGCCGCCACGGCGGAGGCGGAGGCGGCCCGTATCCGGGCCGAACAGGCCCGGCGCGACGGCATGCTGGAAGCGGCTGGCAAGCTGGAGGGCATTGCCGCCGCCATCGTGGAGGTGGCGGACACCGTGGGCCAGCAGGTGACGCTGGCCGGGGGCGGCGCGGACGCCCAGAAGACCCGCGTGGCCGAAAGCTCGCGCGCCATGGAAGGCATGGACGCCGCCGTGGCGGGCATGGCCGGGGGCGCGGCGGGCGCGGCCGATGCGGCCGACGACGCCCGGGCCAAGGCGCGCGAGGGCGCGGAGGGCGTGCAGCGGGTCATCGAGGCGGTGGCGCGCGTGGAGCGCGGCGCGGGCACCCTGCGCGAAAGCATGGCCGACCTTTCGCGCAAGGCGGAGAGCATCGGCGGCATCATGGGGGTCATCAACGACATCGCCGACCAGACCAACCTGCTGGCGCTGAACGCGGCCATCGAGGCGGCCCGCGCCGGGGATGCAGGGCGCGGCTTTGCCGTTGTCGCCGACGAGGTGCGCAAGCTGGCCGAAAAAACCATGAACGCCACCCGCGAGGTGGGCGACGCCATCCGGGCCATCCAGGAAGGCACCACGGCCAGCGCGCGCCAGGTGGACGCCGCCGTGGAGGCGGTGACGCAGGCCAACGCCCAGGCGGGCACGGCCGGAAGTTCGCTGGACGAGATCGTGCGGCTGGCATCCGGCGTTTCCGCGCAGGTGCGGGCCGTGGCCACGTCGGGCGAGGAGCAGGCGGCGGTAAGCGCCCACATCGTGCGCTCGCTGGGCGACATCACCACCATCAGCGAGGATACGGCCCAGGCCATGCGCGACGCGGAACGCTCGCTGGACGACCTGAACGCCGAGGCGCAGCGCCTTGGCGACCTCATCGCGCGGTTCAAGGAAGGGTAGCGGACGGCCGGGGTGCGGGTACCGGGCGGAACGCGGGTGGAGAGAAGCGGACCGGCGTGGAACGCGGTGCAACGTGCACGACGGCGGGACGGGTGACGCCGCGCGGCGGCGTGGCAGGCGTTATCGGGTGTACTGGGCTATCATGCCCCAGAACTGCCGGGCGATGGCGTCTGGGCTGAAAACCGACCGCAGCCCGAGCACGCGTTCGAGACCGTGCGCCCACTCTTCCTTGCCGAAGGTGTCGCGCGCCTTGCGCATGTAGCGCACCACCACCTCCTCGGAGATGTCCTCGCGAATCAGGTACGGGTAGTCCTCGCCCAGGAAGTGCAGCGCGTCGCCGTCGTCCTTGTGGACCAGCATGTTCACGCCGCAGGTGGCCGCGATGATGCCCTTCATGAACGGCTTGAAGACGCGCTCGCCCATCTGCGGGCGCACCGCGTAATGGAAGTTGGACTCGTTGAGACGCGTGTACCAGTCGTGGTTGGGCACGTCGCGAGTGTCGGTGTACACGATGCCCAGCATGTCCCTGATGGCGTCGAACAGCAGCAGGTTCTTGGGCGCGCCGAAGTAGTACGGCGCGAACCTGTCCGTGGGCGGCGTCACCTGGCCGATGCGCGGGTCCGTGCAGTGGGCCACGAAATGGACGGGAATGCGCGGGCATTCTTGCGAATAGTACTCGTAGGCCTTCTGCGAACAGCAGATGATGCCGTCGTAGAACTCGGTGCGGCCCGGCTTGGGACCGCCGTCGATGATATCCACCAACAGGATGTTACCGTTGCGCTTGAACTGCCGCAGCAACCGCTTGCGGTTGATGATGTTCTTGTGCGCGATGACGATGGAGTTCCTGACGGTCTTGAGATTGGTGCACCCGATGTCGTGCCCCTCTCCGCCGCGCCTGGACACCAGATCCGCATGCATGAAGGTCCGCATGAGCACGCTGGGCGAGCACTGGTCCACGTGGCGCATCACGGCCGCGTCGGCCATGTCGAAGCCGTCGTGAACGTCGTGATACAGTGGCGCGAAGCCGCGCCACAACCACGACCGCTGGCGGTGGATGTCGCCCCGGATGTTGATGGTCACGCGGTTGAAATGCGTCTTGACCTCTTTTTCAAACACGAAGACTATATTCATGCATTTCACCATGTTGACATATCACATCCGAAATTTCCGGCACTCCCGCAAAGGGTGCCGCCAGCCCGTTCCCGCCGTCCAGCGGCATGCAGCCGCCATTCCGGGGCCGCCGTGGCGTCCGAGAATGGCGGCTGCGGCCATGTCCTGACCGGGCGGGCGGGCCCCCCGCCCCGGTTTCATGCACTCTCCCAATCCTGGCAAGCCAGCTTGCGGAACGTGATCCGGTGCGGCTGGACCACTCCATGGCGGGCACACTCGCTGCGCTCGCGATGCCCTGTTCCGCCGGGCGGGCGGCCAGCCGCCCTTAACGCGTCAGTTTGCGGAACTTGATGCGGTGCGGCTGGTCGGCGTCCTTGCCCAGGCGCTTCTTGCGGTCTTCTTCGTATTCCGAGTAGTTGCCGTCGAAGAACACCACCTTTGAATCGCCCTCGAAGGCCATGATGTGCGTGGCGATGCGGTCGAGGAACCACCGGTCGTGGCTGATCACCAGCACGCAACCCGCGAAGTTTTCGATGCCGTCTTCCAGCGCCCGCATGGTGTTCACGTCCAGGTCGTTGGTGGGTTCGTCAAGCATGATGACGTTGGCGCCCGACTTCAGCATGCGCGCCAGGTGCACCCGGCTGCGTTCGCCGCCGGAGAGCACGTCCACCTTCTTCTGCTGGTCCTGGCCCATCAGGTTGAAGCGCGAGCAGTAGGCGCGGGCGTTCACCTCGCGGTTGCCCAGCTTCACCGTTTCGTAGCCTTCGCTGATCACCTCGTACACGGTCTTGCCGGGGGTCAGCGATTCGCGGTTCTGGTCCACGAAGGCGAACTGCACCGTCTCGCCGATCTTCAGTTCGCCCGCGTCGGGCGCTTCCACGCCCGCCAGCATCTTGAACAGGGTGGTCTTGCCCGCGCCGTTGGGACCGATGATGCCCACGATGGCCCCGGCGGGGATGATGAAGTTCATGTCCTCCACCAGCAGCTTGTCGCCCATGGACTTGCTGACGCCCTTGGCCTCTGCCACCACCTTGCCCAGCCGCGGTCCCGGCGGAATGTAGATTTCCAGGTCCGCCGCGCGTTTTTCGCTCTCGTGGCTCAGCATGGCCTCGTAGGCGTTGATGCGCGCCTTGCCCTTGGCGTGGCGGCCCTTGGGCGACATGCGGATCCATTCCAGTTCGCGCTGCAGGGTCTTCTGGCGCTCCAGCTCGGACTTCTCTTCCTGTTGCAGGCGCTTTTCCTTCTGCTCCAGCCACGAAGAGTAGTTGCCCTTCCACGGAATGCCGCGCCCGCGGTCCAACTCCAGAATCCAGCCCGCCACGTTGTCGAGGAAGTAGCGGTCGTGGGTGACGGCAATGACCGTGCCGGGGAAGGTCTGCAGGAAGCGTTCGAGCCACGCCACCGACTCGGCGTCCAGGTGGTTGGTGGGTTCGTCCAGCAGCAGGATGTCCGGGCTTTGCAGCAGCAGGCGGCACAGGGCCACGCGGCGGCGCTCGCCGCCGGAGATGACCGACACCGGCGTGTCGCCGGGGGGGCAGCGCAGGGCGTCCATGGCCATTTCAAGGCGCGCGTCCAGGTCCCAGGCGCCCTTGGCGTCCATCTGCTCCTGCACCTTGCCCTGGCGCTCGATGAGCGCGTCCATCTCGTCCGGCTCCATGGGCTCGGCGAACTTGGCGTTGATCTCCTCGAACTGCTTCACGAGGTCAACCACGTCCTGCACGCCCTCTTCCACCACCTCGCGCACGGTGCGGGTTTCGTCCACCAGCGGCTCCTGCTCCAGGTAGCCGATGGTGAAGCCCGGCGCGAGCACGGTCTTGCCGTCGAAGTTGGGGTCCACCCCCGCCAGTATCTTCAGCAGCGACGACTTGCCCGAGCCGTTCAGGCCCAGCACGCCGATCTTGGCGCCGTAGAAGTAGGAGAGGGAAATGTCCTTCAGCACCTCGCGCTGGCCGTGGCGCTTGGTGACGCGGATCATCGAATAGATGATCTTGTCCGGTTCGTTGCTCATGTGCATCCACCTTTCGGGGTTGTCTTCAGGCTTGGGGTTCCGGGGCCGCCGTGCCGCCCCTGGGCCGTGCGGCGCGCGCAGGGCTTGGCTCAATGGGCCGGGCGTGGCGGAAACGGCTCCGTTCGCCGTGTTCGGGGATATGCCGACGAAACGCGGCCCTAGTGCTTTTGCAGACCAGCGGGATTTTGTCCAGTGCGCGGGGCCGCGCGGGGCGGAATGCGGGTCGCGGGCGCGGGCCAGCCGGCCCCTTTGGCCGGAGATGCCCATCCGGGGGTGACGACCACGCCCCGCCCCCCTGCCGCTCCGGAAAGATCCGTGCTATGCTGGACGGCGTGACGCCCGTCACGGCGCAGGGCCAGGCCAGCCCCTAACCTGACCATGCAGGGCTGGCCACGCCATGCCGCCCATACGACATCGCCGGACGCCCGGCCCGCGAACACCGGACACACGCAACCCCACGGGAGGCCCCATGCATATCGCCCCGTCCACGTCCATACACGATCTGGTCACCGAGCACCCCTACCTCATCGACGTGCTGGCCGATTTCGCGCCCGCCTTCGCCAAGCTGAAGAACCCGCTCTTGCGCAACACGCTGGGCCGGGTGGCCACGTTGCAGCAGGCGGCGGACATCGCCGGGCTGGAGGTCAACGGCCTGATGCTGCACATCGCCCGTGGTGTGCTGGACCATTCCACCGAGGCCGTGACCATCGTGCCCAAGGGCGCGCCCGGCACCGGCGCGAAGCCCGGGCCCCAAGCAGGGGCCTCGCCCTGCGCCACCACCTGCGGCACGCCGTGCGACGCGGGGCAAACGCCCTCGGGGACCACCGCGCCCCTCGACGACGCCGCGCGCATGGACACCCTGAAGGAGCTCATCCGCGAACTGCACGCCGGGGCGGACCCGGCCAGCCTGAAAGCGCGCTTCGCCGCCGCCGTGGGCGACATCTCCGGCGGGGACATCGCCCGGCTGGAACAGGCCATGGTGGCCGAGGGCTTGCCCGAGGCCGAGATAAAGCGCCTGTGCTCGCTGCACGTGGACCTGTTCAAGGGCGCGCTGGACGAGGCCCCGACCGTTTCCGCGCCCGCCGGGCACCCGGTGCGCACCTACATGGACGAGAACGCCAAGGCCATGGAACTGGCCAGCGAAATCATCTCGCAGGTGGACCGCATGCACCGCACCCCCGGCGACCGCTCCTCGCCCATCGACGAGATGGCCTGGTCGTTCAGCAGCCGCTACGTCCAGGAACTGCTGGAAGACCTTGCCCGCATCGAGGTGCACTACACCCGCAAGGAAAACCAGCTCTTCCCCCTGCTGGAGGAAAACGGCATCGAGGCCCCGCCCAAAGTCATGTGGGAAGTGCACGACGACATCCGGGCGCTGTTCAAGGCCGCCCGCGCGGCCATGGAAAACCTGGCCGCCACCGGCTCCGCGCTGGCAGCGCGCGAAGTGGCCGAGGCCGTGAAGGACATGGTGTACAAGGAAGAGAAGGTGCTCTTCCCCATGGCTCTGGAATCACTGACCGAAGCCCAGTGGGCCCGGGTGCGCCACGGCGAGGACGAAATCGGCTACGCCTGGGTGACGCCCGGCGACGAATGGACGCCGCAGGCGACCTATCTGGCGGGCCTGACGGACACGGCGGGCACGGCTGGCCGGACGCGCGCCAGCGGTTCCGCGCAACTCGTCCAACTGGACACCGGCGCGCTGGCCCCCAACGTGCTCAACCAGATGCTGCGCAGCCTGCCGGTGGACCTCAGCTTCGTGGATGCGGACGACCGGGTGGCCTACTATTCCGACGTGCCGCACCGCATCTTTCCGCGCAGCGCGGCGGTGATCGGGCGCAACGTGCGCAACTGCCACCCGCCCAAGTCGGTGCACATGGTCGAGGACATCCTGGCCAAGTTCAAGACGGGCGAACGCGACACGGCGGAATTCTGGATAGAGCTCGGCGGGCGGTTCCTGCACATCCGTTACTTCGCGGTGCGCGACACCGACGGCGCCTACCTTGGCTGCCTCGAAGTTTCGCAGGACGTCACGGACATCCGCGCCCTGACCGGCCAGCGCAGGCTGCTGGAATGGAGTTGAGGCGACGCGTTCCGCTTTCCACGGCCCGGCGGCTTTCGCCGGGCTTTTTCATTTTCTCCGTGCGGACGCCTTGCGATTCGCATAAAGTTATGTCCTAGTCGACCGAACAAGTCCCGTATGACCGCGCGGCGCTCCGCCGCCGACAATCCGTGAACATGCAGCCTTTCGGGGGGCACACTCGATGACCATCCGCCAGAAACTCATCTACGGCCTTGGCGCGCTCACCCTGCTCAACCTGGTCATGGGCGTGGCCATGGTGCTGGCGCTCGGCGAGGTCACCATGCTGGTGGACGAACTGGTCTCCAAGCACGTCGAACTGGAGGAGACCGTCTACGCCATGCGCCACGACGTGAGCCAGCTGCGCCGCTACGAAAAGGATGCCCTGCTCAACGTGGCCAACGCCGAACGGCTGCGCGGCTACCTGCCCCGGCATGAAAAGGCCGCCGCCGACCTTGCCGCCCACACGGATGCCGCCGAACGCAAGCTGCGCAACATGCCGGAACTGGCCAACCTGTTGCAGCAGGTAACCGCCATCCGCTCGCTGACCGGCCCGTATCTTTCCGCATTCGCCACCCTGACGCGAGAGGCCCCCGCCGCCGGGCTTGCGGCCGAGCAGGCCAACATCCGCTTCGATGCCGGGCGCGAGACGGCCCACAAGTTGGAACAGGCCATCGACGAATTGACCAAGGCCACCATCGAGGCCACCCGCGAGCACGCGGAAGAGACCAACGACACCACCTCCATGCTGCGCACCGGCGTGGCCGTGGCTTTCTCTTTGGCCGTGCTGCTGGGCGGCCTGCTGGCCCTCGGCCTGTACCGTTCCATCCAGACTCCCCTGCTGGCCCTGACCGAATTCGGCAAGCGCATCGCCGACGGCGACTTCGAGCACAAGACCGCCTACCGCTTCACGGCGGAAATGGCCGCGCTGCACGAAACCATCACCCACATGGTGGACGCCATTCGCGAGCGGGTGGCCTACAACCGGGCCATCATCAACCGCGTGCCCGACCCCATCATCGTCACCGGGCCGCGCCGCAACATCCGCGCGTTGAACAGCGCGGCCTGCACCCTGCTGGGTCACGCCGAGGCCGACCTGATCGGCAAGCCCCTTGACGACTACCAAGGGGCGGAAATCTACGGCACAGAGCCTCCCATTGACAGGCTGGCCCGCACCGGCGAGGCCGAGACGCAGCTGGACTTCACCCGCCTGCTTTCCGGCGAGACGCGCTACTTCCATTCCCGCGCGGCCACGGTGCGCAAGCCCGACGGCACCCTGGTGGGCTACATGGAAATCCGCCAGGACATCACCGGCGTGAAGCGCGGCGAGCTCACGGCGCGGGAACGCAGCGAGCGCATCGCCGGGGTGGCCCGCGACGCCGACGCCATAGCCACCACCGTGGCCGAGGCGGCCGACCAGCTTTCCGACCGGGTGGGCGAGGCCGCGCGAGGGGCCGACAGGCAGTTGCAGCGCAGCACCGAATCGGCAACGGCCATGGACGAAATGGCCGCCACCGTGCGCGAGGTGGCCCGCAACGCCTCGGATACCAACAGGACCACGTCCGAAATGTCCGAACGCGCCAGGCAGGGCGCGGAGATCGTGGCGCGGGTGGTTTCGGCCATCGAGGGGTTGGGCAGCCATTCGCGCGACCTGCGCGGCGAAATGGAGCAGTTGGGCGCCCAGGCCAGCGGCATCGGCAACGTGCTGGGGGTCATCAGCGACATCGCCGACCAGACCAACCTGCTGGCGCTGAACGCGGCCATCGAAGCGGCCCGCGCCGGTGACGCCGGGCGCGGCTTTGCCGTCGTCGCCGACGAGGTGCGCAAGCTGGCCGAAAAGACCATGAACGCCACCCGCGAGGTGGAGGCCGCCATCGGGGCCATCCAGCTTTCCGCCCGGCGCAGCGCCGAGGCCACGGACGTCGCCGTGCGCGGCGTGACCGACAGTCAGGCGCTGGCCAACGAGGCGGGCGGCATGTTGCAGGAAATCGTGCAGGCGGTGCAGCAGGCCTCGGACCAGGTGAACTCCATCGCCACCGCCGCAGAGGAGCAGGCCGCCACCGGCGACGAACTGAACCGCATCATCGCCGAGGTCAACGAGATATCCGGCACCACGGCCATGCGCATGTCCGAGGCGGAAACCGCCATCGCCGAGCTTTCGGCCCAGGCCGCCGCCCTGCGCCGACTGATGGACGACATGAAGTGACCAGGCGGGCACGGGGCGCAGCGTTCCACCCGCCCCGCCCATAATCACGGGTCACCCTGAAATCATCGTGGAATTACCATGCCCCGCCAAGGCCCCCGGCACGTGCCGGGGGCCTTTCCGTTGCGGCGGCATGGCGGCACGCCGCCGCCATGCCATTTTCCACCGTGCCGCTGTCCTCCGCCACATATTTCCCTGTCATCCTGTCCGTGCCCGGCTTGTGCCCGGCTTGTCCCCAAATTCGGTGGAACTCGTCCCCTCCCTTACAACCCCAGCACGGCCAGCACGGCCAGCCGCAAATCCTGCACGCTTTCGGCCCGGATGATGGCGTCTGCCTGGTCGTAGGTAATGGTGTTCAGGTCCAGCGGTTCCGGCTGCGGCGGTGCGGACGCCGCCAGCCACGAGCCGTCCGGCTGCAACAGCGCGCCCGGCGCGGGGCGCTGCTCCATCACTTCCACCGCACCGCCGGGCAGGGTGTGTTCCAGCCCGGCCGCCACGGCGTACAGCGCCGACGTTCCAACTATTCCGAAGGTCTGCATCAGAAGGCCCTCCGTACTTTCACGCGCGCCCTGGTGGCCGCGTAGGTCATGGAAGAAAGGTCGCTTCCCCACCAGAAGTGCCCGGTGTAGGTGCGCAGCCGGATGAGCGACTGGTTCGCGGCCTTGGTCATCACGCCCATGTACTGCGATCCGGTCCAGCACAGGCCGCAGGGCACCCAGTAATTGGGAGCCGAGGTCGTGTCGTACCCTTCCACCACGAACTCCCCGAGCACGGGCGTGCCCAGCGGATTGTCCATGACATAGGTGGTGCTGGCGGCCAGCGCGTTGCCGCCGTTCAGCGGCACCACGGCCTCCACCCCCGGCGCGAAGGGCGTGACCGCCGCCACCGCCCCGCCGCTCACCACGGCCTTGCCCACGTACACCCGCTGCATCTGGGCCCCGTCGGCCCGGCGCATGATGTTTTCCGGCGGGCTGTACCAGTCCTCGTCGAAGATGGGCACGAACTCCATCATGCCCACATACTCCCGCCCGGAGTTCAGGCACTCCACCTCCAGCACGTCGCAGTCCACCGGGGCGGCGAAGAGGCGGCGCTTGCGCTCGTTGGCGGACCACGTGGCCCCGGTCACGCTGTCCACCGTGGTCTGAACGCCGTTGTGCGTGACCTTGATGTTCCAGGCGCGGGGAATGGCCAGCGCGTCGTTCTCGCACACCATCTCGTAGCCACGCACACGGCGCTTGCGGCTCATGGTCAGCCGCCACCACCCACTGGTGACGCCGCTGGCCGTGTACCAGGCCTGATTGACGGCGTTCCCGTCCAACGCCTTCCACGCCGGGGAACCGCCCCCCGCGTATTCGCTGCTGGCGGCCACCGTGCCCCACTTGCCGGTGTACCCGGAGTAGTTGCCGGGTTCGGCAACCCCGCGCCGGGCCGCGCCATATTCGGGCGGCGTCTCCGTGGCCCCCAGCGAAAGCGCGCCCGTGTCGGGGGTGCGCTCCACATACAGCCACTGGGTGGCCGCCGCCGCGGGCAGGGTGACGGAGAGGTTGGCGGTGATTTCCGACGCCACGCTGACGCCGCCGTTGCCGAAACACGCGGCGAACGGCGCGGCCGGGTCGGCCAGCAGGGTCACCACCAGCCCGGAGAAGGACAGAAAGTCCGGCAAGGCCAGATCATGGAACGGCGGGGCCATGGGCGACTTCATGCGGCAGCGCAGGATGGTCTGGGGCTGCTTGGCCTCGGCCCCGGACAGCCGGATGGCGTCCAGCGCGGCCAGCACGTCGGTCAGGTCCACGGGCGCGGCGCTCATGGGCGCATGGTACGCCTTGATGCACGACACCACGGCCACGTTGCGGGGGCGGTTTTCGCTGGCGGTGGGCACCACGGCGGAGGCGTCAAAGCCGCCAACCCCGCCTGCCGTGCCGCTGGCTGTGCCGGAGATGGCCACCCCGGTGGCCGCCCCCGTGAACGCGCCGGAAGGCGCAGACCCGGCGGAAGCAAGGCGTATGGTGCCGCAACTGCCGGTGATGTTCCGGATGGCGTCGCCCTGCGCGCTGCCCGCCGCGCGCCCCGCATCCACCCCGCGTCCAAGGTCCGCACCGCGCCGGAACTCGCCGCGCAGGTCAGGCAGGGTGGCGGAAAGGGCCAGCGCATCGCCGGTCAGGTAGGCCACCAGTTCGGGATACGCTTCCTTCGTCACCTCCTGCCCGGCGCACAGCAGAAAGCCCACCGGCACGGTGTGCACCGGAAAGTCCAGAATAGCCCCGATGGGCACGAACGCGGCGGACGCCAAAACCTCGTTCCGCGCATCCGCCACGGCCTGATCCACGATATCGCGAGCGGCCTCCGCCTGGGCCAACGCCACTTCCGCGTCACCGCGCGCCGCCTCGGCCCCGTCCCGCGCGGCTCCGGCGTCCGTGGCCCGGGCCTCGGCATTCAATGCCGCCATCTCGGCACGGCCCACGTTGGCGGCGATGCCCGCCAGCAGTTCGTCGGTGCGCGTGGCCTGGTCGGTCAACGGCACCTTGACGCAGCGGCCCACCTCTTCGCGCAATTGCTGGGCCATCAGCGTCAGCCGGTCAAAGCTGCGTTCCAGCATTTCCGCGTCCAGCACGCCGGTGTTGCGCAGGTCCATCTCCTGCGTGAAGGGCTGGTCCAGCCACAGGGTAAGCCGTTCACCCGCGCCCACCATGCCGGGTATGGCAGTCATGCGGCCCCCGCCGCCGTGCAAGGCGGCGACGGCGTAGTCCGTGCCGTACGCCAGCACCCTGTCGCCGCCGACGCCGGTCACCACGGCCCGCACGTCCTCGGGCCGGTGGAACGGGAAGGTCACGGGCCATTCCGTCTGCACGCCGTCCCCGGCGTACTGCTCGACGGTAGTGGTCGATACGATGGTCATTGTGGTCTCCTTGCGTGTCGATGACACCCCGCGCCGGGGCGGGCGCGCTCTCTAGGTGTCCAGCAGTCCGTGCGTGCCCCGCCCCGCGTTGCCGATGATCATGCCGGTGCGCCAGCCCTGCCGCGTGCGCGCCCACGGGTCGTCGGCCATGGCCTGCAACAGCGATGCGCTGCTGTCCGCCCCGGCGGCCTGGTATTCCAGGGCGCGCTGCCGCCGTTCCGATTGCCTGCGCACGTCCAGCACGTCGGACTCGGCCGCCGTGGACTGGTCCTGCAAGACATCGAGGGCGCTGCCCGAGCCCGCGTCCATGCCCGATGCCGCCAGCAGCGAACGCATGCCCGCCTGCTGCGCGCGCGACTGGCGCTTCAGGGCTCGCTCCGTCCGTTCGGCATCCAGCTTCGTTTCCTCGGCCTGGTAGCGGGCCTGCGCCGCCGCATTGCGCTGGGTGGCCGCCTGGTATTCCTTCTGGGCCTTGCTCGTCCGCGCGCTGTGCTCCCCCTCCAGCAGCGAGTAGCCGCCCTGGATGATTGCGGAAGCGACGAGCGCTTCGGTCACGCCGCACATGGTGCTCCTCCTGTGGTGGTTACGGTGTTTCCGGAATGGCACGGGCCAGGGGATGGTTGATAAAGGGATGGAACGGCGCGCCGTCCCGCCCCAGCGGCGCGGGGCGAGCCGCCACGGCAAAGCCGCACCGCGCCAGCCAGCGGGCCGTGGCGGGCCGTTCCTCCAGCGCCGGGGCGTGGATCATGTTCACCAGGCACGGCCAGGCGGCGCGCATGCGCGCCGCGAACAACGGCCCCAGCCGGGCCAGCGCCCTGCCCTCCGCGTCCAGTTCCGGGGTGCCGAACAGCCACGGCGCGGCCACACCCGACACTCCCGACAGGCCAGACAGGCCAGACAGGCCGGGATACGGCCTCGCGCCAAACAAGGCCACGCACCGCCCCCCGCGCAGCACCGCCCAACGCATGGGCGACAGGGCGAAGGCCCGCGCCGCCTCGGCCATGGCCCCGCGCGGACCCAGGGCCTCCAGTTCCGCCCGGTCGCGCGGGCGCAGGTCGGGCAGCACCTCGCGCAGATGCCCGCGCCGCGCCGGAACCACGGTGAGCCGGGTACGCCGCCCGTCGCCGCCGGTACGGGCGAAGCCGGTGCGGGCGAAGCTGGTGAGGACAGATGCGCGCGGGGCATGCGAAGGGCATTCGCAAGGGGATGCGGCTGGCCGCGCCCATGGGGAGGCCGTGGCCATCGGAGAGGGATGCGCGCTCATGCCTCGCCCACCTCCACTTCGCTGATCACCGCCAGCACCGTCAGCGGCAACGGGTCGTCCTGCCGGATATGCAGCCCGCCCTGGGTGCCCAGGCGCGCGTCCAGGGTCACCTCGCGGTCGCCGTCGAAGAGCGGCAGCGCCTGGCCCGGCGGGTCCTGCGCGGTGCGGAACAGCACCTCGCGCTGGTGGTCCGCGTCCGGCCCGGCCTTGAACCCGGACGAGCGGTACAGCCGCACCCGCGCCCTGCCCACCCGGCGCACCCGGCCCTGGGTAGGGCCGTCGCCCGCCACGAATTCCTGCGTCACCGGGGCAAGATCGCTGGCGAAAGCCAGCCCCGCGTGGATGACCGACGCCGGGCGGTCCAGTTCGATGCGCCCGCCGCTGACGGTGCGCGGCGGGTGCACCCAGCCGTCGGCCAGGATGGACACCTCGCGCCCCTCCAGATGTTCCAGCCCGCCCAGCGCGGCCACGGGCGGCCCGTCATACGACAGGCCGGAATCCACGAAGAACGCCCGCGCCGGGGTGTCCGCCTCGAAGGCCGGATCCAGCCGTTCGATGTACCGCCGCTGCGCGCCGTCCACCTCGCGGCGCACCACCAACCACAGCTCGTCGCCGCAGGCCGGGTCGGACGGAGCACCCGGCACCACGCACAGCGCCTCCACCGCGCCGTCGGTCTCGTGGCGGTGCCAGCCCGCCACCTGATGCTCGGCGATGAGGGTAAGCCCGGCCATGGAGCCGTCGTCCATGGCGCACCACACCACCGAATGGGGCGACTGCTGGTAGGCCCAGTCCACGATGGTGCGGCCGCGCAGCATGTGCTCGGCCAGGATGGTCTGGTCCGCGCCGGAATAGCCGTCCACGTCCAGGCTGTAGCGAAAGTCGCGCACCGCGCGCCCCCCGCGCTGCACGGCCAGCACCCCGTCGCCCACGGCCAGGGGCGGCAGCTCGGCCGACCCGCGCGCCGACTGGAATTCCAGCAGGCACGACAGGGGCGAGAACGGCTCGCTGCCCTGCCCGGACAGGGTCCATTCGCCGCCGCCGGTGCCCACCAGCAGCTTGCGGGCGGGCATCATCCAGCGCACGGCGCTGACCGTTTCCGAGGCGATGGTCACGGTGACGGCGTCGTCGGTCTGGAGCGGGCGCGAGACGTCCATGTTCTCGTAGCAGCCGGTGCGGCTGGCCCAGATGGTCTGCGGATGCCCGCGCGACCCGGCGAAACACAGCCGTTGCTGCCAGAACTGCACCGACGAGGGGTAGTCGTCCTCGCCCTCGAAGGGGTTGCGGTGTTCGGGCGGGCCTTCGGCGAAGTCGGGCGCGCGCCCGGTGTCGGCATAGGTCTCGCCCGTGGCGGCGGTGCCCAGCAGGCCGTACACCGACGCCCCGCCCCCGGCCTTGTAGACGCGGTATTCGCTGGCCCCGTCCACCGCGTTCCAGGCCAGGTTCACGGCGGAGCCTTCCGCCGGGGTTCCGGCGGTAACGACCAGTTCCGCCGTGGGCAGGCCTTCCTCGCCCGTGTCCACGGACACGGCGGTGACCACGTAGCGGTGCTGGCGCGACCCGGACGGCGCGCCGGTTGCGCGCAGCCCCGTGGGCGTGCCCACGCGCGGGCCGAAGTTCACCGGCACCAGCCGCCAGTCGGCGTGGCCGTGGCGTTCCAGCTTGCGCGGGGCGGCGTGCGGCGTGACCAGGTAGAGCACGTCGGCCGACTGGCACCAGCGCAACGTGGGCAGGTGGTCCGCCGCGTAGGGGGTCTGCACTTGCACGGGCGCGCCCCCTTCGGCCAGCACCAGCCCGCCGCGCCACCACACCCGCATGCGCTCCGGCGCGAATTCCAGCACGTAGGCCTGCTCCTCGTTGAACACGAAGGGGACGAGCCGGGGCGGCGCGCTTTCGTCGGCGCACGGCCCCATGAAGCGCAACCCCGGACGCCGGAAGGCCGGGCCGTGCGGATGCAGCAGCATGTTGCGCAGCACGCGGCAGCCGCTGGCGTAGCGGGCCTGGTCGCCGCGCGCGGCCATGAGGGGCGACAGTTCGCCCGCGTTGAAGCTGTTCTGGATCAGGGTGGTGCGGGCCATGGCTACCTCGCCGTCAGCCAGGGGTTCAGTTCCACGGGGTCGGACGCGCCCTCGGCGGCGTCGGCCACGCGGGCCGCGTCCAGGGCATCGCCGAAGCGCTGGAGCATGGACTGCTCCAGCCGCGTGCTGTTCATGAGCGGCACGGCCAACGCGGCGGCCAGGCGGCGGGCCAACGCCTCGACGAACAGCGCGGGAAAGCGGGCCGGGTCGGTGACGCGCACGGTCAGCACCGCCTCTGCCGGGGCCGCGTCGGTGTACAGGGTGCGCGCCTCCACCACCTCGAAGGGCTGCGAATCGCGCAGGCGGCGCACCCGCAGGCAGTCGCCCGGCAGACGATAGGCCCAGGCGAAGCCGAAGGGCGGCACCGCCGCCAGCGGGGCCAGCGAGGAGTAGCGGGTGGCGAAATTCCAGTGGTGGCATTCCAGCAGTTCGTCGCGCGCCTCGGCGTAGTAGCGGGCGCACAGGTCCGCCTCGCGCGAGGGCTGGTCCAGGGCCACGATTTCGGGCGCGCCCAGGTAGCGCAGGGCCTTGTTGCAGACGGAGACCTCGCTGGTCATGACGGAACTGGTGGCCGCGCCGGGGGCGGAACTGGCGAGGGCGCTCATGACCGCCCCCTGCCGCGCGGGCGGCCCGGGTTCGATTCCACATCCTCCGTCGCCGCCCGCTGCCGTTCGCGCAGGTGGCGGGCCATGGCCCGGCGCATCTCCGCGCTGGGCGGCGCGGCGGGCACGGCCCGTTCTGCCGGTTTCGCCAGTTCCGCCGGTTCTACCTGCCCGGCCTGCCCGTTCCCGGCAGCCGTACAGCCGGAACCGGCGGCATCGGCGGGGGCAGGGGGAACAGGGGAAGCGGGGAGAGCTTCCGCCCCGCTGCCCTGCCCTTCGGCGGCGCGCAGCATGCGGCGCAGGGTGGCCTCGTCGGTGGCCGGGTCAAAGGCCACCCCCAGCAGGGCCAGCCGGGCGCGCAGGGCCGCCCGGCGGAACCGGCGCACGTCGTCCGCCGTGGGAGGGGCGCACGGTTCCGCCGGAGCGGGAAGAACGGTGGCTGCCGCCCCCCTGGTGCTTCCCTGCATGGGGTCCTCGTTCACGGCCTGGGCCGCGCCGCCGGCCATTGCGGGCGTGTCGACAGGCGCTTCGGTCGCAGCGCCGGTGGCCGTTCCTGTGCCCGCTCCATGGCCATCACGAATGTCATCGCTCATAAGGGCACCTCCGTGCCGTGGCCCCCGCCCGTCTCCCATCGTGGGGACGGACGGGGGGTTGCTGTGCGGCCGCGCTAGCGCGGCAGGTAGTCGAAGACCACGTCCACGGTGCCGGAGGCCCCGGCGTCGTCGGTGCCGATCACCACGCGCACGTGGCGGCGGCAGTCGGAGGGCAGGGGCAGACGGCCCAGCACCTCGCCACCGGCCCAGGTGCGCCCGCCGGGGGCGCTGCGCCGGAACGACACCGGCAGCGCGGCGAAGGCCACGCCGTCGTCGCTGTCCTCCAGCATCAGGGTAAGACTCTTGCCGTCACCCAGGGTGACCGGCGTGGCGGCCACGGCCGCCACCTCGGCCGCGCCCATCAGCGCGCCCGCGCGCTGCGGGCCGCCGTTGCCCACGGCCTGGGTGTTCTTGGGCAGGGCCTGCCCTTTGGCCAGGTGTTCGCCGTGCACGCGCAGCATGTGTCCGTACATGCGTCTCTCCTTGTTCATCGGCACCGCCGGGCGGTGTCCGTCATGGTGTTGCGGGGCAATGCGCGCCGAAGCGCCGCTACAGGGTCAGTGCCTGTTCGGTGCCGTCCTTGAAGTTGTAGGAAGTGACGATCTCGATGCCGTTCCAGTGGGTGATCTGGCGGTCCATGTCCTTGCCGCCGGGCACGATCTGCAGCGCGCCGGCCTTGTAGCGGTACAGCAGGTTGCGCGCCCGCTCGTGCATGAACAGGTAGGTGGAGCCGGAGGTGGCGCGCACCTGGGCCAGCATGTCGTCGATCATGGCCTCGGTGGGCACGTGGTCACGGCTCACGTTGACGATGGCCGCCACGCTGTGGGGGTTGGCGATCTGGATGCCCAGGTACGACTTCAGCCGCAGGCCGAAGACCAGCACGCCCTGGTACTGGCCGCTGGTGGCCTTGTAGAGGTCGCCGCCGTTGATGGGCTGCACGTCCAGCACGGTGCCCTGCTTGAAGCATTCCGGGCTGTACAGGCCGCAGGTCTCGCCCTCCACGAAGCGCACGGCGATCATGGAGTAGCAGCCGCCCGCGGCGGCCCCGGCATCGGTGACCTGGCCGTGGTCCAGGGCGTAGGCGCGGAAGTTGTCGTAGATGATGCGCTGTTCCGCCGACATGCCCGAGCGGCGCAGCACCTTGGGCATCTTCTTGGTGAAGTACTTCTCCTTGCCGCCGAACATGCGGGCGGTGTCTTCCGGCACCTCGATCTCGCCACCCAGGATGGACAGGTCCACCTTGCGCAGGTTGCTGGTCACCTCCACCGAGGGCAGGGGGGCGTTCATGTCCACCCAACCCGCGCCCTGCACTTCTTCCACGTCCTCGTACATGTTCCACAGGCCGTGGCTGGCCTCTTCGAAGGGGATGATGCCCAGGATGGGGGCCTCTTCGGTCAGCCCGTCCACCTGCTGCGGCTGCGTGGTCGCCTGTTCGTTGGTCAGGTCCTTCAGCGTCTTGCCCATGCCGGATGCCTCCTGGCGGTTAGCGTTTGGCGAACACGACGGTCCGCAGGAATTCCTCGGTGCTCATGGCCTCGCCGCGCGCGCCCGCCGGGCCGGACCCCGCGCCCAGGGAGTCCTCGCCCATGCGCTCGCCCACGAGGGCCATCAGTTCGGCGAAGGCGGGGTGGTTGCCGAGCCCGGCGCGGACCAGGGGGGTCAGGCGCCCCTCCATGCGGCCGTCCAGGGTACGCACGGCGCGACGGGCCGCGTCGATGCGCTCGTCGTAGCGGCCCTTCCACAGGGTGCGCAGGCCCGCCTCGCAGCCGTCGGCGGCAAGGCCGCCCGCCGCCTCGTGCTCGGCCACATAGAAATCCACGGCGGCGCGGGCCTGTTCCGGGGTCAGCCCCTGGGCGGCGCACAGCGTGCGGAAGCGGTCCGCCGCCGCCGTATCCACCGTGAGGTGGGACGGCAGATCGAAGACGTAGTCGGCGGCGGTGCGGGCGGACGGGGTGTCCGGACCGCCGGGAGTGCCCACACCGTCAGGGGCGGCGGTACCGGCGGGTTCGATGGGTCCGGAGCCGGGCGCGCCCGAGGGAGCGGTCGCGCCGGAAAGCAGTGTCGCGGGAGCGCTGCCCGCCGCCGTGCCCGTGGCTGCGGGGGCGGCAGGGGATGTGGCCGGGGCCGATGTCTGTTCCATGGTGTCCTCCGTCTGGATGGTTGCGTGTCATGCGCGGGGGCATCCGCGCTTGCCTGGGCGGCTGCGGCGCGGTTCAGTCCCGCCGTCCGCCGGGGTTCAACTGTTCCCCGGCCCAGCGCCGCGCGCCCTCCAACTGGATGCGCAAAAGGCTGGCCGGGTCGGCCATGGCGATTTCCGCCGTGCGGTCGCGGGCGTAGTCGTAGAGGGCCGCGGCCCCGTGGATGGCGGGCTCGGGCCGGGACAGGCGGTCGTTGGCGCAGGCGGCGTCCAGCCAGTGGCGCAGCACGCGCACCCCGGCCCCGCCCCCGGCGCGCAGCACCGCCGCGAGGTCGTCAAGGTAGGCGGCAAGGCGGGTGCGCTCCTCGCGTCGGGTCCGGCGGGCCTCTTCCACCTCGGGGCCGAGCAGGTCCGTCAGCAGATCGGGGAGCGGCCCGTCGGAGCCTTCGGCATCCGCCACGTCGCTGCGGGCCAGCAGGTCGGCCAGCACCGCGTCCGGGTGCGGCAGGGTTCCCGGCTGCCGCGCCCGGTCAGCCGCATGGGAAGGAACGGAGGTGTCGTGGACGCTCATGCGCGCGCCTCCGAGCCCCGGCCGCCACCGGCCGTCGGAGTCCTTGCGTCTGCGGAGTGGGTCGGAGCGGCAGGCAGCCCGGACGACGATGACGCCGCCAGGGTTTCGCTCGCGCCGCCCCCGCCGACCTCACCGTCCCCGCCGCCTGCGCTCCCCGCGCCAAGGGCCTTCGCCAGCGCCTGCACGGCCCCGGCGGCGCTGCGGGCCATGCCCGCCACCTGGCCCGCCTCGCGCGCGGCCCGCAGCCGGGCCACCTCGGCATCGGACCGCACCACCTTGGCGGGCACCCCGCCGATGGAGGCCAACTCGTCCACGGCCTGCTCGAAGTCGATCTTGTCCAGCACGCCGGGCGCGGTGGCCGACAGGGCTGTGACCTCGGCCGCGAACTGGCGGATGGACTGCGCCGCCCCCATCCGCTGGGCCTGGGCCAGGGCCGAGACGTATTCCACCCGCATCTCCAGCCCTTCTAGTTCCGGCGGGTTGGGGGGCAACGCCCCGGCCCGGCGCAGGATGCCGTAGGTGCGCGTCAGCAGCGGATCGAGCAGTTCCGTCTGGTGCCGCTCGATGACCGGGCCGAGCATGAGCAGCTTTTCCTGCCCGCGTTCGGCCACCTCCGCCGCCGTGACGTTGGAGCGCCCGTCGCCCGTGAACATCAGGAAGAGATCGTTGAAGAATCCTTCCCGCACGGCCTTGCGCACGTCCTCTATCTTGCGCGTCACCGCCGCGATGTCCGGGTTGATCTGGTAGAGCGGGGCCACTGCCTCCGGCTGGCCCGGCGCCACGTAGTTCTGCGCGCCGGGGATGAGGTTGAGCCGCTGCTTGAACCCGGTGGGCACGCGCATGGGCGGGTTGACCACCTTGTGGATGGCCAGCAGCTGGCTGCGGGCCATCTCTTGCAGCATCTTCACGTCGGGCAGCACGTCCATGCCCGGCGAGCGGCCGTACACGTCGCTGCCGGTGACGTCCCAGCGCGCGGTAAGGTGCGGGAACTCCTCGAAGCCGCCTTCGTGCAGCAGATCCCCGGCCGCGCCGTCGGCCTCGAACACCAGCGACTCGAAGGGCATGTGCAGGTTGCCGTCGCGACCGGGGCTGCGCACGGCGCGGGGCCGCACAAGGTGCACCACCTCCACGTGGCGGTTGGGCTCGTTGCGCAGCATGCGCCGGGTGCCCGTGGAAAGGCGCGCCTCTCCGTAGCGTTCCGCCAGTTGGCGGGCGGTCATCAGCATGCGGCGGACCACGGTGTCCACGCGGCCCGCCGCATTGCAGGCCCAGGAGAATTCGCCGCAGGTCAGCGCGGCGAACCGGGTAAGCCGTTCCGGGTCCACCTCCTGGTAGAGGTCGGCGGAGCCGAAGGCGGCCAGTTCGGTGTAGAGCGCGTGGCTGGCCTGGTAGAAGTTGCTGCGGGCCAGCGCCCAGTACAGGCGCTGTTCCACGGCATCCAGCCAGCGGCGCGCCGGGCCGGATTCCGCGTCGGCCCCGTCGGCCAGGCGCAGGCGAAACCACGGGCGCGCGGGCGAGGTAAGCCCCCCCTGCATGCCCGCCGCCAGGATGCGCACGGCGCGGGTGGCCGTGGCGTCGATGACGCGTCCGCCGCGCGCGTCCTGCTGGTCGGAGGCCGGGGCGCGCAGCGGGTCGCGCCCATGCATGCGCCCGCGCCGGGGCAGGACGTAGACGGCGATGTCGCGCCACGCCTCGTCCCACGGGGATCGCTGCCGCTCCAGAAAGCCCACCGCCTCGCGGGCGTCGCGCAGTCGTTGGCTGGTCATGCCTTTCTCCTCACAATCCCAGCAGCGTCTTGCGCTGGGTCTCGGGCGCGCCGGGCACGCCCAGCGCCCCGGTCAGGATGGTGCCCTGCCTGCCCCGCGCGCGGAGCGCGGCGCGGCGGGCGTCATCGCGCGCGTCCTCGATGGCCTTGGCCTCTTCCTCGGCCACCTCGGCGGCGGCCGGAGGAGCGGGCGGTGCCGGGGGATCGGGAGCCTTGTACGATTTGCCGCCTCCGCCACCCATGGGAATGCCTCCTTGCTGGGGTGCGCGGGCGTTGCGCGGGGCCGGACCATCCGGCCGCCGCGGCCGCGCCGCGTGAGCAGGTGGTACACCCCGGTTTTCGGGCGAATGCGCCCGCAAGGGGGTTGCAGGGGGGGCGGAAGGGTGTACGGGCCATGCGCGGGCATGGTGCGGAAAATCCGCGCCGGGCGGCACGGAAGAAAAATGGGGCATGGACGAAAAATGAGCCGTGGACGGAAAGTCGGCGGGACGGCGAAGGGAATGGACGGGAAGGACAATGGGCGGAGAATGCTTCCGGCGGGTTAAGAAGAACCGCAAGAGAACCGATACAAGGTCATGACCATGCCGGAGCGGTTCCCGCCGTTGGCGGCGTCCAGTCGGCATGGCCCGGCATGGTGCGGCGCGCACGAAACGGGCCGGGCGCGGCGCATTCCCCTGCCGCCCCGCCCAAACAGGAGCTTTCCTGCCTTGGCCGCGCCCCGCGAATCCCGTTGGCTGAACAGGCGTTGCTACACGTCCGCGTATCTTTCGAGGCTGGAATGCCCATCCGCCATGTGGCCCTGGCCGCGCTTTTCGTCGTTTTCGCGCTGTTTCCGCCCCCCGCGCGCGCCGCTGGCGTCGGAGAGACCCGGTACGAGCAGGCGGGAGAACGCTATGACGTTTCCATCAGTTACCCGGTGCTGCGCCACGCGGCCATCGACGCGGACATCGGGCGCGTGGTCTGGAAGCTGACCGACGCCTTCCGCCGCGTGGCCGGGCGCGGCCTGCCGCCGCAGTCCGCCGCAGGCCCCCCCGGCGTGCCCCCGGATGCGATCCCGGATGCGGCCTCGAACTCATCACCAGGCGCACACCCCGGCGCGACCACGCCCGTGCAGGCGAAAGGGGCGCGAAGCAGCGCCCGCCAGACGCCCGGCCCCTTGGGGGGCGACATCTACGCCCCGGCCCGGCGCGACTGGATGACCGTGACCCACGCCGTCACGCGGCCGTCCGACTCCGCCCTGTCCGTGGTCTTCGAGGTGCAGACCGGCCTGTGGTCTCCATTCTCGCCGGACGGCCCCGTGGTGGGGCGCGAACTGCTGGCCGTAAGCTACGATCTCGCGGCGGGCCGCCGTATCGAACTCGACGACCTGTTCGGCGACGACGACTGCGCCGGTGCCGTGCTGGCCGCCCACCTGCGCCAACTGAACGAACAGGACGGCGACCCCGCGCGGAACGCCTCCCCGGCCAGGGCCGGTGGCGTGGCGCGCGCGGCCACGCAGGGCGGTCAGGGCGCGCAGACCCCGGCGTTTCCCCCGTCCGCGCGGCCCGGCGGCCAGGAAACGCCGGTCACCTTCTGGCTCACTCCACGGGGGCTCATGCTGCTGCCTGGCGTCTGCTGCTGGCAAAACGCCGCCACGGGCGGCGCGTCCAGCGTGCAGGGCAGCTTCCCGGCCGATGCGCGCCGTGCCGAGGCGGATGCGCCCCTTCCACTGGAAGTGCCCATCGAACCGCTGTTGCGCTGCGCGCCGCACCTTTCCTACTGGGGCAGAAGCCGCTGACGCGGCGCGCGCCCCGCCCCGCCCGCTCTCCCCGCTGATCACCCCGCCCGCCGTGGGCGCCCGCGCCACGGGCCTTGCGGGGTGGGTGCGCATGCTGTATCTGGCACGTGGACATACCGGAGGTCTCCCATGCCGCGCGGCCACGCGCCCCATACCCATCGCCACGACCGGCCCGCCAGGCGCATGCCGCGCCCCCTGCTGGCCGCAGCGCTGGCCGCTGCCCTGCTGCTGCCCGTGGGCGCGCCCTCCGTCCCGGCCCCTCGCCCGGTCCCCGGCCCGGCTCCCTTAGTCGCTGCCCTTTTCCCGTCCCTGCCGCGCGAGGCACGCGCAGAAGAACCGGCCGCCTACAACGCCGGCTTCCGCACCATGGGCATCTGGATTCCCGAAACCGGCGAACGGCTGGACGTGGCCGTGTGGTACCCCTCGTCGCGGGCGCCCTCCGAAATCCATCTCGGAGACTGGACGCTGGACGTGGCGCGCGGCGGCAAGGAAGTGCCCGGACGCTTCCCGCTGGTGCTCATCTCGCACTGCACCGCCGGTTCGCGCCTGGCCCACCACGATACGGCAGAGGCCCTGGCCCGCGCGGGCTTCGTGGTGGCCGCGCCCACCCACCCCGGCGACAACGGCAACGACACCTCGCTGCTGTTCCTGCCCGAGCAGATCACGGCCAGGCCGCGGCACATCAGCACCACCATCAGCAGGCTGCTGCGCACCCCGGAAACCGCGCCCATGATCGACCCTGCCCGCATCGGGGTCATCGGGTTTGGCACCGGCGGGGCCACCGCCCTCATGCTGGCGGGCGCGCGCCCCGACGGCAGCCGCTACGCGAGCTACTGCGAACGCACCACCCCCGGCGATCCTTACTGCACCAAGTGGGCGGCCGAACGGCTGGCCCGGTTGCCGGAGGCCCTGCGCCCGCCGAAGCCCGCGCCTGGCGTACCGGGTACCGCCGGAGTCGCCGCCACGGCGAATGCCGCCAACGCCGCCCCGCCCCCCACGGGCACGGAGGACGGCCGCGTGCGCGCCGTGGCGCTGGTGGCCCCGGGCTACGGCATGCTCTTTCCCCGCGCGGCCCTGAGCCGGGTGACCATTCCCGTGGCCATCGTGAAGGCCGATGACGACGAGGTGAACCGCGCCCCGCTGCACGCCGACGCCCTGCGCGCCGCCCTGCCCCGTCCGCCGGAATTCGCCGTGCTGGCCGGGGCCGACCACTACGCGCTCATGGCGTCCTGCCCGCCGGGACTGCGGCGCGACCTGCCCGAACTGTGCGGCGGCGTGGACGACGACGCCCGACAGACCATTCACCAGGCCCTGAACGCCAGACTGGTGCGCTTTTTCCTGTCCACCCTGGGCGAGGCCGGTCCGCCCCTGCCCGCCCCTGCGCCCGAGCCCGAGCCCGTGGCGCAGCAAGCTCCGCTCCCAGACGTGCCCGCCGCCAACGCCACCGCGCCCAAGGCCAAGAAGGACGACAAACGGAAAAAGGACGCCAAACCCCGCAAGCCGGACACCCCCCCGGCGCGCGGCGGAGCGCAGTAGCCAGGGCGGGGCTGCCGCCGCGTTCCGTCCGCGACCGACCACATTGGGCCGCATCTGTCCGCGTCCGACCGCATTTGGCCACATTGGGCCGCGCACCTGGCGCATGGGCACACCGGCTGGCCAACATCGACCGGCCAGCGGCCGGATACGTCGGCCATGCCAGTTTCGTTGCCCCATCGAGGCAGCCATGCCTGCCGCCTGCTTCGCCTGTTTGCCCGCACCGGCCCGTGCGTGCTTCCTTCCTCCCTCACCCGCCTGCCAAGTCATGAAATCCCCGCGTCATCGCGGGGAAAGCGCCTGAACATTGCTGTTCCGGCACCGTTTCTCTAGAGTTTCAGCGCGCAATTAACATTGTAAAATTGCTACACTTTTATATCAATCGCGCAAGCCGTCGCGCCATGCCGTGGCGGGGGATTCTTTCCGACGGCAAGCGCCCCTTCGGCATACTTTGCAACACACTGAAATATCATGCTTAAAAAAATATTTATCCCTGCCATTCCGCGCCCTTGACAGGGGCCTTCGGAATCAATAAAGCCTGCACACGTGGCGATACGCCATGCAACACCATCCGAAGGATTCACGGTAAACACCACCATGCGCGGCGACAACGTTCGGCGTGTACCTTGCCTCTCCATATATTTCCGCACTGTAACCACATTCCGGCTGCTGGCTTCGCTGCTGGCGCTGGCTCTGCTTACCGTTCCCACCGTCACCGAGGCGGAGCGCGGCGACATGCCCGACACGCTGTCCGGCCATGGCCGGGCGGCCGTTGACGGCGCTGGCGACGCACGCCGCGTGGCCCTGCACGGCTCCGGTCCGCAGGCCCAGGCCAGCGACGACGGCTGGATCGACATGCCCGGCGGCTCGCGCCCGACCTACATCGGCATCCACGGCGGCACCGTGCCGGTCAGCCTGCTGGCCACGCGCGGCGGCAACACCATGGTGGCCATGGTGGGTGAAACCGGCAGCGACTTCCTGTACCTGCTGCGCGGCGGCCGTACTCCGTCCGCCGCCAACGGCAGCGACCAGGCCGAGGCCGCCTCGGAACTGCTGGCTGCGGCGAGAATCTCCGAAAGCGGCCGCACCGCGACCACCGAAGCCCTGGCCGCCACGCGCCAGCCGCAGGCTCCCGGCGCGGCAACCGCCGCCATGCCGGAAGCCGGGGCCAACGGCACCGTGCTGTTCGCCTCCACCCCTGAAGGCAGCGTGCCGGTCATCTACACATCCGGCCGCTCTTTCGAGTCGCTGGACATCGCCCTGGCGGACTGGACCCCCTTCGGTCTCACCGAAGACCACGTGGTCACCGACGGCAAGGGCAAGATCGTGGCGAACAAGAAAAACGCCAAGAAGGCCAAGCAGGTGGCCCGGTCCACCAAGCCCGGCCAGGCCGACCAAGCGGACAAGGCGGCAAAGGCCGCCCGCAACGGCAAGCCCCGGACCGAGACGGGCAAGGCCGACAAGGCTCCGCGCCTGCCCCGCAACGAAAAGGGTCCCGTGAGCATTCAGGACGCCTCCGGCGGCATGCTGGCCGCCTGATCCCAACCCGTTTCCGCCCGGTTCCCCTCTGCCCCTCCGACGCCCCCGCCCAGCGGGGGCGTCTTTGTTTGCGCGACACGCGCGCCCGTTCACCCTCGCGGTTCCGGGAGCATGGCCGCGCCCCCTTCGGACGGCCGCGCTCCCCCTCCGCCACCCCGCTGCGACGCATCCAGGGGCGCGGGGCCGGTGTATGCACGTTCTCTCGCGCCACGCACGCCGGGCATGCCGCCCGGCGTCAACGAGCGCGGAAGGAGCACGGCATGGACTGGAAAGGCATAGGCGTCACGGTGGCCCGCGTGGCCCCCTTGCTGGGCGCGGCGCTGGGGGGCCCCGTGGGCGCGGTGGCCGGTGCGGCCGGGGCGCTCCTGGGGTCCGCCCTGGGCGTCGCGCCCGAGCCGGAAGCGGTGGCGGCGGCCCTGGGCGACCCGCAAACCCTGACCGCCCTGCGAGAACTGGAAGTGCGCGAACGGGAACGCCTGCTCGACTGGCAGGCCGAGCAATTGCGGGCCGAACTGGACAACACCCGCGACGCCCGCGCGCGAGAGGTGGCCCTGGCCCGCGCCGGACACGGCGGAGCCTGGGTGACCGGGCTGGTGGCGCTGGTGGTGGTGGCGGGGTTCTTCGGCATGCTGCGCGTGGTGCTGGAGCAGCCCTCGGTCAGCGAACCGGCCCTGCTGCTGCTTGGTTCGCTGGGCACGGCCTTCGGCGCGGTGGTCAACTATTACCTCGGATCGTCGCTGGGGTCGTTCCGCAAGGACGAACTGCGCTCGCGCGCCGAAGGGGGCGGCGCGCGATGAACGGCCCAAACGGCCCAGGCGGTCAGGACGATGCCGCTACCGGTGGCGAGGGGTGGCGGCTGGACCGCCGGGTGGGGGTGCAGGCGCTGGCCGCGGCGGCCACGGCCTTTGCCGGTGCGGTGATGTTGGTCGCCACCGTGCAGGCCCGGCTGGATGCCATGGAGGCGCGCGCCGCCTCGCTGGACGGCGAGGTGCGCGCCGCGCGCGAGACCGCCGTGTGCGTGGCCCGCATGGACGAACGGCTGGCCGCCGTGCAGCGCGCGCTGGAGGACATGCGCGCCGATCTGCGCCGCCTGCGCGACGACGCGCGCGCCACCGCCACGGCGAAGGAGGCCCGATGACCGGAGAAGACATGCGGATGCCGGATCACCCCGCGCCCAGCGGGCACGCCGCCGCCCCACCAGGGCGGGAAATGGCCGCCCCCCGTTTGGGGGTGCGCCAGCGCCGCTTCGTCGAGGAATACCTGGTGGACATGTCGCCCGTGCGGGCGGCCGAGCGGGCCGGCTACGCGCCAGACCGGGCAGCCCGCACCGCCTCCCGCCTGCTGCGCAGCCCGGCCGTGCTGGAGGCGGTGGAGCAGGCCATGCGCCGCCGCGCCGCGCGCACCGAGGTGACCCAGGATCTCGTGGTGCGCGAACTGGCCGCCGTGGGCTTTTCGGTGATGACCGACCTGTGCCACTGGTCCGACGAAGGCGTGCGTCTGCGCGATTCAACGGATCTGTCGCGGGCTCAGGCCGCCGCGGTGGCCGAGGTGCGCGAGTCGTCAACGGCAAGGGGCGGACGCCCGGCGCGCGGTGAGCAGCCCGACGGCCCCGTGCGCGGCGGCGTGCAGGTGAAGCTGCACTCCAAGCTCAAGGCCCTGGAGATGCTGGCCAGGCACCTCGGCATGTTCGGGGTGGCAGCCGGGGGCCCCGGAACCTCCAGAACCGGGTGCAGTCCGGGCGGTGACGCCCTGCCCGACGCCGACGCTCCGCCCCAGTTGCCGCCTGAACTGCGCGCCCGCATCGAGGAACTGTACCCCGGCCGCGCACGAGGTCACGCCGCCCTGGGGGGCGACGCCTGGAACGGCCGCCAGGGCACGGACGGAGATGACGACGACACGGACTGCTGCGAGGGCTGCACGGAAGACGATGACCGCGACGAGGCCGACCCCGACAGCGGGGACCACGACGACAGCGGCGACTTCGATCCGACAACCCTTCGCTGCCCGTAGCCCGGCCGCCCGCCACAAGCGGTGCGCCAGCCCGGTTGAGCAGGACGCGCGGGATGCGCGGGGTCTCACCGGACTCGCTCGCCTCGCTCGCCAAGGCCATCGGGCTCCATCGGCCCCTTTGGCCCCATTGGGGAGTCCTCCTGACGGCAGGCACCCTCTCAAAACACGACGGGCCGCCCTTGCAAGGGGCGGCCCGTCACGTCGGCACGCACCGAAAGCCCTTCTCCGTCCTTCCCCCCACCCGCGCCCGTGGCCTGACGAAATTTTCCGCATACGGCAACCCGGCGTGAGACGAACACCTTTTCCCGCGCCCCGTCCACGCGCGGTCCCGGTCCCGGAAAAATAATGGAGGGTTGTCGGCGGCAGCCGTACCAATGGTATAGTCGGTCATGCGTCACCGGCGTTCCGCTGGGTGAATGCCGGGCGCAACCGCAAGGAGCAATCCATGAAAGGACCCATGCCCGACCCGGTGACCTGTACCTTCTGCGGGCGCAGTTTCGACGCGTCGCCCGAGCAACAGGAACGAGAACTGCGTACCCTCTGCGACGACCACTTCTGCCTCGACTGCGCCTGCCACGCCGACCCCGCCATACTGGCCGTGGTTGGCGAAGACCGCCTGCTGGACATCATCGAAAACTGGTACGGATAGCGGGCCCGCCCGCCTGCCGCCCGCCTGCCGCCCGCCTGCCGGACGACACCGGCAAGACGCGCGCGCCGCGTGCGGGGTCTGGCGGTGCGCCCGCGCAGCGGCGGCGCGCGTTCCCTGCCGTGCCGGGCGCACGCCCCTCCGGCACTGCGTCAGCGCCGGGGTTCCAGTCGCAAGCCCACGGGTTCGCCCACGCTGGCCAACAGGCAGGTCACGCGCACCGGACGGGGCACCCCGTCGGGGGGCGTCAGCACGCCGTCCAGCCGCAGGATGGTGGACACGTAATGCCCGTCCACCATGCCGTCGTACCGTTCCATGGTGGCCCGCCCGTCGTTGATGAAGACCAGGCTGGACGGCGAGCCGTACTGGGTGGCCAGTTCGATCTGGGCGTAAGCCATGCAGACCTCCATATCCTGGTCCGACACCTCCGCCCGTGCGAGGGTAGCTGACGACGCGGCCCACAGCGCCACGGCAAACGCCGCCAGCATGACGCGCCGCGCCGCGCGCGGAAGCACGCCCGGCAGTTCGCCCGGCAATTCGGCCATGGGCATGGCCAATGGTTTCGATGTGGTGTCTCGCATGGCTGGGCTCGCGTCGGGGAGATGGTCGGGGTTCGCGGCTGGCGCTTCCGGCCGGGCCCCCGTCCGCCCGCGCCGGCCCCGCGCTGGCCCGCGCTGGCATGGACGCCGCCGGTCCAAGCTCCATGCCATATCATGGTGCGGCCAGTGGGTCTGGTCAACCCGCCGTACGGCAAACGACACGCTCGCCCCGCTACTTGCAGAGCCCTTCGCGCCGGGCAGATTCCATCCCTGTGCAATCGCCGTTGGAGCAGCCCTTGCCAAAGTCGGCGCAGGCGGCGGTGATTTCGTCGTCGGCCAGGTTCACCGCCCCCCGGTAGTTCCACGCCCGGTGCTGCCCCGCGTCAAGTTCGACGGATCGCGTCAGGTCCCTGCGCGCGCCCATCCGGTTGCCCATGCGAAAGGCCACCAGGCCCCGGTAGGCGTAATTCTCGGGCGAGGGGTGCTGCCGCACCGCGTACGTCAGGTCGTCGAAGGCCTCGTCCCACAGCCCCATGTCGCTGTAGGCCAACCCCCGCCGGGCATGGGCCTGCCAGTAGTCTGGCTGCAGGGCGATGGCCTTGTTCAGGTAGGCCACGGCCTTTTCCGGCTCGGTGCAGGTTTCGCCGCCCTTCCACAGCACATGGGCCATGGCGAAATACTTCTCGGCCTCGGGGTTGACCTTTCCGGAAACCCCCATGGGGTTGTACGCCTTCAACGGCTCTTGCGAGGCGCAGCCCGCCAGGGCCAACGACAGGGCCAGCAAAAAGGCCACGCCGAAGGTCAACGGCAGTCGCGCCGGAAGCGCCCGTGCCATGACCGGGGCGGATGCGCGAAGCCGGGAACATTTTGCGGTGGCTGTGGTGCGGGACAACATGAACGGCATGTCAGTCTCCTGTATGGGTGCGGGCCGCACGGCCCCATGCTGGTGGGATGATGGGAGAATGGATGGTTGGTTGGGAGAAAGACGTCGCGCCCGTGTCGCACACGGTCGCCTGTTCGAATTGACGCTCGTCGCCAAGTGGGGTCGATCACTCCTTGCGCGGCCGGACGCCCCTGACCTGTCTGGGCCAGCAGGCCTTTTCGGCCTTGCCGGTCGTCAACGCCGCAAATACGCGCCCATCCCCCAAAGCGCAAGCGGGGCGAGCCCCCGGCCCGCCCCGCGCGAAAATGCGATGCCCGCGCCAAGGGGGCGCGTCAGTAGACCACGTTGTACGACATGACTTCCGGCCTGTGGAAATGGAACTCCACGCGCCGGTTCTTGCCACGCCCTTCGGGGGTGGTGTTGGGTTCCAGCGGCCGCGTGTCCGCGTAGGCTATGCCGCGCAGCCGGGTGGGCTTGATGCCGCCGCGTTCGATGATGTAGCGCACGGCGGCCGCCGCGCGCGCGCCGGAAAGTTCCCAGTTGGAAGGATAGGGGCTGCCCGCGGCCACCTCGCCGCTGTCGCTGTGGCCGCGCACCATCAGGTACAGGTTGTACTCGCGCAGGATCTTGACGACCTCGTCCAGCACCTTGGAGCCTTCCGGCACCAGTTCCGCCGAGCCTGCCTTGAACATCACGTCGCTGTTCACCCGCAGCAGCACGCCCACGTCGTCGGCGCTGATGCCGCTGGCGTTCTGCGGAATGGCGTCGGACATCAGCATCTGCTTCAGCTTCTGGGCGATGGCGTAATGCGACTTTTCGGTTTCCGACACCTTGAAGTCGCGCGTATCCAGCTTGTCCACCCCCTGCACGAAGGGGTTGTTGGCCACGGGCGACACGTTGCTCGAATCGAACAGTGACCGCTCGGTGGAGAAGTACCCGGCCAGGGCCTGCTTGGTCTCCGGCGGGGTCATGTTCAGAATCCACATCAGCAGGAAAAAGGCCATCATCGCCGTCACGAAGTCGGCGTAGGCAACTTTCCATGATCCACCGCCTGCCATGGCGTTCCTCCCTGTGCGCGCGGCGCGGCACGGGCCGGTTCCGGCCCGACGCCGTACACGCGGCGCGTCAGCTCTTCAGCTTTTCTTCCATCTCGGCGAACGTGGGCCGAAAGGTGTGCGGAATGGCCCGGCGGCCATACTCCACCGCGATGATCGGCGTCGATCCCCGGATGGCGGCGGCCACGGCCTCCTTGATCACCGCGAAATACATGTGGTGCTCATGGTTGCACTGCTCGATCTTGGCGCCCATGGGGCCGAACACGCCATAACAGAACAGGATACCGATGAAGGTGCCAATGAGCGCCGCGCCGATGTGGTGGCCAAGCACCTCCGGCGGTTCGCTGATCTTGCCCATGGTCAGCACGACGCCTAGCACCGCCGCCACGATACCCATGCCGGGCAGGGATTCGGCCATGCGCCCGATGGAATGCGGGGCGATGGACTCTTCCTCGTGCATGGACTTCATGTCCACTTCCATCAGGCTGTCGATCTCGTTGGGGTCGCCGGTGGTCAGGTACACCCGCAACGTGTCGCCGATGAAATGCACGGTGTGCTTGTCCTTGGCGATGGCGGGGTACTTGTTGAAGATGGAACTGCCTTCCGGCTTTTCGATGTCCTGTTCGATGCTGATCACCCCTTCGCGGTGCATCTTGACGAACAGCGAGTTGAGCAGCCCGAGTATCTCGAGATACTTGGCCTTGCTCATGCCCGGATCGCCCATGACCATCTTCAGGTTCTTCATCACCAGCCCAAGCGAATACTTGGTGCTGGAGACGATGAACGCGCCGATGGCCGCCCCGAGGATGATGATCAGTTCGGCGGGCTGCCACAGCACGTGCATCACGCCGTGCGACATCAGGTAGCCGCCGATGATCGAGCCGAAGACGACAACAAGACCGAGTATGGCGAACATGGCGTATCGTCAGTTCCTGTTGGCCTGCACGTCGCCGCACGCATGCACGGCGTCGATTTCCGCAAGCAGATGCTCAAGGTCAAGGCCGGGCGACGGTGCGGGCAGGATGCCCCGGCCCATGCGGGCCACCTCGTCGCACCAGCGGGTCAGTTCCTTTACGCCGTAGCGCCCCGCGTCGAACATGCGGAAGGCCTTTTCGGCACGTTCCGGCACGCCGCGTGACGTGATGTGCAGCCCCAGCAGCACGCCGCCGTCCGCATGCTCCACATGCGTCACGCGCGTGCCCAGGAAAAGCGTGCAGTTGCGCGTCTCCGCGCAGGGCGCGGGGGACAGCAACTTGAGGTAGACATGCATCTCCCCGGAAGGAAGCGCGCCACCGGACTCAAAACGCAAACGCCGCGCAACGTCTGCCGAAAGGCGCAGACGCAGGCCCCGCGTGCTCACGTCCGTCACGGCGATGCCGCCCCCGCCCGCCATGCCCACCGCGTCGGGCGCGCCCAGTTCTTCCAGCGACAGCCGGTTCCCGGCCACGGCGCGGTCGCGCCATACGGCGACTTCGCGCAAAAAGCCCGCCGGAGCGTCCACCCTGTAATTGTTCCTGCGCTCGGTCTCGTCCATCTCTGTTGTGTTCCGGCGCTGGCCGTTCCGGCGGCTTTCGGGGTGCGAGGCATCACGCGGGGTCCACGGGCGTGAAGGACCGAAGCGTTCACGACATGGGCATGAAGATATGCGCGGGCACTCGCCCGCGCGACGTCGCGCACGATCCGATCCAAGACCGGTGCGCGCATGGCCTCACCGCCACGGCGATGCGGCCCGACGCACTCCCTGCCCCTCGTTTTCCCGTAATTGTAGCCGAGAACGCACCGCAAGGAAAGTAGGGGATGCCCCAATCACACCATACACCCGGCCGAAGCGCGGCAGCGTGACGCAGCCACATGCCGCTTGGCGTTACGGGCCGATCTGCCCCGCGCTTATGCCGGTTCCGCCCGGCTGGCCGTGCGCCACCGCGCGGCGAAACCTCATATTTACTGTTGCTTCAATATATATAAAAAGCTATAAAGAGTTCCATGAATACACCTGCCGCCCATTCCTTCGTCCGCCTTGTTCCCGCCATGCGCGCCCTTGCGGCCTGGCTGGACGCTCCCGCCACCGTGGCCGGACGGAAGCCCGGCGGCTCCGGCGACGCGGCCGCCACATTGCGCAGGTTGTGCGCCGACGGGCTGCGCTGCCTGGCGGACAATGCGGACGAGTACGACCGGCTCATCGCCCGGCCCAACGCCTTCGCCGCGCATTTCGCCGCCACGGTGGCCATGCTGGCCCCTGCGGCGGCCAGCTTCGCCGCCACGGGCGCGCACCCGGACGACGGCTCCGCTCCCGCCCCATCCGCCGCCATGCTCGACGACGCGACGTTCATGCTGGTGGAAGACATGGCCGCCCTTTTCCGCGAACGCAGCCTGCGCGCGCCCGAAGACGCCCCGCGCCATGCCGAGGAAGCCCTGCTGGCCCACTTCGAGCATGGTGGCGAATGGGTGCCCGCCGATGGCACCACGGTCACCGACTGGTACTACGTGCGCCTGCCCGCCCTGGTCCTGGCCCAATTGCTGCGCCGGGCAGAGTCCGCCGCGCGTGCCGCCGGGCCCTGCGGCGTTCAGCCCCCCCGCCGTTAACATTCCCCGCCTGCCATCTCCTGCCGGGCACACGTCCTGACCGCGCTTGGCCCGTATCCGCCCCTGCCGCCGCCCGCACGGGCATGCCCCCCGCCGACAGCCCGCCGACAGTCCTCCGGCGGCGATACCCGTTGCGTTCGCCCGCGCGTTCTGCCAATACTGGAAAAAGTCCCACACTCACCTCCTGCAGCACGAGTGCGCCGCATGCCCGTTTCGCATGTCACTCAGACCGGGCGTTCCGAGGTCCCGGACCCCGCCGCCGACACCGACCCGCCCCAGGGACGCGGGGGCGAACACGACCGACAGCCCTCCAGGCCGGGCCGTTCCCCAAGGCGAAGCCCCCGGCCCCTGCGCTGGCTGCTGCCGTCCCTGCTGCTTTCCGCTGGCGCCCTGCTCTACGCCATCACCTTCGCCGATCCCTACGCGCTGCCCGCCACCCCGCCGGTACAGGCCCTGCTGATCAATTCCTACGACCAGAGAATGCGCTGGGTGCGCGACCTGACCGACGCGGTGGAGGCGGACCTTGCCCCGCCCGGCGGCAACGTGCTGCTGCGCGTGGAGAACATGGACACCAAGGCGGTGCACGACGACGCCTACTTCGCCGCCTTCGCCGCCATGCTACGCGCCAAGTACGCCACCACGCGCCCCGCGCTGCTGCTGTGCTCCGACGACCACGCCCTGAACTTCCTGCGCCGCTACCGCGATGTGCTCTTTCCCGGCGTGCCGGTGGTGTTTGGCGGCGTCAACAATTTCTCGCCCGCCCGCATCGAGGGCATGCCCGGCGTCACCGGCGTCACGGAAGAACACTACCCGTACGAAACCGCGCAATTCCTGTTGCGCGCCCACACCGGCGTCGAGGAACTGTTCATCATCAACGACTACACCGAAAGCGGACGTTCCACGGCGGCGGAACTGGCCGAGGCGCTGCGCCCCCTGGAAGGCCGCGTGCGGCTGCGCTGGAACGCCGACGTCCCCATGTCCGACCTGTTGCGCCAAGTGGCCGCGCTGGGACCGGAAACCGCGGTGCTGCTCGGCGTGTACTACTCCGACGCCACGGCCCGCGTGGCCACCTACGAGGAAGCCGGGCTGCGCATCGCCTCGGCGGCGCGGGTGCCCGTTTACTGCATCATGGGCTTCAACCTGAGCGGCAACATGGTGGGCGGCAAGCTGGTCAACGGCCAGACGCAGGGACGCAGCATGGCCGACCTCGGGCGGCGCATCCTTGCGGGTGAAGATCCGGCCGCCCTGCCCGTCCGGCGCGGGCCAGGCGAATTTCTTTTCGACTACACGCAGTTGCACAGATGGCGCATCGACGAGGCCTCGTTGCCCCCGGGCAGCGAGGTGGTGGAGCGGCCCTTCTCCCTCTATCGCGCCTACACCAGGGAAATCCACGTCATCGCGGGCTTCGTGGCGGCCATGTTCGCCACCGTCGTGGCCCTGGTCATCGTCATGCGCCACAAGGCGCGGACCGAGGCCGAACTGCGCAAGCTGCGCAACCTGCTGGCCAACATCCTCGATTCCATGCCCTCCGTGGTGGTGGGCGTCTCGCCCGAAGGACGCATCATCCAATGGAACCGCCAGGCGGTGCGCATGTCCGGCGTGGAGCCCGCCGCGGCAATGGGCCGGGCGCTGGACGAGGTGTTTCCGCGCCTCGCACCGCAACTGCCGCGCGTGCGCGAGGCGCTGGACAGCCAGATGCCCGTGCGCGGCGAACGGCTGGTGCGCACCGAAAACGGCATCCCCCGGTACGAGGACGTCACCGTGTTCCCCCTGGCCGCCAACGGCATGGAAGGCGCGGTCATCCGGCTGGACGACGTGACCGAGCGCGAGCGGGTGCGGGAAATGATGATCCAGACCGAACGCATGCTGTCGGTGGGAGGGCTTGCGGCGGGCATGGCCCACGAGATCAACAACCCCTTGGGCGGCATCCTGCAGGCCGTGCAGAACGTGCTGCGCCGCATCGAGCCGGGGCGTCCCGCCAACGAGGAGGCCGCCCGGTCCATGGGCTGCACCGTGGAGCAGGTGCGCGACTACCTGGAGCGGCGCGGCGTGCTGCGCATGGCCGCCGGGGTGCGCGAGGCCGGGTTGCGCGCGGCGCGCATCGTCTCCAACATGCTCAATTTCAGCCGCCGCAGCACGTCTTCGCACGTGGAATGCGACATCGGCGCGCTGGTGGCCAACGCCGTGGAGCTTGCCGCCAGCGACTACAGCTTTCGCGAGAACCACGACTTCCGCAAGCTGCGCGTGGAACTGCTGGTGCCGCCGGACCTGCCCAAGCCCGCCTGCCTGCCCACCGAGGTGGAACAGGTGCTGCTGAACCTGCTGCGCAACGCCGCGCAGGCTCTCGCGGGGTTCACCCCGGCCGGGGGCGCGCCGCCCACCATCACCGTGCGCGCCGAATGCATCCCGGATGGCGTGGCCGTGTCCGTGACCGACAACGGCCCCGGCATGCCGCCAGAGGTGCGCGCGCGCGTGTTCGACCCCTTCTACACCACCCGCCCACCGGGCGATGGCACCGGCCTCGGGCTGTCCGTGGCGTTCTTCATCATCACCCAGAACCACAAGGGCACCTTCACCGTGGCTTCGGAACCCGGCCAGGGGACAACCTTCACCTTCACCCTGCCGCTGGGGCCAGCGTCATGACCGCCAGGCAACGCGCAATGCACGGTCTTGGACGGCGGGGAACCGCAAAAGGCCTTTCGCGGCTGGCGTTGGCCGGGCTGTTCGCCGCCTTGGCCGTGATGGCCGTGATGGTCATGATGGCGTGGACGCCCGCCGCCATGGCCACCGGGAACGGCCCGCCCGACATTACGGACAGGGCGGACATGTCGAGCAGGGCGGGCGGGGCGGGGCCGGAACGCCCGGCAGCCAACGCCACGTCCGAGGCCGTGGCGCGCTCGGTGGCCGATTCGGTGGTCAAGACCCTGGCCGACTCCATCGCCGCGCGGGGCGTCCAGCCGCAGGACACCAGGAAACTGGTGCTGCTGCTGAACTCCTACGAACAAGGCATGGGCCGGGTGCGGGAAATAACCGACACCATCGAGCGCATACTGGCCCCCGCGGACAACAACATCGCCCTGCGCGTGGAAAACCTGGATTCCAAACGCGTGTCCACGCCGGAGTACCTGAACGCCTTTGCGGCCATGCTGGCCCTGAAATACGCGGGGCGCACGCCCGCCCTCATCCTGACCAGCGACGACGACGCCCTCGACTTCCTGGAGATGTGGCATGCCGCGCTGTTTCCGGGCGTGCCCGTGCTTTTCTGCGGGGTGAACCATTACCATGACAGCCTGGCCACGGCCATTCCGCAGCTTTCCGGCGTACTCAGCACCTTCTCCGCCCGCGAGACGGCGGAGGCGATGCTGGCTCTGCACCCCGGCACGCGCCACATCCAGATCGTCAACGACCACACCGAAACCGGCAGGGCCGTGGCCGAGAGCATGCGGAAGCAGTTGGTCGGGCTGCCCGACGGCGTGCAGGTGCACGAGTTTCCGCCGCTGCCCTTCGACGATCTGCTCTCCCGGCTGGCCACCCTGCCGCAGGACGCAGCCGTGCTGCTGGGCGTGTATTTTTCCGACCCCACGGGCTACGCCACCAGCTTCGAGGACATGGGCGAGCGCATCGCCGAGGCCACGCGGGTTCCCGTGCACTGCCTGGTGGATTTCAACCTGCGCGGCGCGGTGGTCGGGGGCAAGCTGTCCGGCGCGTCCATGCAGGCCGAGGCATTGGGCCGCATGGCCCTGCGGGTGCTTTCCGGCACCCGCGCAGCTGACATCCCCGTGCAGACCGAAGGAGTGAACCGCTTCCTGTACCGCGCCCCCTCGCTGGAGCGGTGGGCCATTTCCGAACGCCTGCTGCCCCCGGGGAGCTCGGTGGTCGACCGGCCCTTCTCGCTCTACCGGGCCTACCGCACCCACATCAACGTGCTGGCCCTGCTGGTGGTATCGCTGGCCTCCACCATTGCCGTGCTGGCGCACATGATGCGCCGCAGGGCCGCCTCGGAACGCCAGTTACGGCGGCTGCGCAACCTGCTGGCCAACACCCTCGACTCCATGCCCTCGATCATCGTCGGCGTGTCGCCCGATGGCTTGGTAACCCACTGGAACCACCACGCGGCCAGCGCCACCGGGCTGGAGGCGACCGAGGCCACGGGCCGCCCCCTGGGCGAGGTGTTTCCCCGGCTTGAACGGCTGAAGCCGCTGGTGATCGAGGCGCTGGAGGACGGCCAGCCCAAGGGCGGGCAGCGCCAGTTGCACCCCGAGGGCGACACGATGCGTTGCGAGGAGGTGACGGTCTTTCCCCTGGTGGCCAACGGCGCGCACGGGGCCGTCATCCGCGTGGACGACGTGACCGAACGCGAACGCATCCGCGAGATGATGGTCCAGACGGAAAAGATGCTCACCGTGGGCGGCCTTGCGGCGGGCATGGCCCACGAGATCAACAACCCTCTAGGCGGCATCCTGCAGGCGGTGCAGAACATGCGCCGCCGGGTGGAGCCGGGAAGACCCGACAACGAAACCGCCGCCCGCGAGGCGGGGCTTTCCCTCGAACAGGTGCGTGGCTACCTCGAGCGGCGCGAGATACTGCGCATGCTCGACGACATCGCGGCCTCCGGGGCCCGGGCAGCGCACATCGTGGCCAACATGCTCGACTTCAGCCGCAGGGCGGACGGCTCTTTCGTGGCGCAGGATCTGCACCGGCTCATCGAGAACACGCTGGAACTGGCGGCCAATGATTACGACCTGAAAAAACTGTATGATTTCAGAATGCTGCGCATCGTACGCCACTACGCCCCCGGCTTGCCGCCGGTACCCTGCCTGCCCACCGAGGTGGAACAGGTGCTGCTGAACCTGTTCAAGAACGCCGCCCAGGCCCTGGCCACCCATCCCCCGGCCGATGGCGCGCCGCCCACCCTGACCATCCGCACCGAACGCCACCACGACCTGGTGGCGGTGACCGTGAGCGACAACGGCCCTGGCATGCCGCCCGATGTACGGGCCCGCGCCTTCGATCCGTTCTACACCACCAAGCCCCCCGGCGAAGGCACCGGGCTCGGGCTGTCGGTGTCGTACTTCCTGATCACCCACAATCACGGCGGCAGCTTCGCCCTGCACACGGAACCAGGCAAAGGCGCGCACTTCACCTTCACCCTGCCCCTGCGCCAACGCTAGCAGCGGTCCGCCCGTGCGTGCGCAAACCCGGCGCGCCCGCCGTTCCATCCACCCATCACGCATCATCCGCCGCCCTTTCTGGCCGGGCACGGCACCGCCTGCGTGGCATTCCATGGGCGCGGCACGCGCGCAACGTGTATGTGCCGGGGTGACGGCGTGCGGACGGGCCAAACTGCCAGATTGGACGGATTGTGCGGATGGGGCGCACGCCCCCGCCCCGGCCGGCAGCCGACCGATTTCGCCCGGCTGCCAGCCAACGGCCACATGGACACAGCCACCCAGCATGCGCATAGTATGGCAAGGACGCCAGGTGCCAAGCCCAGGAAAACCCATACGGGCATGCCGACGCCCATGGCCGTCGCCCACTTGACCGACGGCGAGGCCGTGGCGCAATCGGCTCGCCCCTGAACCGCCGCGCCAACCGGCCGACCGTCAACCGGCAGACCGTCTGAGCGCATAGGCACAAGACTCTTCACGGAAAGGACGCCCCATGAACGCCCCACGCGCCATATGCGCTTCATCTGCCCTACGCCTGCTCGCCTGCCTGCTCGCGCTGCTCGTGCTGCTGGCCACGGGCTGCGCCCCGCGCATGAAGGCCGACGTGCAGGCCGTCTCGGCCCCCGGCTTCCGCAAGGCCGGGCAAAGCTACGTGCTGGCCCCCGGCCCGGCGCTGACCACGTTCACCACCCTCAACGCCGACATGTTCCGGCAGTCCACCCAGCGGCTGCGCGCCGTGCTTACCGGGCACGGCTACCGCGAGGCCGCCAGCGCGCAGGAAGCCGACTTGGCCGTGGTGGTGGAATGGAAGGTGGACGGCCCGCACGAGGTGCCGGACACGTCCTCCTACGGTTACTCGCGCCCGTCCATAGGCATCGGCATCGGGTACGGCTCCAGCCCATGGTACGGTGGCGGCTACGGCGACCGATACGGGCGTTGGGGATACGGAGGATACCGGGGGATAGGCGGCGGCTACGGATATGGGTACGGCTATCCCCCGCCCATGACGGTGGTGCATACGCGCACCCTGTCCATCGAGGCGCGCGACCTGCGTCCCGGCCGGGCCGCCGCCGATGCGGCGGAGCCCAAGCCGCAAGATATGGGGAAGGCGATCCCCCCCGCCGTTCCCGACGCGCGCCCCGCTACGTCTGGAACCTCTGGAACGCCCCAGAAGGGCACGCCGCCCCCCGCTCCTCCCGCTGGCCAGGCGTTGACGGGACAGACATCGACCGGGCAGCCAGCGGGCGGCAGCAGCCCCGGCGCACCCCGGCAACCGGCCGCTCCGCCGTCCGGCGAGGTGCCCGACTACGCCAAGCCCCCGTATGGCACGCCCATCGGCGTGGTGGAGGGCCTGCCTTCCCCCGCCGAACTCACCGGGCCGGTGGTCTGGAAGGTGGTGGTTTCCAGCACGGGCAGTTCGCGCGACATCCAGAGCGCCCTGCCCGCGCTCACCGTGGCGGCATCGCGCTGGATAGGCGTCACGGCCAACGTCAAGGTGACCGTGGACGACGAACTCAACGTGACCATCCAGGGGCAGTAGCCCGGAGAAGTGAGCCTGGCGGCGCGGAGTGACGTCCACCAACACCCAGCGCCCGGCCTGAGTCCGGCCTCATCGGGCAGCATCGGGCAGCATCTGGCATGCATCGGGCGACATCGGGTCGAACATGGCTGCGCAGGGTCTCGTCCGAGCAGCCCGAAGCCCCTCGGGAAAGCGGGCGTTCGCGGACGCAGGGGCGCGCGGCGACGACAAGTCCTCCGCCGCGCCGGTGGCGGGGGACGCAGAAAGGGCCGAGCGGCCCTCGCCGCCCGGCCCCGAGCATCCCGTGGATCACCCCGCCATCCGCGTCCCTTGAGCCGCCTCGCCGATGCCGCCCCCGATCAATGGCTGCGCTCAGCCCCTTTGCCCCCGCTCTCCGCACCAGCCCCGTGACCATGCCAGAACCACCGTCGCACGGCCTCGGGGTCGGCACGGTAGGTACCGTCCGAGCACCTGCGCGCGGGAAAGCCGTCCTCGCGGATCCAGCGCTTTACGGCCCCCTGTCCCGCGCCCACGGCGCGGCCGATGGCGTCCAGTCCCACCAGCACGAACGGTCGGGGGCAAACCTGCCCTTGCGCCAGGCTTCGCGCCGGGTCCGGCATTCCGGCGGGCCGGGCGCATCCCGGTCCATGGCGCTCGGGCAGGCAGCCGCCGGGCGGATATCCGGCGGGCCGCCCATCCTCGAACGGGCCGGCGCAGCGGGATGGCCAGACGGCCCCCGGCGCGGGAACAAGAGAAGCCTGTCGCTGCGGTTGCTGCGCGGCATGCATGAGTAGCATCCTCCTTGCCTCGCGACGTGTGCGTCGCGGTTGTCGAGCCTCAACCATGGCCGGTTTCCCATCTTGCCCGGCCACGGAGCGCATGCGCGCCTCCTGGGTACGCGGCAGCTGGCCCGCTTCAGTGCATGCGCCGTGGCGGGCGGCCCGGCAAAGCCCCATCCGCGCCGTACGTCCCCCACCACGGGACCATCGGCCATGCGGTCGTCTCGCCGCCGTCGATTCCGGCCCGCTCCGGGCCGCACGGCCATGCCGCCATGGGGGGCCGATCCTGCAGCATTGCCCCGCCCGGCGCATCCGGCGTTGCCGCCGGTTCCCGTGCAGCGGATGCGTCACGCTTTCCCGCAGCCTCCGCCTGTTTCCACACGGCTCGGTGCACGGCCGCACCCGCGCGTGCAGGCGCGGGCGCTCCGGAACGGCGGTCCGTTTCCACGGCCTGGACCAGCCACGCGGCCACCACGGCGCAGGCTTCACCACCAAGTTCACAGGCCACCAGTTCGCCCTCCACGTGCACCAGCATGCCCCGCCGCAACCGCGCAAGGCACCACGCAGCCTGATCACCGGCAACACGCACCCGGTGCCGCTGCCCCGCGTCGTCCTGGCCCGCCCCGTCGGTGCTGACGCAAAACAGCACGCAGGTTCCGGCCGTACCCGTGCCGGGGCGTGGGCCGGTCACCACGCGCCCGAGCAGCATCACTCTGTTCACAGCCGCCATGCGGCATCCTCCTCTGCGACGCTTCATGTCGCGCCGGTCCCCGTCGCGCGCGGTACGCGGCGTGTGGGCCCGGCATATCCCGATCCGGCGCGGGGCGCGCCGGGCGGCGTCCTCGCCGAGTGGCGGCCGTCCGGCACCAGCCCCTCGCCGGTACGGCCGTTCGCCCTGCGGCGAGCCTCAGAAACCAAGCACCATGTCGGGCATGCGGAACAGATCGCGTCCGTAGCAGTCCGGCGGAATGTCGCCCGAAGCCCAAGGGTCCTCGAACAATCCATGCTCCACGCCGTGCGCCGCGGCCTCGCAACCGGGGCCGCAAAACCTGTCGCGCAGGGAGGCCGGGGCAAACCCGCGCCCGCACACGACACAAGTGCGCGGCTGGAGCCGGGACTGCCCGGCGGCGGCCAGCGCCACGCATTCTCGCGAGCAGTATCGCCGGTGGGCGCGCCCCGGGGGCATGGGGCCGCCGCACAACTGGCACCGCTCGGGCCTTTCCAGCGTGCGCGCGGCGGCATGGCATGCGCGTGAGCAATACCGCCCCCGGCCATGCTGCAACCGGGCGGGGTTGACCGAAAACAGGGAACCGCAATGCAGGCAGGTCACTACAGGCATGACGCACCTCCTTCATAAAAACGGTTGCATGCCTCCAGCGCGCGCAAGCGGGCGCGCGCCGTGCCGGGCGTGGGGTGGCGGGCCTCGTCGTGGCTCGCATGGTACAGGCCGAGCAGTCGCCGATGCTCGCCCACCTCGATGAACATCATGGGCAGCCGCCGGTCGCGCAGGGCGCAGCCTTCGGCGCAGGCCGGGCACAGAGCCACCCCGGCGATCACCGCGCCCTCCGCGCCAAGCCCGCTTCCGCATACGGCGCAGTTCGCGCCGCGTGACATTGCGTGCATGTTCCCTTCCCTCTCGTTGCCGCGAAACCGGGCAACGTCACCTCAGGGGGTGTGCCCGGCCCGTGCGCGGCCCGTCTATCTGTTATTCTATAAAAACCGTGTCTCGCCGTTTCCGCCCGGCCCAGGCCGGGTCGCGCCCTCCTGCCCGGCGACGGGGCCTCGACCCGCGCCGCACAAGCACGTCAAGGACTGCGCCCCTCGTGCGCACAGATATTTCACACTTCGCACACAAACGTCAAGAGTATCGACGCGTCGATGGCAGAATTTTGTGGACATTCGCACAGAATGTGCTAACATCTCATACATGAACGAATACGATTCCACGGCCACCGATTGGGATGAACTTCGGGAGTTCGTCGTCGACGCGCTGCGCAGCGTGGGCGGCGTGAAGCGCCTTGCGGAAATCGCCGGGGTCAGCGAACGCACCGTGTACGCCTGGAAGAACGGCGAGCGGTTTCCCAGCCGCGCCAACCTCGCCCGGCTTACCGAGCATCTGGAGCGCATCGCCAGCGTCGGCGCGCCCAGCGCCCCGCAGCCGCACTGGCGGGGGCTGCATGAACGCATGCAGCGCCCCTACGGCGAGGCCCCACGCGGACACGAGCCCGCCGGAAACGCAGGCGCAGAGGCCCGGGAAGAAGCCCGGCGGCTGGCCGAGGAGTTCGTGCTGGTGGACAAGGCCGAGGCCCGGCCCAGCGCGGGCGGCGGCTCACTGCAAACCGGCGACCGCCCCGAAGAACGGCACGCCTTCCGGCTGGACTGGCTGCTGGGGCGGGCACGCTCCACCACGGGCCTGTGCCTCATGGAGGTCATGGGACGCTCCATGGAACGCACCCTGCACGACGGGGACCTGGTGTTGGTGAACCAGCACGACCGCGCCCTGGCGGAAGACCGCGTCTACGTGCTGCGCGTGCAGGACGAAATCTACATCAAGCGGTTCTCCCGCACTCCGGGCCGCTACCACTTCCGGGGCGACAACCCTGAATTCGCCTATCAGGACATCGAGATAGACCCGCGCGACGAATCCCTGCCCTGGGAAGTCATCGGCCGGGTGATCTGGGCGGGCAAGGATCTGTAGGCTGCGGCAACGGCGGCTTCAGCGTCCTCCCTTTCTCGTGGCTTGACGCAGCCGTCCGGCGCGACGCTGCCTGATGGACCGCTTCGCACTTCTTGTGCGATACTGTTCCGCACATTGGAACACGGAGGTCCCATGCACGTTTCGCCCGTCAGTCCCGCATCCGCCCTTGCCCCTGTTTCGCCTAACGCGCCTTCGTCCGGGTTCCACGCCGACGCCGCCTGCCGGGCCGGGGCACCACCGCGTCACCGCGCGCCCCTCGCCCGTTCACACCCCCGCACACCGGAGTCCGCCCGTCCCGCTTGGTCTGGCCACAACGTCTGGTCCGAAGGCCGCGGCCCCGACCCCATGCCCTCGTTCCTGGTGCGCTGGCACCTGGACGACGGCACCCCCTGCCACGAACCCGCGGCATCCGACGCGGAAGCCCAAGCATTCGCCCGCGACGCGCGCGACGCGGCCATGACCGAAGCCGCCGTGTACCGCCTGTGGAGCATCCTGCCCGACTGACGCCCAACTGGAGCCAGACTGGCGCTGGCCGGGCCCGCCTCTCCCCTCTGCGCCCCCCCCGGTGACGTCCAGCGACGCCCGGTGACTCCCGGTACCGTCCGGCTTTCCCCCCGCGCAGTCCGGACTCACGCCCCACCCCTCCCGTCCATTTTCCCGTCACGCTTCGGCGGCGCATCGCCCGCGCCATCGCATGGCATTCTCACTTGCTGGACAATAATCCCCACCCACGCCTATAGTGCGTTGCATATCCCCATCCGGCTCGTGCCGGTCATTTACCGGCCGGAAGGAGCCCCGCCATGCCCATCACTTCGGGCCCCCTGCTGTTCCGCCATCTTTCCGTCTTCCAGCGGCTGCTGCTCGGCACGCTGCTCATCGTGGGCTTCAGCATCGTCCTCGGCTACAGCACCCTGACCCTGATGCGCGACATGGCCGAAGACGCCAGCACCGTCTACCGGCACACCTTCATCGCCACCAGCAACCTGCAGCGGGCCAAGGAAGGCGTGCAGCGCATGCGTGCCGTCATGCGCGAGCAGATCATCGAGGTGGACGAAGCCATCAAGGCCGACCAGGTCGCCCTGTTGCGGCGCGAGGAACGCCTGTACCGCGAATGCATGGACGCCGTGCGGGCCAACTTTCGTGGCGACCCGGCCCAGATCGGGGCCGCGGAAGACCGCTACAACGATTTCCTGTCCATGCGCGACAGGGCCATGAGCCTGGCTGAAAACCGCGAGATACAGGAAGCGTGGCGCATCACCGAATCCTCGCCAGAAAACCCGGCCGACAAGTTGCTGCACACCATCGACGAACTGATGGCCGCCGCGCGCGCCAAGGCCGAACTGTATTTCCAGACCTCGGTGGCCGAACACCGCACCATGCTGCACAAGGCCATGGCCGCCTACGCGTTGTTCTGCGCCATGGTCATCGTCATCACCTACCTGGTCAGCTGGGCCATCCGGCGTCGGCTGCTGGCCCTGACCGGCTGCGTGCAGGCCCTGGCCGACGGCGACCTTGACGTGGGGGTGCCCTACGGAGAGGAACGCAACGAAATGGGGGCCATGGCCCGCTCGCTGGAGGTCCTGCGGGGCGTTTCCCGCCAGATGGAGCAGCAACGCTGGATCAAGGCGCAAATGTCGGAAACGGCCACCGCACTGCAGCAGGCTGGCGACCTGCACGTCTTTGGCGAGCGTCTTGCCGGTCAGGTCGCCAGCGTGACCGGCGCGCCCCACGCGGCCCTGTACGTGCCCGGCGACGACGGGGTGCATCTGGAACTGGTGGCTTCGCTGGGCGGCACATCGGGCGGCCCCCCGCCCCTGGTGGCCAAGGGCGAAAGCCTGGTGGGGCGCTGCGCCGCCACGCACGCCCCGGTGGAGCTGGCCCCCCCGCCCGGCGAAACGCTGCGCTTCGCCACGGGGGTGGGCGACGTGCTGCCCGCCGCGCTGCACGCCTGGCCGCTGCTGCTGGGCGACAGGCTGCTCGGCGTGCTCGAACTGGCCACCCTGGGCCCGCTGCCCCCCCGCGCCGCCACCCTGTTCGAAGACCTGCTGCCCATGGCCGCCCTGTCGCAGGAAGTGCTGGAGCGCAACCTGCATACCCGCAGCCTGCTGGAACAGACCCGCATCCAGGCCGATGAACTGGAAGAAAGCCGCGAGCTTCTGCGGCGCAGCGAAACGTTCTTCCGCGCCGTCTTCGAAACGGCCGGGGTGGGCATCGTCAGCGAGCGCCACGGGCTCGGCATCGACCGGGCCAACCCCGCCTTCTCCGCCTTCATCGGCGTGGGCGAGGCGGAATTGCGCGGGCGCGACCTTGCGGACTTCATCCACCCCGACGACCGCGAGGCCATGGGCGACCTGCTGGGACGGCTCACGCCCGACCGGACCGAACGGCGAGGCGGCGGGGGCGGCACCCTGCGCGCCGAGTTGCGCTACCAGCGCCCCGACGGCGAGACGCGCTGGGCCGACGTGCGCTGCGCCCTGATCACCGACGAAGGCATCACCCCCCGCCGCCTCACGCTCATCGACGACATCACGGAACTGAAGGAACGGCAGGCGGAACTGAAGGAAACCGAGGCCTGGTACCGGGGCATCGTGCATTCCGCCCCGGACGCCATGGTGGTCGTGGACGGCGAGGGGCGCATCGTGCTGTGCAACCCGCAGTTCGAGCGATTGCTGGGCTACGCAGATGGCGAGCTTGCCGGGCGCCCCATCGAGGATCTTCTGCCGCCAGAACTGCACGACCGCCACGTGAAGCTGCGCAACGACTTCCTTGCCTCGCCTCTCCGGGTCATCGGCCATGAACGGGAAGTGTTGGGCGTGCGCAAGGACGGCACGCGCCTGCCGCTGGAAATCAGCCTCAGCAAGCTGCCCCCGTCCGAGCGGCACCCCATGAGCGCCTGCGGGGCCATGCGCGACATTTCCCTGCGCAAGCGCGCCGAGTCCGAACTGCTGCGGGCCAAGGAAATGGCCGAAGAGGCCACCCGGCTCAAAAGCGACTTCCTGGCCAACATGAGCCACGAAATCCGCACCCCCATGAACGCCATCATCGGCTTGGCCCACCTGGCCCTGAAGACCAACCTGGACCCGCGCCAGGCCGACTACGTGCGCAAGATACGCGCCTCGGGCCAGCACCTGCTGGGCATCCTCAACGACATCCTCGACTTCTCCAAGATCGAGGCGGGCAAGCTGACGGTGGAGAACACCGAGTTCGAACTGGAAACAGTGCTCGACACCGTGGCCAACCTGGTTTCCGAAAAGGCGGCGGCCAAGGGGCTGGAATTCGTGCTCGACGTGGCCGCCGACGTGCCCCCCGTGCTGCGCGGCGACCCGCTTAGGCTGGGGCAGATCCTCATCAACTACGCCAACAACGCCGTGAAGTTCACCGAGCGCGGCGAAATCGTGGTCCACGTCGAAGCCGTGGAAAAGACCGGGCAGGATGCGCTGCTGCGCTTTGCCGTGCGCGACACGGGCATCGGCCTCACCCCCGAGCAGAAGGCCCGGCTGTTCGTTTCGTTCCAGCAGGCCGACACCTCCACCACGCGCAAGTACGGCGGCACCGGCCTTGGCCTTGCCATAGCCAAGAAACTGGCCGACCTGATGGGCGGCGACGTGGGCGTGGAAAGCACCCCCGGCGGGGGCAGCACCTTCTGGTTCACGGCCCGGCTGGGCCTGGGCTCCGGACGGCGAACCCTGGTGCCCCGCATCGACCTGCGCGGCCTGCGGGTGCTGGTGGTGGACGACAACCCCCAGGCCCGCACCGTGCTTGCCCACATGCTGGAAGGCATGACCTTCCGCACCGTGGAGGCCGACGGCGGGGAATCCGCCCTGCGCGTCATGGACGAGGCGCGCGCGGCGGGCGCACCCTTCGGCATGGTGTTCCTGGACTGGCAGATGCCCGGCATGGACGGGCTGGAGACGGCGCGCCGCATCCGGGCGCTGGCCCCCGAACTGCCCGTGGCCATCGTCACCGCCCACGGGCGAGAGGAAATATTCGCCGCGTCCGAAGGCGTGGGGGTGGATGCCGTGCTGGTGAAGCCGGTGCAGCCGTCCCTGCTGTTCGATACGGCCATGCGCCTTCTGGGTGCCGCGCAACCTGCGTCGCGTCCGGGCGGCGAATCCGAGTCGCCGTCGGCGCGCTCCCCCGGCGCGCAGCCCGGCGAGCCCCCCGCCCAGTTGCAAGGACTGCGCGGCGCGCGCGTGCTGCTGGTGGAGGACAACGAACTGAACCGCGAGGTGGCGCTGGGCCTGCTGGGCGAGGCGGGGCTTGCCCCCGACGCGGCAGAGGACGGGGCGCAGGCGGTGCGCATGGTCATGGAGGGCGACTACGACCTCGTGCTGATGGACGTGCAGATGCCCGTCATGGACGGATACGAGGCCACGCGGGCCATCCGCCGCACCCTGGGGCCGGACCGGCTGCCCATCGTGGCCATGACCGCCAACGCCATGCAGGGCGACCGCGAGGCGTGCCTGGCCACGGGCATGAACGACCACGTGGCCAAGCCCATCGACCCGGACGAACTGTTCGCCGCGCTGATCCGCTGGCTGCCTCGGCGTGGGGACGCCGCTGCGGCAAAAGAGAATGCCCCGGCCGCCGGGCCGGACGCCGCTCCAGGCGGCGGGCCAGACACATCGCCAGCCGCCCCGCCGGACTCCCAACCCGACACGCCCGCGCTCGCCAGCCCGGCGTCCGCTCCCTTGGTTACCCCCTCGGCTGTCCCCCCACCCCGTGGGGCATTGGACAAGGACGGCGCGCCCCGCGTCCTTGACCCCGAGGCCGGGCTGCGCCGGGTGCTGGGCAAGCAGGCCACCTACCATGCCCTGCTGCGCCGCTTCGTCACCGAGCATGCCGACGCCGCCGCGCGCATCGCCGGGCTCATCGCGGCAGGCGACGGCGCATCCGCCACGCGCGAGGCGCATACCCTGAAGGGCGTGGCGGGCACCCTTGGCGCGCGCGTGGTGCAGGGCCACGCCGCGAACCTGGAATCGGCCCTGCGCCACGGGGCGTCGCCCGAACGCGCCAACGAGGGGTTGAAGGTTCTCTCCGCCGCGCTGGAAGAGGCCGTGCGAGCCATGAACGCCCTGCTTGAGGACGCGGGGGCCGACCACCCCCATGGCGCGGCCAGCGCCCCGGAAGACGACGCCGGCAATGCGGCCGCGCCCGGCGCGCATTCCGCCCAGGGCCCGGCCCTGCCAGCCGACGGCGAACTGCTGGACCGGCTGGAAATGCTCATGGAGGAAGACGACAGCGAAGCCGTGGACCTTTTCAACGCTCACGCCGATGCCTTGCGCGCCGTCCTGGGGCGGGACATCGTGTCCGGCATGGGCGAGGCGCTGCGCGCCTTCGAATTCGAGACCGCACTGGAGATGCTGCGTTCGGCCCGCCCCGCCGGGCGGGACTGACCCACCGTTCCGGCATGCCGGGACCGCCCCCGACAACCGCGCGCCGTGCTGGCGCGCGCCGCCACCCCAGCCACCACGAGGCCGCCATGACCGACACGCACCTGCATCCCGATGACACCCGCCGCACCGTGCTCGTGGTGGACGACACCGCGGACAACCTGACCCTGCTGAGCGACCTGCTGAAAGACGCCTACCGGGTCAAGGTGGCCAACAGCGGTGAAAAGGCCCTGCGCATCATCGCCTCCGGCAGTCCGCCGGACATCGTGCTGCTGGACATCATGATGCCCGGCATGGACGGCTACGAGGTGCTGCGCAGGCTGAAGGCCCTGCCCGGCACGGCGGACGTGCCCGTCATCTTCCTTACCGCCCTGTCGGAAGAGGACGACGAGCGCATCGGGCTGGAACTGGGGGCGGTGGACTACATCACCAAGCCCGTCAGCGCGCCCATCATGCTGGCCCGGGTGCGCACCCACCTGCAGATGAAGGCCGCGCGCGACTTCCTGAAGGACAAGAACGAATTCCTGGAAGACGAGGTGGCCCGCCGCATGCGCGAACTGGCCGCCGTGCAGGACGTGACCATCATGTGCATGGCCTCGCTGGCCGAAACGCGCGACAACGAAACCGGCAACCACATCCGGCGCACCCAGCACTACGTGCGGGTGCTGGCGCAGCACCTCTCCCCGCACCCCCGCTTCGCCGCCGCGCTCTCGCCCGACGAGATCCCCCTGCTGTTCAAGTCGGCCCCGCTGCACGACATCGGCAAGGTGGGCATCGCCGACCGCATCCTGCTGAAGCCCGGCAAGCTCACCCCCGAGGAATTCGAGGACATGAAGCGCCACCCGGCACTGGGGCGCGACGCCATCATGGCGGCGGAACGGCAGCTCGACACCCCGGTCTCATTCCTGCGCCATGCTCGCGAGATCGCATACTGCCACCATGAAAAATGGGACGGCACCGGCTACCCGCAGGGGCTTTCCGGCGACGCCATCCCCGTATCGGCGCGGCTCATGGCCCTGGCCGACGTGTTCGACGCGCTGATCAGCCGCCGGGTGTACAAGCCGCCGTTCGACATGGAGAAATCCGTGGGGATCATTCGCGAGGGGCGCGGCACCCACTTCGACCCCGACGTGGTGGACGCCTTCCTCGCCAACCTGCCGACCTTCCGGAGCATCGCCGACCGCTACGCCGATTCGGAGGAAACGCTGGCCGAAACGCGCGCCCGCACCGAAAAGGACTACCCGCTCACGGTGTCGCAAGGCTGACGTCCGCGCCTCCCACCACGGGCGATGACGGTGGGGGCGGGTTGCTTCCTGTTCGCGCGTCCTTTCCCTGCGCCGCCGCCCCACGGCATGCCGCACTGCCCAGGGGCAGTGCGGCGGCCTTGCGCCCGCCGGTGGGCTTTGCTAGACCGGACGGGCGTTCAGACCCTTTCCCGCGCCCGCGCACACCCCCACCCCTCGCCATGCCAGACACCCCCACCACCCGCCGGCCAGAGGTCGCGCTGTTCATCCGCACCTACTCGCGCTACGGCGGCGTAGAGCTTTTCTGCCATCGCTTTCACGAATACCTGCGCGCCAGGGGCGTGCCCGTGCGCGTGCTGTGCGGCGAAGTGGCCCCCGGCATGGCGAACAAGCCAATGGAGAAGACGTCGCCTGCCGTACCGCAGGACGACGGCGGCCGACAGCATGACGCGGACGGGCCGGGCAACGCCCCCTGGCCGGATGACGCCATCCGGCTTGCCGACCCCGACGCCGCGCCACTGGCCGTGGACATCCGGGTGCTGGGGCTGTGGCGGCCGGGCCGGTTCATGAAGAACCTGGGCCTGCACTTCGCCGCCGCGCGCGCCCTGCGCGAACTGCCCCCCACCACCGTCACCGTCAGCTTCGGCAACATGGCGGGCTGCCACATTCACAGGTCGGGCGGGCCGCACCGCGATTTCATGCGCCGGAGCCTGGCGGCGCAGCGCTCGCCCCTGCGACGGTTCACCAAGGCGCTCTCGCGCCTGCTGAACCCCAACAACCTGCTCATGACCGTGCTGGACAACGGCATCTACACCCACCCGGCCACCCGGCGCATCATCGCCATCTCGCAGAACGTGCGGGCCGCCGTGGCGCGCCAGTTTCCGCACTCCCCGGCCACGGTGGTGGTGATCCCCAACGGGGTGGACAAGCGCCGCTTCAACCCGCAGCGCTTCGCCGACCTGCGCGGCGAGGCCCGCCGGGCCGTGGGGCTGCTGGAACGCCACCGGGCCATCGGGTTCTGCTCCAGCAATTTCGAGCTGAAGGGGCTGGACCGGCTCATCGCCGCGCTGGCCCACCTGCCCGAGGAATACGTGCTGGTGGTGGCGGGCGGACGGCGCAGCCGCAAATATGCCGACTACGCGCAATCGCTGGGTGTGGAGAAGCGGGTGGTGTTCCTCGGCAAGGTGGGGGCCGCCGACATGCCGCGCTTCTACGCGGGGCTCGACGTGTTCTGCCACCCCTCGTTCTACGACACCTTCGGCAACGTGGTGGCCGAGGCGCAGGCCATGGGCGTGCCCACGGTGACCACCCGCGCCACGGGAGCGTGCGACCTCATCGACGACGGCCGCACCGGCCGCGTGCTGGACGATCCGGAACCGTGGGCGCTGGCCAACGCCGTGTTCGACCTGCGCGACATCGCGGCGGGCGCGGACTTCGGCTGCGTGGAGGACGACGCGCAGGTCTTCGCCCGCTATCTGGAAGTGATCGAGGCGGTGCGCGCCGAACTGGCCGCCGCCGGAAAGAGCTGAACCAGCCAGGAAGGCAGGGACCGCCAGGCAGTCTCCCCTTGGCCACATCTCCGCACCCGGCCCAAGCCGCGCTTTCGGTCCGCGCCCTACAGCCGCACCCGCTGAAACGTCCCGTCGGAAAGATCGAACAGCAGCACTCCGTCCAGAGGGGGCCTTCCGGCCAGCAGGCGCAACGCCTCCGAAGTCTGCATGGAGGCCGCGCAGGCCACGGCGGGCGCGGGCGTGCCGAGCCCGTCCTCCGCCGCTCCGCCCGCGCCCAGCAGTTCGTAGGGGCTCATGGAACCGGGCTGCACCGTGGCCACCAGGCCGGTGAGTCCGGCCACCGCCGCCGTCACCAGCGGCAGCCCGGCCCGCGCCGCGGCCCCGTGCAGGGCCATGCGCGACGCAAGCCCCCCCAGCGCGTCCACCACCAGGTCCGGCAACGGCAAGTTCCGGCATGCACCGGCGGCGTCATCCGCCCGGCCGCCATCGGCTGCGGCCGGTTCGTCACCCGCCCTGACGGGCACGCGGCCCGCGCACAGCCCGTCCAGGCCCGCCGCATCGACGAAAGACGCCACCCCCGCGAATTCCACCGCGCCGTTCACCGCCGCCACGTGCAGCGCGGCGGCCTCGGCCTTGGGCATGCCCAGCCGGGCCTCCGCCGACAGCAGTTGCCGGTTCAGGTTGCCTGCCTCGAAGACGTCGCCGTCCACCCCCACGATGCGCCCCACCCCGGCCCGCGCCAGCATGTCCAGCACGTGCCCGCCCAACCCGCCCAGCCCCACCAGCAGCACCGTCGCCCGCAGCAGCCGGGCCTGCTCGGCCGGGGAGAAGAACGCGTGGTTGCGGATGTAGCGTTCAGGCATGATGCCCGCGTCGCAGGCCGTGGCCTCCACGTCCCGAAGCCGCGCGCCGGTGGCGCGGGCGATGCGGGGCGTGGCGTCATGGGGCAGGCGGCGGCAGGGCGCGCCGTCCGGCAGGGGGGCGTCCACGCTGGCGCGCAGCACGGCGGCCCGCACGTCGGACGTGCGGTCGGGAAGGGCGGAAGGGCAACAGCCGGGGAAGTCGGAAGAAGCGGGGTCGCCGGGTGGGGTCATGCAATCCTCCATGCCCGCGTGCTGGCGGGGCATGGCGCACTATCGGGCATAGGCGACGGACCTGTAAAGGGGCGACGGGACTGTAAAGGGGCGGCAAGCAGGTGGCCACGCGGGCTTTGCCGCGCTATTCCACGAACCCTTCATGCTTGCCGCGCGGAGGCCTGCGCATGAACCAGATGCAGAAGAACAGCACCAGGAATATGGCCCCCTGCGAAAAGAAGGCGTCGTTGAAGGCCAGGGCCGAGGCCTCGCGCTGCAACATCTGGTAGATCAGCGTCTCGGCGCGTTCCGCGAGGTCGGTCAGTTCTCCCAGCCGCGCGGCCAGGGCCAGGCGGATCTGCTCGAAGCCCAGTTGATAGGCGGGCGACAGGGGGGTCATGTCCTCGGCCAGGATGCTGTGATGGTACTGGGTGCGCCGGGCCAGCAGCGTGGTGACGAAGGCCACCCCGAACGAACCGCCCAGGTTGCGCAGCAGGTTGTACAGCGGCGAGGCCGTGTTCATGGCCTCGCGCGGGACGTAGGCGAAGGTGACCACGGACAGCGACACGAAGAAGAACGGCATGGCGATGCCCTGCAACACCCGGGCGAAGGCCGCCGTGCCGAAGTCGATGTACAGGTTGAACCCGGCCATGACGTGCAGCGAATACGCGCAGATCAGCATGCCGAAGGCCAGCAGCCAGCGGGCGTCGATGCGCTCGGTCAGCTTGCCCGCCACGGGCATGAACACCAGGGCCAGCATGCCGCCCGGCCCCAGCACCAGCCCGGCCAGGTAGGCGGTGTAGCCCATCAGCCCCTGCAGGAACAGCGGCAGCAGCACGATGGACCCGAAAAAGGCAAAGAAGCCGAAGAACATCACCGCGTTGCCGATGGCGAAGCTGCGGTTTTTCAGAATGCGGAAGTCCAGCACCGGCCGGGGGTGGCGCAGTTCCCAGAATACCAGCCCGACAAGTGACACGGCGGAAACCACGGCCAGCGTGGTGATGAACGGCGAACTGAACCAGTCGTCCTGCTGGCCCTTGTCCAGCACGATCTGCAACGCGCCGATGCCCGTGGTCAGCAGGGCCAGGCCCAGGTAGTCCACCACCTCGCCGCGCTGGCGTCGCTCCATGTACGGCGGGTCGAACAGGAAGGCCCCGGCCAGGTACAGCGCGAACAGGCCCACCGGCAGGTTGATGTAGAAGATCCACCGCCAGGTGAAGTTGTCCGTCAGGTAACCGCCCAGCAGCGGCCCCAGGATGGGCCCCAGCACCACCCCCACGCCGAAGATGCCCATGGCCATGCCGCGCTGGTGGGGCGGAAAGGTCTCCATCAGGATGGCCTGCGACATGGGTTGCAGCCCGCCGCCGCCAAGCCCCTGGAAAATGCGGAACAGGATGATCTGCGCCAGCGAGGTGGCCGCCCCGCACAGCAGGGAACTGGCCGTGAACACGGCGATGGACAGCATCAGGAACCGCTTGCGCCCCACAAGGCGCGCCAGCCATCCGCTCATGGGGATGACCACGGCGTTGGCCACCAGGTACGAGGTGAGCACCCAGGTCACCTCTTCCTCGCCCGCGGCAAGGCTGCCCTGAATGTGCTTCAGGGCCACGTTGGCCACGCTGGTGTCCAGGATTTCGATGAGCGTGGGCACCATCACCGCCAGGGTGATGAGCCAGCGGTTGACCGATTCGGGTTCGCGCGACATGCGGCCCTGCCGTTGCGGCTACTGCTTGCGGGCCGGTTCGGCCGGGGCGGGGGTCGGCGTGGCCGCCGGGGCTGTCGCCGAAGCCCCCGGGGCTGTCCCATTGACGGCGGGCTTCCCCGCCTGCCCGGCGTCGCGCACGGTGGCCCCGTCCGGCCCGGCGGCGCGCTGCGGCACCTCGGAAACGCCCCGGTTGGTGAAGATCACCGGCACCGCGCTCATGCCCACGCGCAGGGGCGGCATGGCCGCGGGGGCGTAGTCGGTCAGGCGCAGCCGCACGGGAATGCGCTGCACCACCTTCACGAAGTTGCCCGAGGCGTTCTGGGGCGGAAACAGCGAAAAGGCCGCGCCCGTGCCCGCCATGATCGACTCCACCTGGCCCTTCAGGACCAGGTTGGGGTAGGTGTCGATGCGGATTTCGCAGGGCTGGCCAGGCTTCACGTCGGTGAGTTCGGTTTCCTTGAAATTGGCGGTCACCCACAGGTGGTCGGGCGACATGGGCACCACGGCCATGATCGGCTGCCCGCGCGTGACCATGCGGCCGGACTCCACGTTCTTCTTGGTCACGTAGCCGTCCACGGGGGCGCGCACGGTGGTCCATTCCAGGTTCAGCTCCGCCTGGCGCACCTTGGCCTGCTGGGCCTCCACCTGGCGGGCGCGGATTTCCGCCACCACCTGCCCGGTCCCGGCCAGATCCACCTCGGCGCGCACGCGGCGCATTTCCGCCTCGGCCGCCGCGCGGGCCTTGCTGGCGGCTTCCAGTTTGGCGCGGGAACCATCCAGCCGTGCCCTGGCGGCATCGTCGGCGGAACGGGCGCGGTCCATGGCCTCGCGCGAGACGGCCCCCTGCCCCACCAGCGCCTCCAGCCTGCGCCGGTCAAGGGTGGCCTGGGCCTGTTCGGTGGAAAGGCGCTCCATCTCGTAGCGGGCGGCGTCCTCTTCGTCGCGGGCCTGCGCGGCGCGGCGCTTGGTGGCCTCTTCCACGGCCTGCGCGCCGGTCACCCGATGCACGGTCTGGGAAAGCTCCAGCGGCACGCCGCGTTGCAGCGCGGCAAGCTGGGCGCGCGCCTCGGCCACGGCCACCTCGTACTCGGTGGGGTCCAGCCGGGCCAGCACCTCGCCTTCCTTGACGAACTGGTTGTCCTCCACGGGCACGTCCACCACGTAGCCCGCCACGCGTGGCGAAACCATGAAGATGCGCCCATCCACCTGAGCGTCGTCGGTTTCCACCTTGCCGAGGCCGTGCCAGTACCAGACGCCCGCCGCCAGAACCATGACGCCGAGCAGGATGCCGAGGATGCGCTTTTTGCTGTTCATGCCGTATCGCCGTGTGGGCACGCGCGGTCGCGTGGTGTGCGTGTAGGAAAACCGGCCGCGCGCGAAGGCGCGGGACCGGCCCGACGCCGGGCAGGAGGCCGGAACGGCACGCCGTGCCGGTGCGGGGCGGAACGGCTCCGAACCGGGGCTGAACCGGACCGGGAATGCCGGGCGTCGGAATTACCGCTTTCGGGAACCGGCAATGCATAGCGCATGCCGTACCGGGGGCGCAACCGGGCAATGCCGGGTCCGACGGCGGGCACTCGCCGGAGCGGCGGCGTGCGCCACCGCCGCATGGCGTGCAACGCCGCGTGCAGCGGGAACGGAACGGGGATGCGTCATGCGCGAAAGGGGGGAAGGGACGAACGATGCGGAAAGGAAAGCCGTGTCCGCCCGCCGTGCCCCCCTCCCATGCACGGTGCTGGCGTGGCGGCCCCGGGGCGCGCCGTGGTCAGTCGAGACCCGTGGGCGCCGCCAGGTTCGGCGCCACGTCCAGCATCGCTGCGGGCATGGCCGGGGCTTCCCCGCGCGGTGCACCCGGCGCGCCCGGCGTGTCGGGCGCGCCCGGCACGCTCCCCTTCTGCCCCGGAAACACCGAATGCAGCCCGTACGGGGACAGGCACCGTTCCAGTCCGCCCTCCCGGTGCAGTGCATGCAACGCCGCCTCGAAGGCCGCCACGGCCTCGGGCGCGGCGTGGCGCGAAAAGGCGATGGTGTAGTCCACCCGGCTGTGCCAGCCCGCGTAGCGCAGGTTGGCGATGCGCAGCAGCGCGATGGTGGCCAGCCCGTTCTCCTTGTTGGAGAACACGGCGTCGATGCGGCCCTGCGCCAGCTTGAGGAACCCGGCATCGTTATCCGCCGCCACGTCCACCGTCATGCGCGCCTGCCGGGCCAACTGGTTGAGGATGTCCGACGTCAGCGAAGGGCCGTAGACGCCCACGCGGTATCCGGCCACGTCGCGGGGGGCGATGTAGCGCAACGGGTTTTCCATACGCACGAAAAAGCCGTACTCCCCACGCACCAGCGGGGGACAGAAGTGCAGCCAGTCTTCACGCTCCGGCGCACGCCCGATGACGAAGATGCCGTCGGCAGCGCCGCTGCGCACCTCCTGCTGGGCGCGAGCCCAGGGCAGCAGCCGGAAGGTGCAGCCCACGCCCATGCGCTGGCACGCCAGGGTGATGATCTCGGCCACGGGCCCGGCCACGCGCTCCCCGTCGTCCGTGCGTTCCAGATAGTTGAACGGCGGAAACTGCTGGGTGACGAAAACGAGGCCCGTGGTGGCCAGCCGACCGGTCCCGGCTGGCTGGACCGGATTGGTTCGGGCAACGCCCGCCTGACCGTTTTCCCCATGGGCGGCGATGTTCCGCGCCGCCACCCACCCTGGCCACGCCAGCGTCAGGACCAGCGTCAGGACCAGCGTGAGGACCAGCGTGAGGGCCAGCGTGAGGGCCAGCGCCAGGCCCAACGTTTGGCCCAACGTTTGGGCCAGCACGGGGGCCGCAATGCCGCCACCCGGCCGGAAAACATGGTTGTGGTGTCGCTGCACGGCCTGCTCCTTTGCCCACCCCCCTGCGTCGTGCCGTCCCCCTGCGCCGCCGCGCCCGTTCATGCCCGTCCCGTCGCCCTCATGGGGCATCCACGGGCAGATGCACTGTGAACAGCGTGCCCCTGCCGGGTTCGCTTTCCACCTCCAGGCGCCCGCCGTGCTTGTTCACCACCAGGTTGCGGGCGATGGCCAGCCCCTGTCCCGTGCCCCGCCCCACCTCCTTGGTGGTGAAGAAGGGATCGAAGATGCGGGGCAGCACATTGGGCGCGATGCCGGTTCCGTCGTCGCGCACGGCAACCACCACCGCGCCGTCCGCCACGCGGCTGGACACGGTGATGACGCCCCGCTCGTCCTGCTCCGCCCCCTGGTCACGCAGCCTGTCGCCCACGGCGTGGGCGGCGTTGACCAGCAGGTTCATGAACACCTGGTTCAGGTCGCCCGCATGCCCCTGCACCAGGGGCAGGTCGGGCGCAAGGTCCAGCCGCACGTCGGCCACGTACTTCCATTCATTGCGGCACACCGTGACCGTATTGGCCAGCCCGGCGTTGATGTCCACCGGCGTCTTGCCCCCGGCGTCGGGGTGCGAGAATTCGCGCAGGGCCCGCACGATGCCGGAAACCCGCTCCACCCCTTCCTGCACCTGGCGCACGGCGGCGGGCAGTTCGGCAAGCACGAAATCCACGTCGTGCTGCTCGCGCAGGCGGGCCGCCTCGTCCAGCAGCGTCCCGCCGTCGTCGCAGCCGGGGCCGGACACGGCCCGGCGCAACAGTCCGTCGTACCCGGCGATGGTCGCGTCCAGCGCCGTGGCGGCCGTGCCCAGGAAACGCGCGTTGTCGCCCACGAACTGGATGGGGGTGTTGATCTCGTGCGCGATGCCCGAGGCCAGCTGCCCGATGGACTCCAGCTTCTGGGCCTGCAGCAGTTGGGCCTGCAACATCAGCCGTTCGCTGACGTCCTCGATGGTGCACACGAAGTGGGCCACCACGCCCGCACCGTCGCGCAGGGGGGCAAGGCGGCATTCCGCGTCGAAGGGCGTGCCGTTGCCCCGCCGCAGCACGGCGCGGCCGCTCCATGCCTCGCCGCGTTCGCGGGCCGCCAGCAGTGCGGCAAACCCCGCTCCTCCCTCTCCAGAGCCACCGCTCCCCGCACCGGCAGCCGCGCCCAGGTCCGCCAGGCGGCGGTCCAGGGCATCGGCGCGCGGCCAGCCGGTAATGACGGCGAAGGCCGGGTTGGCGTAGCGAATGGAACCGTCGCCATCCAGGATCAGCATGGCCCCGGCGGAATTTTCCACGGCCTGTTCCAGCAGGCGGCGCGCCTCCTCGGCGCGGCGGCGCGCCGTAAGGTCGGTGAGCACGCCGATGATGCCGCCCTCGCCCGCCGGGCCACCCGCGAACACGCTTTTGATCACGCCGAAGTAGCGGACCACCCCATCCGCGCAGCGGATGGACTGCTCGCTGAAGCGCATGCCGCCACGCTGGCGCAGTTCATCGTCGTCGCGCAGCACGGCGGCGGCCACGTCGGGGGGGTACACGTCGGGAAAATCGCCCGGCGGGCGGCCACGCACGTCTTCTCGCGCGCTGCCCAGCACCATCCGGGCGAAACTGTCGTTGCAGTCCACGAAGCGGCCGGTGAAATCGCGGTAGTACAGCGGGCTGGGAATGGCGTTCATCAAGGCGCGCAGGAAGGCCAGGCGGCTGCGGGCCTCTTCTTCCGTGGCGGCGCGGCGTTCAAGCTCGCCCAGGTAGTCGGCGTTCAGGCGGGTGAGTTCCGCCGTGCGCGCCTCCACCAGTTGCCCCATGCGCAGGCTGTGCCCTTCCAGGTTGCCCATCAGCCTGTTGAAATAGTTGGCCAGGTCGCCGATTTCGTCATGCGTTTCCGGTACCACACGCACGGAAAGGTCACCGCCCGCACCCGCCCGCACCCGCTCGGTCAGCCGCCGCAGGGGACCGGTGATGCCCGCGCTGGCGTACAGGCTGGCCAGCGCCACCACCCCCGTGGCGGCCAGCAGCCACAACACGGCCAAGCGGCGCATGTGCTCGAGGGGGGCGTAGATCTCGTCGGTGTAGCCCGAGGCGGCCACGATCCAGTCGTAGTCCGCGAGGTAGGCGTAGACCACGATCTTCTCGCGGTAGCCCGCCTCGCCCGGGTTGCGCCACGAATAGACGATGCGGCCGGAGCGCTTTTGCAGCATCTCGCGGATGAACCGGCGGCCCGTCTCGTCGCGCGAGTCGGCGATGTCTCCCGGCTCCATCAGCGGGTGCACCAGAAGTTCGCCGCCGCCGGTCATGATGTAGGCGTAGCCGGTTTCGCCCACCCGGTGCGAAAGCACCGCCTCGCGCAGCATGCCGACGTCGAGCAGGTTGCGGAATTCCTCCCGGTAGGCCGAGGCGGAGATGATCCAGTCCCACGGCTGGAACCAGGTCATGTGCAGCGCCTTGGGGCGGGCGTGCGTTTCTCCGGGGTTGCGCCACTCGTACTGCAGGAACCCTTCGCGCAGGCGCGACTGGTCCCGCACGAACGCGAACTCGGACAGGTCGCGCCCCAGCAGCGAGGGCACCGGGTGCACGGCCAAGGTGGCGTTGGAGGTAAGGCAGTAGATGTAGCCGGATCGGCCGATGCTCATGCGCAGCAGGATGGCGGCGGCGTTGGCCTTGGCCTGCGCCTCGGTGATGGCCCCGGAGCGGTAGCGCTCGTATTCCAGCACCACCACGTCGCGGGCCTTTTCGGACGCGGCGCGCAGGTAGTTGCGCACGGCAAGGTCGGCCCCCACGCGCACGGTGCCGAGGATGGACTGGGTGGCGGCGTGCAGCCGCTCTTCCACGGCCTGCTCCACGGCCCGGCGGGCGTAGACGTACGCGCCCGCGCCGCCGCACAGCAACAGCACGAGGAACACCAGCATGTAGCTGGCGAGCAGCTTGCCCCGAATGCCGAAACCCGTCATGCGGCCTCCATGCGTGTCCGATGTTGTCATCTTGCCAGATGAATCGCGCGCGGAAAAGCCCGGCCCGCCGCCCTGGCGAAAAAATCGGCCAAAAGCGCGGAAGGCGGCGGGGGGATGGCGAAACGATGGCGGAGACGCCGCGAGGCCGGAGGACGGCGCGGCCCGGGGCCGGGCAACGGCGAAAAGGCGGGGCGGGCGGATGGCCGCACATGGGGTGGAGGACGAAAACGGCCGCCCGCGACGGCGACTGGCGGCCGTAGGGGCCAGATCAGGACCGGACGAGGCGGAGTGGGCGGCGCGCGCTACTTGTTCCGCGCGGCCCTGATCTGGCGCAAGGTGTCCTCGTAACTGGAGCGGTGGGCGTCGTCGGCCAGGCGCACGGCCTCTTCGGCCAGGCGCTCGGCCTCGTCCAGCTGCCCGCCGCGCGTCAGCAGCAGCCAGGCCAGATTGTTGCGCGCCGGGGCGGATTCCGCCTCGGGCAGCAGACGCACCGCGCTGCGGTAGTGGCGCTCGGCCTCTTCCAGTTCGCCCTTCTGGAACAGCACGTTGGCCAGGAACAGATGCGCCTGGGGCACGTCGTCGCGCACGGCCTCGGCGTATTCGCGCCGGGCCAGGTCCAGTTCGCCCTTCTGCTCGTAAGCCTTGCCAAGGTCCAGGTGTTCCTGGCCGGACAAGGGGTCCGCGTAGACGCCGATGCGCGGCAGGGCGCACCCGGTCAGCAGCAGGCCCAGCAAGATGGCGCTCCACGCGGCGAGCGCGGAACGGCGACGGGCCGACAGGCTTGAAGGGGCCGAAGCCGGAACGCGGGCAACGGCCGGGGCAGAGACGGGAACGGAAATCGGGGCGGAAGCGGACGGCATGGCGTTCGGCATGGGGCCTCCCGTGGCGGTTCTGGCTAAGGGGCGGGCGTTGGCGGGGGCTCCGTCACTGCCGCCGGACCTCCAGCGTCCAGCGGTCGGTGCGGTCCCACGTGCGCAGAAACGATGCCCACGGCAGCCGTTGCAGGGGGGTGCGGTCGGAGTTCACGATGACCGCGTCGGGCGCGTAGCCCACCACCACCATGAAATGATAGGTGCTCACCAGCCCGTAGCCGTGGTCCACCATGACGATGCGCGGCTGGCCGGAATCCACGGCGGCCATCAGGTCGGCCACCGAGCCGTCGTACCAGCGGCTGGCAAGGCCCAGCGTGCGCGGGTACAGGGCAAGGTCCAGCGAAAGGGTGCCGTGCATGCCGGGGCGGAAAATGGTTTCGGCGATGCCCTCGGGCGTGGCCTGGGAACCTTCCAGCCCAAGGTGGCGCAGCACCCCGGCCAGCGATGCGGGGCCGCACTGGTACTGCTCCTGCGCGAAGAAGGGCACGTCGGGGATGATGCGTTCGGCTGCCGGGCGGGTGGGGTCCGGCGCGAGGGTGCCGGGGCCGCGCACGCAACCCGTGACCGTCAGGGCCACGGCGAACAGCAGCGCAAGCAGCACGCGCGGGGCCTGCCCCCGGAAGGCGGGCTGCCCGGCCGGATGGAGCAGGCGGGGCGGGCGGGGCATGGAAACCGGAGAGGCCGTGCGGCCCGCCCGGCGCGAAGACGGATGCGGCATGAGCATGGCGGAAAAGACACCCCGGCGCGCCGGACCGGCCCGGTCAGGACAGGGCACGGCCCGGCGCGGCAGGGGCAAGCATGGCCGGGAAGTTACTGGACCACCACGCGGCGGTCGGCGAAGTGCAGGATCAGCACCACCAGCAGGATGACCACCAGGATGGCGATGACGAAGCCGAAGCCGTCGCCGCCGTGGGTCAGGTTGTCGATCTTCTTGGCCAGGTCGTGCAGTTCGGCGTCGGACAGCATGGACAGGCGCTGTTCCACTTCGGCCGAGGAGTAGCCAAGGGCCTGCAGGCGTTCGGAAACCATCTTGTTTTCCAGGGCCTTCTGCACGGTGCCCATGTCACCGGTGCGCTGTTCCCCGGCCACGATGCCCGCGTTGGGAACAAAGGCGGCCTCCACGCGGGGCACAAAGCTGAGCAGGCCCATGACGGCCACCATGACCATGGCGATGTGGCGCAGGGCGCGCCAGTTCAGAAGCATGTACATGTGTTCCTCCTTCTTGGGGGTCGTCGCCGTCGTCCCGGCGAACGCTGTGCGCCGGGCCCGGCGTGCGCCGCGCGCGCACGGCACTCGTGAAATTTTCTAGACTTGCCTAGCAGACTTGCATGGCGATTACAAGACATGGCGGTTGCGACAAGACAACCGAAACCCGATTCCGGCGCGGCATGGCCCATGGTGAGGGATGGGAGAAAGCACGCGCGGGCAGACCGGACGCGGGCCGCCTGCCCGAAAGGCCATGCAGGACAGCCTGAAGGAGGACGCGCGCGCCCCTTCTGAAGCGGCACGCGCGGGCCGCCCCACTGCGTGCGGCCGCGCACAGGCCCCTTCTCCGTGCGGGGCCCATGGCGAAAGCGCCGCCCTGTCCCCCTGTCTCCCTGCCGCCCCCATCGCCCCCCTCCCATGCCTGCGTTCCCCGGTTCCGCGTGGCGCACGCCACGCCCGCACCCCCTCCGGACGCCCCGCCCCCCCCGCCGCGCCCCCCGTGCGGCCGCATCGCCCCCATATTCCCGGTGTAGGGTGGCGCGCGTTTCGCACCGCGATCAACCTTCCAACCACCGGAGTCCCCATGACGGCCACCACCCGGCGCGAAGCCGCCGCGCTGTACGCGGACCTCGCGGCCGACGCCGCCCGGCGCGGCCCGGCCGCCCTTGCCGCCGTGCAGGCGGAACTGGGCCGCCGCGACCTGTTCTACCTGCTCACCCGGCTCATGAGCCGCGCCGACATGGACCGCGACTGGCTGTTCGAACGCTGCCGCGAAGTGCAGGCCGCGCCCGACGGCCACCTGGACCTGTGGGCGCGCGAACACTACAAATCCACCATCATCACCTTTGGCCAGACCGTGCGCGACATCCTGAACGACCCGGAAATCACCGTGGGCATCTTTTCCCACTCGCGTCCGGTGGCCAAGGACTTCCTGGGCCAGATCAAGCACGAGTTCGAGCGCAACGACCTGCTCAAGCGCCTGTACCCCGACGTGCTGTGGGCCGCGCCCCGGCGTCAGGCCCCGGTATGGTCGCTGGACAAGGGCATCGTGATGCGCCGCCGGGGCAACCCCAAGGAGGCCACCGTGGAGGCGTGGGGGCTGGTGGACGGCCAGCCCACGGGCAAGCACTTCCGCCTGCTGGTCTACGACGACGTGGTCACCCGCGAATCGGTGACCACCCCGGAAATGATCGCCAAGGTCACGGAATGCTGGGCGCTCTCGCTCAACCTGGGGGCCAGCGGGGCGGAGGGGAGCCCGGCGGACGGAAGCGACGGCCCGGCGGCTGGCGAAAACGGAGACAACACACCCGACCACGCGCCATCCGCCGGACGCGGCGCGGGTCGCCGCCGTTACATCGGCACGCGCTACCACTTCAACGACACCTGGCGCGTCATCATCGAGCGCGGGGCCGCCGTGCCGCGCATCCACCCCGCCACGCGGGGCGGCGCGCCCGACGGCCCCCCGGTGCTGCTTTCCCCGGCGGCGCTGGCCGAAAAACGCCGCCAGATGGGCCCGTACGTGTTCGGCTGCCAGATGCTGCTGAACCCCGCCGCCGACACGGCGCAAGGCTTCCGCGCCGAATGGCTGCGCCGCTACACGCCCGGCGCGGCGGCCGGTCATGTCTTCGCTCCCGGCAAATCCGGGGAAGGCATTGGCGGCGTCTTTGGCGGCGATTCCCGCGCCGGGACATCCCTCGAACGCTGGCTGCATTGCAACCGCTACCTGCTGGTGGACCCGGCGGGCGAGCGCAAGAAGTCCAGCGACTACACGGTGATGCTGGTGGTGGCCCTGGCTCCGGACGGCAACCGCTACCTGCTGGACGGCGTGCGCGACCGCCTGAACCTGACCGGCCGGGCCGCCGCGCTGTTCCGGCTGCACCGGACCTGGCGGCCGCTGGCCACGGGCTACGAAAAATACGGCATGCAGGCGGACATCGAACACGTGCGCGCCGAGCAGGAACGGCGCAACTACCGCTTCGACATCACCCCTCTGGGCGGCCCCATGCCCAAGAAGGACCGCATCCGCAGGCTGGTTCCGGAATTCGAGCAGGGCCGCATGCTGCTGCCCCACCACCTGCCGTTCATGGATGCCGAGGGCAAACGGCGCGACCTGGCCCGCGAGTTCGTGGACGAGGAGTACCTGGCCTTCCCCGTTTCGCGGCATGACGACATGCTGGACTGTCTGGCCCGCATCCTGGACCCGGACCTTGGTACGGAATTCCCGGCGCTGGACGGCGGGCCGGACCCGGCGGGACCGGATGCCCCGCGCCACGGCGCGGGCACCATCGGCGCCACCGGAAACATGGAGTACCCCCTGTATGGCTAGCCCCGCGCCGCTTCCCCCAGCGTCATCGCCATTGCCCCCGCTGGTGCTGCGCTCGCGCCATCCGTCCCACCCGGCTCCGGTGACGGACGCCGAACTGGACCGGGTATGGAGCACCCTCTCCGATGACGGGCTGGCCCCGGTGGTGTTCCACGACGGCGGCGTGCAGAGCGCCGCCGACCTGCGCGGGCTGCTGGCCCCGCAACGGGCCTGGTGCTACCTGGTACAGGCTGCGGAAACGCCGCTGGCCCTGTGCTGGCTGGACGGCTTCACCGGGCGCGCGGCGCGCATCCATTTTTGCGTGCTGCGGGCCGGGCTGCCCCGCGCCCAAGAGATCGGCCGCATGGTGGTGCGCTTTCTGCTCACCGCGCCCGCCGCCCCGGCATCCGGGCACCCGGCCCCCTACCGGCTGGACACCCTGGTGGGCCTTACCCCCGCGCCCTACCGCCATGCGCTGGATTTCGTTGCGCGCCTGGGCTTTCGCCGCGCGGCGGTGATCCCCGGCGGGGCGGTGCTGGCGCGCCCGGCGGGCCGCAGGGTTTGCAACGCGGTGCTCACCCTGTGCACCCGGCCCGACCTGCCCGATCTGCCCGACATCCCAGACATCCCCGACATCCCCAGCCCCCGCTGACCTGCCCGGCGGCCCCGAACATATCTGGTTCCGGACACATCTGGCCCCGGCCCGCCCGGCCCCGGAATTCTCCAGGCCAACACAACGCGAACCACACGTGAAAAGGGCCGGAACGCGCGCTGCGTTCCGGCCCTTGGACAGTGTTTCTTCTTCCCGCCTAGTGGGAAACGCCCCACAGCTCCAGCCTCGGCCCGGCGTCCAGCAACTCCGCCAGCGGCACGTCCACCTGCTGCGGCCCGGACGACCACGGGGCCACCTGATACGGCGGAAAATGCACCCGCACGCCTTCCGGCGTCAGGGCGAGGCTGGCGTAGTTGTCGGCGTCGGGGCTGGTGCCGCCGCGCAGCATGTCCTCCACCCGGTCAGGCCCCAGCGTCTCGGCCAGCGCCTCGTAGCAGTACGAGGACAACAGGGCCAGCGCGCCCTCGGCGTCCGCGAAGATGTCCTCGAACGACAGGCGCGCGCCCGAGGCTATGTCGTAACTCAGGGTGATGATGTCGAGATTTCCGTGCGCCCCGCCGGTGTAGGTCCAGATGCTGAAGGAAACCGTGGCCCCCCGGTCCCCCTTGGCCGAGGCCCGCGAGACATCGTAGGTCACCTTCAGCTCGTTGACGAAGCGGTGGGCGTTGGGGTCTGGCCCGCTGGCAACGGGCTGGGGCTCGGGCTCGGCCAGCCCCTGGCGGAACGCGGCCACGATGTGCGCGGCCCAGCGGGCCAGGTCGTCGTCCACGGCGGCCTGGCCGAATCGGGGGTACCGCACGTCGATGTCGAAATCGTCCTCGCGCAGGGTGATGGAGGCCTCGTTGTCGCGCGGCGCGCCGGGCTCTGCCGCCCGTACGGGCGTGGAACACGACACCGCCATCGCGACAATCGCCACCGCCGCCATCGCGCGTACCGCCACACCGTGCGGCCACCATGCCGCAGTAAACCATTTGCCGTCATTCATGCCTGCTTCCTAGCACGGGCGGCCCGCCGCGCCAAGGGCGCGACGGGCCGCGAAGGGGTCACGTCATGTCCGCATGCGCGCCGTCACCCGGCGCGCACGCTACACGCGAAAACCGTAGCGCAAGTCCAGCAGGGTGCGCGGGCGCAGCAGCAGCAAGCCGCCCGCCAGCACCACATACACCAGGCTGAACCACACGTGCAGCCTGTCGGGCACGTGGGGCAGCCCCATGGCCGCCTCCACCGGGGCCTGGATGAACGGCGAGACGAACTGGGCCAGGAACAGCGCGAACAGCAGCGCTGCCCCCTTCATGCCGATGCGCATGCGCAGCAGCAGGCAGACGGCAAACAGCGACTGCGCCGCCGTCAGCAGTATTTCGTTCAACTGGTGAGAATCCATGGGAATGGGCGGGTGCATCGAACCGGAAGATGCCGCGTACACGCCGGGAATCATACCCACCAGCAACGTCCACTGATTCAGCTTGGACGAGATCAGGCTGCCCAGGGCGATGCTGGCGTGGCCGCGCATGGCGAACATCAGCGACACGATGAACTCGGGCGCTTCCGAGGCGATGGGCGCAAGCCACTGCACCAGCAGGAATTCATTGATGCCCAGCACCTTGCCCGAAGCCACCAGGCTTTCGCTGAACAGTTCCGCGTCGGCCAGGATGACCACGGCGGCGAACAGGAACAGCGACAGGGTGGCGATGCGCCGGTGGCCCTTGGGCAGCCTGGCCAGCACCTCTGCCGGGCCTTCGGCCTCGAACTCGGTGCAGGGCCTGCGCGAAACAATCCAGATGTACCACGCGTACATGGAAACCAGGGCCACGCCGTCGTACCACGCCAGCGAACCCTTGATGGGGATGATGAACGCATACGCGGTGGCCATGGCCAGGAACACGAGGTCGGTGCGGCGCTCGGCCTCCACCACCACCGCGCTGCGAAAGCGCATCCAGCACACCAGCACGATGGCGCTCCAGCCAACCCCGATGAGCAGGCGGTTGGCCCCGGTCATGTTGGCGATGGCGTAGTGCGAATATTCGCTTTCGGGGTGCTGCCCGGCCATCCAGGTGAAGTACATGTCCACGGCGTATTCCGGCAGCACGGCGATGAGCGCCACCACCGCCAGGGCCAGGGTCTGGGGAATGTCCAGCTGCGCCACTTCGCAGGCCCACATCAGCATGAACGATGCGGCCAGGATGGCGCCGCCGGTCAGGCCCGCCATGACCAGCGGGCTGATCTCGGGGTGCAGGGCGCGCATGGCAAGGCCCGGCAGCGTGGCCAGCACGGCCAGCAGGAAGGGATACCAGTCGCGGAATGCGTGTCTCACAAGCAACCTCTTGATTAAATTAGATAATTCAAGACGCGCCGGAGGCCAAAAAGAAAAGGCGAGACCTCCGGCATTTCTGCCGTGAAGGTCTCGCCAATTGGTCCGGTTTGCGGGTCCGTCCCAACGGCAACGCCAGGCGCGTGCGCCATGCTGTTGACGTTGCCCTTGCTGGCTACTCCCCTTGCTGCCTGTTCACATACACAGCGCCCGCCCCTCCGTCAAGCCACCCCGCGGCGGCGTAGGGCCGCCCCCCTTTACAGCACGGTTCGCCGGGCCTATGTCTGGCCCCACACCCCACCGGACCATACCGGCAATCCGGCCCAACGGCATACCGGCGCAACGCCCCAGCGGGCCGCGTCCACGGAGTTTCCCCATGCATGTTCATGTTCCCAGCGGCGTTTGCAGCAAGCAGATCCAGTTCGACGTGCGCGACGGCGCGCTGCACGACGTGCACTTTGCCGGGGGCTGCCCCGGCAGCCTCGAGGCCCTCGGCCGCCTGCTCGACGGCATGCCCGTGCAGGACGCCATCGACAAGATGTCCGGCATCACCTGCGGCAACAAGCCCACCTCCTGTCCCGACCAGTTGGCCAAGGCCCTGGCCAGCCTGCAGGACGGCCGCCCCCTGGCCGCCCCGGCGCATGCCGTGGGCTTCGGCCTGAAGCCGCTGAACCCCTTCGGCTAGGCAGGCCACGGGGCATTGCTGCATCGCCCTGTCGCCGCCGCCTTTCCCGCCTGGCCTCACACGGTGGCCACAGCGGCCACGGTGGCCACGGCCGCCCGGTGGCGGATGCGTACACGGCGCGGCCCTCCGCGCCGTGGTTGCGTCCGCCCCCATCCCCGGAACAGCACATCCATCGGCTTGCATCCATGCATAACGCCGCCTATGATAGATTTTATCTATCAATAAGCAGGCGGGGCGTTTGTCATGCAAATACTGATCGTCCTTTCCAGTGCGGACCCGGAAATACGTTGGAACACCTTTCGCTTCGGCAACTTCCTGCTCGAAAAGGGCGAGGAAGTGACCATCTTCCTCAACGGCCCGGCGGCAGCCTACGCAACCGGCGACGGCCCCTCGTTCCCCATCCGCGAGCAGGCCCGCCTGTTCACCCTCAGCGAGGGCGTGCTGGCCGCCTGAGGCAAGTGCCAGGACATCCACGGCGTGGATGCTGACGACACGGTGGCCCGGGGCAACCAGCAGTTCCTGTACGACGAGTTGCTGAAGGCGGACAGGGTGTTGAACTTCTGATGCGGCGGGTGCGCCCGCCCGTCTTTTTCGGCCGCCCCCGCGTGTCCGCCACCCGGCGGCCGCACGCGGGGGCGGCGTTGCGTGCCACACGGGCCGTCGAGACCGTCAGCAGACGGGTGCGCCCAGATTTGCCTGCCGTGCCCCATGCGGCAGGTGTGCCCAGGCATGCGGACACGCGTACGGGCAGTCGGGACCACCGCCGGGGCACGCCCCGCGCGCTCCGCACATGCCCGTTGACAGCCGCACGGGCCGGTCATAAGACGCGGGTGCGGCCGCCCGGAGCGGCCCCATCCGGAGGATTCCATGCCCGTCCATTCCACGGCCCGGCCAGCCCCGCCCACCCGGCGGCCCGCAACGGCCGCCTTGCCGCGCCGTTTCCGCGCCCCGGCCCTGCTGCGGGGCCTGCCCGTCCTGCTGGCCGCCGCGCTGCTGCTGACCGCCTGCGCCCCGCGCATTACCGACGACGGTGCCAAGGACTATCCCAGCCCGCAGCCCGAACGCATCTACCCCGGCGCCGCGCCGGTGCGGGTGCTGGACCGCTTTCTGCTGACGTCCTTCGCCCAGCGCCACCCCGACGCCGCGCAACGCGCGGGCCTCGTCGTGCTGCCCGACGGCCGGGCCGAACCTTCCGGCGATCTCGTCCCACAGGATTACCAGCCGGAATCCTGCGGGCTGGAACTGGCCCTGCGCCTGAACCTGCGCTCGTTTCCCTCGCTGCTGCTGGGCTTCACCGACGATTCGCGGCGCACCTTCGCCTCGCCTAAGCAGTGGACGGTCAACGCGCTGGACCGCACCTCGCTGCACGTTTCCTCGCCGGACCTCATGAACTCGCTGGTGGTCTTCGCCACCTTGGACTGGAACGGCAACGGCGTGCGCGACTGGCTGGTGCTGCTTACCCAGAAGGCCCCGCACGACGAGGGCTTCTACCTGGGCTACTGGCTGGTGGTGGAAGACCCCGCGCCCAAGGGCCTGTTGCAGGCCCGGCTGCTTTCGCTGGACGAATACCGGGGCATCGGCGCGCCGGTCACCCGCACCGGCGAAGAGGCGCGCGCCTTTCTCGACAAGCTGCTGCGCGAACAGGTGCTGCCCGCCTCGCAAGAGGCCGCGCGCAAGGCCGCCGACGAAGCCACCATCAGGGCCATCCTGAAGAAATAGCCGGAATCCGTGGCGCACGCCGCGCCCGACACCCCAAACGCGCCCGCCGGGCACCACCCGCCATGCACCGCACCCGCCTCCACACCGCCCTGCGCCGCGCCCCCGCGCGCGGACGCGCCGTCATAGCCCTTCTCCTGCTGCTGGCCGTGGCCCTGGTCTCCGGCTGCGCGCTGCAACCCGTGGAGGTGGTGCGGCCCGACGTGTTCCGCAACTACGCCATCTACCTGCGCGACGAGATGGTGCGTCGCAACATCCTGGACGCCGAGGGCAACTACATGGAGGCGGCCATCCGCGACAACCGCGACTACCGCCCCGCCTCGTATGGCGAGGAACTGTACCGCCGCCTGTCCACGCGGTTTCGTTCGGCGGAGGCACGCAACGGCCTCGCGGGCGAAACCTTCGCGGACGGCGCGACCGCGGATACCAACGTGCGCATCGGCAAGGTGGGGTTTGCCCTGGGCCAGGGCATGGACGTGATTTCCGTGTCGCTCACGGCCATCACCGATTGGAACGGCGACGGCGTGAACGATTGGCTGGTGACCTGCACGGTGACCCCGCTGTTCGGCAACGGGCCGCGCGAATACTACCTGGCGGTGGAAAACGTGGGGCCCGAGGGCGTGCTGAAGCCCACCCTGCTGGCCATCCGCGACTGCGCCAACAACGAATGCACCGTGCTGGTGGGCAAGGCGCGCACCAAGGCGCTGGGCTTCGACCCCGACCGCAGCACCGACAAGGCCCCGGCCAACTTCGTGGAATCGCAGCCGGGCCAGCAGATCGTGCTGCCGCCCAACACCCCCGCCCCGGCGGGCGCCCCCGGCGCGGCCGGCCCCCGGGTGCAGGAGCAGTCGCTGTCGAAGTAGACGACGCCCTGCCCGGCAGCCTCCCGCAGGATTATATCTCTTTCCTTATGCCCCGCGCCGGTCTCCCGGCGCGGGTGGCTGGTGCGGACAGGATGCGGAGAAATTACGAGTTTTGCCCGCCGGACAAGGCGGATCGACACTTTTGAGCGCAACGTACTTTTGTACGTGAGCATCAAAAGTGTCGATCCAACGCAGCCCGGCGGCAAAAGGCGGATTTTTCCGACAGGCTGTCCGCGTGCCCCGCAAGCTGCCCGTCGCAGTGCCAGCTTCAGCTCAAACCGCAGTCAGCCCCGTCTGATGTTGTACACCCCCCGCCCCTCGGCCACATGCCTGTCCGGCCGGTCGGCGGACCAGATGACCACCTGCGCGTTGCCCACCCGGTTGCCCAGCAGCTTCACCGTGGCCTCGGCATACAGGTCGCAGGCGGACGCGGGCCGCAGATAGTCGATCACCAAGTCGATGGTGGCGATGCGGTCGTCGATGCGGCATTTGGTCCACACCGCGAACCCCGCGCACACGTCGGCCAGCGACGAAATCACCCCGCCATGCAGGGCAGGCCGCCGCGCATCGCCGATGAGTTCCTCGCGGAACGGAATGAACAGCTTCACCCGGCCCGCCTCCATCTCCGCCACCCTGATGCCCAGCAGCTTCTGGAACGGCAGCCCGTTTTCCACCAGGTCGGCCAGCGCCTTGAAATCCATGCAACCTCTCCTGTATCTTCGCCCGGCGCACCGGCCGGTTCATGGGGAATGCCACGACGCGAGAGCGGCCACTGCCGCCACGGCGAGCACGACACACACCTACTCCAAGCCCGGCCCGAACGCCACCCGCGCCAACGCCAGCCAGACGCCACACCCACGGAGACACTCATGAGCAAGGACGAAGCCCCCCGCATGCACACCGCCGAACACGTCCTGAACGGCGTGATGGTGGCCCGCTACGGGTGCGGGCGCTGCTTCAGCGCCCATATCAACCCCAAGAAATCCAAGTGCGACTATAATTTCGACCGCCCCTTCGACGATGCGGACGCCCGCGCCGTGGAGGCGGAGGTGAACCGCGTGCTGTCCGGCAACCTTCCGGTCACCGCCGTGGACATGGATCGTGCCGAGGCCGCCGGCAGCTTCGACCTGGGCCGCCTGCCCGACGACGCGGGTGACACCCTGCGCATCGTGCGCGTGGGCGAATTCGACGCCTGCCCTTGCAGCGGCGCACACGTGGACAACACATCGGAAGTGGGCTCGTTCCGGATCATCTCGCACGATGTCGAGAACGGCGTGCTGCGGGTGCGCTTCAAGCTGGACGCCCCGGCGGCGTAGCCCGATAGCCCGACCCGGCGGGAATGTCTGCGCGCCCTCGCGCGTCCCTCCGCTTTCTTCCCCCCCCCCCCCGCCTTTCCCGCCACGGGCCGTCCGCACGACAGCGGTCGGCCCGTGGCGCTTTGCACGCCCGGTATCCACCGCCCGCCCGGCATCGCCCCCGCCGTCTTGACACGCGCCGCACCGGCACTATCTGCACAGGGGAATTTTCCGGCCGCAACGGCACGGAACAATTGTACAACATTCGGGCACGCCCAGCCGCGCCAGACACGCCGGACGTGCCCTTCCCAATCACCAGACCACGCCTTCACAGGAGGACACGATGACCGCCGCCGCGCACGAGACCCATGAATTCCGCACCGAGGTGCAGAAACTGCTGCACATCATCACCCACTCGCTGTACACCAACCGCGAAATTTTCCTGCGCGAACTGGTCTCCAACGCTTCCGACGCCCTGGACAAGCTGCGCTTCTTCCAGAGCCGGGGCGATGCCGTGACCGCGCCCGACCTGCCGCTGGACATCACCATCACCGTGGACAAGGACGCCCGCATCCTGCGCATCGCCGACACGGGCGTGGGCATGACCCGGCAGGAACTCATCGACAACCTGGGCACCATCGCCCGTTCCGGTTCGGAACGGTTCATGGCCGAGCACGGTCTGAACAACGGGGCCAAAGCCGAGGGTTCCGACACCGTAGAAGCCGCCGAGGGCGAGGCCGCCTCCCCGTCCTCCTCCGCGCCGGGCGCGCCCACCGACGCCGCGTCCATCATTGGCCGCTTCGGCGTGGGCTTCTATTCGGTGTTCATGGTGGCGGACAAGGTGCGCGTCACCTCGCGCTCGTGCCAGCCCGGCGCTACCGCCCACGTCTGGGAATCGGATGGTTCCGGCTCGTTCAGCGTGGCCGAGGTCGAGGCCGAGGGTGATGCCCACGCCCCGGCGCGCGGCACGGTCATCGAGGCGCACATCAAGGACGACGCGGCGGAATTCCTGGAACGCCACCGCCTGGAAGCCATCGTGCGCACCCACTCCAACTTCCTGCCCTTCCCCATCATGGTGGAGGGCGAACGGGTAAACACCACCCCGGCCCTGTGGCGCGAACCGAAGTTCTCGGTCACCCCGCAGCAGTACGAGGACTTCTACAAGTACCTCACCTTCGACAGCGCCGCCCCGCTGGAGACCATCCACGTTTCCGTGGACGCGCCGGTACAGTTCACCGCGCTCATGTTCGTGCCGCCGCGCGGGCAGGAGCTGTTCGGCATGGGCCGCGACCGCTGGGGCCTCGACCTGTACGTGCGCCGGGTGCTCATCCAGCGCGAGAACAAGGACCTGCTGCCGGAATACCTCAGCTTCGTGAAGGGCGTGGTGGACACGGAAGACCTGCCCCTGAACATCTCGCGCGAGACGCTGCAAGAGAACGTGGTCATCCGCAAGATCGGCCAGACGGTGACGAAGCAGGTGCTCGGCCATCTGGAAAAGCTGGCCGCGTCCGACGCGGACAGGTACGCCGAATTCTGGCGCGGGCACGGCAAGGTGTTCAAGCTGGGCCACACCGACTGGGCCAACCGCGAGAAGTTCGCGAACCTGCTGCGCTGCAACACCTCGCACCATGACGACGCCAAGGGGCTCTCGTCGCTGGACGACTACATCGGTCGCGCGCGTGAAGGCCAGAAGGACATCTGGTACATCTCCGCGCCCAACCGCGAGGCCGCGCGGCTGAACCCGCACCTGGAAATCTTCCGCAAGAAGGGACTGGAAGTGCTGTTCCTGTACGAGCCCATCGACGAATTCGTCATGGACGCGCTGGGCAACTACAAGGACTTCGCCCTGAAGGCCGTGGAACACGCCGACGCGGCCACCCTGGACGCCTTCCCCACCGTGGAGGAACGCAAGGAACCGGAACCGCTGGCCGAAACCGACACCCCCGCCTTCGACGCGCTGCTGGCCCGCATGAAGGACCTGCTGGGCGACAAGGTGACCGAGGTGCGCGTGTCGCACCGCCTGTCCGACAGCCCGGCCTGCCTGGTCAGCCCCGACGGCTCGGTGACCTCGTCCATGGAAAAGCTGCTGAAAGTCATGCAGCGCGACGAAACCATCCCCAAAAAGGTGCTGGAGGTAAACCGCGACCACCCCATCCTGCGCAACCTGCTGCGCATCCACAAGGCCGACCCGGCCGACCCCATGGTGGAAAGCGCCACCCTGCAACTGTTCGAGGCCAGCCTGCTGCTGGAAGGCTACCTGGCCGACCCGCACGCGCTGGTGGGCCGCCTGTACGGCCTGCTGGAACAGGCGGGCGGCTGGTACGCGGAGGTCAAGAAGCTGTAGGCCGCAATGGCGGGACATGCATGATGCTGCGGGCGGGGGGCGAACCCCCTCGCCCGTTTTCGTTCGCGGGGCGCTTGGACATGGCAGCACCCGCTGCTCTTGCCCTTACCCGTCAGTTTTCGTGCTCCTCCGGCCTCCCCCATCCCCCGTCAACTTCGCCATTTTCCCGTTTCCCGTCCTTCCCGCCTGTTCGCATTTTACAATATTCGCACAGCAACACCCCTCTCCCGCTTTGACACTACCTCCAAAAATGTGAACGATGCTCCCGTGGGCGGCACCCCGGACTTCAGGACGAACACACCGCGCCGCCCGCTCCGTACGCCCGTATCGCCGGGCGTACGTGGCGTGAGGGCCGCAACCCGCCGGTCCCGCGCCCGCACCGCGCCGGATCGATGGGGAACCGCGCGCGGCCGCCGGACAAGGGTCACCATGCCCGCATCCGGAACATGCTCACTGTGCAGCGTCCAGGGACCACAAGGGATCAAGGTGCGGTCATGACCCTCAAACGGCAGTTGCTTCTGGGGTTTCTTTCGGTATTGGCGGCCAGCGGCTTCGGCATCGCGGCCACCCTGTGGTGGGTGGGTGCGGACGGCATGCACGAGGTGGGGCGCACCAGCGCCGCCGCCATGCAAGAGCGCGCCCAAGGCCAGTTGGCCACCCTGCGCGGCGTGAAATCGGCCCAGGTGGCCGACCTGATGGAACTGGTGGCCGACCAGCTTGCGGTGTACGCCAGTGACCGCACCGCCATCGACGCCAGCCTCGCCTTCGCCTACGACGCGGACCTGGTGCGCCATGAATCGGAAACCCCGCAAGAGGCGCTGGCCGCCCTGCGCCCGGCCCTGGCCGAGGCAATGGCGGGCCCGGCCTTCCTGAAATGGAACGCCTTTGCCCGGTACGGCGCGGTAGCGCCCGGCTACACGCCGCGCCCGGCGGCCGACTACGTGCCCGCCGACCCCAACGCCCAACTGCTGTGGGAGCACTACATCCGCCGCAATCCGGCCGCGCCCGGCGAACGCCAGAAGCTGGACGAGCCCGCCGACCTCATCTGCGGCTACGTGGACAACCATCTGAAATTCCACCCTGCCTTCCGCGACTTCGCCGAGCGGTTCGGTTATGCCGACGTGCTGTTGCTGGCCCCGGAAAGCGGGCGGGTACTCTATTCGGTGCGCAAGAACCCCGATTTCGCCCAACGCGTCACCGACGGCCCCTTCTCCAGGACCGGCCTCGCCGCCGTGTTCCGCCTGACGGACGCGGCGGGCAAGGCGGGCCGCGCGGGCGAGGTGGCCCACGCCGACTTCGCCCCCTACGAACCGGCGGGCAACGCGCCGCGCGCCTTCGTGGCCGCGCCGGTGTTCGATGGCGGCAAGTACGTGGCCGTGCTGGCCTTCAGCCTGCCCGTGGCCAAGCTGAACGGGCTGATGTTGTCCGGCGGCCGGTTCGAGGCGTTCGGCCTTGGCAAGACCGGCGAAACCTATCTGGTGGGTCCGGACGGCCTGCTGCGCACCTCGCTGCGCACCTCGCCCGACGAACTGGACGTGCTGCGCGACAAGGTGAGCACCGACGCCGTGCGCTCCGCGCTGGAGGGCAACACCGGCCAGGCCCTGACCAACGATTCGCGCGGCCGCGCCGTGCTGGCCGCATGGCAGCCAGTGCAGGTGCTGGGCGCACGCTGGGCCTTGGTGGCCCAGATGGAATCGGCCGAGGCCCTGGCCGCCAGCGCCGAGGTGGAGCGCATGACCAGCGCCACTGGCACCCGCATGGCCGGGGCCGCCGTGGTGGCGCTGGGCGTGTTCCTGGCCGCCGCCTGTGCCGTGGCCTTCCGCATCGTGGCGCGCATCATGACCCCCATCGACCGCCTGGGCAGCTACGCGGAGGCCGTGGCGGGGGGCGACTTCAACGCGGCCATCGACGGCAGCTTTCCGGCGGAACTGGACGCCCTGCGCGGCTCCATCCGCAACATGGTGACCCGGCTGAAAGACCGCCTGGGCTTCGCGCAGGGCATCCTGGACTCCATTTCCAGCACCTTCCCGTGCATGACCCTGGACAACGCCGGGCGCATCACCTTCGTGGGGCAGATCCTGCTGGACCTTGCGGGCAAGCCCGGCAAGCCCGCCGCTTACCACGGCCAGAGGGTGGGCGAATTCTTCTTTGGCGACGCCAGCCGCCGCACCCGCTCGGACGAGGCGCTGGAAACCCGCACCCGGGTGGAAGGCGAAATGACCGTGGCCGGAGAAGGGGGCCAACACATCCTTCAGGTCAACGCCAACCCCGTGTTCGACCTGGACGGCAACCAGACCGGGGCCTTCACCCTGTATTTCGACCTGACCACCATCCGGCGGCAAGAGGCGGACATCCGCGCCAAGAACGAGAAGATCGCCGCCGTGGCCGCGCAGGCCGTGGGCATTGCCCGCGAGGTGGCGGCATCCGCCGGGGTGCTGGCCGCCCAGGTGGAGGACGCGGCGGGCGGGGCGCGCATGCAGTCGGCCCGCGCCACCGAAACCGCCGCCGCCATGGACGAGATGAACGCCGCCTCCACCGACGTGGCCCGCAATGCGGCCGAAGCCGCAGAAAGCGCGGCCGAGGCGCGCACCCGCGCCGCCGAGGGGGCCGGGTCGGTCACCCGGCTGGTGGACGCCATCACCGCCATCCGCGCGCAGACCGAGGCACTGGAATCGTTCATGGGCGACCTTGGCCAGCGCACCGACGCGGTGGGCAACGTGCTGGGCGTCATCAGCGACATCGCCGACCAGACCAACCTGCTGGCGCTGAACGCCGCCATCGAGGCGGCCCGCGCCGGAGACGCCGGGCGCGGCTTTGCCGTCGTCGCCGACGAGGTGCGCAAGCTGGCCGAAAAGACCATGCAGGCCACCCACGAGGTGGGCGGAGCCATCCGGGCCATTCAGGAAGGGGCCGCGCGGTCCATCGACGGTGCCCGCCAGGCGGGCGAGGCGGTGCGCGAATCCGTGGGGCTGGCCCGCGAATCGGGCGACACACTGGACCGCATCGTGACCATCGTCACCGGCACGGCGGACCGGGTAGGCTCCATCGCCACCGCCGCCGAGCAGCAGTCCGCCGCCAGCGAGCAGGTGGGCCGCGCCGTGGGCGAGGTGAACCAGGTGGCCGCGCGCACGGCCGAAGGCATGGAACGGGCCGAAACGGCCATTTCCGGCCTTGCCGCGCAGGCCGAGGAGTTGCAACGGCTTATCTCCGCCCTGCGCGAGGGATGACCCTCGCGCGCCATGCGACTGCAAGACAAACGCCCCCGCGAAGGACTCCTTCGCGGGGGCGTTCTTTTCGGAAAAACCAGGATCAGGCCCTGTCGCCGGGCGTCGTCCCGGCCGGGGCGGCGGCAGTTTCCCCTTCCGGAGTCGCGTCCGCTCCATCAGTCGGTGCGGAACCATCGGCCAGCGTGGCCTCCAGTCCGCCCCCGCCGTCCGCTGTCCCGCCTGCGCCCCCAGTTTCCCAGGCGCGCCGTCGCGCCGCGAACAGCCCGGCCTTGGCCGCGATGTCCGCGTGCGGGCCGAACACGTAGGTCACGTCGCCCGCCATCAGGCGCAGCGTGCCATCGGGGTTGGGCAGCACCTCCTCGCCGCGCTTCACCGCCACCAGGGTCAGGCCGTGCAGGCGGCGCAGGTCGGCCTGTTGCAGGGTCGTGCCGTCCAGCATGCAGCCCGCCTCCACGGTCATGGCGCTGAGGTCGAAATCGGTGAAGTAGGTGGACAGTGCGGCAAGCGGCTCGGTGCGGATGTCCACCTGGCGCAGCATGTCGTAGCTTTCGGTGCGCACTTCCTCCACAAACCGCTCTATCTCCGCGCGCGGCACCAGATAGCGGCTCATGACCCGGGTGAAGATTTCCACCGAGGTCTCGAACTCCTCGGGGATCACGTCGTTGGCCCCCAGTTGGCGCAATGCCGCTATCTCGCTGATGAACCGGGTGCGTACCACGATGTGCAGCGAAGGGTTCAGCTTGCGGGCCGTGTCGGTGATGCTGCGCACGGCGGCCGGGTCGGAGATGACGATGGCCAGCACCCGCGCCGCGCAGGCTCCCGCGTGTTCCAGCACCGCGATGTGCGAGGCGTCGCCGTAGGCGATGGGCTCGCCCTTGGCGGCAAAGGTGCGCACCGTGTCGGGGTTCATTTCCAGAATGGTGTAGCCGATGCCCGCCGCCTTGGCCGCGCGGGCCAGGTGCCGCCCGCCGATGCCGAAGCCCACGATGATCAGGTGGTTGGTGAGGTCCATGCCGCAATGCGCCCCGCCCGCCTCTTCCGCCGCCGCCTCCTCGCCGCGCCGGGCCAGGCGCGCCCCGGCGGGCAGCAACCGCACGGCGGCATCGGCCATGCGCGGCGCGCCCGCCATGAGGAACGGCGTCAGCGCCATGGTCATGATGCTGGCGGCCAGGAACAACTGGTACTGGTTGCGGTCGAACAGGCCGTACGAGACGCCCGCCTTGGCCAGCACGAACGAGAATTCCCCCACCTGGCACAGGGCCAGCCCCACCATCAGCGCGGGGCGCAACGGGTAGCCCAGCATCAGGGTGGCCCCGCCGCCCAGCAGGCACTTTACCGCCAGCACGGAAAGGGTCGCGCCGATGACCAGCGGCAGATGGTCAATGACGAAGCCAAGGTCCAGCAACATGCCGACGGAAATGAAGAACAGGCTGGTGAACACGTCGCGGAAGGGCATGATGCCCTCCAGCGCGCTGTGGCTGTACTCCGATTCGGCCATGATCAGCCCGGCCAGAAACGCACCCAGCGACAGCGAAAGGCCCATAGAAGAAGTGAGCAGCGCGATGGCCAGGCAGAAGGCCAGGGTGGAGACCAGGAACACCTCGCGGTTGCGGGTGCGCACTATGCGGTGCAGCAGCGCTGGCACCAGCTTGCGCGACAGCAGGAACACCAGCAGGATGATGCCCGCCCCCTTGGCCATGGTGAACAGCAGCGAAGGCCCGGCCTCGCCGCCCTTGCCCGCCAGAAACGGCACCAGCAGCATCATGGGCACGATGACCAGGTCCTGGAAGATCAGGATGGACAGCGAGATGCGCCCGTGCGGGCTGTCCATCTGGGCCCGCTCCTGCAACAGCTTGAGCACGATGGCCGTGGACGACAACGCCGCCAGAAAGCCGATGAACGCCGCCGTGCCGTGCGGCATGCCCAGCAGTTCCGCCCCACCCGCGAAGGCCAGGATGGTCAGCGCCACCTGCGCCAGCCCCCCCAGGAACACCGGCTTGCGCAGCCGCATCAGTTCGCCCAGCGAAAGTTCCAGCCCGATGGTGAACAGCAGCAGCACCACGCCCACCTCGGCCATTATCTCTACCTCGTGCGCGGCCTTGACCAGCCCCAGGCCGTGCGGCCCGGCCACCACGCCGGTCAGCAGAAAGCCGACGATGGCCGGCACCTTCACGTAGTGGCACAAATAGATGACGGCCACCGAAAGGCCGAAGATGACCACGAATTCCTTGAGCAGAGGCAGTTCCATCGTACCGTCCGTGCAATGCGGGATAGTGCGGCTGCGCCGGGCCTGATGCGCCGCCCGCGCCGGGCTGGCGCACCACGCGGCTTCACGTGCCGCCGGGGAACATATAGTGGCACGGGCCGGGCGCGACAGGCAAGCCTGCCGTGCCTGGCCGTGGCAACGCGGGGCAGGCCCGACCTGTAGCCGCCATGCAACGTGAAAGGGGGGGAGCCGGTGGCTCCCCCCTTGTGGTGACGGTGCGCCCGAAGGCGTTTGTCTGGCGCGGCGCTCGGCGCGCCGCAGGCGTGTCCGCTACCTGCCGGAGCCGGGCGGCGCTAGGCGGCGCGGGCCACGCGGCGAAGCTGGTCGAGGTCCAGCACCACCGGATCGATGAGGGTGAAGCCGCCGGGGTTGCCCCAGGCGAAGTCGTCGGCACACAGGGTGTCGTAACGCACTTCGTCGATGGCGCGCATGGTGCTGCCCAGCACCGGACCGAAGTCGGTGATGCAGGTCATGAAGCGGGCGGCATCGAAGCTCTGCACGTTGTTCCAGGTCCAGGTGTAGCTGCACACTTCTTCGGCAAAGCCCATGACCGCCAGGTACTTGGCCTTGCTGTCCAGGTACAGGTTGCTCATGCTGGTGGACACGTTGCCGAGCAGCGCGCCCATGTCGAAGGACTGTTCGGCCCCGTCGATGGAGAGCTGCACCTTGGTGTCGGCTTCGATGCGCATGCCGAAATTGCGGGTGTTGCCGCGCCGCCAGAAGTCCATGTACTTCTCGGCGTAAATCTTGCGCCCCTTGGCGCGGATGGCCAGCGCCGTGCGGGGGGAAACGGGATGTAGCGCAAGGTCGCAGCTTCTGCCGGTGATGGTAAGCGTAACGTTCATGATCTTGACTCCATTTCGTTGCCGATGCGCCCTCTCGGTTTCCGGCTGCATCCGGTGCGGCCGCCCGGATGCCGTGCGATCCCTCCGTGAGATCGCATGTGGGGTGAGCCCGTCCGCCATCCCGTGGGATGGCGCGCCGCCTGTGCCCCGCGCCGCTCTCGCGCATCGCGTCGTCTGACCGTGTTCCGAACACCTTCCGCCACCCACAGCCCCGCCGGTCCGTTTCCGGCATCCCCGGCCCGGCACTCCGTAAAGGATGCATGCCGCGCACCGCGTTCCGCCTTGGCTGTTCCGGCGCTCCACCCCACGCGACGCTGGGCGTCCGCAGGGGCGTCACCTTCATCGTGATGAACGGGCAGGTTCCGATGAAGGGACAGGGAGAGGGTCGCTTGTACTGGTTGTTCACACAGCGACGACAGCCCGACACTGCCCCGCAACAGGCTGTTTGTCAACTCAACCTATCGCAAAACTCCGTGTTCACCACCGCATGCCGAGTGTTCACTTTATTTTGATGACGCACAATACATCCAGCTATCATAGCATGTTACACTTAAATCCTTCTAATATTGTCGGCATTCACCCGTCACCATTACACATTGCGCGCACAACCCATTCAGGATGGAAATCCGCGACTTCCCGGAATATTTTCGGGTTTATTGTGATTTTTTTCATTTAAAAGAAAAACAGGTGAGCGCTCACACCTTTTCCGGCACTGCCAACCGCAGCCATGGCCGCCAAGCGCAACTGGCAGTGCGGCATCCGGCATGAAAAAAAGACGGGGCCCGCCGCTTACGGACGGCGGGCCCTGAGGGAGGGGGAGAGCGGAGGGTGTGGGGACCTCCGCTCTCGGGGCAGGGAGGGGTAGGGCTACTACGGGTGCGGGTCTGACGAACGGTCGGGCGGGAACCCCAACCGGAAGTGACTGTTCATGGCGGCGCTATGCCGCCCTCTTTGCGCCATCGGCCTGTTCGGCCTCCACCTCGCGGCGCACGTCCGCAAGGTCGATGATCATCGGATCGATGAGGGTGAACCCGCTGGGGTTGCACCAGGAATCATCGTCCGCCAGGTGGCCGTCGTAGAACACGTTGTCCACCACGTTGTACCCCTGCGTCTTCATGACGCGGTCCCAGTTCAGCACCTGGAAGCTGAACCTGGCGGGGTCGAAATTCTTCACGTCGTGCCATATCCACTTGAAGGCGCACCACTCGTCGTCATAGCCGAGCACGGCGAGATACTTGGCCTTGCTGTTCAGATACATGCGGCGGCGGATGGTGGTCACGTCGCGGAACAGCAGGCTTTCGTCCAGGTCGGTCTGGCGGCCATCAACGAACAGGCGGACCAGACTGTCCGGGCCAAGGCGCATGCCGAAGGTGCGGGTGTTCCCCTTGCGCCACCAGTTCATGTACTTTTCGGCGTATATTTCGCGCCCCTTGGTGCGGATGGCCTCGGCGGTCTGCGGGGAAACCGGGTGCAACGCGAGGTCGCAGCTCTGTCCGATGATTTCGAAGGTGATGTTCATGACGGTCCTCTCCGTTGGAGGTTTGCGCTCCGTGCCCACGCTTCCTGTAGACATCTCCGCTGGCCGGATCGCCGGTCTGCCGTGACGTCCATGCCCCCTCTTGAGCACAGCCCGTGCCATTGCGCGAACCGCAAGCAAGCAAAACCGCACCCACATCACATCAACGCATAGAAATATAAAATAAATATTTTTCTCACAAACTCCACGGTCAAAAACCCACTCCCGCGCGACCTTGCGCGGATTGACTGCTCAACCTTGCATGATTGCGCGATTAGTCGCTCAACTAGCGCGATACAGCCTGAAGCGACCGCTTACTTGCGCAATTGACAGCACCCACGCCACACCAACATAACAAGCTAAAATAATGAAAATTAATTCATGCACGCCAGACGTGCGGGGGGCAACATGCACCTGTTCCCCCTTCGCATCGCCCTGCCCCACCATGCCACCGCACCACCATCCCGAGGGCAGGCAGGACTGGACCGCAATCTGCCGAGCCCTCCTGCGCTGCTCCCTCACTGCCCCATCCCAGGGACACCGTACTGCAAGACAGCCCGGCATGAATGCACCGCTCTGCATAACGACTGCGACGCGACATATGCCGCGGTCTTCAAGCGGACGACCCGCCCCGAATGGCCTGCTGGCTGGCAACCAAGAAGGAGCGCGATCTTCCGGGCTATCACCCGCGCGCGTCAAACTCTAGAAAATATTCAACATACCGAAATTCCGCCATCCCCTGCCGGGCAAGACATGGCATGCAACACCACCGCAATCGTGTGCAACAAGCACAACACGGCGCGCAGAAGCTTACCTAGGGACCCCCAAAAAAAGCGCAGGGACACCCCCTTGCCCTGCCACACGCCTGTCAAGAGCATCGGTCACGTGCAATTTTCTGCGCATCCGCGAGAGAATGCTTGTCATGGCGCTTCCTCTACAGTAATGCTCGTTGTGGACATCGGCGCATGGACGCCGCCCCCCTGCGCCACCGGTCGCCACCGGTCGCCACCGATCGTCACCGGGCGGAATGCAGCCGCGACACGGGCCATGCGCGCGCTGAACACACAGCGAGAGCAACGGACGCCGAAAACGTCTTGTGGCAGGGGCGGTAACCACCCCGAGGAAAGCTGGTGCAGCGCCGCGCGCCCGGCAGGCCGGAAGAGCCGCCGGACGCCATGCCCCTTCCCGGACGCGGAGACGCGAAGACATGGGGAATCGGGCGCGGCCGCCGCCCCTGGCGACGCATCGCGAAGGCCGCGCACAGTGCGGCCCGGAACAGCACCGGATTGCCCGGCCCGGAGTGGCCGGCTCGGAAAGGCGAAACAGCGCATGCGCATGCACACCATCGTCCCAGGCCACCCGGCCCACCGCCCCCACCACGCATCCACCCGCCCGGCCAGTGCTGCCCGGTCCATCGTTCCGGCCGCCCTGCCGTTCGTCGCGCTGGCCCTGATCCTGCTGCTTGCAGCGCCAGTGGCCCGCGCCGCAAGCCACGAAACGCTCGACGTGCGGTCCGCCATCCTGCTGGACATGAGCACCGGGCGCATCCTTTTCGAACAGAACGCGGACGAGCCCATCCCCCCCGCGTCGCTGACCAAGGTGCTGTCCATGTACGTGACCATGGATCAGGTGCGCGCGGGCAAGGCCTCACTCAGGGACAACGTCAAGGTCAGCCGCCGCGCCTTCTCCACCGGCGGCTCCCGCATGTTCCTGAAGCAGGGCGAAACCCTGCCCCTCGACGAACTGCTGGAAGGCATGGCCGTGTCGTCGGGCAATGACGCCAGCGTGGCCACCGCCGAACACATCGGCGGCAACGTGGACAACTTCGTGCAGATGATGAACGCCAAGGCCAGAGCCCTCGGCATGAAGAACAGCGTGTTCCGCAACCCGCACGGGCTGCCCGCCGCCGGGCAGCACACCACCGCCCGCGACATGCTGCTCCTTTCCCGCGCCTATCTCGCCCAGTACCCGGAGGCCCTGCGCTACCACTCCACCCGGTACATCAAGCACAACAAGGTCATCACCACCAACAAGAACCCCCTGCTCGGCAACTGCGAGGGGGCCGACGGCCTCAAGACGGGCTGGGTGTTCGCCTCCGGCTACAACCTCATTTCCACGGTAAAGCGCGGCAAGACCCGCCTGCTGGCCGTGGTGCTGGGCGCGGAAACCACCCAGGCCCGCGCCCAGGAGGTAAACCGGCTGGTGGAGGCGGGGTTCCGCACGGTGGCGGCGGGCGGCGGCAAGACCGTTTCCTCGCAACTGGCCGAGATGAAGCCCTCCGACTACGGGCTGAACCTGCACAAGACCAACAGTGAAGCCTACGCGGAACTGCGCAAGTCCGGAAAGTCCGCCAGCAAGGCGCGCAAGGCGGCGCTGACCGCCGCCAAGAGCACGCCAGAGATCAAGGACGCCAAGGCCACGAAGAAGTCTTCTTCCAAAAAGAAGAAGGCCACCGCCACGGCGGAAAAGGCCGCGCCCGCCAAGGGCACGACCACGGCCAAGACCCCGGCGGCCAAAACTTCCAAGGCCACGGCGGCAGCCCCCAAGGCCACGGCGTCCCAAACCACTGGCAAGGCCACGGCCAGGGCGGAAGAGCAGGAACCGGCCCCAAAGGCATCCAAGAAGAAGTCTTCCGCCACCAGATCCACGGCGGACAAGACCCCCGCGCCGGGCAAGAAGGCCGCCCCGCGTGAGGTGGCCGACAAGCAGGGCTAGGCCCCTTTTCGCTCTTTTGAGGCAGGATGGGCGACACGCACGCCGCCGACCGCCACGCATTTTCACGCAACCGCACGAAAGAAGGGGCGTCCCACAGGGACGCCCCTTCTTTTGCATCATGCTCCGCGGCTGCCGACGGTGCGAGCATCTGCCCGCGACGGCTGCGCCGGTACTGGCGGGCGGGCTACCGATATCGCCGAAAACCTCGCCCGGCGGGCTCTACGCCGCGCCGCCGTCCCCTTCGTACACCGCGCCGGACGTGGGGCTTTCGCGCACCACCAGGCGGCACAACTGGGGCAGCGCGGGCTTCAGTTCGCGCCACAGCCAGCGGGCGATGCATTCGCTGGTGGGGTTTTCCAGTCCGGGGATGTCGTTGAGGTAGGCGTGGTCCAGCCGGTCGATGACCGGTTTCGCCAGCCGCTTCAGGTCGCCGAAATCCATCACCCAGCCGGTGTCGCCGCCCACGGGGCCGCGCGCGTGCACTTCCACGGTAAAGGTGTGGCCGTGCAAGTTGCCGCACTTGTGCCCCTGCGGCACGCACGGCAGTCGGTGCGCCGCGTCGAAGGTAAGCGTCACGAAGATGTCCATTGCCGTCCTGCCTGTGTGTCAGCCGTGCGGGCACGGCGTGGTGTCGAAGTGATGGGCCCGGCGGGTTCCGCCGGGGCGGAAAACCGGCTAGCGGATGCCCAGAAACTTGTGCGTCTGCAACCCCAGCCGCCAGCGCGGATGGGCCAGACAGTAGCGCACGCAGGCGGCCACGTGGTCCGCGCCGCCCGCATCGCCGCCTGCGGAATCATCGCGCGGCTGCAGGATGAAATGCCGAAAATCCAGCCCGGCGAAATCGGCGGGGTCCAGCCCGTCCTGCGGCCAGACCAGCTTCAGTTCGTCGCCCCGCGTCACGGCAAGGCGGGCGCCGGCCTTGGGGCTTACGGTCACCCAGTCCAGCCCGGCGGGCAGGGGCAGGGTGCCGTTGGTCTCCACCCCGCACTGGCAGCCACGCGCATGCAGGGCGTCCAGCAGCCGCGACGTCAGTTGCAGCGCGGGTTCCCCGCCGGTGAACACCACATAGGGCCGCCAGCCGTCCCCGTACAGGGGGTCCAGAGGGTCCGGGTGGGCCAGGGGGTAGGGAAAGGCGGCCACGATGGCCTCGGCCAATTCCCTTTCGCTCTCGAACACGCCCCCGCCCGGGCCGTTGGTGCCCGTGAAGTCGGTATCGCAGAAGCGGCACGCGGCGTCCGCGCGGTCCTGCTCGCGCCCCGTCCACAGGTTGCAGCCGGAAAAGCGGCAGAACACGGCGGCCCGCCCGGCGTGCACGCCCTCGCCCTGCAGGGTGTGAAAGATTTCCTTGACTCGCAAGGCCATCAGCACGCGCCGCCGGAACAACTGCGCAGGTAGTCGGCCCAGCCGTGCCGCCGCAGTTCGCAGGCCGGGCATTCGCCGCAGCCGTAGCCCCACGGGTGGCGGGTGGTGCGCACGCCCTTGTAGCAGGTGTGGGTGTGCTCCAGCACCACCTCGACAAAGGCGTCGCCGCCCACCTGGCGGGCCAGTTCCCACGTGGCGCCCTTGGTCAGCCACATCAGCGGGGTGTGCAGCACGAAGCGCGATTCCATGCCCAGATTCAGAGCCACCTGCATGGCCTTGATGGTATCGTCGCGGCAGTCGGGGTAGCCGGAATAGTCGGTCTCGCACACCCCGATGATGATGTGCCGGATGCCCTGCCGGTAGGCATGGGCCGCAGCCGCCGTCAGAAAGACCAGGTTGCGGCCCGGCACGAAGGTGGTGGGCAGGCCGTTGCGGCCCATCTCGATGGCCACGTCGTGGGTCAGCGCGGTGCGCCCCAACTCGCGGAACAGGGCCAGCTCCACGGTGGTGTCGTCGGCAAGCCGTTCGTTCCAGACCGGCGACAGGCGGCGCACCTCGTCCATCAGGCGCAGGCGACAGTCCATCTCCACGGTGTGGCGCTGGCCGTAATGGTAGCCGATGGTGGACACCCGGCCGAAGCGTTCCAGCGCCCAGCCCAGGCAGGTTGCGGAATCCTGCCCGCCGGACAGGACCACGAGAGCGGTTTCTTTGCTGTGCATGGCGGCTCCTTGCGAAAGACGGCGACCGGTTGCGCGAAAAAGGGCGGGCGGGCGCGGCGCATGGCGATCAGGACGTCAGGCGGCGTCAGGCGACGTCAGTAGCGTCAGGGCATGCTGACATTCCTGGCATTCAGGAAGGGGGGCGCCCACTGCGGCAGCCCGACGACGCGGCCCTTCCCCCGCGACGCCCACAGGCCCCCGGGTTCCGTCCACCCGGTGGGCTCCGTCATGCCGATACCGGACCGTCGTGATGGGGAAGACACTGGCTACCCCGCCCGCCACCGCTTGTAAAGCGTCCGCCGTCTTCCGCCGTGCCGCGAACCGCACCGTCCGCGAAACCTTCACGCGGCATTCAGGGCAATCACGGCCGGGCACTGCCGCCGGGCCGGATTTTTTCGCCAAACATGCCCGCGCGCTGTACCATCGGCCTTCATTCGTGCTAGGTAGCTCCATGGCTTTGGGACCGGGATGAACGGCATGTCCCGCACGCCGTGGTTCCCAGCCTGCAAGCCCCGCGTCCGAAGGGCGCGGCGGCGGCCAAGGGGGGGGGACCGTCCCGATTTTCCACCGCTCCGGCAGCGCCGGGGCGGCAGCATACCCACAGCGGAGCACGCATGGAACGTATCGCCATCATCGGCGGGGGCGGCACGGCCGCGGCCCTCGCGCACGACCTGATCCTGCGCGGCTTTTCCGTCGCCATCTACGAGCGGGGCGAATTCTTCAGCGGGGCCACGGGCCGCCACCACGGGCTGCTGCACAGCGGCGCGCGCTACGCGGTGCACGACCCCGAGGCCGCGCGCGAATGCATCGAGGAAAACATGATCCTGCGCCGCCTGGTGCCGCAGGCCATGGAACAGAACGAAGGGCTGTTCGTGGCGCTGGACGACGAGGACATGGCCTACCGCCAGCGCCTCAAGGACGCCTGCGCGGCCACGGGCATCCCCACGCGCGACTACACGCCCGAGCAGGCCCGCCACCTGGAGCCCGGCCTGGCCGACGGGGTGCTGGCGGCCATGCAGGTGCCGGACGCCACCTTCGACGCATGGCGACTGGCCCTGCCCTTTCTGGCCACGGCCCGCGCGGGCGGGGCCACGGCCCACAACTTCACGGAAGTGATCGGCATCGACGTTCAGGGTGGCGCGGTGCGCGGGCTGCGCCTGCGCAGCCTGGCCGAGGACGCCCACGGCGCGCGGGGCCGCGAATGGTCGGCCCCTGCCGACATGGTGGTCAACGCCGCCGGGGCCTGGGCGGGCAAGGTGGCGGCGCTGGCGGGCGTGCACGTGCCCATCCAGCCGGGGCCGGGGGTGCTGGTGGCCATCGAGGGCCGCGTCACCAACATGGTCATCAACCGCATGCGCAAGGCCAGCGAGGGCGACATCATCGTGCCCCAGCGCCGCCTTTCGGTGCTGGGCACCTCCATGTGGCTCACCGACGACCCGGACCACCTGGACATCCCGCCAGAGCACGTGCAGCGCATGGTGCGCCTGTGCTCGGAAATGGTGCCCGCCTGCGCCGGGGCGGTTATCCGCTCGGCGTGGTCGGCGGCGCGGCCGCTCATCGGCAACGCCGACGCCACGCGCCCGCAGGAAATCAGCCGCACGTTCGACTGCTACGACCACGGCACGCGCGACAACGTTTCCGGCCTGCTGTCCATCATCGGCGGCAAGGGCATGACCCTGCGCGCCATGGCCGAAAAAACCGCCGACATCATCTGCCGCCTCACCGGGCGCGACGCGCCCTGCCGCACGCGCGAAACGCCCCTGCTGCCCGCGCGAGCCTTCTACAGGAGTTGACCCCATGAGCGACGCCGAAAAGACCGTGCCCGAATCTGCCGACGCCGCCGCGCCGGAATCCGCGCCCGAACGGCAAGCGCCGCGCACGCTCACCGTGCGGGTGCACCGCTGCGGCCCCGGCGGGGCCAACGCCCGCTTCGACGATTTCCGGCTGCCGGTGCGGCCGGAGGATTCGGTGCTCGACGTGCTGGACCGCATCCGCGTGGAGACGGACCCCACGCTGGTCTACCGCCATTCCTGCCACCATTCCAGTTGCGGCACCTGCGCCATGCGCATCAACGGGCGCGAACGGCTGGCCTGCATCACCCGCATGCTGGCCCTGGGAACCGACGTGGTAACCCTGGAACCCCTGCGCGCGCTGCCCCTGCTGGGCGACCTGATGGTGGACATGCGCCCCATGTTCGCCCACATCGGCGACGACTGGGGCTACGTGCGCCCCGTGGAAAAGGCATCCACCGGGGTGCCTCACGGGGTGGCGCGGTACACCCGGCTCGAGAACTGCATCGAGTGCGGGGCGTGCATGTCCGCCTGCCCGGTGAGCAGCGGCACGGACGACATGCCGCCGCCCGAAGCCAGGCGCGGCGGGCACGAGGCCCCCGCCCAGGCCGCACCGGGCGCGGACGTTGCCGACGCCCCGCAGGAACGCATGTTCATGGGGCCCGCGCCGTTGGCCGCCCTGAACCGTGAACTGGCCCGCCATCCGGAGCAGCGGGAAGCGCTGCTGCACATCGGCAAGGGGCCGCAGGGCGAGAAACACTGCCGCCGCCATCTGGCATGCAGCCGGGCCTGTCCCAGCGGCGTGTACCCGGCCAAGGACATCATGGACATCCGCATGATGCACGGGGGCGGCAAGGACTGATTCCCAAACACATGCCAAGGCGGGCCGAGCGGCCCGCCTTCCGTTTTCCCGCCCCACGCCTGCCGGTGCGCCCTGCCTGCCGCCGCCCTGCGGGTGCGTCCAGCCTTGCCCTCACCGCCTTTGATGGGCTATCCCCCCAACAGAACACATCTTCCGCAGGAGGGGCCATGGACGATACATCCCTTTCCCCCAGCGCGCGCCGCGTGCAGGACTGGCTGGACAACGCCGTGGGCCGCGCGGGCGGCGGGTACAGCACCCCGCGCTTCATCGTGCGCGAACTGCCCGACTCCACCCGCACCGCCCAGGAGGCCGCCGATGCCGTGGGCTGCACCGTGGCCCAGATCGCCAAGTCGCTGATCTTCAGGGGCAGGCAAAGCGGTCGGGCCTGGCTGATCATCGCCAGCGGGGCCAACAGGGTGGACGAGAAACGCGCCGCCGCGCTGGCGGGCGAACCGCTGGGGCGCGCCGACGCGGACTTCGTGCGGCAGGCAACCGGCTACGCCATCGGCGGGGTGCCCCCGGTGGCCCACGCCAGCCCCGTGGGCTGCCTGATCGACGCGGACCTGCTGGCCCTGCCCGACATCTGGGGGGCGGCGGGCACCCCGCACGCGGTGTTCCCCCTGACGCCGGACGACCTGGTGCGGCTTACCGGCGGCGCCGTGGGGCACGTGCGCAAGGAATAGCGCCGAAAGCAAAGGCGGACGCGCCGGGCCCGCCAGGCCTGACACGCCCGCTGGCGTATTCCATGTTTTTCCCGGCGCGCGCCCGCCACGCCGACACCAATCGCCAGCCGTTTTCACGCGATCAGGCCACGGCGCGGGGTGGCGCATCCGCTCCCGTTCAGCCCAGCCCCATCTGCCCGCCGCGCGGCCTTGGCCGCAGCGCGAAGCCGCGCGCCTCTGCCCATGCCCTGGCGTCGGCCTGCGAATGCAGCGCCAGCTTGCGGAACAGGTTGGCGCGGTGCTTTTCCACGGTCCTGTCGCTGACCACCAGCAGCCCGGCGATCTCGCGGTTGCGGTAGCCCTCGGCTACCAGGTGCAGCACCTCGCGCTCACGCGGGGTCAGCAGGGTCAGCGCGTCGCGCTGCCTGTCCGCCGGTTCGGCCTCGGCGGCGACCAGCCTGTCGCGCAGCACCTCGCGCGCCGCCCACGGCGACAGCCACCCCCCGCCCGCCAGCACGGCCCGCACCGCAAGGCGCACCTCGTCCGCGCTGGCCTCTGGCAACAGGTAGCCGTCCGCCCCGGCTTCCAGCGCGGGCCGCAGCACTGCCGGATCATCCCCGCCAATGGCCAGCACGCGCCGGGCCGGGTGGCGGCGCTTGAGCAGGCGCATCACGCACACCCCGTCCAGCAACGGCAACCCGCACTCGATGACGGCCAGATCCGCCGCCAGCCGCTCGCATCCCTCCAGCGCGGCGCGTCCGTCCGACGCCTCGCCGCACACGCGCACGCCGTCCAGCCCGCGCAACAGCACCTTCAGCCCTTCGCGCATCAGCGGCTGATGCGCGGCGATGAACACCTTTCGCCCGTTGTCCATGTTTCTCCCTCTTGCCCTGCCGCCACGCGCCTCGCGCCCGGCGGCAAACCCTGCCATGCCCCGACGTATCCCCGGCGGCATCGTCAGCTTCGACAGCCGCCACCTTGTCCCGTCCGGGCTTGCCCACGCCCGCCGGTCCTCCCGCATGCCCCGGCCGGCCCCCCCGCCTGTCCCGCGCCATGAGCCCCACCAGCCCAGGTAGCGCGGCAACCCGGCCAGGCAGGCATCCCTGCCGCCCCTGCCGCCCGAACGCTATTCCTCCATTTCCTCCGGCCAGCGGGGGTTCCCGGCGCTGCCCACATCCGTCGTCGGCAGTGTTCATCACCCACCTCAGCCGTGCAACCACCAACCGATAGAGTGTCACCCTACATCATTTCGTAGGAACACTACCATGAAAATACCGTCACGCTCAACGCCCAAAATACCATATCAGCATGTTTACAACCCCCGCCCTTCATGGTTCCGAGGTAGCATGGTTCAGTGCCCTCCGCGCGCCGCCAGCGGCGCGCCCGCCCCAGACACCGCAGCCAGGAGGTAGCGCCATGCGCAGGAACGTGACCAGCATCACCCAGAACGCCGTCCTCGGCGCGCGTCGGTCCAAGTGGGTCGCCCAGCAGATCGGCAAGCCCTACCCCACCATGATGCGGGAACTGAACCCGCACGACCACAGCGCCAAGCTGGGCGCGGACACCCTGCTGGAGATCATGCGGGTGACGCGCGACGTGGCGGCCCTGGAGTACATGGCCAGCGAAATGGGCTACCAGCTCACGCCGCGCCAGGGCGACGCGCCCGGCAACGGCCGCGACGGAGGGGGCGAGCGCTAGGCCCGCGCGGCCCTGCGACCCGCTCCGGCAGACTGGGCAACCCGCTCGCGGGGCGCACGGAAGCGCCCCGCCACGCGCGCCGCATCCGGTGGCCTGCCCGCCCCTCCTGAACGCGGGCCCCGCCAGCCCGTCCCCCTGCGGATGCTTGCAAATCCGTGTGAAATGACGCACCCTGCCGGTGCCGGAAACCGCCAAGCGCCGGCAAGCCGCCCCCCACGCACGGAGCATCATGACGCACCCGCTCATCCTCATCGTCGAGGACAGCCGCGCCAGCGCGGACGAACTGCGCACGCGCATCGCCGAACGCCTCGGGTTTTCCGTGGTCACGGCGGGCACGTGCGCCGAAGCCGTCCGCATCATGGACGAACAGGGACCAAACCTGTTCCTCGCCATTCTCGACCTCATCCTGCCCGACGCGCCCGACGGCGAGGTGGTGGACCAGGCCCGCGCCCGCAAGGTGCCCTCGCTGGCCTTCACCTCGCGCCTGGACGACACCACCCGCCGGTACATCCTGTCCAAGGACGTCATCGACTACATCATCAAGGACGAACTGGCCGTGGACAACGTGGTCCGCGCCGTGGCCCGGCTGCACCGCAACCGCGCGGCCAAGATCCTGGTGGTGGACGATTCGCCCTCCATGCGCACCTTCATGAAGGAAGAACTGCGGCGCTACATGTTCCAGGTGTACGAGGCATCTGGCGGGCCCACGGCCCTGCGCGTGCTGGAACGCAACCCCGACGTGATGCTGGTGATCACCGACTTCATGATGCCCGACATGGACGGGCTGGAGCTTACCCGCCGCATCCGCGAACGCTACCCGCGCGAGACCATGTCCATCATGGGGGTTTCGGTGCACGCCGAACGCCCGCTGACCGTGGAGTTCATCAAGAACGGAGCCGACGACTTCATCACCAAGCCCTTCCTGCGCGAAGAACTGTACTGCCGCGTGCTCCAGAACGTGGAGACGGTGGAGCGCTCGCGCACCCTGGTGGAACTGAACGACATCAAGAGCCGCTTCCTGGGCATGGCCGCGCACGACCTGCGCAACCCCATCAACGGCATCCGGGGGTTCAGCCGCCTGCTGCTGGACGGAGTGCTGGGTCCGCTGACCGAAGACCAGCGCAGCGTGCTGGGCACCATGCATCAGGCCAGCAACGAGATGCTCCAACTGGTCAACGACCTGCTGGACGTCACCGTCATCGAAAGCGGCAGGCTGGACCTGGTGCTGGAACCCGGCGACCTGGCGGTGCTGGCGGCCGAACGGCTGTCCTTCGCCTCGCTGGCGGCCGGGGCCAAGAACATCCGCATCGACAAGCAGTTCGAGCACGCCCAGTGCATGTTCGACCCCCGCCGCATGGCCCAGGTGTTCGACAACCTGCTGAGCAACGCGGTGAAGTTCTCGCCCCCGCAGACGCGCATCGCCGTGGCCGTGCGCGTGGACGACCACGAGGCGGTGTTCGAGGTGACGGACGAAGGCCCCGGCATCCTGCCTGAAGAGCGCGAACGCATGTTCCGCTCGTTCGAGAAGCTCAGCGCCCGGCCCACCGGGGGCGAGGCCAGCACCGGCCTTGGGCTGACCATCGTCAAGCGCATCGTCACCGCCCATGGCGGCCGGGTGTGGGTGGAAAGCGAGCCCGGACAGGGTTCCACCTTCCGGGTGGCCGTGCCGCTGCGCGTGGGCGCGATGACCACGGCGGAACGCGCCCTGGCTGCCGCCGCCATCGGCCGCTGACCCCGTCGGGGTCCGCCACCCACTCCGCCGAAACCGACCACGCCCCGCAGGCAGCGGACCATGACCGCCCCACGATTCCCCCATGACGCGCTCCCTGCGCCCGCCAGGCTCGGCGGGCGCGGCGGGTGCGACGAGCCCGATGAACCCGGCGCCACCCGGCGCGTCGAACCGGTCCTGATCGCCCCCGAAGACCACGGGGCGCGGCTGGACGCGGCATTGGCGCGCCTGCTGCCCCTGTTTCCCCAGCTTTCGCGGTCCGGCGGCCTGCCGCCCGACGCGGGCCTGCGGGCGCGCCGCCGCCTGTGGCTGACCCACGCCGTGCTGCTGGACGGACGGCCCGCCCCGCCGGGGGCGCGCGTGCGGGCCGGGCAGCGCGTGGAACTGCGCCCGCTGGATGTGGATCGGGACGGGCGACAGGACGGGCGACAGGACGGAAGGCTGGGCGGGCACCCTTATGGTGAACCAGACGGGACGCCGGATGCATTGCCAGACAGGTCTCCGCATGTCCTGCGTGGCCCGGCGCACGGCGTGCCCCCCGGTGACGCGGAGAGGTTCACGCCATCCCCCCGGGTGCTGGCCGAGGCCGACGGCCTGGTGGCCCTGTACAAGCCCGGCGGACAGCATTCCGCCGCCATCGCGGGCAGCGCCGCCCCCAACGTGGAGGCCCGGTTGCCCGCACTGCTGGGTAAGGGGCCTGAGCACGAGGGGTTTCCGCGCCTGCTCAACCGGCTGGACGGACCCACCTCGGGCATCCTGCTGGCGGCGCGCACCCCGCAGGCCGCGCAACGCTTTCACGCGGCCGAGGATTCCGGCCAAGTGTCCAAGACCTACCTTGCCCTGGTGCATGGGACGCTGGAGCAACCAGTGACAATGCGCCGCGCGCTGGACACGGCCAACCGGGCCACCACCCGCGTGCTGCCGGACGACACCCCCGACCCGCTGCGCCACACCGAGGTGATGCCCCTAGGCGAAATGGACGCAATGGGCGCGGCGCCGCCATGCGGCGAAAACGCCACGGCGGGCGCCAGCCAGCCCAACACCCCCTGCACGCTGGTGCGCTGCGTCATCCGCAAGGGCGCGCGGCACCAGATTCGCGCGCACCTCGCCGCGCTGGGCCATCCCATCGTGGGTGACCTCCGCTACGGCGGGTGCGCCGACGCCGAAGGAAATCTCCCGGCAGCCCCATCGCCTGCTGCCCGGCAGGCCGGGCCGCACGCCGCCCCCACCCTGTACCTGCACCACACCCGCACCGAACTGCCCGGTTTCCGCGTCGCCTGCCCGCCGCCGTGGCTACACGTGCTGCCCCCGGAACTGCAAGAGGCGGCACGCGCCGCGTACCGCCTCGATTCCTGACCCCTTCCGGCCCCCTGCTTCCCGCGCCACCGGCTGGCAGGCACGTTCCTGCCCGCGCGCCCTGGCCCGCCCGCGTCAACGCGATGCCCGCCGCAGCGCTCCCCGCGCGGGTCGGTCCGTGGAAGTTCCTCGCCCGCTATCCGCGTTCTTCCGGGGGCCGCGCATCCCGTGGAGTGGCATCACGCGCTCCAGGCCCAGGAACGGGCACGTCCGCGCCGTCACGCCCCTCGTCCGCAGCCGCCGTACCTGAACCATCCCCGTTGCCCTCGCACCCGTCGCCATCCGCCGAGGGCGCGCACCCCGCCAGCACGGGCGGCGCGCCGCGCGCCCCGGTAAGCCAGCGCACCCGCCGCTGCTGATGGGCGGTCACCATGCGGAGCGTGACCACGTAGGCCAGCACCCCGGCCGCCGCGCCGAACACCGCCCCGCCCGCGCACAGCACCAGGTACACGTCCCAGCCCATGGCCAGCAGCGAGGTGAGGTTGGCCGGGTCGTCGGGCAGGGCCACCTGCATGGAGGGCAGCAGGAACGACCCGATGGCGAAGAAGATGGCGTACAGCGGCCCGAAGGTGACCGGGTTGGAATACAGCGTGGCGATGACCGCCGCCGTGGGGCTGGCCCGCAGCAGCCACGCCACCACGCCCGCCAGCACCATCTGCGAGGGAATCAGCGGGATGGACCCGATGAGCATGCCAAGGCCCACGCCCAGCGCGATGCGATGCGGCGTGGACGGCAGCCGCACCAGCCGCAGCCGATGCAGCCGCACGGCCCTCAACATACGCCCAACGATCCCGTGGCGAATGGCTTTCACGACCACCTCGCTGCTGCAAGTACGCTCTTGTGGTCCTATCCAGAAAAGACTCTACACATTCAACAAAAAATCGGCTAAGCTTTAAAAAAAACGGATAATTTCATGACACTTATAACCTACCCAAAAAACAACTAGCGAGCACCTACATGCGAATCATAAAAGACATTGAAATAAAGTACTTTAGATCAATATACTCCATAAAATTAAAAAACATCCTCGACCTTACAATCCTCTCCGGAAAAAACGATAGCGGAAAATCCAATATACTAAGGGCACTTAACCTATTCTTCAATAGTGAAATTGACCTATCAAACAACCTTGAATTTTATCAAGACTTCTCCTTCAAACGCTTGAATGAAGTCAGAAAGGAATCAATTAAGGGCAAGCAGTTCATTCAGATAAAAATAACTTTTGAGCGCCCTCCATCATATGAGAAAAGCCTCCCTTTGCATTTTGACGTATCACGAACATGGTACAGAAATGATATATATTACAACCAAACAGACAATCTCGAATCATTACATAAATCAGGAAAACTTCCCAACAAACTTGAAACTGCCAAACGGATGCTACAAGGGTTTCTCAATAAAATACGTTTTGAATATGTCCCAGCAGTGAAAGATAGAGACTATTTCAATAGTCTACTTTTCAACCTACAGCAGACCCTGCTTGACGAAAAGCTCCGCGAAGGAACGCCAATAACAGAGACAATTACATCACTCACAGGGCATATTGAAAAACAAATTGAAGAACTACAACAAGATTTCAGAAGAGCTACTGGAATTGACTCAACAATCACACCACCCAGCGACTTTGCATCACTATTCCAAGCATTTCAGGTAGGCACCGGAGACAATGAAGACCATATCCCTCTCCTCCTCAGAGGTGATGGAATTCAAGCTCGCTTCATTTCATCTGTTCTTCATTATATAACAAAAACAAACAGCAACTATTTCATCTGGGGCTTTGAAGAACCTGAAAATTCACTTGAGCTCAACAATGCCCTTCTTCTGTCAAAAGACTTCCAAGAACTATACGCAAAAACGGCTCAATTAATTCTCACCTCACACTCTCCAGCATTTTTCTCTCTTACCAATAAGAATACATCCATATTCAGAGTATCAAAAAACAGTGGCAGCACTATTGCAGCATCGATTTGGCCAAATCCAAAAGATCAAAACGAATTTATAAATCTTAGAGAAGAAATCGGAATCTTAGAAATCGAAAAACAACTTTCTAAAGAGCGACTTCACAGACTTGAAGAAAACAGAAAATTCCATGAGCAACTCAAATTACTCACGGAAGAAATCAACTCATCCCAAACACCTCTAATTATAACAGAAGGAAAAACAGACATTGCAATACTTCAGACAGCATGGAAAAAGACACACCCAGACACAAAGATAAATTTCATACTGCGATCAGCAGATAACAGTTCTGACAATTCTAACGGTGGAGGCGCAACCAATCTATCGAAAACCATAGAATCAATACACCCACACGACAAAAGAATTGCCATCGCCATATACGATAATGATAGCGAAGGAAAAAGAGAATTCAACAACCTATCGAAAAATTTTACTAGTCCCAACGGAAAGGAATTCAAAAAACACAAAAACAACATGGCCTACGCCATGCTAATTCCAGCAACACCATCCACAAAGAAATACGCAGATGCAGACAATCTTTGCCTTGAATACTATTTCCCAGAACAATACCTTTTAAAAAGATGCCCTAATGGATTTGGCCTCACATTTGAATCACCAAAAATAAAGATATCATGCGGACAATTCGCACTCCCCTCAACAGATGAATTAAAGCTATTAATAGAAAAAAATTGCGACACCTACGCATACAGAAAAATTAAAGATGGAAAATCACACTTCGCAGAAAAAATTGTTCCATATTTTGCGACATCTGCTTTTTCCAACTTTAAAGAAATCTTCTCCGCAATAAACGAAATAATTGCTTACGCAGAGAAAGCACTAAACAAAAACGCATCTATTCCTTCTTCCAGTCCTTGATCCGCAAATCCACAGACGCCGCGCCGTTGTACCGGTCGATGCGCGGGGTGTAGGCAAGGCGCACGCGGGTGCCGCGCAGCGAATCGGGAAACTGGCCCGACTGCCGCCACGCCTTGGCGCGCAGGGTGATGCCGCAGCTTTCGTCGGTCAGTTGCAGTTCCACGTGGTCGCGCGTGGGGCCAAAGCGACGCAAATCACGCACCAGCACCGGGGGCGAGGCGAACACCGGCTCGGCGTTGCCCATGCCGAACGGCTGGAGCATTTCCAGTTCCTTGAGCAGGGTGAAATCCCCGGCCAGGGCAAAGCCCAGTTCGCCGTCCAGCTTCAGGCGCGGGGTGAGCGGCGTGTCGCCCAGTTCGGCGCGCACCACGGCGTCGAACCGGTCGCGCAGGGTGTCCACGTGGGCGGCGGCCATGCTCATGCCCGCCGCCTGGTGGTGCCCGCCGAAACTGGTGAACAGGTCGGCGCAGCGGGTCAGCCCCGCGTGCAGGTCGAATTCCGCCACCGAGCGGGCGGACCCCTTCATGGATTCGCCGTCGCGGCTCAGGATCAGCGTGGGCCGGTAGAACTCGTCCACGATGCGCGAGGCCACGATGCCGATGACGCCGGGGTGCCAGTCGTCGCCGTGCAGCACAAGGCCCATGCGGTGCAGTTGCCCCTCTGCCTGCTTCTTGGCGGCATCGAGGATGCGGTCTTCCTCGGCCCTGCGCCGGGCGTTTTCCTCGTCCAGTTCCTGGGCCAGCCGGGCCGCCTCGGCGTGGTCGTCGGTCAGCAGCAGTTGCAGGGCCAGTTCGGCCTTGCCCATGCGCCCGGCCGCGTTGATGCGCGGCGCAAGGCCGAACACCACCTGCCCCGCCCCGATGGACGCGGAGGGGTTGTACCCGCTCACCGCCTTCAGCGCGGCCATGCCGGGCCGCCGGGCCTCGGCGATCTTCAGCAGGCCGTTCTTGACCAGGATGCGGTTCTGCCCGTGCAGGCTCACCACGTCGGCCAGGGTGCCCAGCGCCACCAGGTCGAGGAATTCGCGCATGTCGGCCCGTTTGCCGGTGCGCTCTGCCAGGGCCGCGTTCACCGCCGCCATGACCAGAAAGCTCACCCCCACCCCGGCCAGGGCCGGGCACGGGCATTCCGCCAGGCGTGGGTTGCAGATGGCGTCGGCATCCGGCAGCCCTTCGGGCGGCATGTGGTGGTCGGTAACCACCACCGTCATGCCCAGTTCGCGCGCCCGGCGCACCGGCTCCACGTCCGAGATGCCGCAGTCCACGGTCAGCAGCAGGCGCACACCCTGCGCCGCCAGCCGTTCCACCCACGGGACGTTCAGGCCGTAGCCTTCCTCGCGCCGGTCCGGGATATGGTGCGCGGTCTCGATGCCGTGGTGGGCCAGCACGCCCTTCACCAGCGCCGTGGAGGTCACCCCGTCCACGTCGTAGTCGCCCCACACGGCAAACGGCAGCCCGGCCAGCAACCCATCGGCCAGGGTGCGGGCCGCCTGCTCCAGCCCCGGCCATTCGGCCAGCGGGGCCAGATGCCGCAGGTTGGGCGAAAGGTACAGGCCCATTGCATCCACGGACCCCACGCCGCGCCGCCACAACAGGCGCACGATGAGTTCCGACACTTCCAGTCGCTCTGCCCATGCCGAAAACGGCGGCGGTGCCGCCTCGGGCTCCGGGCGGAATATCCAGTTGCGGGTCACGTATGCTCCGGGGAAAAATCAATAAAACAGATGGAGAGCAACAGGGAAAGGACCCTTTGCGACAGATGTTAGACGAGCGCAACGCGCGAGTCTTGCCCCAGCCGTTAGGTGAGCCTTGCGAGCCTTACGGATGGGGACAGCATAGCTACAGATGGCGACCGCAAAGCGAAAGGGTCTCCCTCCCCGAGCCCCTCCCCCCCAAAATTTTCATTTGGGGCTACAGCCATGCTGAGGGCGGAAAACCTTTTACTGTATTCGCCAGGCGAGGTGATACCGCTGCAGAGATAACGCAACAGCAGGTCCAACTTACCATTTCATGCCAGTTGCGACACAAACTGCCCGATCCGCTCGCCTTCGAGCAGGGTTTCGATTTCCGCCATGAAGGCCGTCACGTCAACCCCCAGTTTGCGGGCTGCGTCCTCCAGCCATTGCGGAATCAGCAAATCCTCGGGCAACCCGTCGGGCAGGTTGCCCGGCATGCCGTTTACATCCCGCGCGGCCAGCCGTTCACGCAGGCGCAGCGTGGCGTCGGCCACGTGCACCACCAGCGCGGCGCGCTCGTGCTCGCCCGCAAGATGCGGGGCATGGTGCCAGTTGATGGGCTCGGTCAGGGCCATGGGCAGATCCCAGAACGACAGCAGGCGCGCCCCCACCACTCCGTGGTCCAGCCCCAGCCGCAGTTCTTCCGCCTCGGAATCCATGAGGTTCTCATCCCTGGCCATCTGGCGGATGGCCGCCCAGTCGTCCGGCCGGTACGCGGCGATGAGCAGCTTGCCAAGGTCGTGCAGCAGCCCGGCGGTGTAGCAGGTTTCCGCGTCGCAGCCGGGCAGGCGTCGGGCCAGCAGGCGGCATCCGGCGGCCACGGAAAGCTGGTGGATCCAGTACTCGCGCAGGTCGAACCCCGCAGGCAGGCGCGAACGGTCGATCATGCGCGAAACGCCCAGGGCCAGCACCAGCGCCCGGATTTCGGCCATGCCCAGAACGGCGACGGCCCGCTGGACGGAGGTCACCTCCGACTGCAGGCCGTAATAGGCGGAATTGGCAAGGGAAAGCACGCGGGTGGCAAGCCCCTGCGCCTTGTTGACCACCCCGGCCACGGCGGACAGGGGGGCCAGGGAATCGTCGCGGGTGGTGTCGAACAGTTCGCGCAGCAGGCCTGGGTCGTAGGGCAGTTCCGGCGGGTGGCGCAGCAGTTCGTCCAGCAGCGCCTGTGCCGCGTCCAGCCCCGGGGGGCCGCTGGACGCCGCTCCGGCAGGGTCGGGGGGGACGCCGCCAGAACCGCCAGCCGGGCTCACGACCCACCTCCGCCCGTTCCGGCCGTGGCCGGGGCCTTGCCGCCGTCGGCGATGCGGGCCAGCGCCTCGCGCACCGCGTCCTGCTGCTCGGCGGGCACCAGCTTCTTGGCCTGCATCCATTGCAGGAACTTGATGCCCGCGTCGATGGCGGGGTTGAGCTCCAGCGCCTTCAGGATGTGCTCCACCGTACCGGCGAAGTCCTTCTTCTCCAGCATGGCGCGGGCCATGTTCAGGTGCAGGTTCTCGTCCTTGCGGGTCAGTTCCAGGGCGCGCGAATAGTAGGTCACGGCCTGGTCGAACATCTGGTTCTTGCGCAGGTTGATGCCGAACTCGTTGAAGAGGTGCTTGTGCTCCTCGTCGAAGGCGGCCTCCAGCTTCACCAGTCGCTCGAAAATGTCGTCGGCCTTGCCCGTTTCGCCGCGCGAAAGATAGGTGAGCCCCAGCCCGAAGTTGGCGCGCACGTTCTCTTCGTCCACCTGCAGGGCGTTGCCGTATTCGTATTCCGCGCTGAAGGTCTCGCCCTTCTGGCGATGGCGGTCGGCGCGGGCCACGGTCTTGTTCAGCTCGCGCATGCGGGGAAAGACGGTCTGAACGTAGAATTCCGGCTCAGGGGCGAACTTTTCCAGCAGTTCATCCATGGTGATGTGCCGCTTGGGACCGGAGGGGATATAATTGTTGTTGAGGGGTTGCACCTCGACATCGCCCTTCTCGGTCTCTTCGGCGTACCAGAAGCCCTTCTGGATGGTCTTGCGGGTGGTGGTGCCGGTGCCCACCTTCTTCACGTCCTGCGTCGAGAACACGCCCTTGATGCGTTCCCTGCCGCGCGGGCCGCCTTGCGGGGCATGCGCCGCCGGAGCGGTGGGGATGGGGTCGTCGCGGGTCACGTCGGTCATTTGAAGCCTCCAACTGGGGGCGGGTGATCTGGCGTCAGCCCGGCCGTTTCCGGAACTGGCTCATGCCGGGCGCGCGGACCGCCACGCCTCGCGCGCGCCATCCTCGTCCCTTCCCACCCTTCTCACATATCGGCAACAACCGCCATGCCTTGAGAGCGGACCGCCGCCATGCGGAAATCAGGCCGCAGCCGATGCCGCTCAAGGCTCCCGCGTCCCGGTCCCCTGCATCTCGGCCAGAATGCGGCGCGCGGCGTCGGCCGGGCCATCGGGGCCTGGCGCGCCCGTCACCGGGCGGCCCACCACCAGGTAGTCCGAACCGGCCCGCACGGCCTCGGCCGGGGTCATTACCCGGCGCTGGTCGTCGCCGCCAGTCCCGGCTCCATCCCTGGCTGCGGGACGGATGCCCGGCGTCAGGCAGATGAAGTCCCGCCCGCAACGCCGCTTGATGCCTTCCGCTTCATACCCCGAACAGACGACGCCGCTCAAGCCCCACTCGCGGCCGCACACGGCCAGCCGGGCCGCCTCGGCCGAAGGGTCCGCGCCGCCGGGCAGTTCGCCGGGGGCCACGCTGGTCAGCACGGTGACGCCCAGCAGGATCGGGGCCACACCGTAGCCGCGCGCCGCCGCGCCCTCGGCCAGGCCCTCCACCGCCGCGCGGCACATGCGCTCGCCACCGGAAAGGTGGATGTTGCACATGTCCGCCCCGGTGGCCACGGCGGAACGCACCGCGCCGCGCACCGTATTGGGGATGTCGTGAAACTTCAGGTCCAGGAACACAGGAAAGCCCATGTCCTTCAGGCGGGCCACCACTTCCGGCCCGCTGGCGGTAAACAGTTCCAGCCCCACCTTCATCCACAGGCGGCCCCCGGCGTCTTCCGCCGCATGGGCCGCACCGCGCAGCAAACGCGCCGTGGCAAGGGCCGCATCCATGGCCGGGTAGTCCAGTGCGACAACCAGTTCGGCCATGCGGCTCACCGTCCTTCCCGCCAGCCCTCCATGAGCCCCCCCACGAGGTCGGGGCTGCATGCGGGCGACAGCGTGGCCGCGATGTAGGCGGCGCGCAGTTCGTCGTAGGCGGTGTCCAGGTCTTCGTTGACGATCCAGGCGTTGAACCAGTGGGCCTGGTCCAGTTCCTTGGCCGCGTTGGCCAGGCGGCGCTGGATGGTGGGCTCGTCGTCGGCGCCGCGCGCGCGCAGGCGGCGTTCCAGCTCCGCCCGCGAAGGCGGCAGGATGAACACGTAGCATCCCTGGCGCAGGCTGCCGCGCAACTGGCTTGCACCCTGCACGTCGATGTCGAAGATCACGTCGCGCCCGTCGCGCAGCATGTCCAGGGTGGCTTGCAGCGGGGTGCCGTAGAAGTTGCCGTGCACCTCGGCCCATTCGGCGAAGAAGCCCTCGTCGCGCAGGCGGGTGAATTCCTCCACCGTGGCGAAATGGTAGTCGCGGCCGTGCACCTCGCCCGGGCGCGGCTGGCGGGTGGTGTAGGAGATGGAGTAGGCGAAGCGCGGAAATTCCGCGAGCAGGCGTTTGGTAAGCGTGGTCTTGCCGGTGCCGGAGGGGGCGCACAGCACGAGCACGATGCCGGAGCGTTGGCGGGCCATCAGTCGGCGTCCTCCTGCGTGTAGCGTTGCCCCACGGTTTCGGCCTGGATGGCCGAAAGGATGACGTGGTTCGAGTCGGTGATGATGATGGAGCGGGTCTTGCGGCCTTGCGTGGCGTCCACCAGCCGCCCCTCCTGCCGCGCGTCCTCGCGCAGGCGGCGCATGGGCGACGACGAGGGGTTGACGATGGCCACGACGCGCGAGGCCACCACGAAGTTGCCGAAGCCTACGTTGATGAGCTTTTGCGATGACGGTTTCTGCTGCATGGCGTTCCGGCGTGCCCCGTTGCCGCCGTGCCCGATGCGCCGCCCCGCGAATATGCGGCGGGCGGCGTCGAGCGCGGCGGGTCTATTCGATGTTCTGCACCTGCTCGCGGCACTTTTCCAGTTCGTTCTTGAAGTCCACCACCAGGCGCGAGATCTGCGCGTCCTGGATCTTGTTGCCGCAGGTGTTGATCTCGCGGAAGCATTCCTGAAGCGTGAAGTCCAGCCGCTTGCCCGCGTCGCCGCCCTGGGCCATGAGTTCGCGCAGCCGGTCCAGGTGGGCGCGCAGGCGGGTAAGCTCCTCGCTCACGTCCAGCTTGTCGGCCAGCAGGGTGATTTCCTGCAGAAAGCGCCCTTCGTCCAGTTCGCTCCCGGCGCGTTCCAGCAGTTCGGACAGGCGGTCGCGCACGTTCTGGAAGCGCTCTTCCTTGATGTCAGGGGCGCGTTCCTCGATGCGGGCCACCCATTCATCCATGCGGATGAGGCGCGAGGTCATGTCCATGGCCAGGGCCTTGGCCTCGCGGGCGCGCGATTCGTTCCAGTCCTGCAGCGCGGCGGCAAGGCCCGATTCCAGCCCGGCCAGCAGTTCCTCGTCCGGCTCCGCGCCCGCGTCCTCCCACAAGAAGGACAGGCCGAGCATGCGGTTGTAGTCCGGGCTGTAGGCATCGCCGCGCGCGGCGGCGAAGGCGGACAGGGTGTCCAGCATGGCCGTGGCCTGGGTATCGTTGAAGCCCACCACGCCAAGGTCGCCCCGGCGCAATTGCAGCCCCAGGGTGATGTCCACCCGGCCGCGCGTGGCGAACTTGCGCACCACCTTTTCAAAGCGCGGCTCAAGGTTGCGCACGAAAACGGGAAGCCGCCACTTCATGTCGAGGTGGCGGCCGTTCACGCTGCGCACTTCCCACGTCTGCGTCCAGTCGGCGTCTTCGAGGAAGCTGCGTCCGAATCCGGTCATGCTTCTGAGCATACGGGTCTCCTGCGGTTGCGCCCCGCGCGGCGGTCCGTGCGCCAGGGATGAAAGGCGGCGGGACGCGGGCGGGGTGCGTGGGCGGATGGGAAGGCCGGAGGCGCGGCGCGCGCCCGGCGTGGCCCCGAAGTACGCGAAAGCGCGGCCGGGCGCAACCGCGCGGCCACCATGCGCAAACAATGCGGAAAAATGCGGGAACGATGTGAAGCACGATGCGCGGCGTCAGCGCGCCACGCCGTTCAGCACCTTGCGCAGGGCCTCGCGGTCCAGGGGCTTGGCCAGATAGCCGTCCATGCCCGCCGCCAGGAACCGTTCACGGTCGCCGCGCAGGGCGTGGGCGGTCAGGGCCACGATGGGCGGGCGCGCCCGCCCCGTGCTGCGCGCCAGATCATTGATGCGCCGCGCGGCCTCGGTGCCGTCCATGCCAGGCATCTGGATATCCATGAAGATGATGTCGTAGTCGCCCTCGCCCGCCGCGCGCACCGCCTCTGCCCCGCTTTCCACGCACACGGGCAGGTGCCCTTCGCGCTCCAGCATGCGCTGCACGGTAAGCCGGTTGATCAGGTCGTCCTCGGCCACCAGCACGCGCAGCGCCGCGGACGCGGCCTGCTCCGCCGCGCGGCTGGCCGCCCGCGAATCCGGGGGCACGGGGGACGCAACGCCAGCCGCGCCCGGTGTATCCGTCATGTCTGTCATATCCGTCACGTCCGTCACGTCCGGCGCAGCAGGACCGCACAGCCCGTCAGGGACGGGTTCCTCCACCGTGGGCAGCGGCAGGCAGACGTGCACGGACGTGCCCACGCCCTCTTCGCTCTCCATGGTCATGGTTCCCCCCATGCGCGCCACCAGACGGCGCACGATGCCAAGGCCCAGCCCCGCCCCCTGGTAGCGTCGGGTGGACGAGCCGTCCACCTGGGCAAAGGGTTCGCAGACCACGGCCAGTTTGTCTTCCGGAATGCCTATGCCCGTGTCGCGCACGGTGAACAACAGCCTGCCGCCGCCCACCGGGCAGGCCAGGATGTCCACGCCGCCCTGGTGGGTGAACTTCACCCCGTTGGCGGCAAGGTTGTACAGCACCTGGCGCAGCCGGGCCGCATCGCCGCGAACCAGCGGGGGCAGCGCATCGGTGATCAGCCCCAGCGCCAGCCCGCGCCGCCGGGCCACCGGGTCCACCATGTCGGCCACCTGGCGCGCCACGGCGGCCGGGTCGAAAACTTCGTCGCGCAAGCCGGATTCGCCCGCGCCCAGCGCGGAAAGGTCCAGCAGGTCGTCGATGATGCGCAAGAGCGCGTGGCCAGATTCCACGGCGGTGCGCACGCAGCCGCGCTGCTCGTCGTCCAGCGCCGTGCCGTCCAGCAGTTGCAGCATGCCCAGCACACCGTTGAGCGGGGTGCGCAGTTCGTGGCTCATGTTGGCCAGAAATTCGTCCTTGGCACGGTTGGCCGCCTCGGCCGCCTCCTTGGCCCGCTGCAGCGAAGCCATGGAACGCCGCCGCGCGATGTGCTCCCACATGCCGTGCATGAACAGCTCAAGTTGGCGGCGGTCGGCCCGTTCGTAGGGCTGGTCCTTGTTGGCCACGCCCGCCACGGCCACCAGGCGGCCGCCTTCCAGCACGGGCACGGACAGGTGCCGCCACAGGAGAAGACCGCCCACGCGGTGGGCTGGCTGCGCCCCCTCCGCCCCATCCCGCGCGGGCTCGCCGTTGCGTATTTCCGGCTGGCCGGTGCGGGCCGTTTCGGCCCAGGGGCCGTCCTCCGGCTCCGAGTCCGGCCCGGTCACAAGATGCGACCACAGCACCCCGCCCGGCTTCACCCGACCACCGTCCATCAGCGCAAGATAGCCGAATTCGCTGCCGGTAAGCCGCACCGCCTGCTCCAGGGTGAAACGCATGATCGACGGTTCCGGCGAGGCGTCCATGCGCGAAAGCCGGTGCAGTGCCGACAGGCGCGCCGCGCCCAGCCTGCGTTCCCGCCGGGCGTTGCGGCGTTCGGTGATGTCGGCGGCGATGACCGCGAACTGCCGCTCGCGCGGCCGGTAGACGGTCATCTCCAGCCACTTGCCCATGTTCGGGGAATACCGTTCCACGTGCAGCGGGTCGCCGGTCAGGGCCACCCGCCCCAGTTGCCGCACCCAGGCCGGGTCCTGCGGGCCGAACAACTCGCTGGCCGTGCGGCCCAGCACTTCTTCCGCGCGGCATCCGGACATGGCCTCGAAGGCCGGGTTCACCGCCAGAAAACGGAAATCCACGGGGTTCCCGTCGTCGTCGAGCAGTATCTCGTGCACGGCGAAGCTGTTGATAAGGCAGCGGAACAGGGTGCGAAAATCGTGTTCCGTGGAGCGCTGGCGGGTCACGTCGCGCATCAGGCTGAGCACCGAGGCAACGCCCCCTTCGGCGTTGAGCTCCGGCACCAGCCGCCAATCGAACAACACCCGCCCGGAGGGGCCGTGAAAGATGTATTCCGCCTGCATCCCCCGGCCCGATTCCAGCACCCGCCGCAACTGCCGCGCCCAGAATTCGGCCACCTGCGGGGCAAGTCCCAGCGCCGTCACCTCGCGCCCGGTCAGCGCGTCCGGCTGGCCAAGGTAGGGGATCACGGCGGGGTTGACGTAGCCAAGGCGCAGGTCGCCATCGAAGCGCATCACGATGTCCGGGGTGTTCTCCACCAGGGCGCGGTACTTCTCCTCGCCGGCTGCCAGGTTGGCCATGGCCGTGTAGCGCTCGGTGACGTCCTCGTAGATCAGCAGCAGGTCGCCCGAATCGGCGCGGCTGATGAAGTAGTGCCGCCAGCAGCCCTGGGGATCGTCGCTGAAAAGGAAGGAGGGAAGGTGTTCGGCGATGCCGCTGCGCCACGCCCGGACCAGGGGATCACGCAGGGCGTCGGTCAGGGTGGCGGGCAGCAGCGCGGACAGGGGCCTGCCCACGGCATCGTCGCGGCGCAGCTGGCTCAACCGTTCGCCCGCCGGGTTGATGTCCCGCAGGATGAAGTCGGCGCAGTCGTCCGTGGGGTGCAACACCGCCACGCCCGCCGTGATGCTGCGGAACACCTCGCGGAACAGCTCGGCCTCGCGCCGTTGCCGCTCCGCCGTTTGGGAACCGGGCGCTCCGACGCGCGGCGCGCCATCCGGCGCACCGTCCCGTTCTCTTTGGTCATCCGTCCGCGTCGGCCCCTCGCCCCGCCGGTCCGAATGTTCGTGCGCCACCGGCGACCGCCTGTGGTCCGGGCGCTCGCGGTTACCCGCGTCGTTTCCATCCTGCATGGCATCGGCCCCTTGTGTCCTGCGATGCCCCGCTCCCCCCGGAACCGGCATCGCTATGCCCGACCCTGCCACACTACTCCAAAGCAGCATGGCGTCAAAGGGAAACCCGCAACGGAATGAGGCGGGCCCGCCCCGACGCCATGGCGTAAAAAGCGGAAAAGGATGGGAGGGCGCGGCGCGGCCACGCGGGCAGGCGTCGCGCGGCTGCGCGGGACGGCCGCTATCGTTCGCGGCGCAGCAGCGCGCGGGCGTATTCCACCACTATGGGCAGCACCGACACGATGATGATGCCGTAGATGATCAGGCTGAAGTTGCGCTGCACCACCGGCATGTTGCCCAGGAAGTAACCTGCCGTCACCAGCAGGCCCACCCACAACAGGCCGCCGCTGGCGTTGAACAGCAGAAAGCGCCGGGCGTCCATGGCCGCCACCCCCGCCACGAAGGGGGCGAAGGTGCGCACCACGGGCACGAAGCGGGCCAGCACGATGGCCTTGCCGCCGTGACGCTCGTAGAATTCGTGCGCCCGGTACAGGTGCTGGCGGTTGAGCAGGCGGTAGTTCTTCTCGAACACCGGCGGGCCGATGTACCGGCCGATACGATAGTTCACCGCGTCGCCGATGATGGCGGCGGCCAGCAGCGTGAACGCAAGGGGGAAGTACTCAAGGTGCCCGACCCCGGCGATGGTGCCCGCCGCGAACAGCAGCGAATCGCCGGGCAGGAACGGCGTGACCACGAGGCCGGTCTCGCAGAACACGATCAGGAACAGGATGGCGTAGGTGTAGACGCCGAAGTTCCCGACCATCTCGAACAGGTGCTTGTCCACATGCAGCAGGAAGGAAGCGAAAGTGGAAAGAATGCCGAGGATATCCAAGGGAAGGCTCCGAAACCGGGATGACCGGCGTGTTTGGCGGCATGACGATGGGGCGTCTGTATGCATGACGACGCCGAGCGTCTGCACACATGAGGACGCCGGGGCGTCTGGCGGCATGACGACGCCGAGCGTCTGGTGGCCTGGCCGTTTCGGCCGTGGGAGTGCGGCCCCTGCCTCTTTACGCCACGCCGCACGGCCATGCAAGGCCAGCACGGGCAGGCAATGGCGAGCATACCCAAAACAGCAACGAAACATGGGCCAGCGCGACCGGAACGCGCAACTCCTCACCCCCATCTTTTTTGCGACGCGGTGTCTTTTTGACTTGAAAAGGATTTTCATTTTCACTATGGTCGCCGCAACGAGCAACCACAACGACTCCCTACGCATGCCCACGACACTCCCATGCCTTCCAGCCTCCGGCGTTTTCCGTCCGCTCCGGCCTTGCAACCCGGGGCGGACGGGGAATGCCACCCCTCCCCGACGGGGAGCACGCTGCGAACGCCCCACGCACCTTCGGGAACAGTGTAGTCGGGCCGCCTGACGGGTGGCCCGGCGCGTACACAGACACCATCCATCCGGAGGATTCCCATGGCCAACGTGCTCATCGTTTACGGTTCCACCACCGGCAACACCTCCTGGGTCGCCGAAACCGTCGGCCGCGACATCGCCGAGGCGGGCCACGCCGTCGAAATCCGCGACGCAGGCCAGGTAGAGGCCGAGGGCCTGTGCGAAGGCCGCGACCTCGTGCTGTTCGGCTGCTCCACCTGGGGCGACGACGAGATCGAACTGCAGGACGACTTCATCCACCTGTACGAATCGCTGGACGCCACGGGCGCGGGCAAGGGCCGTGCCGCCTGCTTCGGCTGCGGCGACAGCAGCTACACCTACTTCTGCGGCGCGGTGGACGCCATCGAGGAGCGCCTGTCCAGCCTCGGCGCGGACATCGTGGCCGATTCGCTGAAGATCGACGGCGACCCGCGTACCATGCGCGACGACATCTCGGCCTGGGCCAGCCGCGTGACGGCCGCCCTGTAGTCACGGCCCGCATGGCCGCCGGGCGGCCCCTTAGGGCTCACCCGGCAAACCCGCTGCATCGCAATTCCACGGAGGACCCGACCATGACCTTTGCCTGCTCCATCGGTTCCGGCCGCGTGGTGGCCCGGCGCTTCGCCGGTTCGCTGCGCCGCCTCATCACCAGTGACGACCGCAGGGAACACGACCTCGCCCTGGCGGCGCACCCCGTACTTGACGGCGACTGCTCCGCCAGCGGCGCGGACGCGGCGGACCGGTCCTCCGTGCTGCCCGGCGCGGAACACGCGTAGCGCTTCCGCGCCCACCCCCAACAGCCCACACGACCGAGCCGGGCGGACGCGAACCCGCACCGCCCGGCTCAGGAGTCTGCCATGAAAGAGCTTGCCCTGCTCATCACCGCCGCGCTGCTGCTGGAAATCACCGTGGCCACCCTGCTGATGCGATAACCCACGCGCGGGGGCAGCCGATTTCCCGCCGATTTTCACCTGCCGCACCAATCCCACTGCCGCCCCCCGACAAGTCGCCCGTACGCGTTCCGTCACGCGCAGCCGGGCATGGTACCCCCGCCCCCTCCGTCCTCCGCCCATGGCGGTTATTCGCCATCAGCCCGCCACTTCTCCCGCGCCCTCCCCAGCCACGCCCGGTGCGCACCGACAACGATTGTGCGTGGCCGGAACATCTGTTCACATTTTTGCAATTGCGGCATGTGCATGCGGCCGCCACTTTGCAGCGGGCGCATGCATACTCATAATACCATTTAATAGCTTAGCATATCCAGCCAACAAAGGGTGAACACCACACCCAAAGACATGGGGAAGTGCCGCGCCGCTGTGCCATAACGCCTGGCGTCACCCGCATTTTGGCAGCCGGAAACCCATGGTTTTTGCATTTCACTCCAAACTTCACTTTTTTGTATTTTATTTCTAGAAAAAAATACCGTTTTTGTATTCAAAAAGACAGAGCAAGCCCTCTCCTCTCCACACCGCACCCCCTTTCATCCCTTCCCTGCTTTCGGTCATGGCCAAAGCCCGCGCCCTTGGGGCCCAAGCCCCCGGCTCGGCAGGAACACCATCTGGCCGCGCCCGATTCCCCCCGACCTTTCGCCCTCCTCCGCCGCTGGCATGCATGATGCTTTGCCGTGGCCGGTCACGCATCAACCGCAACCGGCACGCAACACGCAACCGGCCAGAAGGAGAGACACAATGAGCGGCACCGCCACACCGGCAACGCTAGAACGCAAGCTGGGCCCCTGGATGCTCTGGGGCCTTGGCGTGGGCTACGTCATTTCGGGCGAATACTTCGGGTGGAACCTGGGGCTGGAGCAGGGCGGCACGCTGGGCCTCGCCATCGCCACGCTGTTCATCATCCTGATGTATCTGTGCTTCACCTTCTGCTACACCGAAATGGCCTGCGCCATTCCCCGCGCGGGCGGGGCCTTCGTCTACGGCACCCGCGCCCTTGGCCGCCAGATGGGCTTTCTGGCGGGCATCGCGCAGGTCATCGAATTCGTGTTCGCGCCGCCCGCCATCGCGGCGGCCATCGGGGCCTACTTCAACCTGTTCCTGCCCGACGTTCCGGCCATGCACATCGCCATCGTGGCCTATGTGCTGTTCACCGCGCTGAACATCTACGGGGTGAAGGCGGCGGCGCAGTTCGAACTGTTCATCACCGTGCTGGCCGTGGGCGAACTGCTGGTGTTCTGCGGCGTCACCGCGCCCAGCGTGACCTGGGCCAACCTGTCCATGAACGCCCTGCCCAACGGCATGAGCGGCGTGTTCGCCTGCATTCCCTTCGCCATCTGGTTCTTCCTGGCCATCGAGGGCGTGGCCAACGTGGCCGAAGAAGCCGTGAACCCGCAGCGCAACATCCTGATCGGCTTCGGCTCGGCCATCATCACCCTGGTGGCCCTGGCCGTGTTCACCTTCATCTGCGCCACGGGCGTGGCCGGGTGGGAGGCCATCGTCTACCCCACCCCCGGCGCGGCCCCGTCCGACTCGCCCCTGCCGCTGGCCCTGGGCCGCGTGGTGGGCGACAGCAACGTGCTGTACCACATGCTGATCTTCATCGGCCTGTTCGGCCTGGTGGCCTCGTTCCACGGCATCATCCTGGCGGCCGGGCGCGCCGTGCTGGAAATGGGCCGGGTGGGCTACATGTCGCCCATTCTGGGCCGCGTGCACGCCAGGTTCCGCACCCCGGCCAACGCGCTCGTCGCCAACATGGTGGTGGGCATCATCGCCCTTCTCTCGGGCAAGACGGCGGACATCATCACCCTGTCGGTGTTCGGCGCGCTGACCCTGTATGTCATCTCGCTGCTGTCGTTCTTCTCGCTGCGGGTCAACGAACCGAAAATGGCCCGGCCCTTCGTGGCCCCGCTGTACCCGCTGGCCCCCACGGTGGGGCTGGTCATCGCCCTCGTTGCGCTGGCCGCCGTGACGTACTACAACCTCAAGCTGGCGGCCATCTACGCGGGCATCCTTGCCGTGTCCTACGCCTACTTCCGCCTGTTCGCGGGTTCCGCCGCCGGGCTGGAGGCGGATGACCTGGAAGGCGTGGCGCTGGCCGAAGCCACCAAGGACTAGGAACCGAACCGGCGGCCATGCCGCTGCGGTCTTCCGAAGCCCAAGGATCACACCGGCCCCGCCGCCCCACGGCGGCGGGGCCTTCGCCTTCCCCCCGTGCCGATACCGGCCGGTGAACCCCGGAGCCCCCATGCGCACCTGCACCCTCGGCACCCGGCATTTTTCCTTCCGTTCACTGGCGGACCTGATGGCCAAGGCCACCCCGCACCGCTCGGGCGACGTGCTGGCGGGCATCGCCGCCGTCAGCGCCGAAGAACGCGTGGCCGCGCAACTGCTGCTGGCCGACACGCCCCTCACCGCCTTTCTGGAAGAGCCCCTCGTCCCCTACGAAACGGACGAGGTGACCCGCCTCGTCATCGACAGCCACGACGCCACCGCCTTCGCTCCGGTGCGCCACATGACCGTGGGGCAGCTGCGCGAATGGCTGCTGTCCGACCTGGCCGACGGGGCCGCCCTGCGCGCCGTGGCCCCCGGCCTGACGCCCGAGATGGCCGCCGCCGTGTCCAAGGTGATGCGCAACCAGGACCTGGTGCTGGCGGCGTCGAAAATCCACAACGTCAGCGCGTTCCGCACCACCATCGGCCTGCCGGGCCGTCTGGCCGTGCGCCTGCAGCCCAACCACCCCACCGACGACCCCAAGGGGGTGCTGGCCTCGGTCATCGACGGGCTGGCCTACGGCAGCGGCGACGCCTGCATCGGCATCAACCCCGCCACCGACAACCTGCACGCGGTGACGCGCCTGCTGCATATCCTGGACGACGTGCGCACCCGCTACGACATCCCCACGCAAAGCTGCGTGCTCACCCACGTGACCACCACCATTGAGGCCATCGCCAAGGGCGCGCCCGTGGACCTGGTGTTCCAGTCCATCGCGGGCACGCAGGCCGCCAACGCCAGCTTTGGCGTGGATCTGGCCATGCTGGCCGAGGGGCGCGCGGCGGCCCTTTCGCTGGCGCGCGGCACGCGGGGCGACAACGTGATGTATTTCGAGACCGGGCAGGGTTCCGCCCTTTCGGCCAACGCCCACCACGGCGTGGACCAGCAGACGCTGGAGGCCCGCGCCTACGGCGTGGCCCGCGCCTTTTCGCCGTTTCTGGTGAACACGGTGGTGGGGTTCATCGGCCCGGAATACCTGTACGACGGCAAGCAGATCATCCGCGCCGGGCTGGAGGACAACTTCTGCGGCAAGCTGCTGGGCCTGCCCATGGGCGTGGACGTGTGCTACACCAACCACGTGGAGGCCGACCAGAACGACATGGACGTGCTGCTGACCATGCTGGGCGTGGCGGGCTGCGCCTACATCATGGGCGTGCCGGGGGCCGACGACATCATGCTCAACTACCAGTCCACCTCGTTCCACGACGCGCTGTACCTGCGCCGGGTGCTGGGGCTGCGGCCCGCGCCGGAATTCGAGAAGTGGCTGGCCTCGGTGGGCTTTTTCGACGCGGGCATGCGCCCGAGCCTTGCCGACGGCGCGCCCCTGCCGCTGGACCTGCCGCCGGAACTGGCGGATGCCGACACCACGGACATCCCCCCAGGCTCTACCAGCTGCGGAGGTGCGGCATGACCACGCGCCCAGACACGCGCCCAGACACTCCCCCCTCACCCGTCGCCCGGGGCAACGCCCCCGTGGCGGAACCGGCCGCCGCGTCGTCTCCCACGGCCCTCACGCTCCCCAGTGCCCTCACACGGGACGCATGGGCCGCCCTGCGCGCCCACACCGACGCGCGCATCGCCCTGGGCCGGGCCGGGGTAAGCCTGCCCACGGCCGCCTGCCTCGACTTTCAGTTGGCCCACGCCCGCGCCCGCGACGCCGTGCACCTGCCGCTGGCCCGCGAGGAATTGTTCGCGGACCTGCGCGTGCTGTTCGCCGAATCCGGCCTGCCCCTGCTGGAGGCCCGCAGCCGGGTGCGCGACCGGCAGGAATACCTTGTCCGGCCGGACCTGGGCCGCAGACTGGACGACGCATCCGCCGCACGCCTGCGCGAGGCAGCGACCAACGCCGCCACCGCGACGCCCCGCGCCAACGACACCCTGTTCGACCTCGCCATCGTCATCGCCGACGGGCTGTCCACCGCCGCCATCCAGCGGCAGGCAGCCCCCTTCCTGCGGGCGTTCCTGCCCCTGACCGCCGCGCGCGGGCTTGCCCTGGCCCCGCCCTGCTTCGTGGACATGGGTCGGGTGGCCGTGGGCGACGAGGCCGGAGAATGCCTGAAGGCCAGGGTGGTTGCCGTGCTCATTGGCGAACGGCCGGGCCTCAGTTCACCGGACAGCATGGGCATCTACATGACCTACGCCCCCTGCGTGGGCCTGACCGACGAGCGGCGCAACTGCATCTCCAACATCCGGCCCGAGGGGTTTCCCCCGGCGCAGGCCGCCCGCACCCTGGACTACCTGCTGGGCAAGGCGCTGGCCCTGGGCCTGTCCGGCGTGAACCTGAAGGACGACCAGATGCTGGACGGCGAGGCCCCCACGCCCATCGCCTGATCCGCCTCCGGCCGCGCCCCGCTTCGGCCCTGCCCGTCCTTATCCTGCTGGTCCGGCCTGTTCTGACTGGCCGACCCGACCCGCCATCCCGCCCCACCTCGCCCCCGTGCGCGCACCCGCCGCACGGGGGTTTGCAGTGTCTTCCCCCTCCACTCTGCCCACCGCGAAAATGTATCCGGCCGCCACGAAAAGCGCTCGCGGCACGTCACATTAGCTCCTTTACATTTCTTAACCATATCAAGGGTTGAGCCGCATCGGAAACGGACGATAGCATTCCCATGCACCGGCCCCATCCGCCACGGGACGCAGCGGCGATCCGCGCATGCCGACTCCCTGGGCGCGGCCGGGCACAGGAGATGGAAATGTTGCCAGCCACCGTCCGTACCGGGACCTGCGTGGCCCTGCTGCTGGCGGGCATGGCCCTTGCCGCCGTGACCGCCCGGGCCGTGGGGCCGCTGCATTCCGGCCCCAGACCCGATTTCGGGCCGCCCCCGTTGCCGCCCTTTGCCATGGGCCTTCCCCCCGCGCCGCCCCCAGGTGCGGGGCAGGTCAGCCCCTATGACGCCCCGCCGCCGCTCGCGCCGCCCACGGAAGAGCAGCGCTCGGCCGTCAGGAGCATTCGTGACGGGTTCGCCGCGCGCTTCGATGCGTTGCGCCAGGAACAGTACGCCGCCTGGGTGGCGCTGGAGGCGGCGCTGACCCGCGCCACCCCCGACGCGGACGAGACGGCCTGCACCGCCCGCACCCTGCGCGAGGTGGCCGCGAAGCAACA